>NZ_JAMYNL010000001.1:0-556489 GCF_040319065.1 Mesorhizobium sp. M0968
CAAAGCCGCCCCCGGCGGCGCGCCGGGGGTTTGTCTCCCCGCGCGCCCCCCCCTTTATCTTGGCCCCCCCCCCCCTTATCGGGGGCGCTCGACAGCGGCGATACCACCAGCGCCATGCCGAGCCCCATCAATGCCATCAGCGGGAATACCCCGATCCAGAAATTGTGGATGCCCCAATAGGCCAGCAAGGCAAGTCCGGCAAAGGCAAGAGCCACAACCAGACTGCCGCTGGCGATCGGAAAGCGAGGCCCGATGCGGTCGGACCACTGGCCGACCGGTCCGGACAACACTGCGATCAATGCCGAAAGCGGCAAGAAGATGAAACCGACCTCGGCCGCGCTCAGCCCCCATCCGGCGATCATGAGCATCGGCAGATAGAACAGATTGGCCGACAGCGCAAAATAAAGGAAGAAGGTAGCCACATTGGCGCCCGCGAACGCGCCGATCCGAAACAACGACAGATCGATCATCGGCTCGCGCCGCCGGCGCTCGAAGACGATGAACACGACGAGCAAAACCGCACCGGCGGCAATACTCGGGCCGGACATCAGCCCCTCCCCGTCGCCACTGATCGAGGTCAGACCGTAAGCGAGAGCTCCGAACGCCAATATGGCGAGTGCAGCGCCGCCGAGATCGAGGCTGCGCTTTTCCACCGGCGCGTCGGCAGGGACCTTGGCCAGCAGAAGATAGACCGAGATAAGGCCGAGCGGCAGATTGATGGCGAAGATCGCCCGCCAGATGCCGTCGCCGAACGCCGACAGCACGAAGCCGCCCAGCACCGGGCCGAGCGCCGTCGTCAGTGCTGATGCTGCGGCCCAGATGCCGATCGCCCGGCCGCGTTCCTTTTTCGGATAGGCTTTGGCGATAATGGCCAGGCTGCCCGGCACCATGATGGCCGCTCCGACACCCTGGATAGCCCGAAACGCAATAAGCCCCGCCGGGTTAGGCGCCAGCGCGCAGGCAAGCGAGGCGGCAATGAACAGGACGATGCCGGCGACGAAGGAGTGGCGCAGGCCGAAGCGATCGCCGGCGGCGCCGCCGACGAGAATGAGGGCTGAGAGTGTCAATGCGTAGGCATTGGAAATCCATTGTGCCTCGGCGAGGCTGGCGCCGAGGTCGACGCGGATCGCCGGCGTCGCAATGGCCAGGACCGACCCGTCGATGAAGCCGAGCGCAGAAGCCAGGATCGCGGCGATCAGCACGAACCGCCGCTGCGCCTGCGGACAGAACGTATCGGCGGGAAGTGAGCCGGTCAGGGGAACGGCGCCGGTACCGACTTTGGTTGGCGTGTGCATGCCGCCTTACCTAGATCGCCGGCGCGCCGGCGACAACCGGCCAGCAGACTGTTCTCGTTGAAACCAGGTCCAACCTGGCCACACAGGCAGGATCACGCCGCTCAGGGTGCAAACGGCAAGTGCCGTGCTAAGCTTCTCGCAGCGCTACAGACAAGGGGGAAATACCGTATGAAACGGCCGCTCGAACCCTCGGCGGAAGGACGCGGGCGCGTCGTCGGCATCACCGACGGCGTGTTCGCCATCGCGCTCACCCTGATCGTCCTCGAGATCAGGGTGCCGGCGCATGAAACGGTGCATTCCGAACGCGAGTTGATCACAGCGATCACAGCACTGGCGCCGCGCTTCCTGACCTATGCGCTCAGCTTCCTGACGCTGACCATCTTCTGGTTCGGCCAGCAGGCGCAACACGGGCTGATTGCAAAATCCGACCGGCGGCTTGCCACGCTGAACCTCTGCTTCCTCGGCTTCATCGCCTTGCTGCCGTTCTCGACCGACCTTCTCGCCGACTTCCTCGAATTCAGGACTGCGGTGCTCGCCTACTGGTTCAATCTTTTGATGCTCGGACTGACGCTGCTCGCCAGTTGGCGCTACGCGGACAAAAACGGATTTCTGGCCGAAGGTGTCGACGCGGAGACCACCCGAACGGTCTATCTGCGCATCGTCAAGGCACAGATCCTGTGGGCCGTCGGCGCTGCACTTTGCCTGATCAGCCCGTTGCTCAGCGTCGGCTTCATCCTGGTGGTGCAGCTGATCTATGCCGCAGCGCCGCGCGCGCCACTGCTGCGCAAGGTCATCGGGTGATTCGGGCGCGCGGGCGTTGCGCTTTAGTCGACGAACTCCACGATAACGCCGGGCGTCACGATCTTGGCAAGCTCGCGCGCGTCCCAATTGGTCAGCCGCACGCAGCCATGGCTTTCGGTCTTGCCGATCTTGGACGGATCCGGCGTGCCGTGGATGCCGTAGGTCGGCTTGTCCAGCGCAATCCAGACCGAGCCGACCGGGCCGTTCGGCCCCGGCGGGATGGTCAGGATCCTGTCGTTTTCGCCCTGCTTGAAATTGATGTTCGGGTTGTAGGTGTAGTTCGGGTCCAATGCGACACGCGACACCGCATGCGTGCCGGACGGCGACGGCGTGTCGGACGAGCCGATAGTCGCCGGATAGGCTGCGACCAGCTTGCCCGCCGCGTCATAGGCGCGGACCTGCTTATTGGACTTGTCGGCGATGATGCGCGCCACCGGCGTCGCCGCCAGCCTGCCGAAATTGGCGACCTTGATGATGGTGCCCGGACGATTGAAATTGGCGTCCGGATTGAGCTTGTTCAGATAGGTTTCATCCATATGGAAGCGCTCGGCCAGCGCTTCGGGTACCGACGTGTAGCCCATCCGATCGAGCTGGGCCTTTTGGCTGTAGTCCTCCGGTATCGAGGCGACATAGGGACCGGCCGCATCCTCGGGCGTGATCGTGTAGGAGGCGAAGGCATCGCCACCGGATTGCGCCAGGGCGGCCTGGATACCGACCGCGTCGGTGGATTTCAGATTGCTGCCGGTGATTTCGTTATAGGCGGCAAGTGCCTTGTCGACATTCGAGCCGAAGCGTCCGTCGATGACGCCGGGCGAAGAACCGGCACGGTCGAGCAGCACCTGCAGTGCCGCCACGTCCTCGCGGGCGCCGAGCGCAAGCGACGGGTCGACCGCCGTCTTGCCGCCAGTGCTTGGCGGCGGGGCTGTGTCTGGCGGTAAGGCGACCTGCTCGTTCGGCACCGTCGGCTCGATCGGCTCGATCGAGGCCTCGTTGAGCGGCTGGCGCTCGATGGTGCGCGGCTTTACCGGCTGCGCTGCCTCCGGATAACCGTTGCCGTAGCCGTCATCCCGTGGCGCTTCGGGGAAGGCTTCCACCGAATTGTCGCCATAGGGGTCGTACTCGTCAGCCGGCGGTATGATGACCCTGCCCTCGTCTTCCATCTGCCTGCGGCGGAACCGCGCCGTGTCCTCAGGGTCGTCGAGATAATAGGGGTCGTCCTCGACCGGTCCGAGGTTGCGCAAGCGCTCGCGGCGCAAGGCACGGCGGTCGAGCCTGGTCTGCGGCGGCTGGATGGCGATAACCTTGCCGGTCTCCGCATCGACGATGACGCGGTTTCCCCTGGCGTCGTAATAGATGTCGAGATTGCCGTTCTGGGCAATCAGAACGCCGCCGCCATTGGCGGCACGAACCACCCGTGGCGCGGTATCCACTATTGGCGAGGCCATCGCATTCGACGCCAGCAGCCCGGCAGCAAGCGCTGAAAGGGTGAAGATGGTGCGCAACATGATGGCCAAATTCTCCGGTCCGTAATTGCCGCCGCCGGCATTGTCTCTTCAAAGCGCCGCACGTCTTTTTCGACGCGCAAAGGACGCTCTAACGCTTTAAATCTCCGCATCGTGCTTTGCGAAAATCAAAACTCGATTTCGGGCTGATGTGGTAGGCGAACCCCTTCGCCAGCAAATCAGTTGCCAACGATAAGGTTCCAATATGAACCGGGCATGAAGATGGCGGATTTCTGACCGATTAACCGGCAGCGAGTCCCAATTCCTTGCGCGCCTGCCTCGTCAGCTTCAGCACGACAAGACGGTGGCTTTCGCGCAGGTAATCCTTCAGCGCGCCATCATCCATGCTTTCGCCGGTCTGGCGCTGGATCCATTTCATGCCGCGTGAGGCAAGATAGGGCGCCGGCCGAAGGCCCGGCTGCTCCCTCAGCACGTCATAGGCGATGTCGGAGCATTTGAAGGTAACGAACGGCTCCTTGCCCTCACTCCAGCCGCCGATCGCGAAGACCTTGCCGCCGACCTTCCAGACATGGGCGCCGCCCCACTGCACGACGTGGGTCGTCGAAGGCAGCGAGGCGCAGAAACTATTGTAGTCGTCCAATGTCATCTGCGCCCCACCAAGTGTTAGACAATGAACCGAAGGCCGGCGTAACAAAAGGGTATGCCGGTTTTTCGGAAAGGATCATGGTCGAGATTGAAGATAGGAATTCCATCCCGATTCGATCGGGATGGAACAGGCTCCTGGCTTGAGCTCAGGCGGCTGCCTCGGTTGCCACGACCGCGGGCTTCGAGCGGAAGTTCAAGCGGTCGGAGCCGGCGGTGACCTTGACGGTCGAGCCGTCGAGGATCTCGCCGAGCAGGATCTTTTCCGCCAGCGGGTCCTGCAATTCCTTCTGCATCACCCGCTTCAGCGGCCGCGCGCCATAGGCAGGGTCATAGCCCTTGGCCGCCAGCCAATCGATCGCCTCCTGATCGAGCGAAAGCGCGATCTTGCGGTCGACAAGCAGGTTTTCCAGGCGCTTGAGCTGGATCTCGACGATACGACCCATATCCTGCCGGCGCAGCCGGTGGAACAGGATTACCTCGTCGATGCGGTTGAGGAATTCCGGCCGGAACGAAGCCCTGACGACATTCATCACCTCGTCGCGCACGACGTCGACATCCTGGTCCTCGCCGAGATTGACCAGATATTCGCCGCCGAGATTGGACGTCATGATGATCAGCGTATTGCGGAAGTCGACCGTGCGGCCCTGCCCGTCGGTCAGCCGGCCGTCGTCCAGCACCTGCAGCAGCACGTTGAAGACATCAGGATGTGCCTTCTCGATCTCGTCGAACAGCACGACCTGATAGGGCCGGCGCCGTATCGCTTCGGTCAGCGCGCCGCCTTCCTCGTAGCCGACATAGCCGGGAGGCGCGCCGATCAGCCGGGCGACCGAATGCTTCTCCATGAACTCCGACATGTCGATGCGCACCATCGCGCTCTCGTCGTCGAACAGGAAGCTGGCCAGCGCCTTCGTCAGTTCGGTCTTGCCGACGCCCGTCGGCCCGAGGAACATGAACGAGCCGAGCGGCCGGTTCGGGTCCTGCAGGCCGGCGCGCGCACGGCGCACCGCTTTCGACACTGCCTGCACCGCCTCGCCCTGGCCGACGACGCGCTTGCCGACCTCGTCTTCCATGCGCAACAGCTTGTCGCGCTCGCCTTCCAGCATCTTGTCGACCGGGATCCCCGTCCAGCGCGAGACGATATGGGCGACGTGATCGGGGCCGACCACTTCTTCGACCATGCCGGCCTTGCCATCCCTGGCTTCGGCCTGCTTCAGCTGCTTTTCGAGTTCCGGGATCTTGCCGTAAGCAAGTTCGCCGGCGCGCTGGAATTCACCTTGGCGCTGGGCGATGGCAAGTTCGTTGCGCGCCTCGTCGAGCTGTTTCTTGAGGTCGGCGGCAAGCCCGAGCTTCTGCTTCTCGGCCTGCCATTTCGAGGTCAGCTCGGTCGATTCCTCCTCGAGGTTCGAGAGTTCCTTCTCGAGCCGCGCGAGCCGGTCCTTCGAGGCATCGTCCTTCTCGACCTTCAGCGCCTCGCGCTCGATCTTGAGCTGCATGATGCGGCGGTCGATCTCGTCCAGCGCCTCGGGCTTCGAATCGACCTGCATGCGGAGCCGCGACGCGGCCTCGTCGACCAGGTCGATCGCCTTGTCCGGCAGGAAGCGGTCAGCGATGTAGCGGTTGGACAGGGTTGCGGCCGCGACCAGTGCCGAATCCGAGATGCGCACCTTGTGGTGCTGCTCGTATTTCTCTTTCAGGCCGCGCAGGATCGAGACAGTGTCTTCGACCGTCGGCTCATTGACGAAGACCGGCTGGAAGCGGCGGGCAAGGGCCGCATCCTTCTCGACATGCTTGCGGTATTCGTCGAGCGTGGTTGCGCCGACACAATGCAGTTCGCCGCGGGCGAGCGCCGGCTTCAGCAGATTCGACGCGTCCATGGCGCCATCCGCCTTGCCGGCACCGACAAGCGTGTGCATCTCGTCGATGAACAGAATGATGCCGCCGGCGGCAGACGTGACTTCGGAAAGCACCGCCTTCAGCCGCTCCTCGAACTCGCCGCGGTATTTGGCGCCGGCGATCAGCGACCCCATGTCGAGGGCCATCAGCTGCTTGTCCTTGAGCGATTCCGGCACATCGCCATTGACGATGCGCAGCGCCAGCCCTTCGGCGATCGCCGTCTTGCCGACGCCGGGTTCGCCGATCAGCACTGGGTTGTTCTTGGTGCGGCGCGACAGCACCTGGATGGTGCGGCGGATTTCGTCGTCGCGGCCGATGACCGGATCGAGCTTGCCCGCGCGGGCGTCCGCCGTCAGGTCGCGCGCGTATTTCTTCAGCGCGTCGTAGCCCTGCTCGGCGCTCGCCGAATCGGCAGTGCGACCTTTGCGTACGTCGTTGATGACCTGGTTCAGCGCCTGCGGCGTGACACCCGCCTTGGACAGGATGTCGGCGGTCTTGGCCGATTTTTCCATGGCCAGCGCCTGCAATAGCCGTTCGACGGTAACGAAGCTGTCACTGGCCTTCTTGGCCAGTTCCTCGGCGGTCGAAAACACCTTTGCCAGCGGCTGCGCCAGATAGAGCTGGCCATTGCCGCCCTCGACCTTGGGCATTGCCTCCAGTGCCGTTTCGACGCCGAGCTTGACGTCACGGACATTGCCGCCGGCGCGCTCGATCAGCGACGCAGCCAGGCCCTCGTCGTCATCGACAAGGACCTTGAGGATATGCTCGGGGGTGAATTGCTGGTGATTGCGGGAAAGCGCCATGGTTTGTGCGGACTGGATAAAGCCGCGCACGCGCTCGGAATATTTTTCAAGATTCATGCCTGTCTCCTTCCGTCACCGGCCCGCTTCGCGGCACCGGATCAGATTGCGGTGACGGACCCGCCCGTTCGAGCCGGATCCTGTTCACGCAAGATATGGGACGCAAACCACGGACCCTCAAGACGCCTCGACACTGGCGAATGCATAATATTCCGAGCGCGCAAAGCAAAAACGGCGGAGATTTCTCTCCGCCGCCTGGGGTAAAGGATGCGCTAAGATCGACTGAACGTTTTTCCGATCAATTCTCGACGTCGGCAATAATAGGTTGACCGCCTGCGTCTTCAGCCGGCGCTGCATCGACCTTGCCAGTCTCGGCACTGTCAGGGACGGCATTGTCGTTGCCGCCATTTGCCTGTTCGACATCGAGCCGCGGACGGCGCGGACGCCTGGGGCGGCGTGCCGGGCTGTTTTCGGCCGCGGCTTCGTTGAGCTCGGCCTGGGCGGCGAGACCCGCTGGCGAAAGGTTTTCGAATTGCGGTGCGGGCTCGCTCACAAAGACCGGCTCAGCGGCCGGCACGGGCTCCGCCTGCGCCGGCGTCTCGTCGCGCCGTGGCTGTTCGACGCGTTGGCCACCCTGCTGCTCGCCGCGCGCGCCATACTCGCCGCGCTGGCCGTTCTGGCCGTAACCGCCATTGGGGCGACGGTCGCGGTGGCGTCCGCCATTGTTGTCGCGGCCGTCACGGTTGTCGCGGCCGCCCCGATTGTCGCGGCTGTTTTCCTGGTTCAGCGCCAGCTCGGCCGGCGTGCCATCGATGACCGGCTGCGGGCCGGCCCCGTGATTGGCCGAAGCCGATGCCTCGTTGGCATTGTTGTTGCCGGCATTGTCGAACTCGTCGCGATCCTCGTCGCCGTCATCGTCGAAATCGTCGCGATTCTGCTGGGCGTTCTGGATCGGCATCTGCGCCTGAGCGGCTGCGATGATGCGGTTATAGTGCTCTGCATGCTGGAGATAGTTTTCCGCCATCACCCGGTCGCCGGAGCTTTGCGCGTCACGGGCAAGGGTTGCGTACTTCTCGGCAATCTGCTGAGCCGATCCGCGGATCTTCACGTCCGGGCCGTTGCTCTCGTAGTTGCGCGTCAGGGGATTAGGCCCCTTACGGTTGTTGTTGTTATTGTTGTTGCCGCCGCCGCCATTGTTGTTGCGACCGCGCATGCGCCTGTTTTGCTGTTGTGGCCTCATTAGACTCTCTTCACTTTGAAATTTTCGAAAAACTCTTCACGAACGGAGGCGCTCATGCGGCCAGCCGTTTCGTTCCTTCACCGGCGTTCGCCCGCATCAATTGCGTTGGCGCCACGTGCCATCCTGTTCCGGTTACTTCACTTGCCGGACGATTCCCGCACGAAGCTTGGGCGTCGTTTGCGCAAGAAGGCAGCTATTTCCAAGGAAAACCGAATCGCTAAGAGCACTGCCTGCTTCGTCTCATCCGGTTAAGGCGACCCTAGCCGCATTCCCCGGTATTGCCAAGCGCTTTTTTCGCACTGCATCACGGCTTCCACCGTTCGAACACAAGAACTCTGTCGTTTCCGCCGAGATCACGAAACACCCCGACCGAACGGTACCCGGCCGCGGAGAATATCTCCGTAACCTGTTGGTGCTGCGTATGGCCGATCTCGACCGCAATCCTGCCTTGGAGTTCCAAATACGCTGCCGCTCCCGCGGCGATCTTCCTGTAGGGGCTCAGACCGTCCACGCCGCCATCGAGGGCCTGGCGTGGATCGAAACCGCGGACCTCGTCCTGCAGATTTCCAATGTCGTCTGAGGGTATATAGGGAGGGTTTGCGACAATTACATGGTACCGGCCAGAAACTTTTTCAAACCAGTCGGATTTGAGTGGCGTGAACCGGCCGGCGAGCCCCAATTCCCCGGCATTACGCATGGCTGTGGCCAGCGCCTCCTGCGAAATGTCAACGCCGGTGGCGGTCGCGGCCGGAACGGCGCTGAGCAGCGCCAGCGCGATGGCACCGGTACCGGTCCCTAGATCGAGGATGCGGCAGTCGCCCTCGCTTGCCGCCATTGCCTTGACGAAGGGCAGTATAGCCTCGACCAGCGTTTCGGTATCCGGCCGCGGCTCCAGCGTTTGCGGCGAAAGCGACAGGCGCAAGCCGTAGAATTCGCGATAACCGAGGATGCGGTGCACCGGTTCGCCGGCGATGCGCCGCCGCAAGGCGGCTTCGATTACCGCCGTCACGTCCGCATCGACAGCGCGCCCGGGATCGGCGATGGCCTGCGTGCGACTGGTGCCGGAAAAATGCTCGACGATCAGCCTGGCATCGAGCGCCGGATCCGCGATCCCGGCTGCGGTGAGCCGGTTTCGCGCCTCCCGCAGCAGCGGCGCCAGCGTGGCGGGCAGGCTGTCAGCCATCGATGCCGATATCGGCGAGCAGCTTCGACTGGTGATCGGCGATCAGCGCGTCGATGATCTCGTCGAGTTCGCCCATCATCACCCGGTCGAGCTTATAGAGCGTCAGGTTGATACGATGATCGGTGACGCGACCCTGCGGAAAATTATAGGTGCGGATGCGTTCCGAGCGGTCGCCCGAGCCGACCTGCGACTTGCGCGATTCGGAACGTTCCTCGTCCGCCTTGCTGCGCTCGAGGTCGTAGAGCCTGGCGCGCAGGATCTGCATGGCCTTCGCCCGGTTCTGGTGCTGCGACTTTTCCGCCTGCACCACCATAATGCCGGTCGGCAGATGGGTGATGCGCACGGCCGAATCGGTGGTGTTGACGTGCTGGCCGCCGGAACCCGAGGCGCGCATCGTGTCAATGCGGATGTCATCGGCCCTGATGTCGATGTCGACCTCTTCGGCTTCCGGCAGCACCGCGACCGTCGCCGCCGAGGTATGAATGCGTCCGCCCGCTTCGGTCGTCGGCACGCGCTGCACCCGGTGCACGCCGGATTCGAACTTCAGATGGGCAAAGACGCCCTTGCCCGAAACGGTGGCGATGATTTCCTTGTAGCCGCCGACCTCACCCTCGCTGGCCGACACCGTCTCGAAACGCCAGCCATGCGCCGCGGCATAGCGCTCGTACATGCGAAACAGGTCGCCGGCGAAAAGCGCCGCCTCGTCGCCGCCGGTGCCGGCGCGGATCTCGAGGATGGCGTTCTTGTCGTCGGCGGCATCCTTGGGCAACAGCAGGATTTGGATGTCCTTCTGCAGCGCCTCGATGTGATGCTTGACCCCTGGCAGGTCGGCCTCGGCCAAGGCCCGCATCTCGGCGTCGGTGCCCTTGTCGGCGAGCATCGCCTCCAGATCGGCCTGTTCGCGCTCGGCGGCGCGCAGCGCCCTGATCTTTGCCACCATCTCCTGGATATCGGCATATTCGGAGGCCATCCTGACATAGGCGTCCGGCGCTGGCCCGGCCGACATCTGCGCTTCGAGCATGTCGAAACGCTTGACGACTTGATCCATACGGTCGCGGGGCAGGTTGATCATGGCGAAGTCTATAGCGGTATAGAGCGGTCGTCGGCAAAGGCTTGCAGCAGCGCCCGCATCGGCAGGCCATGCGCCGGCGCCATCAGATTGTCGTCGAAGAACGCTTCCAACTCGCTGAGCGGCAGTTCCGTCAGCATCGCCTTGACCGGGCCGATCGATGCCGGCGACATCGAGATCGAGCGGTAGCCAAGGCCGATCAGCGCCATCGCCGAGATCGGCTTGCCGGCAAGTTCGCCGCACAAGGTCACCGGCGTCTGGTTGCGAGCCCCGGCATCGGCAATTTGCTTCAAAACACGCAGGAACGGCGTCGACAGCGGGTCGAAGCGGTCGGACAATTGGGTATTGCCACGGTCCACCGCCATGACGAACTGGAACAGGTCGTTCGAGCCGACCGAGACGAAATCGACCGCCTTCATCAGTTCGTCGAGCTGGAACAGCAACGACGGCACCTCCAGCATCGCCCCAAGCTTCAGGCTGGTCGGCAAATGATGGGCAAAGCGCGACAGATGCCGCACCTCGCGATCGATGATCTCGCGCGCCTGCGCGATCTCGCCGAGTTCCGTCACCATTGGCAGCATCAGCTTCAGTTCGCGCCCGCCGCACGCCTTGAGCAGCGCGCGGATCTGGGTGCGCAGCAATCCAGGCCGGTCGAGCGTCAGGCGGATGGCCCGCCAGCCGAGCGCCGGATTTTCCTCCTGGATCGAGCCCTTGAAATAGGGCAGCACCTTGTCGCCGCCAATATCGATGGTGCGGAACGTCACCGGCTTGTCGCGCGCCGCCTCGAGCACGTCACGGTACAAGCGCTCCTGGGCTTCCGCGCGCGGAAAGGTCGAGGCGACCATGAATTGCAGCTCGGTGCGGAACAGGCCGATGCCGGCCGCGCCCGCTTCGGCCAGTTGCGGCAGGTCGACCGCCAGCCCGGCATTCATCAGAAGGTCGACCTGGACACCGTCCTTGGTCACCGACGGCTTCTTGCGCAGCTCGCGGTAGACCTCCTGCCGGCGCGCCCGGAAACGCACTTTCTCGGCATAGGCCGCCTCGAGGTCGGGCTGCGGGCGCAGATGGATCGCGCCTTCCTCGCCGTCGACGATGATGGCATCGCCGTTTTCCGCCATGGAAACGGCGCCCTTCATCTGGCCGGCGACCGGTATGCCCATGGCCCGCGCCACGATGACGACATGGCTGGTCGCGGCGCCGTCCTCCAGCACCACCCCGCGCAGCTTGTCCCTGGGATAATCGAGCAGCTCCGCAGCACCCATCGAGCGGGCGACGATGATGGCGTCCTTGGGCAGCGAGGCCGCGACGTCCTCCGGTCCGCGCCCCATCAGCTGCCGCAGCAGCCGATTGGCGAGATCGTCGAAATCGCTCATCCGTTCGCGCAGATACGGATCGGTCATGTGCAGCATGCGGGCACGCATGTCGCTCTGCACCTTTTCGACCGCCGCTTCGGCCGTCAGGCCGTTGCGGATCGCCTCCTCGAGCCGGCGCACCCAGCCGCGGTCGTTGGCGAACATGCGATAGGCTTCGAGCACCTGGCGATGCTCGCCCTCGAAGGCGACGTCGCGGCGCTCCAGCATGTCGTCGATGGAGAGCCTGAGCGAGCCGAGCGACGCGTCGAGCCGCCTGACCTCTTCCTCGCTGTCCTCGTTGAAAAGATTGGTGACGACGATGCGCGGCTCGTGCAGCACCACATGGCCGAGACCGACGCCTTCGTTGAAGGACAGGCCGGTAAAGCTTACCGGGCGGCGCAGATCGAGCTCGAGGCCGGGCCTTGTCAGCCGCTCCAGATCGCCGGTGGCGATCATCTCGGCGATCACCATCGCCGTTGTTTCCAGCGCCTCGACCTCGTCGTCGCGATAATGGCGCATGGTCTTGTTCTGCACGACCAGGACGCCGAGTGTCCGCCCTGCCCGCAGCACCGGCACGCCGAGGAAGGAATTGTATATCTCTTCCCCTGTCTCCGGCAGGTAGGCGAAGGCAGGATGCTCCTGCGCATTGGAGAGGTTGAGCGGCCGCGCCGAGGCCGCGATCGTGCCGACCAGACCTTGGCCCAGCCTGAGCTGCGCCAGGTGGACGGCGTTCGGGTTCAGGCCTTCGGTGGCGTAGAGTTCGAGCACCGAATCGGCGCGCAGCACATAGAGCGAGCAGACCTCGGCAACCATGTTGGAGGCGATGTCGCGCACGATTCGGTCAAGCCGCTCCTGCGGCTCCAGCGGCTCTTGCATGAGCTCGCGGAGCCGTTTCAGCAAAACGCGCGGGCCACTGGCCGAATCACGCATCGCGGCTTCTTCCTCCAATAGCATTTCAACCGGTGCAGGTTGCCCTGCACAGCGGCACAAACGCAACAACTCAATTAGAGCGCCATCGTCCAATTGGACGCATAAAGACCGCTCCAAGATTTTCGATCCGCTGCATCCTGCCTTCCGAAAATCGATTCCGATTTTCGGGCCGATGCAGTCTGCTACTGCTTATCCAGACCGTACACGGAATGCAAAGTGCGAACTGCTAGTTCCGTATAGGGACCGTCGATCAGGATCGAAATCTTGATTTCGGACGTCGTGATGGCGCGGATGTTGATCGCGCGGTCGGCCAGCGCCTTGAAGGCGGTAGCGGCGACGCCGGCATGGCTGCGCATGCCGATGCCGATGACCGACACCTTCGACATGCCGGCTTCCGACTGCACCACGTCGTAGCCGATCGTCGCCTTCAGCCGCTCGAGCACGGCGAGCGCCTTGTCGACGTCGCCGGATGGCACGGTGAAGGTCATGTCAGTGAACTTGCCGTCCTCGGAAATGTTCTGGACGATCATGTCGACGTTGATGTTGGCCTCGGCCAGCGGCCCGAAAATGCCGGCGGCGACGCCCGGCCGGTCGCCGACACGGCGCAGCGAAATCTGCGCTTCGTCCTTGGCATAGGCAATTCCGGTGACGACCTGCTGTTCCACGATCTCTTCCTCGTCGCAAATAAGCGTTCCCGGCGGATTGAGCAAATCCCCCATTCCGGGTGCATCGGGATCGTCGAAGGACGACCGCACGAAAGTACGCACCCTGTGCACCATGGCAAGCTCGACCGAGCGCACCTGCAGGACCTTGGCGCCGAGCGAGGCCATTTCGAGCATTTCCTCGAACGAAATCTTGGCCAGCCGCCGCGCCTTCGGCTCGATGCGCGGATCGGTCGTGTAGACCCCGTCGACATCGGTGTAGATATCGCAGCGGTCGGCCTTGACCGCTGCCGCGATGGCGACAGCGCTGGTATCGGAACCGCCGCGGCCGAGCGTTGCGATCCGGTTGTCCGGCCCGATGCCTTGGAAACCGGCGACCACCGCCACCTGGCCTTCGCCGAAGCGCTTGATCAGGAATCCGCCGTCGATATCGAGAATGCGCGCCGCGCCATGCGCGTTGTCGGTCTTGATCGGGATCTGCCAGCCTTGCCAGGAGCGGGCATGCACGCCGATATTCTGCAGCGCGATCGCCAGCAAGCCGGCAGTGACCTGCTCGCCGGACGCGACTACGGCGTCATATTCACGCGCATCGTGCATCGGCGAGGCCTCGCGGGTCCATTGCACAAGCTCGTTGGTCTTGCCGGACATCGCCGAGACCACGACGGCGACCTCATGGCCGGCGTCGACCTCGCGTTTGACATGACGCGCCACATTGCGGATGCGGGCGATGTCGGCGACGGAGGTTCCGCCGAATTTCATCACGATGCGCGCCATAGAAGCGAAATGCCTTTGACTGGATGCCGGACCGAAGGCCGAAAAGCGGAAAAATGCGCCGAGCTGTGGCCGGGCGCTCAATGCGCGGCCTCCTTAGCCAAATGATCGCGGTTTCGCAAGGCGGTGAGGATTCCGTCGCCTTGCCCCGTCCATCAACCAGATTTCAAGCCACGCTCTTGGTGAGTTTTGGCTTTTGCTGCTCGACACGGGCGAGACCCGCTCCGGCGATGACGCGGTCACGGCCCTCAGCCTTTGCCTGATACAAAGCGCGATCCGCGGCATTGACGATCTCCGCCCATGAGGCGCCGAGCTCCGGGAAGGCGGCGACCCCGAACGACGCGGTGATGGTGCCGAGCGTGCGGCCGCGATGCGTGACATGCAGCTGCTTAATCGCCTTGCGCAACGCTTCGGCGCGATCGGCGCCATCGGCCAGTGACGTTCCCGGCATCATCAAGGCAAATTCCTCGCCGCCGTAGCGCGAAACCACGTCGCTTTCCCTGACATGGTCGACCAGCGTGGCGGCCACCTGCTTGAGGACGAGATCCCCCGCTTCGTGGCCGAACGTATCGTTGAACTGCTTGAAATGATCGACGTCGAGCATGATCAACGTCAGCGGCTGCTCGGCACGTTCCAGGCGCCTGAGCTCGCGGCTGCTGGTCTCCTCGAGGTAGCGGCGATTGTAGAGCCCTGTATTCGGGTCGCGGATCGATTGTTGCCGCAGCGTTTCGCGCAGGCGCAGATTGGCAAGCGCCAGCGCCAGCGTATCGACGACGCCGCGCAGTATCTGCTGCCGTTCGGCAAGCCAATCCGGCTTGTCAACGGCATTCGGCTCGCACAGATGCAGGATGCCAAGCGTCTCTCCCTGCGCTGCTAGAGGCATGCAGACATAGCCGCGACCGCCATTTTCGGTGATGTGGTTGCAGCGCGGCGTCAGCATGCCTGGACCGGCGACGTGCTCCTGGCCGCGCCGCAGCGCCCAACAATCTTCCGGTCCGAACTGGCCGACGCTCGACCGGATGGTGCCCCAATGCGCCATCTCCTCCACCAGGTTGCGCGACGCACTGGTCAGATGAACGGTTCCGCTCAATCCGCCGAAGAAATCAGGCATGGCGGAGCCGACGACGGAAAATGCCTCGTGAAAAGTGACGCAGGCCTGAAGCAGTTCGCCGAGCTTGACCAGGCGGGTCGTGGCCTCCGATGTCTCTTTCAGTTCACGATTGAGCCTCGCCAGTTCTTCGGCACGATCGTGCACCGCCCGCTCGGCACTGCGCAGGTCGCTGATATCGCTGAGCGTCAGCACGATGCCGCCATCGGCGCGGTTGAGCGGATTGCAGCTGACGACCACGGGCAAGGAGGTCCCATCCGGCTTTGCCAGCCTCACCTCATTCTGGTGGCGGCGGCCGGTGGTCATGGCCAGTTCGACCGGAGATGTTCCCGACGCGGGCTTGTCTCCCGACGGCCCCCTGATATCCAGGGCCGACTGCCAGTCCTGCCCCACGACCTTGTCGCTGCGCCGCCCGATGATCTCGGCTGCCGCCGGATTGACGGACACGACCTGACCCTTGCCGTCGATGACGGCGATGCCTTCGGCAACGGTCTGGACGATGTCTTCGATGTAGGCTTTCTGATCGACAAGTTGAGCGCGCGAGGCTTCGATTTCGGAGGCCATAGTGTCGAACCCTTGCGCCAACTGTCCGAACTCGTCATCGGAGGTGCGGCCGATACGGGCCCCAGCGTCGCCGCGCGCCAGCGATTCGATGCCGCGGTTGAGACCAGCAAGGCCTTTACTGAAGCCTCGCAACAACAGGAAGGCGGAGGCCGCCGCGATCAGCACGGCTGCCGCGGTACACAGGCCCACAAGCCACAGCATATCATTCGTGCGCTGCTGTGCGGCACGCAGCAGCGGCGTATACTCGAACAGGACGGCGCCGACGATCTTGCCGGGTGCATCCTCGATCGGCACCGCAACCAGGTCAATCGGATCGGCCACGTCGGCACTGGCCTCGACGAAGTTGCGCGGCACGCCGTCGTCAATCGTCCGGGCGATTTCATTGCCGGGATCGTAGTCGAACGTCGTGCCGATATTTTGCTCTTCTCCCGGAACGTCGGCGAAAATAACCTTGTTTTTGTCTACGATGACGAGATCGCGTTTCGAGCGGCCGTGCTGCAAAGTCACGAATTCGCGGAGCGCATCGGGTCTCTCGAATAATGAACGCGGCGCGTCCGATGCCCTGAAGGCAATAGTTTCGGCCAACTGCCGTGCGACGCTTGTCGCCTCGGCCAGCGCCACGGATTTGGTCAGCGATATCTGCGAGACGATCGCAACGCCGCCAACCAGGCCGATCAAGGCCACGGCGCTGAACAATGTCGCGACTATCTGGGTTCTTATGCGCACCGGGCTGCCCTACTCGGACAGCAATCTAAATGCCAAACACTGACCCAACGTTAAGAAACCGCCAATATCGTAAATTTGCCGTTAAGCCACACCGGCCAGTTGCACTCCCAACGCGGGCGGTTCAGCCCGTCCGCACGATGGCCTGCCACAGGCGCGGATAATCGAGGACGAAACCGAGCGACGAGACCTCCAGTGTCTCGTGGTAGCCGAACATCGGGGCGGCATAGGCGTAATGTGCAGCATCGACGCGCTGATAGGTTTGCTCGAGGCGAACGAGCCTGAGTTCGGGAAATGTCAGATAGGCTGCCGGCGCGGGCGTCGCCATACCGACATCGAGGGCAAAACGGCGAAGCGCCAAAAGGTTTGTGGCGGGCGTGAAGCCGAGATCGACATCGATGAGACCGTCGACTTCCGCTTGATGCTCGCCGTTCAGCGTCCATTGGCGCTCGGTCAGCCGGTCGATCCTGTAATGCAGCTGTTGCGTGCCGAGAAAGCCGTCGGCGCGCGCCGATCGTGTATGCCAATCGGCGTCGCAGTCCGCCTCGTAGGCGATGCTGCACGGCTCGCCGTCCTGGACGAAAAGCGCGTGTCCCCTGAGGTTCCACCCGGAACTCGCTTCCGACAGAAGGCAAGCGTCGTGGCCTTCCTGGTCAAGCCGGCGCCAAAGAATGGAAGCAACCGCTCGCATCATTGCGCACTCCTCCGAACCCGATGTCTCTGCTTCGTCCGCCAAAGCCTAGGCGTTTCCTTCCGGCACACCATCAACTGACACGTGCTGACACAAATGCAGCCGGCAAAAGGCGGCGCCGGAAGGCATCGCGCGCATCGCACCGCCGGCGGTGAATTTCGCGCCTTGACATTCGCAGCCTCGCGCCCGACTTCCTAGCGTCCGAGGAGACCACGCCATGCCAGAGCCCCGACGATCGACGATCGATGCCGGAGAGGTGGAACGCTTTTCCGCCCTTGCCGCCGAATGGTGGAACCCGAACGGCAAGTTCCGCCCGTTGCACAAGTTCAACCCGATCCGGCTTGCCTATATCCGCGACCAGGTGGCGGCCCGCTTCGGCCGCGATCCGCGTGCGGCACGGCCGTTCGAAGGCCTGCGCTTCCTTGACATCGGCTGCGGCGGCGGGCTTTTGTGCGAGCCGATGGCGCGGCTTGGCGCCGAAGTGATCGGCGCCGATGCCTCCGCCACCAACATTGAAGTGGCCAAGCTGCATGCGGCGGAAGTCGGCGTGAGCGTGGATTATCGCGCCACGACCGCGGAAGACCTTGCCGATGCCGGCGAAAAATTCGACGTCATCCTCAACATGGAAGTGGTCGAGCATGTCGCCAATGTCGATCTGTTTCTGGCCAAATGCGGCGAGATGGTCAAGCCCGGCGGCATCATGTTCGTCGCCACCATCAACCGCACGCTGAAGGCCCTGGGCCTGGCCATCATCGGCGCCGAATATGTGCTGCGTTGGCTGCCACGCGGCACCCACCAGTTCGGCAAGCTGGTGCGCCCCGAGGAACTGGAAAAGGCGCTTGCCGGCGCCGGTCTGACCGTCATCGACCGCACCGGCGTCACCTACAACCCGCTCGCCGACCGCTGGCAGCGCTCGAAGGACATGGACGTCAACTACATGGTGCTGGCGGAGAAGGCATCCGTCTGAAGCTTACGCCTTCTGGCCCCTATGGCCTCTGGCTTTGCGCCTTGGTGGTGATGAACACGCCGGCGGTGATGATGACGGCACCGGCCCAGGTCAGCAGTTGATAGCGCTCGCCGAGGAAGAGGGTCCCGGCAAACAGCCCGACCGCCGCCGCGACGTAGCCGATCTGGCTGAGATAGACCGGGCCGCCGACCGCTTGCAGGCGGAAGAAGAAGGCGAACATCGCCGAGGCTGATGCCACCTGTGCCGCGGCGACCAGCGGCACGCCGCCGAGCGAGCCGAATGCATTGCCGCCAAGCAGGACCAGAATGCCGGCAAACAGCATCAAGGCTGCTGCCAGATGGCTGCCGACGGCGAGCTCGATCGGGCCGGTGCCTTCGGGCCAGTCGACGGTACGGTAAATGTTGCCGGCGGCGAGGCTGACCGGGATGAGCAGGCCCATCGCAACCCAGAAAAATTCGGCCGGCTGGCCCGCTTCGCCGCGCGTCACCGCCACCATGACTGCGCCGACGAAACCGACGACTATGCCGACGATGCCCAGCATGGTCGGGCGCCTGACGCCGAGCAGCATCGAGAACACCAGCGTGACGACCGGCGACAGCGTGAACATGATGCCGCTGTAGCCGGCGCCCAGATGCGGAATGGCTGAAAACATCAGCAGATTGGGGATTGCATATGAGACGGCCGCGGTGACGAAGAAATAGCGCAACCTGTGCGGCGTAAGCCGCATGCGCTTCCCGTTGAGCAGCAATGCGCACAAAAGCACGCCGCCGGCACCAAGCGAGATGACGAAGGCCCAGACCATGGCGGCCACGCCGGCCGCCGTCGCGATCTTGCCGAACGGCAGCGTCAGGCCGAGCAGTCCACCGGTGACGACCAGAAGGCCAAGCGCCGAGTCCCAGAGAAATTTCATCGCACCGTCCCGTCGTCCGTTCGCGGCACTTGGCCAATATCGCAAGCTGAGGTAAGATAAGGTAAAGATTCTTCACGTCAAGATACATAACGGTGAGAGACATGGATCGCGCAGCAAAAGCGATCGGGCAATGGAAAAAGGAACGGCCGGATCTCGATGTCTCGCCGATGGCCGTGCTCGGACGGTTGAACGAGGCCGCCTCGCTGATCGCACGAGAGCGGCTGGCGCCGCTGTTTGCAAGTTACGGGCTGCAATCCGGAGAATTCGATGTGCTGGCGACGCTGCGTCGTTCCGGGCCGCCATACGCGCTGACGCCGACGGCTCTCTACGAGGCGACGATGGTAACGTCGGGCGCGATGACCAACCGCCTCGATCGGCTCGAGAAATCCGGTCTGATCAAGCGCGGGCCGCACCCCGACGATCGCCGCGGCATTGTCGTGCAACTGACTAAAAAGGGTCTGGCGTTGATTGACGAGGCGGTTACCGCTCACGTCGCCAACGAGCACCAGATACTTTCTGGGTTAGCACGCCCGGAGCAGATCATGCTCGCACGCCTGCTCGAAAAATTGATAGCGAGCCTGAACTAACCCAAACGGCAACCACTGGGACTCTGCGATCATTGATTGGGAGTCGTAACTGCCAGGGGAGTTTGCCGATGACAGAACATGCAGTCGTGATTGCCGGAGGAGGTCCGACGGGCCTGACCCTGGCAGGCGAGTTGGCGTTGGCAGGCATCGACGTAGCCATTGTCGAACGCCGCCCGAACCAGGAGCTTGCCGGTTCGCGTGCTGGAGGTCTGAGTTCACGCACTCTCGAAGTTTTCGATCAGCGCGGCATCGCGGACCGGTTCCTCGCCGAAGGACAAATAGCCCAAGTCACGGGATTCGCGGCGATGCGTTTAGACATCAGCGATTTTCCGACCCGCCACAACTACGGGCTGGCGCTGAGACAGAAACACTTTGAGCGCATTCTCGCTGGATGGGTCAGCGAGCTGGCAGTGCCGATCTATCGCGCCCGTGAATTGATGTGTTTCGTGCAGGACGACGCCGGCGTCACCATCGAACTGTCCGATGGTGCGTCGCTGCGGGCAAGCTATCTCGTCGGGTGTGATGGAGGCCGCAGTCTGGTCCGCAAAGCTGCTGGCATTGAGTTTCGAGGATGGGATGCGACGACCAGCAGCATCCTCGCCGAGGCCGAGATGGCGGAGGAGCCGCCACTGGGCATTCATCGCACCGCACTTGGCATCCATGCCTTCGGCAGGGAAGAGTACGAAATTCGTGACGGCAAGGTCGTCTTTGCCGGTAAAGGTCCCATAGGCGTCATGGTCACTGAAAAGAATGTCGGCGCCACGACCGAACCCACGCTGCGCGATCTCCGCGAAGCGCTCGTCGCCGCATGCGGAACAGATTACGGAATCCATAGCCCAACCTGGATTTCCAGGTTCACGGACATGTCGCGGCAGGCGGCGGCTTACCGCAAGGGCCGGGTTCTCCTAGCGGGCGATGCCGCCCATGTGCATTCCCCGGTGGGCGGACAAGGCCTCAATATCGGTGTGCAGGATGCGGTGAACCTCGGTTGGAAGTTGGCCCAAGTGGTGAAAGGAACATCGCCTGAACGCTTGCTCGACACTTATCACATCGAGCGGCATCCGGTTGCGGCCCGCGTGTTGCGTACGACAATGGCACAGGTCGCATTGCAACGTACTGATGATCGCACTGAAGCCTTGCGTGAAATCGTATCAGAGCTCCTTAGGATGGAGGAGCCTCGCAAACGGATCGCTGCCGAGATGTCCGGACTTGGTATCCATTACGACCTCGGCCAGGCGCATCCGCTGGTCGGCCGCCGCATGCCCGACCTCGACCTGGCCACGCCTGATGGTCCCATGCGCGTATTTGCGCTCCTCCAAAATGCGCGGCCAGTGCTCTTGAATCTCGACGCGCCGGGCAGCCTCGACATCAAGCCGTGGTCAGACCGCATTAAGTTGGTTTACGCCAAATGCGACGATCCATGGGAGTTGCCTGCGCTAGGTTTGGTCTCCGCTGCCGCAGTTTTAATCCGACCCGACGGATATGTTGCTTGGGTAGGCGACAGGACGCAGGATGGTCTTCAAGACGCGATGAACACCTGGTTCGGACCACCGGGCTAAAAACCGCAAAAACCAGTTAGCTCGAATGGTCAAACGGCTACGGACGGCAAAAACTCAGATCCTGGTCGCCGAGCCTCGTTTGGGCCGGCGAACAGCTCTGATCTTGCCGCTGTTTCCGCCGCCACAGAAAAACTGGTCGCCGCCATCGGATTCGAGCCCCGACACGCCTGTTCCCGGCGGCATATCGAGCTTCTCAAGGACCTTTCCCGTTTCAGGATCGATCCGTCTGACATCGCTTTCCTCACCCTCCCAGGTGCCATGCCACAGCTCGCCGTCGACCCAGCTGACGCCGGTGACGACGCGGTTGGAAACGATGGTGCGAAGAATTGCCCCTGTCTCGGGATCGACCTGATGAATCTTTCGGCCCCGATGCTGCCCGACCCAGAGTGTTCCTTCGGCCCAGGCGAGCCCGGAATCACCGCCATTGCCGGGCGCCGGGATCGTCGCCAGCACCTGGCCATTCTTCGGATCGATCTTCTGGATGCGATCCTCGGCGATCTGATAGAGGTGCTGGCCGTCGAAGGCCGTTCCGGCGTGTGCCGCGACGTCGATCGAGCGCACCACTTTGCCGCTCGCCGGATCGAAGGCGTTCAATCTGTCGCCTGAGGCAAACCAGACATGCTCACCGTCGAAGGTAACGCCGTCCACGTGGTCGACACCCGGAAAGGGTCCATATTCTCGAAGGATTTCGGCTGCGGATCGTTCCATAATTCCATCCTAGTAGCCCGGCAGTGGGCCGGGGAGTAACAAGATTGTCGGGAAACCCGTCAGCGGCGGGGTCATCCAGCGACGCGCCCGTCCGCGGCCGAACGACTGCACCTTGCCGGCCTGGGCGAGCTGCTCGAGCGCTCGCTGCACGGTACGCGAACTGGCTCCAAGCGCAATCGCCAGGGCCGAACTCGACCAAGACTCGCCGTCCGCGAGGAAGGCGAGCACGGCGGCATGCTCTTCTTCGACGGGTGGCGCCAGCACGACGACCTCACCTGCGCGGCGCGGGGCCAGCGCAAAGCCCCGCTTCGTCGCGCTCACATCCGCCAAGCTCCGAAGCTCCGCGCGAAGCCGCCCGACTTCGACGCGCAATCGTGCGCGATGTGATTCGTCCGCGTCCTTTCCGCGGAAAGCGCGCGCAATGAGCGTCGCTCTTGCCACGTCCCCCGGCCAGGCTTCGGCCAGCGCGCGGGCCAGCGCGAACAGCACCGGGCGGGTCGCCAGCGAGACGACGGTGTCTGCGACACGCACGACATTGCGGCATGCATCCACCACGAGCGCCCCCGACGCCAGGAGCGCTTCGACTTCATCGAGCAGGAGGGGCCGTTCCCCGCCACGCGCGACAAGGCGCGCGGCCGGCGTGTCCAGCACCAGCGATGCGCTCTCCACCTCCGCGATCAGCGCGGGGATGCCCGCCGCCCGCGCCGCCCGCGCCGCCAGCCCGAGCGCGGCGCGCGCAGGACCGGTCCGCAAGCGGCGGATGGCGATGCCGGCGACAGCCAGCTCGTGGGCGGCCCGCGATGCCGGCGGCAGCGGCGACGGATCGAAGCCGTCCAGCCTGCGCTCGGCTTCGTCGAGATGGCCGATCAGCAGCAGGCGCCGAACGTCGAGGTTGCGCGCATGCGCGGCGTTGACGCGGTCGCCATGCTTTTCAAGCGTCGCCCGTGCGGCGTCGAGTGCCTTGGCCGGCCAGGTAAGGTCGCGCGAGACGAGCGCGATCTCGGCCTCGGCGACGATACACCGCGCGCGGGCCACGGCCTCCCTCGGGCTGAATGCGCGCGCCGCCCTCTTGAGGAGAACCTTCGCCCTATTCAGGTCGCCAAGCTGCGCCATCGCGATACCGCGCAACGCCAGCGCCGGCGCATCGTCGCGCAGCGCAACCCGCTTCAAGGCGCCGAGCGGATCGCCCGTCGCCAGCGCATGCGCCGCGGCCGTGATCAGCGAGTCCATCGGAATCCCGTCACACTTGTCACTCCCATGGCTTCGACGTCCGGCGCTAAGTCCATCTCACCAACCAGTCGTATCGACAACGGCGACTGTAGCCAACCTGAGTTGCGGCGCGCCAACGCTCGAACACAACGATAAGCATTAGGAGAGACGCAATGAAGATCGAAGGTACAACCATCCTGGTGACTGGAGCCAATCGGGGCATCGGTCGGGCACTGGTCGAGGAAGCCCTGAGCAGAGGCGTAAAGCGCGTCTATGCCGCAACCCGCCAACCGATGGCTCATCCGGACCGGCGTGTGACCTCCCTGACCATGGATGTGACCAACGCTGCGCAGATCCGGGAAGCCGTCGAGAAGATCGATGCTCTCGATATCCTCATCAACAACGCCGGCGTATCGCCCATCGATGACCTCAGCGACCGTCGTGTGCTCGAACAACAGCTCGCCGTAAACCTCTTCGGCTCGTACGACGTTACCCAGGCTCTGCTGCCGTTGCTGGCCCGGTCGCGGGGAGCCATCGTCAACATTCTGTCGCTGGCCTCGATTGCCGCCGTGCCGTTCAGTCCGGCCTACTCGGTCTCGAAGGCGGCCTCGTTCTCGCTGTCGCAGTCGTTGCGCACCCTTTTGGCCGGACGGGGTGTCAGCGTGCACAGGGTCCTTCCCGGCCCGGTGGACACGGACATGACACGGGGCCTGGACATCGCGAAAGCCTCTCCGGAGTCTGTCGCGCGGGCGATCCTGGACGGCGTGGAGAACGGCGAAGAGGAAATCTTCCCCGATCCCATGTCGGAATCCCTGGCGGAAGGCTGGCGCAGCAGTGCAGTCAAGGCGCTTGAACGCCAGTTTGCAGCCTATGCGGAAGCAACTCCGTCAAGTGGTGGGCATGAAAGAAGCAGCGAAACGATTGCCCGCGAGCCCCATCCTTGCTGCTCGGCCTGAAACTGCGGACGCTTGTGCAGGGGGCGGCAGCATGGCTCCACGACGCAGCCGGTCGCCTGTCACCGACGACGGCGCCGACCTTCAGATCATGGCTCTGCCTGGCGGAGAGATGCCTCGCTATGTCTGGAGCAAGTTGACGGATCAGTTGCGGTCGTCGGGGAAGCTTGGAATAGGCATGAACTCGACACCGTCTTCGGCGAGGCTCTTGGCCTCGTCCAGCGTCGCCTCGCCATAGATACCGCGCGGATCGCTTTCGCCGAAATGGATCTTGCGCGCTTCCTCGGCGAATTTGTCGCCGACATAGTCGGCATTCTCGCGCACCTTGTCGGCCAGCGCCTTGAGCTGCGCCAGCGCCTGCTTCTGCGCCTCGCCCATGGCCAGCGCGATGCTTTCGCGCTTGCGCCCGGTGGAGACGGCAGGCGCCATCAGCGCCTTGTCGACCTTGTGCGAGCCGCAGGCCGGGCAATCGACGAAACCGCGCCTCTTCTGGGTGTCGAAATCGTCGTTGCTGCGGAACCAGGCCTCGAACTCGTGCTCGTGCTCGCAGATCAGGGAAAAGCGGATCAAGAGGCGGCACCCCTGAGCGGCATTGCCTCCGCCGAACCGGCGTTTACGGCAAAATCGCGTGCGTTTTTGAGATTCGGTATCTTTTTGCGCGCGGCGACTGACTGCGCCGGGTCGATCTCGGCGACGATCACCGCCGGCTCGTCATGCGCAGCTTCGGCGACGATGCGGCCCCAGGGATCGACGATCAGCGAATGGCCATAGGTTTCGCGGCCGTCCTCGTGCACGCCGCCTTGCGCGGCCGCAACCACATAGGCGCCGTTCTCGATAGCGCGCGCCCTGAGCAGCACATGCCAATGCGCTTCGCCGGTCTGGCGGGTGAAGGCGGCGGGCACCGTAAGCAGATCGGCGCCGGCCAGCGCCTCGGCACGGAACAGCTGCGGAAAGCGCAGATCGTAGCAGACGGCAAAGCCGAGCTTCGCGCCATTGACTTCGGCGACGACGGCCTCGGTGCCAGGCTCATAGGCGGCGGATTCGCGCCAGCTCTCGCCATTGTCGAGATCGACGTCGAACATGTGGATCTTGTCGTAGGTGGCAATCCTGGCGCCGTCCGGCCCGAACAGAAGGGCGCGGTTGGCAAGCTTGCCGTCGGCGCGCAGAATGGCGGTCGAGCCGATATGCAGGAAAATGCCGAGCTCGCTGGCCAGCCGCCGCGACGTCGAGACGACGATGTCCTTGTCTTCGGAGGTGAAGGAAGCGGCCCGCGCCTGGCTGTCGCGGATCAGCGCGCCGGTCATTTCCGGCGTCTGGATATAGGTCGCGCCAAGGCCTGCTGCCTCGCGCACCAGCCGTTCCAGATCGACCGCATTGCGCTCCGGGCTGGTTCCCGAACGCATCTGGATCGCCGCCGCCTTGAAACCACCCATCGTCATGTCCTTATCTGGCCGAGCCGTTGGCGAGCAATGTGTCCAGCCGTCCTTCCGCCTCCAATTCGTGGAGATCGTCAGAGCCGCCGACATGCGTGTCGCCGATGAATATCTGCGGAAAGGTGGAACGGCCGTGAGCGCGGGAAATCATCTCCTGGCGCAGCTCCGGCGAGAACGAGGCGTCGTGCTCGGTGTAGGTCACACCCTTCCTGTCGAGCAGCCGCTTGGCCGCGGTGCAATAGCCGCACATCATCCGCGTGTAGATCGTCACATCGACCATCGGTCAGCAATCCTGCCTCGTTCCTAGGCTATATAGGCGCCGATTCGTCGGCCCGAAAGTCCCCCGGCAGCACACGCGCAAAGGTCAGTACGTCGACCGCGCCGGCGCCGCCCTTCTTCAACGCCTTGGCGACCGCGCGGACGGTGGCGCCGGTGGTGTAGACGTCGTCGATCAGCAGCACCCGGCGGCCGGTGATTTCGATCTCCGCCTCATCAGGCACTTTGAATGCGGCGCGAACATTTTCCTCGCGTTCCCGCCGCTCCAGCCCGACCTGCTGGCGCGTGAGTTTGACGCGCCTGATGGCTGATGGCGCGAAAGGCCGCTCCCCGAGCTGCGCCACCGCCCGCGCCAGTTCCGCCGACTGGTTGAACTGCCGTCGGAAGAAACGCCGCCAGTGCAGCGGCACCGGCACGACCACGTCGGCCTCGGCGATCAGCTCGGCACCGGCGCGAAGCATCCAGCGCGCCATCCACGGCGCCAGATCGGTGCGGTCCTGGTATTTCAGCCCTTGCACCATCTGGCGGGCAACGCCGGAATAGGCGACCGCCGCCCGCGCGCGCTCGAACGGCGGCGGGTCGGCTATCGCCTCCGCCGACAGGAAACCCTCACCCATATTGTGGGTGAACGGCGTGCCCATCACCGGGCACCACGGCCGTTCCAGCAGCCTGAGTTTCGGCCAGCAGGCGCCGCACAACACGCCGGGCTGCGAGACATGGCGGCGGCAGCCGGCACAGACCGGCGGGAACAAGAGCCGCGCTGGCCAGCCCAATGCCTTGCGGGCAATGCTCTTGATCGCAATACGCTTGATCTCTGGCATGGGATCGGCCACGTGGTTGGTCCTCCGCATCACTATATCAGAGAGCGAAGCACAAGGACCTGCCCATTGCAGCCTGTAATTGACACCTCGCTCTGGCTGGCGCGCAAGCGCCGGGCACTGGCCCGCCCCATCGCCGGCGCGGATTTCCTCATGCGGCGGGCGGCCGAGGATCTTGCCGACCGGCTCGGCGCCGTCGAACGCAGGTTCGGCAAGGCGGCCTCATTGTTTTGCCAGACGCCGGCAGCAGCAGAGGTGCTCGCCGAAAGCGGCAAGGTGACGGAAAACGTGCGCGTCGAGGCCGACGCCGCTTTCCTGGGTGGCCAGCCAGGACTGTTGGCACCGTTGGAAACCGTGCCATTCGAGCCGGAAAGCCTCGACCTCGCAGTCTCGCTGCTGTCGCTGCAGGCGATGAACGACATTCCCGGCATGCTGGTGCAGGTCCGCCGGGCGCTGAAGTCGGACGGGCTTTTCCTTGGCGCCTTCGCCGGCACAGGCACGCTCTCCGAACTGCGCGAAAGCCTGCTTGCCGCCGAGACCGAACTCTATGGCGGCGCCAGCCCGCGTGTGATCCCGTTCACCGACGTCCGCGACGCCGGCGCGCTGCTGCAGCGCGCCGGCCTGGCACTGCCAGTTGCCGACGTCGAGACGATCACGGTGCGCTACGATTCGCTATTTGGCCTGGTCGCCGATCTGCGCGCCATGGGCGAGACCAGCGCGCTTGTCGACCGCAGCAGGCGGCCGGGCACGCGAGCGCTGTTCGCGCGCGCCGCCGAAATCTATGCGGAGCGGTTTTCGGATGCCGATGGCCGCGTCAGGGCGAGTTTCTCGGTGGTCTGGATGTCAGGCTGGGCGCCCGATGCCTCTCAGCAAAAGCCGCTGAAGCCGGGCTCCGCAAAAATATCGCTGAAGACAATCCTGGAAAACCCCGGCGGCCCCTGAGCGCATCCTTGCGCAAAAGCTAAGCGTATCCCACGCAAAAGCTAAGCGGGTCACTGTGCAAAAGCGTTGGCAAGCTTGCTGCTGTTGTCGCTGAACAACCACTGGATGGCGCCGGCAGCCTGGCCAATACCAGCGACAATGGCAAGCGACAGAACGGCGACGATCAAACCATATTCGATAGCCGTCGCACCCCTCTCGTCTTCTAAAAATCGTTGCAGCAACATTTTCATGGGCGCCTATCCCTCTTGCCCGAACCTAGCGCCGACCCGTTAAGAAAGGTTAATGCGACAGGCTTAACGCGCGGTGAACCAGCTGCATTCTAGGAACCAGCTGCATTCTAGGAAACAGCCGAATCCTGGAGATCTGTTGAGGAGTCAGCAGTCGCCGCTGCTTCTGCCATCGGCCCGTATAACGCAGACCGAACTGGGCAGCGGCTGCAGCACGCTCTTGCGTAGCGTATAGCTGTCGCGCTGGCCGATCGAGCCGGTGCTCATCGTATCAAGCCCGTCGCGGGCAAACTGCGAGCGGGTCCGGCTGTCGAGGTAGGGCGTCGCGATCAAGGCCAGAGCCACCGCGGCCGAGCCGAACAAGAGGGCGATGCGCAATATTCCCATGCCGGCATTGGCGGCGCCAGGAAGGCGGTCCGGCCAAGGCGAGTCCCAGTCCTTTTCAAGGCTCATGCAAATCGCTCCCCAGCGGTGGAATCGGCGAAACCGCCTAGCGTCAATTTTTCACGGTCAGATAAATCTTTCATTAACGCTGCTGCCGGCGCGTTGCGGCGCTGCCCGATTTACGGCAGGTCGGCCGTTACAGCAGATCGATGAGGAACTGGATCAACGGGGCATCGGCCGGCGGCATTGGAAAATCGCGCATCTGGCGCGGCCGCACCCATTTCAGCACCTGGCCTTCCTTCGGCTGGGCAATGCCGCGGAACCGACGGCAGACGAACAGCGGCATCAGCAGGTGAAAATCATCGTAGGAATGGCTGGCGAAGGTGAGTGGCGCCAGGCAAGGGATGTCGGTTTCGATGCCGATCTCCTCGTACAATTCGCGGATCAGGCATTGTTCCGGCGTCTCACCGGGCTCGACCTTGCCGCCCGGAAACTCCCACAGGCCGGCGAGTTGCTTGCCTTCGGGCCGCTGCGCCAAAAGCACGCGCCCGTCGGCATCGACCAGGGCGCAGGCCGCGACCAGGAGCAGGCGTTTGCCGATCGTATCCAAGCCGCTCATGCGCCGGGTGGCCGGCGATAGCGATAGCGATAGACTTCGTCGAATCCGAGCGAACGGTAGAGCGCCAGCGCCGGCGCGTTGTCCGCCTCGACCTGCAGCCAGGCTTCCCGCGCCCCGCGCAGCCGCGCCCATTTCAGCGCCGACCGGATGAGATGGCGGCCATGGCCCTGGTTGCGCACCGACCTGTCAGTGGCGATCTCGAACAGGCCGGCAAGGTCGCCGTCATGCACGCAGATCAACGTTGCCAGCGGTTCGCTGCCGGCCTCCAGCGCAAACAGCCCGGCCTCCGGTTGGATGGCGCCGATGATCTCCGACAGGCCCGGACGCAGCGACACATCCGAGCCGCTCACCTTGAGCGCCGCGCCGATGAAACGGCTGATGTCCTTCAACGGAATCTGGTCCATGGCATCGTCGAGCGCGGCGTCCGCCAGCGGCAGCCGCATGACCAGCGACTCCGCGAACGTACTCCAGCCTTCGCTGTCGAGGTACTTCGAAAGATCAGGCCCCGACAGCGGTGAGATGCGAAAGGTCAGCGGCCTGCCATAGGCGTCGAAGCGGCGGCTGGCGCGACCGATGCGCTCGGCAATGTGCTGGATGTCGCCCGGATCGAGCGGATTGACCGAGTTCAGCCGCTTGGCCGGGTGGCCGGCCGTCAGCCGAACCACCCAGGTGCCGTCATAATGGACGGCGGCCGCCGGCCAGGCGCGAAAGCCGGCCGCCTCATAGCGGCGCACGATCGCCAACACGCTTGCCGGATGTCTGGAAGCCAACGCCATCAGCTCCGATAATCGCCGTTTATGGCGACATATTCCTTGGTGAGATCGCAGGTCCACACCGTCGCCTTGCCGCGGCCGATGCCGATATCGGCGCGGATGCGGATCTCGTCGCGCTTCATATACGCCGAAGTCGCCTCCTCGGAATACGCGGCGTCGCGCTCGCCCTGATAGGCCAGGCGGTTGTCGCCGAACCAGATCGACAGAAGGTCGCGGTCGGCCGGTTCGCCGGCCTTGCCGACAGCCATGACGACGCGGCCCCAATTGGCGTCCTCGCCGGCGACTGCCGTCTTGACCAACGGCGAATTGGCGATCGACAGCGCGATGCGCTTGGCCGAGCGGGCCGATTTGGCTCCGGTGACGGTGACCTCGACCTGCTTGCGGGCGCCCTCGCCGTCGCGCACCACCTGCAGTGCCAGCGATTTCAGCACCTTGCCGAGGGCACGGCGGAAGGCGCCGAGGCGCGCATCCTTGGGGTCGGAAATTGCCGGCGCGCCGCGCCTGGCGGCAGCACCCGTGGCGAACATCAGCAGCGTGTCGCTGGTCGAGGTGTCGCTGTCGACGGTAACCGCGTTGAAGGTCTTGGCCGTGCCACGCGACAGGAGGTCCTGCAGCACGGGTGCTGCGATCGGCGCATCGGTGGCGATGAAGGAAAGCATCGTCGCCATGTCGGGCGCGATCATCCCGGCGCCCTTGGCGATACCGTTGATGGTGACGTCGGCATCGCCGAGCTTGACCGTCGCGGTCGCCAGTTTGGGATAGGTGTCGGTAGTCATGATCGCCTTGGCGGCTTCGGTCCACAATTCCGGCTTGCCGTCCTTGACCAGACCGGCCAGCAGATGGCTGAACTTGCCGGCGTCGAGCGGTTCGCCGATCACGCCGGTCGAGGCCAGGAATACCTCGCCCGCTGTGCAATCGGCCGCTTTCGCCGCCACCTCGCCCGTGAGTGCCGTCGAGGCGCGGCCCTTCTGGCCGGTAAAGGCATTGGCATTGCCGGAATTGACGACCAGCACGCGTGCCTTGCCAGCCACGAGGTTCTGCCGGCAGAAATCGACCGGCGCCGACGGGCATTTCGACCTGGTGAACACGCCGGCGACGGTGGTGCCGGCGTCGAACACCATGGCCAGCAAGTCGGTGCGGTTCTTGTATTTTATGCCGGCCTCGGCGGTGGCGATGCGCACGCTCTCGATCACCGGCATCTTGGGATATTTCTTCGGCGCGAGCGGCGAAACCTGTGTGGACATGGAAGACCCCGGGCGGGAAAAATCGCGAAAGGAACGCCGGTTTGCCCGATAGCACGCGCTGGCGCAAGGCGTTTCACAGCCGTTACGGGTGCCGGAAGCCTGACACCGCCTCATGCAGCAAGCAGGCTGTTGCAAATTTGTTGGCGTCGCTGCGACCGATAGCGCTATGATCCTGCCCCATGGGCAGGCTTGTGGTCTTGGCACTGGCGTTTCTGGGCTTTCTGCTGCTGCGCGCCGATGCGCAGACGGCGCGGCGCGTGGCGCTTGTGGTCGGCAACGGCAGCTACGCCGAAGCCGGCACGCTGGCCAATCCCGTCAACGATGCGCTCGACATCGCCGACAAGCTGCGCGCCATCGGTTTCGAGGTGATCGAAGGCAACGATCTCGGCAAGCGCGAGCTCGAACGCAAGATCGGCGAATTCTCCGATGCGCTGCAGGGTGCCGGTGCCGGGCTGTTCTACTATGCCGGCCACGGCCTGCAGGTCGACGGGCGCAACTTCATCGTGCCGGTCGACGCCCGGCTGGACATGCCGGTCAAGCTGCAGCTCGAGGCGGTGCCGATCGACGAGGTTCTCGACATCATGGAGCAGCAGACCAAGGTCAGCCTGGTCTTCCTCGATGCCTGCCGCAACAACCCGTTTGCCCGAAGTCTCAGCCGCAGCGCCACGACGCGCTCGGCGACGGCTCTCGCCGGTCTTGCCCAGTTCGAGTCGACACGCGGCTCATTCATCGCCTTCTCGACTGCGCCCGGCGCCGTCGCAATGGACGGGACGGGACGCAACTCGCCGTTTGCGGCGGCACTTTTGCGGCATATGGCGGAACCCGGACAGAGCATCAACGACATGATGATTGCGGTGCGCCGCGACGTCGTTTCGGCAACGCGCGAGGCGCAGCGTCCCTGGGAGCAGGGTTCGCTGCTCGAGCGTTTCGAATTCGTTCCGGGCGGAGACACTGCCCAGCAACCGAAACCGGCCGTCAGCCCGGCTCCCGCGTCGCAGGTGGCTGCGCTCGAACGCTCCGTCGGCGACGAGGGTGCCATCGAAAAATTCTTGCGCGAAAACTATCTGGCGCCTGATGCCAGGAGAATGCGCGAAACCGTCAAGCGGCTCTACGGTGCGTCGGCCACCATCTACGGCACGCGCTACGACAGCGAGGCGATCGTCAAGGTCAAGACCGACTGGTTCGCGCAATGGGCATCATGGTCGTTCGGTCTCGAGCCCGGCAGCCTTGAGGTGACGCCGCACGGCAAGGACCGTGCCGACGTGGTTTTCGCCATGCGCTACGACTATGTGCCGAAAGACAAATCGGCGCAGCGCCTGACCGGCAAGGCGCGGGTGACGCTGGAACTCGTGCTGGCCGATGGCGCGTGGCGCGTTGCGTCGGAAACGTCGCAAGCGCTGGAATGAACATCAGCGGACCGCTGGGTTGATGAACCCGCGAAACGCCCGCTGCACGCCCGGAATCAGTCCCCAGATCATGATCGAGACCATCAGCGGCGCGATGACCAGCGTACGCTGCCAGATTTGCCATTCCTGCGTCAGCGGAAAAACCACATACAGAATGGCAGTGATCAGCGGATACACGCCGAGCAGCACAAGCAGGGCGAAGCGCAGGCGCGAAAAGCGGGTCACGGCGGTCGAGTTCATAAACTCTCCTTATCGTTACGGAACGTTCCGTTACATATAAAACGGATCGTTCCGTTTCGTCAAGAGTTGTATATGATGGCTGGCGAAATCGCGGGTAAGGAAGAAGAGATGGGCGAAATCACCGATCCCGGGCGCAAGTCGGCTGGCGCACGGCGCAGCCCGGAAAGCGCCGATGCCATTCTCGATGCCGCCGAGGCGGTACTGGTCGAAGCCGGCTATTCCGGCTTCTCGATTGAGGCGGTGGCACGCCGCGCACGCGCCGGAAAACCGACGATCTATCGCTGGTGGCCAAGCAAGGCCGCCTTGCTGCTCGACGTTTATCAGCGGCAAAAGCGCGTCGATAATCCCGATACCGGGAACCTTGCGGAGGATCTCGTCGGCTTCCTGAAGAGCTTGTTCGCGCATTGGCGCGACACGTCGTCGGGCAGCGTGTTCAGATCGCTGATTGCCGAGGCGCAGTCGGACGAAAAAGCCGCCGCCGCCCTCGCCGAATACGCAAGAGGGCGTCGCATCCACACCGGCCAGATGGTCGAACGCGCCAAGGCAAGGGGAGAAATAGCTGCCGACGTCGATGCCACTGTCGTCGCCGACCTGATTGCCTCGTTCGCCTGGACGCATCTTCTGACGAACCGCCTGGACGAGGACGAAGCGACGCTGCGCAGGGCGGTCGGCTATGTTTTGAAAGGCATAGTCGCTGACGATGCCGACCACGCCACGGCGGTCCGGCGGCGGCGTCGACGCATCATCGCTCGCCCTACCAAATAGAAGCGACAGGGCGGCAGCGCGCCCTGTCGTAGCCCAGTCTGGCCTATTTGGCGCTTTCCAGCGCGTCGACCGTCTTCTTCAGGTTCGCATCGGGGATGTCGACCTTGGCGTTGGCGCGCAGCGACTTGACCAGCGCGAAATACTTGTCGCGGATGACCGCCTGGCGCGCCTGGTCCTTGACCTGGTCGAACGCCGGCGGCTGCTTGGTGCGCTTGTCCTCGACCTTGATGACGTGCCAGCCGAACTGCGACTGCACCGGCTGGTCGGTATATTTGCCGACCGCCAGCGCAAACACCGCCTTGTCGAATTCCGGCACCATCTGGCCAGGTCCGAACCAGCCGAGATCGCCGCCGCTGGTCTTGCCGCTCGGATCGCTGGTGTGCTCGTTGGCAAGCTTCTGGAAGTCGGCGCCGCCGTCGAGCTGCTTGATGATGGCGTCTGCCTCCTCCTTCGTCTTCACGAGGATGTGACGGGCGTGCACCTCATTGGTGGGCGGCGTGTTGGCGATTTCCTGGTCGTATCGGGCGCGGACCTCGGCATCGGTAACCTTGTCGACGACGCCCTTCTCGACCATTTCGCCATGCAGCGCGCGCTGCTGCAGGAAGGCCATGCGGCGCTGGAAGTCGGGGTCCTTGTCGAGGCCGGTGGTCACCGCCTGAGCCGCCATGACGCGGATTTCGATCGCCGCCGAAAGTGCCGCGGCGCGGCGCTGCTCGGGCGGAAGCTGCGCGAACTGCTGCGACAGCTCGCCCTCGGCAAGCCCAAGGTCTGCCTCGGTCAGCGTCTGGCCGTTGATGGTGGCGACCACGGCGTTCGGATCGACCGGCTTGGCCGCCGGAGCGGGTGCTGCCGGCTGGGCAGGGGCGGCTTCCTGCGCCATCAGCGGCGACAGCGAGAGGGCCGATAGCCCGAATGCCAGACCAAGGCTGGCGAGCGACGCGCGGCGGAACAATACTGACATTACGATTATCTCCAAAGCGGGGTAGCTAGAGCGGAATGGCTTCCAGACCAGCAAGATTGTGGCGGAATTTGGCGCGGTCGACAGGGCGAGCGCGGCGTTGACATCGAATGAGCCCCCTCTTATCTGTCCAACGACTTTGCGTCCAGAACCGTTTTCCGGGCGCTTTTTGCGTTTGTCCGCGTTCACGCGCATTTGATGGGGCCAGCCGGCGCCTGTCGCAATGACTTGGAATGCTATCGAAAGGGCCATTGGATGGTCAGTCTCGGCGGTCTCGCCCGTAAGGTTTTCGGCTCCTCCAACGATCGTCGGGTCAAATCGACCCGGCCGCGCGTCGAGGCGATCAATGCCATGGAAAACGAGATGCGGGCGCTTTCCGACGCCGAGCTTCAGGCCCGCACCGACAAATTCCGCCAGGACATCGCCAACGGCGCCAGTCTCGACGACCTCCTGGTGCCGGCCTTCGCCACCGTGCGTGAGGCCGCCCGCCGCGTGCTCGGCATGCGGCCGTTCGACGTGCAGCTGATCGGCGGCATGGTGCTGCACAATGGCGGCATCGCCGAGATGCGCACCGGCGAAGGCAAGACGCTGGTGGCGACGCTGCCGGTCTACCTAAACGCGCTCGCCGGCAACGGCGTCCATGTCGTCACCGTCAACGACTACCTGGCCACCCGCGACTCCGAATGGATGGGCCGCGTCTACAAATTCCTCGGCCTCAAGGTCGGCGTCATCGTCCATGGCCTGTCCGACGAGGAGCGCCGCGTCGCCTACGCCGCCGACGTCACCTACGCCACCAACAACGAGCTCGGCTTCGACTATCTGCGCGACAACATGAAATACGAGCGCGCCCAGATGGTGCAGCGCGGTCACAGCTACGCCATCGTCGACGAGGTCGATTCCATCCTGGTCGACGAAGCCCGCACGCCGCTGATCATTTCCGGTCCGCTCGAGGACCGTTCGGAAATGTACAACACCATCGACACCTTCATCATCCAGCTGCAGCCGCAGGACTACGAGATCGACGAGAAGCAGAAGACCTCGATCTTCACCGAGGAAGGCACCGAGAAGCTGGAGAACATGCTGCGCGATGCCGGCCTGCTCAAGGGCGAGTCGCTCTACGACGTCGAGAACGTCGCCATCGTCCACCACGTCAACAACGCGCTGAAGGCGCACCGGCTGTTCCAGCGGGACAAGGACTATATCGTGCGCAACGGCGAGATCGTCATCATCGACGAGTTCACCGGCCGCATGATGCCCGGCCGCCGCTATTCGGAGGGCCTGCACCAGGCGCTCGAAGCCAAGGAGCATGTGGCGATCCAGCCGGAGAACCAGACGCTCGCCTCGGTCACCTTCCAGAACTACTTCCGCCTCTACAAGAAGCTCGCCGGCATGACCGGCACGGCGCTGACCGAGGCCGAGGAATTCGCCAACATCTACAATCTCGACGTCACCGAGATTCCGACCAACCTGCCGGTCATCCGCATTGACGAAGACGACGAGGTCTACCGGACGGTCGAGGAGAAATACAAGGCGATCGTCAAGGAGATCAAGGAAGCCCGCGCCAAGGGCCAGCCGACGCTGGTCGGCACGACTTCCATCGAGAAGTCCGAGCAACTGGCCGAGCGCCTGCGCAAGGAAGGTTTTAAGGATTTCGAGGTGCTGAACGCCCGCCACCATGAGCGCGAGGCGGCGATCGTCGCCCAGGCCGGCAAGCCCGGCGCCATCACCATCGCCACCAACATGGCCGGCCGCGGCACCGATATCCAGCTCGGCGGCAATGCCGACATGCGCATCGCCGAGGAGCTTGGCGACATGCCGGCCGGCCCCGAGCGCGAGGCCAGGGAAAAGGAAATCCGCGACGACATTGCCCGGCTGAAGGAAAAGGCGCTCGCCGCCGGCGGCCTCTACGTGCTCGCCACCGAACGCCATGAATCGCGCCGCATCGACAACCAGTTGCGCGGCCGCTCGGGCCGCCAGGGCGATCCCGGCCGCTCGAAATTCTTCCTGTCGCTGCAGGACGACCTGATGCGCATCTTCGGCTCCGAGCGCATGGACGGCATGCTGCAGAAGCTCGGTCTCAAGGAAGACGAGGCGATCATCCACCCCTGGATCAACAAGGCGCTGGAAAAGGCGCAGAAGAAGGTCGAGGCGCGCAACTTCGACATCCGCAAGAACCTCTTGAAATATGACGACGTCTCCAACGACCAGCGCAAGGTGGTGTTCGAGCAGCGCATCGAGCTGATGGACGGCGAGGGCCTGTCCGAGACCATCACAGAGATGCGCGAAGGCGTCATCGAGGAGATCGTCGCCAAGAACATTCCCGAAAACGCCTATGCCGAGCAGTGGAACGTTGCCGGCCTCAAGGCCGAGATCGCCGAATTCCTCAACCTCGATCTGCCGGTCGAGAACTGGGTCAAGGAAGAAGGCATCGCCGAGGACGACATCCGCGAGCGCATCAGCCAGGCCGCCGAGGCCGCCGCCAAGGAACGCGCCGAGCGCTTCGGCCCCGACGTGATGACCTATGTCGAGCGCTCGGTGGTGCTGCAGACGCTCGACCATCTGTGGCGCGAGCACATCGTCAATCTCGACCATCTGCGCTCGGTCGTCGGCTTCCGCGGCTATGCGCAGCGCGATCCGCTGCAGGAGTACAAGGGCGAAGCGTTCGAGCTGTTCCAGGCAATGCTGGGCAATCTGCGCCAGGCCGTCACCGCGCAGCTGATGCGCGTCGAGCTGGTCCGCCAGGCGGCCGATGCGCCGCCGCCCGAAGCCCCCGACATGTTCGGCAGCCATATCGACGGCTTCACCGGCGAGGACGATTTCGAAGGCGGCGAGACGGCCGTTCTGGTCCGCCAGGAGACCAACGCCATCGTCGCCCCCGAAGACCGCGACCCGAAGAACCCGGCGACCTGGGGCAAGGTCGGCCGCAACGAGGCCTGCCCGTGCGGGTCGGGCAAGAAATACAAGCATTGTCACGGGGCGTTTGCGTAAGGCGCGCCTTTCCTTCTCCCCGTTCACGGGGAGAAGGTGCCCGAAGGGCGGATGAGGGGCAGCGCGGACTTTCGCGATTGGCCGATCTCCCCACTTGAGGGGGAGATGGCCGGCAGGCCAGAGGGGGGCGCTGTCCCGCCGGGCCTATGCCGCCTTCAGCCGCCCTACAGCGCCGTACGCTCGTTTGAAGTTCCCATCCGCTCGAACACGAATTGATAAGTCCTCTGGACTTTCTCCTCGAACAGCTTGCGGTCGTAGACCTCGGGCAGATGAGCGTCGAACTCTTCGCCGATCGTCTGCCTTACGCCCGCCTTTGCCGTTTCCTTGGACCGCCAGTCGAGAACGAGCTTCTCCTTCTTGAGCTTGGCGAGCAACTCCCGCGCCAGCTTCTTGACCTCGATCTCCTGGGTCTTTGTCAGCTTCGGTTCGGGCTTGGTCAGGATATCGAAGATCGCGAGTTCTTCCTCGCTCAAACCCTCGCGGATGTGGCGCTGCTCTTCCTCGTCGAGATCGCCGACAAAGGCCATCAGTTGCTGGAACAGTTCCTCGATATCCATGCTGCCGGTGTTGTATTCGTCGATCAGCTTCTGCAGCCGCTCCAGAAGGCTCACACGGGCCGGGTTCTTGGCCGCGAGGTCCTTTGCCCGTTTCTCCGCCGTGCCCCTCAGGACCTCTGTGGCGGTCTTCTTGGAGCCTTGGGCAAACAGTGCGGCGAGCTTGTCGAAATCGATCGTCGACAGATCGAGCAACTTCTTCAGATCGCCGCCCTGAAGTATCGGAGCGCGGATCGCGATGCCTGAGATCGCCTGATCGACGAGCCGTTCGATCTCTGCAAGCACAGCTTCAAGGTCCTTTGACGGACCGGCCCTTGTGAGGCTGCGCATCGTCTCCGCTATGACCTGAAGGACCACCATAGCACCCCGATAGGGAAGCACGGCCGGATCCGGCAGCGCTGCCTTGAAGAGCTTCCACGCCGTGCTCACCAGCCCAAGGAACGCGCGTTTGGCCTCGTCGGTACCGAGCAAGGCTTCTGCCGCTTGCCTGATCTTTGCAGCGCGCTCAAAGCCTTGCGCGGCGATGACTGCATCCGGATCAACATCTCGCACGGCGGCAAAAGCCAGCGCCTTGTCCAGCGCCGCTTTGACTTCGGCAAGCAACTGGGCCTTCTCCTTGATCGGGTCAGTCTCCGCGCCGGGGCGAGGTCTTGTATAGATCGCCAGCGCCTCCTTGAGATTCCGGAACACGCCGACATAGTCGACGATAAGGCCCGCCTGCTTGCCGGGCGCGACACGGTTCGCCCGAGCGATCGTCTGCATCAGCGTATGGTTCTTCATTGGTTTGTCCAGATAGATCGTTGAGCAGGTCGGCACGTCGAAGCCGGTGATCCACATGGCGCAGACAAAGACCAACCTCAGCGGATCGTCCGCCGACTTGAAGCGTTCGTCGAGTTCCTCCTTGACCATCCGTTGACGGTGCGGTCGGATGTCGGCTCCGCGCTTGGCGATGACCTCGATTTCATTCTGCGACTGGCTGACGATGACCGCCATGTCCGTGGCCTCCAGCCACGCCAAGTGCTCCTCCAGCGCCGTCCGCTCGACAGCATCCGTGAGTGCTGCAATGCGGGTCCGCTCTTGCTTCAGATGCGCGGTCCAATGCACCTGCACCTTGTCGTGCATCCGCACGGCGGTCGCCTTGTCGATTGCCACAAACATCGCCTTGCCGCGATAACCGCGACCGGTGAAATGACGCACCAAATCGGCCGCTATCTTGTCGAGCCGGTCATCGTTGGTGATGAGGTGGTATTGCTTGGCGAAGCGCTTCGCCAATTGCTCTTCCGCTTCGGGATCGAGCCCGGCTTCGTCAAGAACCTTGGCTATCTCTTCGTCGAGGTCGGCGCTCTTGAGCTGCAGCTCTGGCAACCGGCTTTCGTAATAGAGCGGCACTGTCGCGCCATCCACGATCGACTGAGCGAAGTCGTAGACCGAGACATAGTCGCCGAACACCTCGCGTGTGCGTTCCTCTTCACCTGCTATCAGCGGCGTGCCGGTGAAGCCGAGGAAAGCGGCGTTGGGGAGTGCCGCTCGCATGTTGGCGGCAAGTACATCGTACTGGCTGCGATGCGCCTCGTCGGTGATGACGATGATATCGGAGCGAGCCGACAATTGCGGATAGATTTCGCCGCGCTCGGTGCCGAACTTCTGGATCAGCGTGAAGATGTAACGCTCGTTCCCTGAAAGCAGCTCTTGGAGATGTTTGCGCGAGTCTGCCTGCACCAGTTGCCGGTCCTTGGTAAGCGCACCGCACGACGAGAACGTATCGGCGATCTGGTCATCGAGTTCCGTGCGATCGGTGACAATGACGAAGGTCCAGTCGCCAGGACGTTTCCTCAGCACCTTGCGGCTGAAGAACATCATGGAGAAGCTCTTGCCCGATCCTTGCGTGTGCCAGAAGACACCGAGACGGCCCTGGTTCTCCTTCAGCTTACCGACGGCCTCCATCGCGCGGTTTACGCCGAGATACTGGTGGTTCTTGGCGAGAATCTTGATCAGGCCCTTCTCGCCCTCCTGGAAGGCAATGAAGTTCTCGACGATGCCGAGGAAGCGTTCGGGACGACAAGTGCCCCTGATCAAGGTCTCCAGCGAGACGACGCCCTCTTCCTCCTCGTCGTCGATCTTCTTCCAGTCAGTGAAGAACTCGAACGGCGCGAGCGGCGCTCCGAGCTTGGCTTCATGGCCATTGGAAAGGATGACGAAGCCGTTGGGAACGAAGACCTGTGGAATTGCGGTTCGATAGTCCTTGAGGTTGCCCTCATAGGCGTCCGCGATCGAGCGATAGAGCGCCTTCAGTTCTATAAAGAGCAGCGGTATCCCGTTGACGAAACCGACCAGATCGGCACGGCGGGTGTAGAGATCGCCCGAGAACCAGACCTGACTGGCAAGCAAGAAGTCATTCGCGCTGGCATTCGCCCAGTCGACAACGCGGACTGTTTCGTCGCGCAGCGATCCGCCCGATGAGCGAACTTTCACCTTCACTCCGTCGCGCAGCATTTGGTGCAAGTCGGCATTGGCGCGGACCGGCTCCAGTGCCGTGCGTTCGCTTGTCAGCGACGCATAGGCTTCCTCTAGGGCGGATTGCGGCAGTCCGGGGTTCAGTCCGGAGAGGGCCGCTCGAAGGCGATTTGGGAGAAATGCGTCACGGCGCGATTCTCGCCCCTCCGGGCTCGTCCGTGGCGTCGCGGGAGTACCGAACTCGCCGTAGAGATTGGCTGTCTGCCAGCCAAGAGCCTTGAAAAGGTCGATGGCGGGTTGTTCGATAAGCTCATCTTCGGAGAAGCCGCGATAACTCGACGCCCTCTGCTCATAGACGAGATGATCCCCTTCGCTCATGCGGCCTCGTCGGGCTCACCGTTCCCGCTGCCGTCAGCACCAAGATCGAGCAGTTTCACTCGCGGGGCAAATACCAGCCGGAACCTCTGCATCTTGTCGAGCATCCAAGCGTGGAGGTCGGAATAGCTGCCCGTTTCGGAAGGGTCGACATCATTCCTGTAGAGCGCAATGCGGCTGGCCTTCTTATTCGGCAATTCTTGCCATTCGAGCGGCTCGCCGATAGCGGCCTCGATCGCCGCGCGGTTGAGCTTCAGCTCGCGGATGCCGACTTTGAGCGGGTCATTGAATAAATAGAGTTCCACACCAATCCGCTGCTTGCTTGTGCTGATCGTGCAGAGGATTGCGAACCCAGCACGGCCGATGCGAAATTGGATCCAATTGTCCTTGTTCTGTCGATTAATTGCGAAAGAAGGATCGTTCTTGCGCAGATACTCAGCGAACGATGCCCAATAAGCTAAGCGAACCTTGTGCCGCTCGGCTAATTCGCCCTCGCTCGAAACCTTGGCGTCGACCGCCCGTGCCCAATTGTTCGGTTGGGCGACCACTCGAAAGAATGGCGCTGGGTCGCTGTCGCCAATCTTCAGCGCTTCGACTTCCACCGCAAAGAAGTTGAAGCCTTCCTTGGTCGTGCTGTTCAGCCAGTCGATTGCGGCACGATGGTCTTCCCGGATCGACTCGGCGATCCAGATGGCGGTGACATCGCTTCTCTGGCTGGCAATGTAGGTGATGAGTTGCCCCAGATGCCGATGATCGGTATTGCCGAACTGGTTCTCGATCAGAACCGGGTTGCCACTCTCATCTTCAGCCAGAATGTCGAGACGAAATTCGCCGGCCGGCAGTTCGGTCGCCTTCAATTCCAGCTCACCGATCTGAAGGGCCTCGCCGAGCAGGTCGAGGTTCTCGGCTAGCCATGGAGTGAAAGTCTGTGCTTCGTGCAGCCAGACAGCCTTGGCGGAAATCGTCGTCAGCCGTCCAAGCCTGGGGAAGGTCACTCCGCCGCCTCCATAAGTTCTTCTCCTTCCGATACGCCGATCTCGCCGGAGATCAATTTGGGCAGGAGGAGATCGCGCTGGACGCGCAGATTGGAAGTGGTATCTGCCAAGGTTCGGCAGAGCCTGAACATAGGCGCCACCAAGCTTGCGAAGTGGTTCAATGTCTTATCATCGGGCCTAGCAATCTCGTACTGCTCAAGGCTTGCCCGCCGAACTCGTTGACGCCCAGTTGCTCCTGACATGCTCCTGATTGCATGAGCCCGAAAGGCATCATTCCTCGCTAACAACTGGACGAACTCGGAAGGAACTTTCACGCCTCTCATCACGACAAACTCGGTCGATCCACAAGCGACGGCATCATCTGTCGGAAGGTTGTCAACAAACCCAGTCTTTCCATTCTCCAAACAAGGAGTGATCCGCGCAAGGAGCGTATCACCGTTCTGGAATTTCGAGCCACTATTGCCCTTCTTGATCCCAAACTCACCCAAGATCATTGAATCCGTTTGGAGGGATGTCATCGGGACAAAAGTATTCAATTTATCTTTCGGAACATGCACGCGCGGGTCAAAATCAATAATGGTGTCAAGCGGGGTAACCTCCCATCCTTGCGGGATCGGCCCGATCGGGCTCTCGACGAGCGGCAGTCCTTGCACACAAGGGGCGCGGAAATGGACGAAACACTCCTCGTAGAATCGCCGTGCCATTTCCTCCAAGATCGCGATCCGCCGCGTGTTATTCTCGATCAGATCGTCGTAGGCGGAGAGGATCGAAGTAATGCGGCGTTGCTGATCAATCGAGGGAACCCGTATTGCCTTGGGATATAGGAAGTTGCGGTTTAGTGAAGGCTGGGCACTGCCAGAATTGTAACTAGCGAGATTCAGCGTACTGAGGAGATAGGCAACAAAACGTGGCTCATTACCTTTGAAGTCGGTGACATACAGAACAGTGTTATGAGGCCAAAACGGTTCGGCGACATAGGTAACGACCCCCGCCGATGCCCCGCTTCGCCCGACTGTCACACCGGGACCTGAAACACGTGCCTTGTTGTGCCAGCCATTACGACCATTCGAACCGATAACCGGAACGGGACCGGAGGTGCGTTCTCCTTCGGTCAAGTCATATCCTCTTTGCAAAGACACGAGATTGCCAAGGGTGCTGTCGCGCCACATCACAGGGTCTCCAAGATCAACCCGGCATTTATTCCGATCTGCTCCTCTAGCGTCCGCGCCTTGGCCGTCAATTGCTCGAACTCCTCTTGCAATTCCTCTAGGCGCTCGGCGAAATCGACGTCCTCGGCCTCGCCTGGCTTTGCGCCGACATATCGGCCTGGATTGAGGCTCCAGCCCTGAGCTTCGATCTCAGTGCGGGTCGCCGCCTTGCACAGGCCCGGCACATCGGAATAGCTATTGTCGAGCCCATTCGCCGCTAGTAAGTCGTGACTGCCCCAGTTGGCTTCGATCTCCTCACCACGCCACAAGCGGACGATGTTAGCCAGGAACTCGACCTGGGCGTCGGTGAAGTCACGATGCGCGCGATCGATCTGACGGAAAGTGTGCCGGGCGTCGATGAACAGCACCTGATCAGCCCGCTTGCCTTTACATTTGCGCTTGTCGAGGAATCAGAGCGTGCAGGGCAACGTCACCGTGTAGAAGAAGTTCGGGCCAACCGAGACGATCACGTCGACCCCGCCGGTCTCGACGAGCTTCTGCCTGATTTCGGCTTCCGAGCCTCGTGCATCAGAGGCAGAATTGGCCATGACGAAGCCACCCCTGCCAGTCTCATTCAACGCTGACCAGAACAGTTCGATCCAGAGATAGTTGCCATTGTCTGGCTTTGGCAGACCGAAAGGGAAGCGGTCAGCCCGTTTGGCGACCGATTCTTTCTCCTTGTCGACGCCTGTCACATTGAAGGGCGGATTGGCCATGACGAAATCGAATTTGCCGACCATGCCGCCGAGATCGGCGAAGGGCTCGTCGTAGTATGCATTGGCATCCATGATCGTCCCGCTGAGCCCGTGGACGGCGAGATTCATCTTGGCAAGCCGCAGCGTCTCGCTGACCTTCTCGATGCCGTAGATCGAAAGCTCTTTTTCAGGAGCATTCTGATGCGCCCGGACGAAATCCGCCGAATGGACGAACATGCCGCCCGAACCGCAGGCAGGATCGAGGATGCGCCCGCGATACGGTTCGATAATCTCGACAATCAATCGGACAATGCTCGACGGCGTGTAATATTCGCCGCCCTTCTGCATTTCCTGCAACGCGAACGAGCCCATGAAATACTCGTACACCTTGCCAAAAGCGTCACCGGCGATCTCGACCGGAGCAAGAAGCTTTATAAGCTCACGCAGGATGCCATCGCCGACCGCGCCGTAGTTCTTCGGCAGCGCATCGGCCAAATCGGGATTGTGCTTCTCAATGTCCTCCATCGCATGATTGAGTGCCCGACCGAGGTTTGATCCATCGGGCAATTGCAGGAGATGCGAGAAGCGCGATTCAGGCGTCAGATAGATGACGTTGCGGGCCTTGTAGGCATCAGGTCCAGGCGGCCCGAGGCGGCTGCCTTCGCGCGGCTGCAAGTCCTTCTCAACTGCAGCGAACCTGGTCTCCGCATAGCGCAGGAAGAGCAGTCCGAGGACGGGACGGGAATATTCCGACGGCTTCAGCCCGGAATTGGCGCGGAGCTGATCCGCAACGCTCCACAGCCTCTTCTCGATCTCGGCCAGATCAATCGCCATCGGATGCACTCCCCCTCGATCTTCTCCAACCATTACAGCCCAAGGGTTAAAAATGGCAACCCGAGCGTCAGGATCGGGCTCGCATTCTCTAGGCATGGCCGCCCCTCATCCGCCTGCCGGCACCTTCTCCCCGTATAGAGACGGGGCGAAGGAAAGCCCACCCAACCGTTTCTTAATGTGTCTCCGCTACACCCAACCCCTGTAAATTGGCGGAAAACGGAGAGTATTGGGTGCGCTTTTCCGCGGCGACGACAGCCGGGCGGTTCCTGCCGCAGCGCCTTGCGCTGCGCATAAGGCCGCTGCTTGGCCTGATCGATGCCGTGCTGTTCAGCGCCGGCGCGCGCGGCGAGGCCGGCCGCATGTCGCTGATCGCCTTTTCGGTCCGCATCGTCAGCGCCGTCATCGCCTTCGTCAGCCAGGTTTTGATGGCGCGCTGGATGGGGTCGTTCGAATACGGCATTTTCGTGCTCGTGTGGGTGACGATGGTCATCGTCGGCAATCTCGCCTGCCTCGGCTTCCACACCTCGATCATCCGCTTCATTCCCGAATATCGCGAGCGCGGCATGATGGCCGAACTGCGCGGCATCGTGCGGGCCAGCCGGCTGTTCGTGCTGGTTGCCTCGACGCTGATCGCCGGCGTCGGCGCGCTCGGCGTCTGGCTGCTGTCGGCCTTTATCGAAGACTACTATGTCGTGCCGTTCATCCTCGGCATCATCTGCCTGCCGATGATCGCCATGTCCGACCTGCTGCAAGGGCTGGCGCGGGCCAATTCCTGGGCGCTGTTTGCGCTGTCGCCGACATTCCTGGTGCGGCCGCTGCTGATCCTGGCGTTCATGGCGCTGATGCTGCTGGCAGGCTACGCGCCGGACGCCAGAACGGCGATCTTCGCCGCGATCGCCGCCACCTATGCCACCACGCTCGGCCAGCTCATCGGCGTGACGTCGCGTATCGACAAAAGGATCCCGGCCGGACCGATGAAATTGCATTTCGGCCAATGGTTCATCGTCTCGCTGCCGATCTTCCTGGTCGAGAGCTTCTTCTTCCTGCTCACCAATGCCGACGTGCTGATGGTCGGCGCCTATCTCCATCCCAACGACGTCGCCGTCTATTTCGCCACCGTCAAGACGCTGGCGCTGGTGCATTTCGTCTATTTCGCGGTCAAGGCCGGCGTCGCCCAGCGCTATGCGCAATTCACCCATGGCGAACCGCAAAAGCTCGCCGCCTTTGCCCGCGAAACCGTGTCGTGGACCTTCTGGCCGTCGCTGGCGATGGCGCTGCTGGTGCTGGCCCTGGGCGAGCCGATGCTGACCCTGTTCGGCCCGGAATTTTCCGCCGGCTATCCGCTGCTGTTCCTGCTGGTGCTCGGCGTCGTCGCGCGGGCCGCCGTCGGCCCTTGCGAAAGCCTGCTCACCATGAGCGGCAACCAGAATATCTGCGCCGCCGTCTACGCCATGACGCTGGCCTTCAACATCGCGCTTAGCGTCGTGCTGATCCCGCTCTTCGGCCTGTGGGGCGCGGCGATGGCCACCGTCTTCGCCATGATCTTCGAGGCCGGCGCGCTGTCCTTCACGGTCTGGCGCAAGCTCGGCATCGTCATGGTCATTTTCGTGCCCGCCAAAGGAGCCGCCTGATGGCTGCCGTCCCCTTGCTCGAGGAAACCAGCGGCGGCCCGGCCGGCGCCATGGTGTCCGGCCTTGCCGGGCTTGCCCGCGAAGCCGACCCCGCCCATGTCGAGATCCTCGCCAACAACCGGCCCGAGCGCAAGCTTGCCATCTATCCGGCCTCCGCCGGCTTCGACCTGGTCGAGGAGCTCGACTATCTCTGTACCCGCACGATCGAGCCCAACGTCTTCTTCAATCCGCGCTTCCTGGCGCCGGCCATGCCCAGGCTGGAGGACCGCGAGGTGCGGCTGGCCGTCATCCGGGACGGTGACCAGTATCGCAACCGGCTGCGCCTGCTGGTGCCGTTCTCGGTCGAGCGGCCGATGGTGCCGCTCGGGGTTCCAGTCATGCGCACCTGGTCGAGCCCGTTCGGCCCGATCGGCACGCCCCTGGTCGACCGCGACGATCCGATCGGCGTCATCGAGGATTTCTTCGCGATGCTGTCGAGGCCTCATCTCAAGCTGCCGAAGGTCTTCGTCCTGCCCGACATAAGGCTGGATGGCCCGGTGGCGAGCCTGCTCGCCAGCGTCGCCGAAACGCGCGGCCTGACGCTGGTCACCACCGGCAAGGCCGAGCGCCCGGTGCTCGAAAGCGAGCTCGATGGCGAGGAATATCTGAAAGCTTCGCTGCGCGCGCACCATTATCGCGAGTTCCGCCGCCTGAAGCGCCGCCTTGCCGACCTCGGCCGGCTGGAGCATGTCGTGGCGCGCGGGCCTGACGAGATCCGCCATGCCATCGAGAATTTCCTGACGCTGGAGGCCGCCGGCTGGAAAGGCCGCGAGCGCACCGCCATGGCCATCGACCGCTACCGCGCCGCCTTCGCCCGCGAAGCGGTGCACCGGCTGGCCGAACAGGATCTTTGCCGCATCCATTCGCTGACGCTCGACGGCCGCACCATCGCCTGCCTGGTCGTCTTCGTCGAGGCCGGCGTCGCCTACACCTGGAAGACCGCCTATGACGAGACGCTCGCTGCCTATTCGCCGGGCACGCTGCTGATGATCGAGGTGACCAGGCAGCATCTCGACGACCCCAACATCATGATGACCGATTCCTGCGCGGTGCCCGACCATCCGGTGATGAGCCGGCTGTGGAGCGAACGCAAGCCCATGGGCACGCTGGTGATCGGGCTGACGCCGGACGCCGACCGCCCCGCCCGCCAGGCGGCGTCGCAGCTTCACCTCTACCGCGAAACCCGCAACATGGCGCGCCTGCTGCGCAACCGGATGAGGAGCCTGCTGCGCCGGCGCTAGTGCATCGGTCCAAAGCGGGCCCGACCGTCCGTCTCTGCACCGTCGGCCCGCTCGGGCCTAGGTCGTCAGGGTTAATTCTCCCGATCAGCGGAAAGGATTAGCATCGACGCAGTCCCAACCGGGATGAGGCGATCAATTACGGCCGCGCGTCCAGCATCACTGCCGCCTCGGTCCTGCACGGCCAGAAGAAAAAAATCCGGGAGGAATGCATGATGAAAACAACTCACCTCAGGCGTGTCGGTATCCTCGCCTTGGCAGGTCTCGTTGGCGCGTGTCTGAACGCCGCCACTCCTCGGGCGGCCGAACCCGACAAAGCCGAGATCGATGCCCTGCGTAAATCGCTGTCCAGGTATGAAGACTACAAGGTTGCCATTCGCGAGCTTTATCTATCGACGGTAGGATGCGTCTCCTACAGCGGCGAAAAGGTAGAGGGGGCGATGGACTACCCGAAGGGCGCGATGGGCATCCATTTCGTCAATGTCACGACTGTCGGCCCGACCGCGGATCCGACGCGTCCCAATGTGCTGATCTATGAGCCGGTCGGCGGCGAATTGCGCCTGGTCGGCGTGGAATGGCTCGTGCCCTTGACGCCCGACACCAAGGAGCCGCCGAAGCTTTTCGGCCAGACATTCATGGGGCCCATGGAGGGGCATTATCCGCTCATCCCGAAGGAGTTCCACCACTACGACCTTCACGCCTGGCTGTTCAAGGACAACCCGCTCGGAATGTTCAGCCCGACGAACCCGGACGTGAAATGCGACAATTATGCGTTCCCGATGCCGGAGCAGCCGACCAAGATGGTGCCGGGGCCGATGTGAGCGACCTCGTTACCGCCTGAGGCTGTCGGAGGGACCGGCCGCGGCCTCAATAGCAGTTATCCCAGGAGGGCTCCTGGGATAACGCCAGCCGAGCTCGCTTGAGCGGCCGGATATGGCCTATCCTAACTTTATCCGGCGGTTAGCCAGGACGCTCGTTGCTCTCGGTCGATTCCCGAAAGCCATGTCATTGGACCTGGCCGCAGCCTCGCTCCGATCGCCGTCGCGAAGTGACATGACATCGCTCTGGCCGACGCTATCGGCAGGTCGTCACGAAGCGGACGCGGTGACTTTGGGGCGTCCGAACTCGACGTCCCAGCTGCGCTCCTGGGGTGCGGCTTCGCCATTCAGGCCGAGTTTGGGGAAAAGCAATTCAGCGACGTTGAACGCCTCTTCCAGATGCGGATAGCCGGACGCGATGATGGTTTCGATGCCGATCTCCTGATACTCGCGAATGCGCGCGGCAACATTGTCGGGATTGCCGACCAGGGCCGTCCCCGCACCGCCGCGCACCAGCCCCGGTCCCGCCCATAGATTCGGGCCGACGACCAGCCGGTCGCGGCGGCCTTGATGGAGCGCCGACATGCGCTTTTGGCCGACGGATTCCGAAATGTGGACAAATCCCTTCTGGGCTTCGGCGATCAGGTCGTCGGTGACGTGGCTGATCAGCCGGTCGGCCGCCGCCCACGCCTCATCCTCCGTTTCGCGTACGATCAGGTGAACGCGAAGCCCGAAGCGCATCATGCGGCCTTGCGCCGCTGCGGCTTCCCTGACGCGGGCGATCTTTTCGGCAAGCTGGTCCACCGGTTCACCCCAGCTCAGATAGGTATCCACGTGCTTGGCGGCGATCGCGATGCCGGCATCCGAAGAGCCTCCGAACCAGAGTGGCGGATGCGGCCGCTGAACCGGCGGGAAGGAAATGTCGGTGCCGTGGGCGGAAAGATATTTGCCGTCGAAATCCGCCGGCTCACCCGAAAGGATCCGCCGCCAGATCGTCAGGAACTCGTCGGTCTGTGCATAGCGCTCGTCATGACTGAGCTTGTTGCCGTCGCCGGCGAGATCGGCCGGGTCGGCTCCAGTGACGACATTGAGCAGGACACGACCACCGGAAATGCGGTCCAGAGTGGCCGCATGACGCGCAAACAGCGCCGGTGTTCCGCTGCCCGGCCGAAGTGCCACGAGGAACCTCAGCCGTTCGGTGAGCGGGATCAGCCCGGCCGCCACGATCCAGGCGTCTTCGCAACGCGTTCCTGTCGGCAGGAGCACGCCCTTGAAGCCAAGCCGGTCCGCAGCCTGGGCGATCTCCCTGAGATAGCCGAAGGTTGCCGGGCGGTGCCGCTCGTCCGTGCCGAGATACGGTCCATCGCCATGGGTCGGCAGATACCAGTAGAGGTCGAGCGGACGGGTGTTGCTGGACATCGGATTGTTTCCTTCAGCGATTGCGGAATGTCTAGGCAAGCGTCAGATCTTGCCCTTCCAGGGGATGAGGCGATGCTCCAGCCAGCGCATGCCGCTGGTAAAGGCGAAGGCAAGGATGGCGATGACGATGAGGCCGACGAAGACGACGTCGGTGGCGAGGAAATTGGCCGCCGACATGATCATGTAGCCGAGGCCCGACTGGGCCGCGATCAGCTCGGCCGCTACCAGCGTGGACAATCCGGCGCCGATGGCAATCTTCAGGCCGGTCATGATTTCCGGCAACGCGGACGGCAGGATGATGCTGGTGAAAAGTTGCAGCCGGCTCGCACCGAGCGACAGCGCGGCATTGACGCGTTCGGCCGGCACCGACCGGACGCCGGCCTGTGCGGCAAAACAGATCGGGGCGAAGGTCGACAGCGACAGGAGCACGATCTTGGACGTTTCGCCGATGCCCAGCCAGATGATCAGCAGCGGCAGGTAGGCCAAAGGCGGCAGACCCCAGTAGAGATCGATCGGAACGCTGAAGATGCCCTTGACCCAGCGATTGAGTCCCATCAGCAGGCCGAGCGGAACGCCCAGGAAAATGCCGACACCGAGCGCCGCGGCGATGCGGCCGAGGCTGGCGAGTGTGTGCTCGAGGAGCGTACCGTTGGCATACCCATCGGCCCAGACGGCGCTGAACTGGGTCAGTACCTCGGCCGGCGACGGCAGGAACAGCGGCGACGCCCAGCCGAAGCGCGTGGCCAAAAACCACAACGCGATGAGCGACGCCAGGGTGACCAGGCTGATGCCGAGCGTGCTTGTCGAAGCGGACCGGCGTGTCTTGGGAGACGGCGCGCGCTGAGCTATCGAAGACGAAAAAGAGGTTCCGGAATTGGCGGCGAGCGTCATTGCAAGGTTCCTGTGCGGGCGCCTTCCGGCTGGTGGATGAGCGAGCGGATTTCCTGCCGCAGTTCGATGAAACGCGGGTGGGACTGGATCGGCCCGATGTCGCCGCTCTCAGCGAAGTCGCGAACGAAGTCGGCGTCGAACCGGGCAACGATGCGGCCTGGTCGAGGCGACATCACAACGATGGTGGTGCCGAGCGTGAGGGCTTCCTCGATCGAATGGGTAATGAACAGGATCTGCTTGCCGGTCTTGGCCCAGACCGAGGCCAGAAGCTGCTGCATCGTCTCGCGCGTCAGGCTGTCGAGGGCGCCGAACGGCTCGTCCATCAGCAGGATCTTCGGATCGGTGGCCAGCGCCCGCGCGATGCCGACTCGCTGGCGCATGCCGCCGGACAGTTCATAGGGCGGCTTTTCGGCGAAATCGGCGAGCCCGACCAGTTCCAGCAGACGCCTCGATCGCTCATGGCGTTCGCCGCGCCGCACGCCTCGGTATTTCAGGCCGAGAGCGACATTGTCCAGCACATTGGCCCAGGGCAGCAAGGTATCTTTCTGGAAGACGACGCCACGATCGCCGCCGGGCGCGACAATTTCTTTTCCGTCCAGTGTGATCGTGCCTTCGGTGAGCGGCAGGAAGCCGGCGATCGCGTTGAGCAATGTCGACTTGCCGCATCCGGAAGTACCAACCGCGACAACGATGGAATCTGGAGCGATATCGAGCGAGACGTGATCAAGCGCGTGTACGTCCTGGCCATCCGAGGCCGGAAAGGTCACGCTGGCATCGCGGATCCGAAGCATGGTGGGCCTCCAAGCAGTCTGGCTGGCGAGAATTCCGCCAGCCAGAACCTGAATTTCGTCAGGTGATTTCTAGTTCGAGGCCTTGGCAGCGTCTGCGTATTCCGGATCGGCGAACGCGGCGTAGCTGTCCTTGATGGCGGTGATCTTGTGCTGGTCCTTCAGGAAGCCTGCGGTGTCCTTGAGGATTTTCGCAACGGCGCTCTTGTCGCCACCGCCCAGCCATTTGTCGGACACCTGCTCGTCGAGCGGCGGAACCACAGTCGTCTTCAACTGCTCCGAATTCTCGGCCGCCGTGCCGCCCTGCAGGCCGGCGATCAGCTTGGCGCTCTCTGAGTCCGGTCCCCATGCGGCCGGGTTACTCAGGTAGGCGGTGTTGTAGCCGTCGATCAGCCGGACATACTGGCCGAGGAAGTCGGGATTGGCCTTGGCGAACTCGCCGGTCACGACCAGCGCGCTGAAGGTCGGCGCTCCACGGTCGGCGACCTGGCCGGCTGTGAGCAGAACCTTGCCGTCCTTTTTGAGTTCAGAGAGTGCCGGATCCCAGGCGAAGGCCCCGTCAATGTCGCCGCGCTTCCAGGCAGCGACGATTTCGGGCTGCGGAATGGCGATGACCTGGGTTTCCTTCTCCGAAATGCCTTCCTGCTTGAGGACGGCGAGAAGCTGGTAATGATCCGTCGATACCGGCGCGGCCGCGAGCTTCTTGCCCCGCAGGTCGGCCGGCGACTTGATATCGGGCCGCACCACCAGGGCTTCTCCGTCACGGGAGACCGAGGAGATGTAGAAGGCCTTCACGTCGATGCCCCTGCTGACGGCTGCGGCGAACGGGCTTGATCCGACATCGCCGATCTGGACGTCGCCGGATGCGATGGCAGCAAAGATGTCAGCACCGGAATTGAAGCGGCGATATTCGATGTTCCAGCCGGTTTTCTTGGCAAGATCGCCGTTGGCAATACCGAGATTGTAGGGATTGGCACCGGTCTGGTAGGCGATGACGACTTTCTTGTCGTCGGCATGCGCTGCAGCGGATGTGGCCGCTATGGCAAGCCCGACAAGGGCGGCGGAAATAAGTTTTCGCATGGAGCCTTAATCCTTTTGAACAGAGGGCAAACCCCTCGACTGCCCGCCCTATTCAAAGAGCGTTGGATTAAAGTCCACTGATATTATAGACTTAGATAGCAATGGAATTCTTAAAATCAGCTCGCGCTTAAAAAAGAATTCGGATTTAGACGGCACGCTGTCGCCCGCGGGATTATTCAGGCGCAAAATGCGGAGTGCTTACGGGCCGCGCCTTGGCTATATATATCGCCTATCAGGCACTTGCCTTGGCACTTTATCCGTCAGCCCGAAGCCGCCCGGACGGGTTGGCTCTTCGGCTGCCGCGCTGAAAGCAGGGCAACGAATTGATCCACGGCCTGCCCGGCCCGCGCCAGAACCAGCGAATCTACGAGCTTGCCGTCGGCAAAGTCGCTGTCACTGCCATAGACGGCGCTCGGCACCGTCAGGGCGGAGTAAAAGCCAAACAGCGGGCGAAGCTGATGTTCGACTACCAGCGCGTGGCGCTGGCCACCACCCGTCGCGCCGATCAGGACCGGCCGATCGACGAGCGCCAGTGGATCGATGAGGTCGAACAGATGCTTGAACAGGCCAGCATAGGAGCCGTTGTAGACCGGCGTCGTGACAATCAGCGCGTCTGCCTGTTCGACCGCGTTTACCACATTCAGCGCCTCCGGCGTCAATTCCCTTCGCGTAAACGCAGCACCCAGGCCACGGCCGGCATCGACAAGATCGAGGAAATTTACTGTGACAGACAATCTTTCGCGCAGCGCCTCGCCGAGATGATGCGCCAGCGTCCGCGACTTCGACGGCCTGTGGGTGTTGCCCGAAAGCACGACGATGTTCTGGCGCAGCCGTTCGACGTGGAAATTCATGGGCTCTCTCATCTGTCCAAAGCAATTGGAAACGCGGGCGGGGCCGCCGGCCCCGCCATTTCGTCGGCGACCGTCAGGCGGCGCGCAGAGGCCGTGTCAGCGGGATCGGCGCGGCCGGCTCCGAACGCGGCACGCGGCCTTCGACCGGATGGCTCGGATCATTGAACCCATGCGTTGAGGCATGACCGGCAGTGACGAGGCGGTCGACAAAGGCCTCGTCCTCGGCGCTCAGCCTGAAGTCCAATGCCTTCGCATAGCTGTCCCACTGTTCCTCGGTACGCGGGCCGGCGATCGCCGCCGTGATCAGCCGGTTGTTCAACACCCAGGCCAGCGCGAAATCGGCGGCCGAGACGCCGCGCGACTTTGCGTGCGCCGCGATCTGCCTGGCGATCTCGATCGATTCCGGGCGCCACTCGGTCTCGGCGATGCGCTTGTCGCCACGGCCGGCCCGCGTGTCGGCGGCAGGCGCCTGGTTCGGCTCGTATTTGCCGGTCAGCACGCCGCGCGCCAGCGGGCTGTAGGAGACGACGCCAAGACCGTAATAGGCGGCCGCCGGCAGCTGTTCGGCCTCGGCGGTGCGGTTGACGATGTTATAGAGCGGCTGGCTGGCTACCGGCCGGTCGATGCCGAGTTCATCGGCCAGATGCGCGACTTCGGCGATGCGCCAGCCACGAAAGTTGGAGACGCCGAAATAGCGCAGCTTGCCCTGGCGGATCAGGTCGGCGATCGCCCGCACCGGCTCTTCCAGCGGCGCATCGAAGACGGCGCGGTGGAAGTAGAACAGGTCGATATAGTCTGTTCCCAGGCGCCGCAGGCTGTTCTCGACCGTCTGGATCACCCATTTGCGCGAATGGCCGCCGAGATTAGGCCCCTTGTCATGCGAGTTGACGAACTTGGTCGCCACGACCCAATGATCGCGCGTCGCCTTGATGCCGCGACCGACGACTTCCTCGGACTTGCCGTTGTGGTAGACGTCGGCGGTGTCGATGAAGTTGATGCCTTGCTCGCGCGCCTTGTCGATGATGCGATGCGCGACCGTCTCCTCGGTCGGCCCGCCGAACATCATCGTGCCCAGGCTGAGCGGCGAAACCTTCAGGGCGCTGCGGCCAAGATAGCGGTAGTCGGACATTTTTCTGCTCCGTTGAATTTCAGTTGATGGTTGGTTCGGCGTAGTGGCAGGCGACATGGTGTCCCGGCGAGATCGCCCGGAACGCCGGTTCCTGCGAACGGCACAGATCGGTCGCCAGCGGGCAGCGGGTATGGAAACGGCAGCCGCTGGGGATGTTCTGCGGGCTTGGCAGATCGCCATGGATCGGCGCGGCCTGACGTCGGCGCGCCGGGTCCGGCACGGCATCCATCAGCGCGCGCGTGTAGGGATGCTTTGGCGAGGTCCACAGCGCCGCATTGTCGGCGCTTTCGACAATGCGTCCGAGATACATCACCAGCACCCGGTCGGCGAAATAGCGAACGACTGATAGATCGTGCGAAATGAAGAGATAGGACAGGCCGAGCTGACGTTTCATGTCGACCAGCAGGTTCAGAATCTGCGCCTGGATCGAAAGGTCGAGCGCCGACACCGGCTCGTCGCACACAACCAGTTCCGGATTGAGGATCAGCGCCCGGGCGATGCCGATGCGCTGGCGTTGCCCGCCGGAAAATTCATGCGGGTAGCGGCCAAGCGAATCCCTCGGCAGACCGACACGCTCGATGATGTCCTCGACGATGGTGCGCCGCTCGGCCGTGTTGCCGATGCCATGGACCTTCAGTGGTGCTGTCAGGATGTCGCCGATCGTGTGGCGCGGATTGAGCGATGCGAACGGATCCTGGAAGATCATCTGGATATTACGGCGCGCCGCCTTCAGCCGGCGCGTGTCGAGAACGGTGATGTCGGTGCCGTTGAACTCGATCCTGCCGCTAGTCGGGTCGACCAGCCGCATGATGGTCTTGCCTAGCGTCGATTTTCCGCAACCGCTTTCGCCGACGAGACCAACCGTCTCGCCGCGTCCGACTTCGAGGGATACGCCATCGACGGCCCGCAGCGTGCCGCCCTGGGCGTGGAAATGGGTGGAAAGGTCAGAGACCGAGAGCAGCGCCATGCGCAACCTCCGGAATGAAGCTGTAGGGGCAGGCGACTAGACGATCCTCGCTCACCTCGACGAGGTCGGGTACGAAATGGGCGCAGCTGTCGCGCGCCACCGCGCAGCGCGGGCGGAACGGGCAGCCCTTTTCGCCGGCGGCCGAGACGATACTGCCGGGAATCTCCGTCAGCCTGGCGTCGCGGTAGTGGAGATTGGTCTTCAGCCGCGGCGACGCCGCCAGCAGGCCGCGCGTATAGGGGTGAAGGGGTGTTCTGAACAGTGCGTCCGGCAGCGCCTGTTCAACCTTGCGGCCGGCATACATGACGACGACCTTGTCGGCCCATTGTGCGACGACACCAAGATCGTGGGTGATGAGCATGACAGCCATCGACAGTTCGCGGCGCAGCGTATCGAGCAGGTCGAGCACCTGCGCCTGGATGGTCACGTCGAGCGCCGTCGTCGGTTCGTCGGCAATCAGCAGGCGCGGCCGGCAGGCGACGGCGATGGCAATCATGATGCGCTGGCGCATGCCGCCGGAAAGCTGGTGCGGATAGTCATCGATGCGCCGCTGCGGATCGGGAATGCGAACCAGATTGAGAAGCTCGATGGCACGGTTCCGCGCTGCCTTGCCGCGTATGCCTTCGTGCAGCGTCAGCACCTCGGTGATCTGCCGGCCGATGGTCAGCACCGGATTGAGCGACGTCATCGGCTCCTGGAAGATCATGGCGATCTCGCGTCCGCGCAGGCTCCGCATAGCCTTCTGGTCGAGACCGAGCAGATCCTTGCCGGCGAATTCGATCCTGCCATTGGGTATTTTCGCCGAGCGCGGCAGAAGCTGCATCAGGGCGAGCGCGGTCAGCGACTTGCCGGAGCCTGATTCACCAACGATCGCCAGCGTCTCGCCCTCACCGACCTCGAAGCTCAGCCGGCTGACCGGCTCGGCGGTCGGGAAGCGAACCGTCAGATTGTCGATCCTGAGCAAAGGAGCCGCCATCTCTATCGCTCCTGTGAGAAGCGCGGGTTGAGCGCGTCGTTGAGGCCGTCACCGATCAGGTTCAGCGCCAGCACGGTAAAGACGATCGCCAGTCCCGGAAGCGCTGTCAGATACCAAGCGGTGCGGATCAATTCCCTGCCCGCTCCGATCATCGAGCCCCAGCTGACGACGTTGGGATCGCCGAGGCCCATGAAGGACAGCGCCGATTCCATCAGGATCGCGGTCGCCACCATCACCGACGAGGTCACGATCAACGGCGGCAGCGCATTGGGCAGGATCTCGCGGAAGATAATGCGGACATGGCCGTAACCGAGGCTGCGGGCGGCCATGACGAAATCCTTCTCGCGGATGGCCCGGAACTCGGCGCGGGTCAACCGCGCCACCGTCGGCCAGGTGATGACGGCGATCGCCACTGTCACGACAGGCGCGGTCGGCTGCGCGATCGCCACCATGACGACCAGCAGCACGAAGCTCGGTATGGTCTGAAAGATCTCGATCAGGCGCACCAGCAGGTCGTCGATCCAGCCGCCGAAGTAGCCGGCGGCGGCGCCGACCAGGATGCCGAAGCTGAGGCCGAGCGCGGTCGCCACCAGGCCGACGAACAGCGAAATCCGCGCGCCATGCAGAATGCCCGAAAGCACATCGCGGCCCATGGAGTCCGTGCCCAGTGGGAAGGCTGGGTTCTGGCCCGGCCACAGGAAGGGCCGCGCCACCATCGATAGCGGATCGGCCGGATAGAGGACTGGTGCGAGCAGTGCGGCCAGCACGACCAGTGACAGGAACACAACGCCGAACATGGCGTTGGGATTGCGCAGGAAAACCTTCAGCGCACGCCCGCCAGCGGCTATCGGCACCGACGCTGCCGAAGCGGAGCGTGCGTCGGGCGCGTGGAGATTGCTCCAACTCTTTGCCTCGGGTTCAGGCGGTGCCGCGGGCCCGCGGGCATCGGCATGGAGACGGCGGGAACGGGCATCGCCCGCGGCGAAATCGGTGGAAGCCATCAGCGTACTCCGATGCGGGGATCGAGCCAGGCGTGCAGAAGATCGACGGTCGCGTTGGCGATGATCACCAGCAGCGACGACAACAGAAGGATGCCGAGCAGCACGGTGAAATCGCGGCCCATGACCGCTTCGAAGGCGAGACGCCCGAGGCCGGGCCAGGAATAGACAGTCTCGACAACCACGGCGCCGCCGAGCATGCCGCCGACATGCATGCCGGCCATGGTGGTAATGGGGATCAGCGCGTTGCGCAGGACATGGCGAATGGTGATGATGGCCGGCGGCAGGCCCTTGGCTGCGGCGGTGCGCACGTAGTCCTGCGACTGGACCTCCAGCATCGCCGCTCGTGTCAGCCGCGCATAGATCGCCACGTAGAACAGCGCCAGCGACAGTGCCGGCAGGATCATGTAGCGCGCCCTGTCCCAGAGCCCGGCAAGGCCGGTCAGGTTGCTGCCGATGGTTCCCGAGCCGCCGCTCGGCAGCCAGCCGAGCTTGACCGAAAACAGCACGATCAGCATCAAGCCGATCCAGAAACCCGGGATTGAATAGAACAGCAGCGAAATAACGGAGAGCACACGATCCGGCAGGCGCCCGGCAAACACCGCCATCACCGATCCAAGGGCGAGGCCGAGCACAATGGCGACGGCCAGAGCCACCGCCATCAGCACTAGCGTGCCGGGCAGCCGCTGGCCGATCAGGTCGGCGACCGGCATGCCGTAGCGCGGCGAAAAGCCGAGGCTGAAATGCGCCAGATTGTAGAGATAGTTGAACAGCTGGACGAGAAGCGGATTGTCGAGCCCGAAGCGCTGGCGAAGCGCCGCCATCGTTTCGACAGTGGCCGAGCCAGCCTCGCCGGCCATGACATCGGCGGCATCGCCGGGCGCGAGCTGCAGCAGGAAGAAGTTCAGGATGACGATGCCCAGAACGGTCGGCACCGCCTGGATGGCGGTGCGCCGGAAGGTTCTGCCAATGCGCGTCAGGGTCGACATCGTTTTCGCTATCCCGGCTGTGGCTGACGATGCGGGTTTGCTGTTTCCCGGAAAGTTCCGCGCTTTTTAGTTGACAAGATTTATAGACATTGTCAAACCTGATTTAAGAAATTTTATCCTGCAAATGGCTTCATTGCAGAATAGAATTTTATTTCATACTACAAACTTAGCTGTTTGAAGTATGAAATCTTAAGCGCGGGAGCAGGTCGGCCAAATCTTTTCGCAAACGGGCCCGCTCTTGGAACGACGGATTTTTAGCCTGGTGGCCGACGATCGGCCGATCGGGTCCGGCAGCAAAAAAGGACCAGGACGCTATGTCTCATTTCCTCAGTCCGAACCGCCGCAGGTTCCTCGGCATCTCGGCGGCCGCGCTCGGAGCGACCCTGTTGCCTGCATCGCGCAGCGCCTACGCCGCCGAGCCGAAACAGGGTGGAACGGCGACGCTGGTGCTCTCGGCTGAGCCGCCTGTGCTGACGACCATCGCCCACACGGCATTCAATTCGGTCTACGTGTCGGCAAAGACCACCGAGGGCCTGCTGACCTATGATTTCGATCTCACGCCGCGCCCATCCCTGGCCAGACAATGGTCAGTCAGTGGCGATGGGCTGCAATACACCTTCAAGCTGCGCGAAGGCGTGAAGTGGCATGATGGCCAGCCGTTCACCGCCGCCGACGTCGCCTATTCGATCACCACGATCAGAGAGGTTCATCCGCGCGGCCGCAACACCTTCCTCAACCTTGTAGACATCCAGACGCCGGATCCGCTGACCGTAGCGCTGGTTCTGTCGAGGCCGGCGCCTTACTTGATCACGGCCCTGGCTGCGGCCGAAACGCCAATCGTGCCGAAGCACCTCTATGACGGCACAAAGGCAGCCGAAAATCCGGTCAACGTCGCTCCGGTCGGCACCGGCCCGTTCGTCTTCAAAGAATGGGTGCGCGGCAGCCACATCGTCTATGAACGCAATCCCGATTATTGGGACGCGCCGCGCCCCTATCTCGACCGGTTGATCGTGCGCTTCATCCCGGACGCTTCGGCGCGCGCGCTGGCGCTGGAGACCGGCGAGATCGATCTGGCGCCGGCAACGCCGATTCCGTACAGCGATTTGCAGCGCTTCGAAACGCTGCCGCATATCGGTTTCGAGAAACAGGGCTACCAATATTCCAACGGCATCAGCCGGGTCGAATTCAACCTGGAGAAAGCCTATTTCCAGGATGTTCGCGTCCGCCGTGCCTTCGCCCATGTCATCGACCGCAACGTCATTCGCGAGACGATCAACTATGGCTATGGCGAAACCATTCCGGGCCCGATCAACCCCAATCTGAAGAAGTGGTTCGTCGCCGACCTGAAGACCTATCCGGTCGACACGGCCGCCGCCGATAAACTGCTCGATGAAGCAGGCTTGCCGCGCGACGCCAACGGTACCCGGCTCAAGCTTGTCCACGACTATGTCCCGAGCGGCGAAACCTACAAGCGCGGCGCCGATTACATCAAGCAGGCATTGGCCGCGGTCGGGATCGAGGTCACCGTGCGCAGCCAGGATTTCGCCACCTACACCAAGCGCATCTACACCGACCGCGACTTCGACTTCACCTTCAACGGCATGAGCAATCTGTTCGACCCGACGGTAGGCGTACAGCGCCTCTACTGGTCGAAAAATTTCAAACCCGGCGTGCCGTTCTCCAACGGTTCGAAATACAGCAATGCCAAGGTCGACGAACTTCTTGAAGCGGCCGCCGTCGAGGTCGACCACGAAAAGCGCTTCGAGCAATGGGCCGCGATCCAGCAGATCCTTGTCGAGGACCTGCCCGATATCGACATCGTCAGCCAACCGGAAATCACTCTCTACAACAGGCGCATAGCCGGTCACACGGTGGGCGCCGAGGGCAATGCCGGCTCCCTCGCAACAACCCATATCGTCGCCTGAGCCCTGACCCGTGCGCGGTCCTTCGCACGGGTTCCCTTCCTCCACCCGAGAAAGTTCGCCATGACGCTCGCCCACAAGCCTGGTTCCATCGTCGGCACGCCCTTCTTCAAGGCGCCGACCGACTATCCGGACAGCCCGCTGTCGAAAGCGCTTCAGCAGCCGGTGCTGCTCGGGCTATTCCTGCCGATCCAGGCCGGTGGCTGGACCAACTCGACGCTGCCGCGCTCGACCGACTGGCGCTTCGACTACAATCGCGATCTGACGTTGAAGGCCGAGGAGCTTGGCTTCGACCTCGTCTTCGCGCTCAGCCAGTGGCTGCCCAAGGGCGGTTATGGCGGTGTCTTCAACGGCCAGGCGCTGGACAGTTTCGTGTCCGTGGCGGCGATGGCCGCGATCACCAAGAAGATCATGCTGATTTCGACCATGCATGTTCTCTACGGTCCCTGGCATCCGCTGCATCTGGCGAAATTCGGCGCCACGCTCGACCACATCTCCGGCGGCCGCTGGGGCATCAACGTCGTCACCGGCCATCGCGCCGTCGAACATGAAATGTTCGGCTGGAACCGCATCGAGCACGACCGCCGCTATGAACTCGCCGCCGAGTTCGTCGAAGTGCTGCAGCGACTGTGGCAGGACGACGAGAATTTCTCATTCTCCGGAGAATCGAGCTGGAAGCTCAATGGCGGCTTCGTCACGCCCAAGCCGAATTACGGCCGGCCGATCCTGGTCAATGCCACCGGCTCCGACGCCGGCATTTCCTTTGCCGGCCGCTATTCCGACATCGTCTTCGTCACCAGCCCGGCCGGCTCCGACATCGCCAGCGCGCTGGAAGCGCTGCCGGCGCATACGAAGAAGGTGAAGGACGCAGCCCTCGGCGTCGGCCGCACCGTGCGCACGCTGCTCAACCCGCTGGTCATCAGCAGGCCGACCGAGAAGGAGGCCTGGGCGGTCGCCGATGAGATCGTCGCCCATGCCGACAGCCGCACGCCGAAAGGCTTCCAGACCTTCAACAGCGATGCCCAGGCCTGGAAAGGACGCGAGGGCCGCGACGATCCCTACGCCAAGGTCGGCGGCAACATCTATCTCATCGGCACGCCCGAACAGATCGTCGACCAGTTCGTCAAGTTGAAGGACGCCGGCATTGACGGCCTGCAGCTGTCCTTCTTCGATTTCAAGCCTGACCTCGAATTCTTCGGCGAGAACATCCTGCCGCTGATGAAGCAGGCCGGCCTGCGCAACACCTAAGGAGCCATCATGACCGCGACTGCGATCTCCGAAATCTGGTACACACGCTGCCCGGTGCCGACGCCTGTCGGGCTCGCCGCACAGCTCGGGCTTCTCGACGAGACCTTTCGCAAGGAGGGGATCGAATTGAAGTCGATCATCGATTCGCCCAATCGCGACATCCGCCAGAGCCATTTCAACCATACGCTCGACTGGTCGTTCCGCCACGGCGGCAACGTGCCGCCGATCCGCGCGCGGTCCGAAGGGCGCAAGACGCGTCTCGTCGGCATCACCTGGACCGACGAATTCCAGGCAATCATCGCCCTGCCCGGTTCCGGCATCAGGACAATCCAGGACCTGAAAGGCCGTCGCTTCGGCATCGCCCGGCGCCCCGAGGGAATCGTCGACTTCATGCGAGCGACGGCGTTGAAGGGACTGGTCTCGGCGCTCTCGCTCGAGGGCCTTGGCTATGGCGACGTCGAGATCGTCGACATAGCGCTGGCCGACAGCGTGCTCGACGGCCAGGAAGGACCGTCGCTGTTCGGCCTCAAGCGCAAGCAGCCCTATGGCGAGGAAGCCGCAGCCCTGATCCGCGGCGAGGTCGACGCCATCTATGTCAAGGGCACGGCCGGCATCAATGTCGCCAATCTGATCGGCGCCATCCAGGTCGTGGAATTCGGCTTCCACCCCGACCCGAACATCCGCATCAATTCCGGTTCGCCGCGCGTGCTGACCGTCGATGAACTGCTGGCGGAACAACGCCCCGATCTGGTCGCGCGACTGATCGAGACCATCCTGCGCGCCAGTGCCTGGGCCGAGGCGCATCCGGAAGAGACGCAGCGCTTTGTTGCCCGCGAAGCCGGGGCCACCGAGGAACAGGTGCTGGCCGCCAATGGCCCGGATGTCCATAAGCATCTCGGCCTCGGACTGCAGCCTGAGCTCGTCGCAGCGGTTTCCCACTACAAGAATTTCCTGCGCGACTGGGGCTTCCTCGCCGGCGATTTCGACGTCAAGCACTGGGTCGATCGCCGGCCGCTCGATCTGGTGAACATTCGGGCCGCCGCCTGAGAGAAAGCCAACGTCATGATGTCGACAATTGCCGAGTTTCCGCAACTCCTCGAGAAAGTGGCCGGCCTCGCCGACGACTTCGCGCTGACCGCCGCGCATCACGACGCGACCGGGGAATTCCCATTCGCCAATTTCGACCGGCTTCACCAGGCGGGGCTGCTTGGCCTGGTCACGGCGCGCGAACATGGCGGCTTCGGTGGCGGGCTGACGGAAGCACAGGCGGTGATCGCCGAGATCGGTCGTGGCGAGCCGTCGACAGCGCTGGTGCTGGCCATGCACTACAACAGCCAGTATGCGATGCGGAAATCCGGAAAATGGCCGCGCCATCTGGTTCAGCGGATTGTCGAGGCCGGGCGCCTTGGCCCTGCCCTGATCAACGCCGCCCAGGCCGAGCCCCGGATCGGCTCGCCAGCTCATGGCAAGCCGCCCGAAACCATTGCCCGGCGGGACGGCAACGTCTGGCGGATATCCGGCCACAAGAACTACGTCACCGGCATTCCTATTCTGAAATGGGTGAACTTGCTGGCGCTGACCGACGAGCCGCAGCCGCGTCTGGCTTCATTCCTGGTGCCGACCGACGCGCCTGGATTTCGCGTCGAAAAGACATGGAACGCCGCCGGCATGCGGGCGACGGCCAGCGACGACATCATTCTGGATAATGTTGCGGTTCCTGCCGAAGACATCACCGAGGCGCAGCCGGCATCCGAGCCGCTGAGGCGCGAGGAAAGCGCGACGGCGTTCTTCTTCTCGCTGATCGGCGCTGTCTACCACGGTGCCGCCCGTGCTGCCCGTGACCGGCTGGTCTCCTTTGTCAGCACGCACGCGCCGGCAAGTCTTGGTGCGCCGCTGTCGACCGTGCCGCACATCCAGTCAGGGCTGGGCGACATAGAGGTTCGGCTTGCGAGCAGCGCGCGGCTGCTGCGTTCACTCGCCGAAGATGTCGACGCCGGCCGGCCTGTGGGCACCGACGGCATGACGGTCAGGCATGTCGTCATCGACAATGCCGTTGCCGTCACCTCGCTGGCGCTGGAGCTTGCCGGCAATCCAGGCCTTAACAGAGATTTCCAGCTTGAGCGCCACCACCGTGATGCGCTGACCGCCCGTTCCCACGCACCGCAGAACCACATGATCCGCACGATCGCCGCCAAGGCGACGCTCAGCCGCCATACCGCCCGGCAGTTGGCCGAGACACCGGCTATTGCCGCTGGCAAGCCCAGGCTCGTGGCGGTCAGTTGAGCGCCATGACAACAGAACATGTCGAAGTCGCCATTATCGGCGGAGGCCCCGGCGGCCTGACACTGGCGCAAGGCCTGAAGAAGAACAGCATCAGTGTCGCGGTCTTCGAGAAGGACCGCGCCCGCACCGACTATGTCCAGGGTTTTCGTCTGCGCATCCGCCAGCGCGGCATCGATTCGCTGATCGCCAATTTACCGCCGGAACTCTACGACGCTTTTGTCGCCACGCTCGGCCAGGCGCCGGATCGCAACATCCTGCTGGACGAGAATTTCAACATCCTGGGCGAGGATGCCTGGGGCGGCGGCAACGCGCCGGGCGAGGCCGACGACACGCATATCGAAAAATCGGTAAGCCGTATCACGCTGCGCCAGGTGCTGTTGTCCGGCCTCGACGGCATCATGCGCTATGGCAGGGTCTTCTCTCGCTACGACGAGCAGCCGGATGGTTCGGTCGTCGCGCATTTCGAGGACGGTTCGGCAATCCATGCCGATGTCCTGGTCGGAGCCGACGGCGCCCGCTCGCGCGTGCGCCAGCAACTGGTGCCGCATGCGCGAAGCTTCGACACCGGCGCCAGGCGCCTGGCCGGCAAGATGACGCTGCATGCCGCAGCCCTTCACCAGATCTCGCCGCTGCTACTCGACTACAATGCCGGCGTCAGGCCAACCGAAGGTCGTGGGCTGATGGTCACCAGCCACAGGGTCAATGTCGACGCATTCCGAAAGCATGGACTGATCGGGCTGGACGACGCCACCCACAAGGATTTTTCCGGTTTCCATTTCAACAACACCACCAGCTATGTCTGGTGGAACACCGCCTATGAAAAGAACGAACTTGCCACGGACGACGCGCTGGCAAAGCTCTCCCGTTCAGAACTGATTGACCTGCTGATCTCGAAGATCGCCCACTGGCACCCGGAAATCCTCAACCTCATCCGCTATACCGACCCATCGACGGTGGCCCTGCTTCATGTCCACAGCTCCGAACCTGTCGATCCCTGGCCGACGAAACCGGTGACGTTGCTTGGCGATGCCATCCACGCCATGACCTATTTTCGCGCGCTTGGCGGCAACACCGCGATCTACGACGCCGGGCTGCTGGTGCCAGAGCTGGTGGCCGCCAAACGCGGCGACAAGCCGCTTCTCCAGGCGCTGTCGGAGTATGAGGCCAAGATGCTGGAGCACGGCGCCAAAGCCGTGCGGTCTTCGCTGACGGCGATGCAGAAGAACGTGCTGGCGGGCCGTCGCCGCCAATCGGAAGCCGCCGAATAGTGGCCCCCGAAAAAATCGCCTGACAGTGCTCCTGCCCTACGCCGCTTCCACCAGGCTGGTCGACTGGAAGTCATACAAGAGGATCGCGATCTCGAAGCCGCGCCGCTGCAGCCAATGCGCCGTCGTCGCCGCGCGGACACCGAGCAGATCGTCGATCAGCACGACGCGGGCGCCGCGCACCGCGATGGTGCGATAGGCGACACCGAGCAACTGCCCGCCCTCAGACGCGATCGACCCCGGAATATGCGCTTCGGCGAACTCGTCGGGCGTGCGCACGTCAAGCAGGTAGGTCGTCCGCTTTTCGTCCTTCGCCCAGTTCGCGGCCGTGGCCGCATTGATGCGGGGAAAGCTGTCGCCTTCGGCAAGCTTTGCGATGTGCTCCCCGGCGAAACGCTTGGCATCCTCGCTTGCCGGACCATAGATTGCGGTCTTGCCGGTTTCGAGTGCAAGACCGGCCTCGCGCCATGCCCTGGTGCCGTCGTGCAGATAGGCGACCCGGTTGGGCACGCCGGCATCGATCAGTGTCTGCGCCCCGATGATGGCGCGCGGCAGGCCGGCGCAGGAGACGACAACCTGCGTCTCCGGTGAACGCACCAGGTCGGCGAAGCGCAGCACCAGCTCGGCGCCCGGCGCGCTGATGGCGCCCGGCACATGGTCCTTTTCGAACTCCGCCACCGTGCGGCTGTCGAGCACCACCACGTCGGCGCCTCGGCCTCTGAGCACCGCGAGCTCTTCAATGCTGACGACCGGGGTCCCCTTCTCGTCGCGGATCGCCAGCGAAAAATCGACGCCCGGCGTATCGAAGGTCGGCAGGTCTTCAACGCCGCTTTGCGTCCATTCCGGAATTCCACCGTTCAGCGAAAACAGCTGGGTACGGCCATACCCCACCAGTCGTTCGATAAGTTGCTCGGCAACGCCGCTGCCGTCGTCCGCCAGCACGGTGCGCACCGATTTGCGCGGGATGAAGCGGTCGATCTCGGCCTCGACCTGAGCCGCGGGCAGGTTGGTGGCGAACAGCGGCGATGCGTATCCGACAGTCGCGCTGTCGCGAATGTCTAGTACCGCCAGTTCTTCGCCATCCGCCAGCCATTGGCGAAACATTTTCGAATCGATCGTCCTGTCGCTCATGATGCTTTCCTCTCTTGCTGTTCAGCGGCGCCACGGATCGGGCGCGCAAGGCCGAGGTTCTCGCGCAACGTCCCGCCTTCGTAAGCAGTCCGGAACAGACGCCGCCGCTGCAGCTCCGGAATGACGAGGTCGACAAAATCGGTGAGGCCCGTCGGCAGGATCGGCGGCATGACGTTGAAGCCGTCCGCCGCGCCACCGGCGAACCACTCCTCCATCATGTCGGCCACATCCTTTGGCGTGCCAACGATCTGGAAATGGCCGCGCGCGCCGGCAACGGCGAGATACAATTGGCGGATGGTCAGGTTCCGGCTCGCGGCCAATTCGGAAACGACTTTCAGGCGGCTCTTCACGGCATCGGAACTGCCCAGTTCCGGCAACGGTCCGTCGAGTGAATGGCCGGAAAGATCGACACCGCCGAGCAATCCTGAAACCAGCGCCACACCAACCACAGGATCGACCAGGCGCTGGATCGCATCGAACTTGTCCTCGGCCTCCGTGCGCGTCGGCGCGACGACCGGGAAGACACCGGGCATGATCTTCAAGCTGTCGGCGGAGCGGCCAAACGAGCCCAGCCGGCCTTTCAGTTCGCCGTAAAAGCCGCGCGCCGATTCGATGGTCGGGTGGGCGGTGAAAACCACCTCCGCCGTCCGCGCCGCCAAGTGCTGGCCGGCATCGGACGAGCCCGCCTGGACGATGACGGGATGGCCCTGCGGTGGGCGAGCGACGTTGAGCGGTCCCTTGACGCGGAAATGCCGGCCGGCATGGTCCGGGGCGTGGATGCCGCGCCGGTCGATGGCGATCCCCGAAGCCTTGTCGGCGACGAAGGCATCGTCGTCCCAGCTGTCCCAAAGCTTCTGCGCGACAGCGACGAATTCCTCGGCGCGGGCGTAACGGTCGGCATGAACGGGATGCTGGTCGAGGCTGAAATTCGCCGCCGCCGGCGCATCGGCTGAGGTGACGACATTCCAGCCTGTCCTGCCGCCGCTGAGATGATCGATCGAAGCGAACAGCCGCGCCAAGTGGAACGGCTCCCAATAGGTGGTCGAGGCGGTCGCAACGAGCCCGATCCCTTGCGTGATGGTCGAGAGCGCCGACAAAAGCGTCAGCGGCTCGAAATGCACGACATGGCCGGTGCGCTCGAAGGTGTCGATCGGCTGCTCGCCATTGCGCGCGCTGAGGCTGTCGGCCAGAAACACCATGTCGAACAGGCCACGCTCGGCAGTGCGCGCGGCGTCCGCATAGTGCTGGAAGCTCAGGCCCGGATTGGCAGGCACATCGGGATGGCGCCAGGCAGCGACATGATGGCCCGGTCCGCGAACAAAGGCTCCAAGCCTTATCTTTCGATTTTCAGTCATCAGCGGTTCTCGGGCTGGTCGCAAAGGGCGTTCCTATCTAGCGCCTGCCAAACCCGCTGAGTGAAAGAATGCCTTTCGTCAGCTGGCAATTATTGTTTTTTGACATCGGGTTACGGGAAAGCACGATGATCGTTGCCGGGGCGATGGGCTGGAGCCACGACCACCGGCATCGCAAAGGTTCTTGATGCTTCATACCCCTTCCTCCCCGCTACGTTCGATCCCTCGTTCAATCATCATCGTTGGCGGCGGCTTTGCCGGCGCGGTTACCGCGATCAAGCTGCTCGACCGTTCAACTGAGCCGCTGGCAATCACCATCATCGAGCGCCGGGCCGAGCTCGGTCGCGGCGTTGCCTATAGCACCGTCGATCCACAACACCTCGTCAACGGCGCGGCGCGCATCTTCTCGCTGCATCCGGACGATCCCGATCACCTCGTTCGCTGGCTTATGGGGAATGGGCCGGAGCACGGCTGGACACCGCCCGAGGATGTCCCGGACTCAAGCCCGCCGCGCTGGCTGTTCGGCAGCTATGTCCAGTCGGAACTGACGAGAGCGATCAGAGAAGCAGATCCGCGTTCTTCGCTGCGCCACATCAAGGCATCCGCCGTCGACATGCTGACGGGTCCGTCCGGGGTATGCGTCGGCACCAGCGATAGCCAGCAATTGCTGGCGGATGAGGCGGTGCTGGCAACCGGGGTGTTCCAGAGCCAGCCGTCCACCACGGAAGCAGCCGTCGTCGGCGATCCCCGTTATGTCGCCAATCCCTGGGATTCGGCGGCGCTCGATCGGCTCGCCGGCAGCAAGGAACTGCTGCTGATCGGCTCCAGCCTCAGCATGGTCGACGTCGTCGCCAGCATGGAAGCGCGCGGCTTCAAGGGCGGTTATCGCGTCGTGTCGCGGCGCGGACAGATCGTCGAACCTCGGCGGAACACGGAAGCGTGGCGCGATTTCCTCGCCGGGCGGCCGCTGCCGAAAACCACCAGGGCGCTTCTCGCACTGGTCAAGGCCGAACGCCGGGCAATCGAAACCACCGGCCTGGACTGGCAAGGGCTGCCGCTTACGATCCGGCCGTGGATCCTGGCTTTGTGGCAAGGCGCCACCGACAGGGAGCGCTTGAAGTTCGCACGCCATCTGCGCGCCTTCTGGGATGTCACCGCGCACCGCGCGGCGCCACCGAGCTTTGAGCGCGTGGCACTGGCGCGAAGCCAAGGCCGTTGGACGGGTCGAGCGGGACGGGTGCTGGCACTCCATCCGCAGGCAAATGGCATCGTCGCTGAAATCCGCTGGCGTGATACCGGCGCGGTCGAACGGCTGCGCTTCGACGGCGTCGTCAACTGTCGCGGCCATCAGGAGCATGATTGGCGGCGGATCGCCGATCCATTCGTCCAGAACCTGCTCGAGAACGGCATCGTCAGGCCGCATGCGACCGGCTTCGGCATCGACGCGACGCATGACTGCCAGGTGATTTCCCGTGATGGCGAGACCCATGGCAATCTGTTCGCCATCGGCCATCCGCTGCGCGGCGTCGCCTGGGAATCGAGCTCGATCGGCGAACAACTGGCGCAGGCCATAGCCCTTGCCGGCCTTCTAGTCGGCGCCAGCCCAAGGCTGCGTGCTTTGGCCTGAAGTTACCAGCTTTGCGAAATGGAAGAAACGAAAACGGCCGCAGCTCTATGCGGCCCTTCTCTCATGATTGCCCGGCCGATTTAGGCGTTCGGGTCGAGATAGGCGTCGGCGAAATTCGCTGACAGGCCTTCGGCGCCAGGCGCGTAGTTCTTGACGGTTTTGCGGGCGATGATGATGGTCGGTGGCGCGATCAGATTGATGATCGGCAACTCGTCGGCGATGATCTCCTGGAACTTGAAGAAGAGTTGCTTGCGCTTGGCCTCGTCTAGCTCGACCGATGCGGCTTCCAGCAACCGGTCAACCTCCGGGTTCTCATAGTGCGCGCCGTTGGAGAACGGCAGCCCTTTCTTGATGTTCTTCGACCAGTAGAGTCGCTGTGCGCCGGCGCTCGGATCGAAGATGTTGCCGCAGGATTCCGTCGACAGGTCCCATGTGCGGTCGGTGTAGATGGTTTTGACATAGGTGCCGAAGTCGAATTTTTCGATCTCGGCATCGATGCCGATCTTGGCTAATGCCTGCTTGAGGAAGTCGGCATAGCCCCACGGGTTGTAGGGATTATTGGTGAGCCTGAGCTTGAAGCGTACGCCGTCAGCCCCACGCTTGAAACCGGCCTCGTCGAGCAGTTTTTCCGAGAGCGCCGTATCGAACGTCGCGGCCTTCACATCGGGATCGAAATACTTCTTGTTGACGACGCTGATCGGCGTCGGCGAGACTTGGCCATAACCGTAAAACACGATTGCATTGATCGCGTCGAGGTCGATCGCGTGCGCGATTGCCTGACGGACCTTCTTCTGCTTCAGGATCGGGTTTTCGAGGTTGATGATCAGTTGGTGCAGCGGGCCGCTATAGGCGAAGACCGTGCTGTCGACGACGAATTGCGGCAGCGCCTTGAAACGCTCCAGATCGGCGAAGGCCACCGGGTTCGGTCCGATGTCGACCTCGCCCGTTTCGAGCGCCGCGGCGCGCGCGCCCGGATCGGTGATGAAGCGGAAAATGATCCGGTCGAGATAGGGTTTAGGCGCATCCCAATAGGTCGGATTCTTTTCGACGAGGATGTGGCTGCCCTTTACCCATTCCTTCAGCACGAACGGCCCGCTGCCGATGATCTGCTCGAAGGACGGATCGTCGGCCGGCTTCAGCTTCTCGTAAATGTGTTTGGGCACGACAGGCGATTCCGTCGCGGCCAGCCCCGAAATCAGGGCGGCGGATGGCTTCGACAATTTGATCTTCACGATATGCGGGTCCGACGTGTCGATGTCGGTGACGTTCTGGAAGGTGATGCGCCCGCGCGGATGCGCTTCGCGCAGCCGGGAGATAGAAAAGGCCACGTCCTCGGAGGTCAAATCATGGCCATCGCTGAACTTCACCCCCTGGCGCAGCTTGAAGACGTATTCGAGCCCGTCGTCGCTGATCGACCATTCGGTGGCCAGTTGCGGTCGCGGATTGAGATCGTAGTCGTAGGCGAGCAGGCCGTCGAAAATCTTCGGACCGATGGTGGCCGGTCCGCCAGCGCTGGTGTTGATGGAAACGATCTGGTTGGGCTCGGGATAGTAGACGAAGTTGAGCGTGCCTCCGGCCACCGGCTTTGCGTCTTCTGCGAATGCCCCGGCGGGAAGTCCAGCACTCGCGCCGGCCAGCAGCAGGAACTGATTGAACAGGCGTCGATTGATGGTCATGGTCGGTACTCCGAATTGCGCGATTTATCTTTGATGGAGAAAAGTCGGGATCGTCGTTTTCACGCGCCGGTCCCAACCAGAGGGCTTGCAGAACGCTTAGGCGTTTGGCGCGAGCCATATCTGCGCGAAGCTGTTGTTGATCCCCTGAGCGCCGGGCGCAAAATCCCGGACCTTGTTGTTGGCGACGATCTGGGCGCCGGCGGCGACCAGATCGACCGACACCACGTCGTCATGGATGATGTGCTGGAATTTGTACCAGAACTCGCGCCGCTTGGTCTCGTCGGGCTCGATTGCCGCGGCTTCGAGGATCTGGTCGACCTCGGGGTTTGCGTAGTGGCTAGCGTTGGAGAAGACGAGGCCGATCTTGAAGTTCTTCGACCAGTAGGCGCGCTGGACGCCGAGCGTCGGATCGAAGGTGTTCGACAGCGACTCGACCACCAAGTCCCAGGCGCGGTCGGTGTAGACGGTCTTCAGGAACGTCGACAGGTCAAGCTTGAGGATCTCGGCATCGATGCCGACCGTCGCCAACGACTGCTTGATGAAATCGGCATAGGACGCCGGCAGGAACGCGTTGTAGGCAAGCCGGAGCTTGAAGCGCGTCCCATCGGCGCCACGCGGATAGCCGGCGTCGTCGAGCAGCTTCTCCGCCAGTTTGGTATCGGGCTCGCGCGCCTTGATGCTGGGGTCATACCATTTGGGCAGCGCCGTGCTGATCGGGCTCGGCGATACCTGCGCATAACCGTAGAGCGCGATGTCGACCAGCTTCTGCAGGTCGATTGCGTGGGCGATGGCAAGGCGCACATCGCGCTTGGTCAGGATTTCGTTCTCGTAATTGAAGAACAATTGCTGCTGTGGGCCGGAATAGGCGTAGGTGTTGGTGTCGACGACCAGAGCGGGGTTTGCCTTCAGCCGTTCGATGTCGGCCAGCGGCACGGGATTGGCGCCGATATCGATCTCGCCGGTTTCAAGAGCCGCCGAACGCGCGGCCGGGTCGAGGATGACGTGCAGGACGATGCGGTCGAGGTAGGGCCGAGGCGCGTCCCAATAATCCGGATTGCGGTCGAAGATCAGATGGCTGCCGGGCACCCATTCCTTGAGAATGAAGGGACCGGTGCCGATCGTCTGTTCGAGCTTCGGCTGTTCCGCCGGCTTGAACGTTTCGTAGACGTGCTTCGGCACAATCGGTGATTCCGAGCTGCTCAGTGCCGTGATCAGATAGGGCGCCGGCTTTGAAAGCACGATGATGGCGGTGTGCGGATCGGGCGTCTCGACCACGGTCACGTTTTGGTAGGTGATGCGGCCGCGCGGATGCGCCTCCTTCAGCCGGAAGATGGTGAAGGCAACGTCTTCCGACGTGAAGTCCTTGCCGTCATGCCATTTGACGCTCTCGCGCAGCTTGAAGGTGTAGCGCAGGCCGTCATCGCTGATCGACCACTCCGTCGCCAGCAGCGGTTTCGGGCTGAGGTCATAGGCGAAATCAAGCAGACCTTCATTCACCTTGGGACCGATCGCCTGGCCGGTGCCCGACGAGGTGTTGATGGCAATCAGCGACGTGGGGTCGGGATAGTAGGCCCAGTTGAGCGTGCCACCCTGGACCGGCGTTCCTTCGGCAGCGAAGGAAAACCCGGGCAATGCGAAGCTCGCACCGCCAAGCAACAGCAGCTGGTTGAAATGACGACGATTGACAGACATGGCCTTGAGCTCCGGAAAACGGCTACGATGGCATCCGGCGGCCGAACACACTCCGGCGCCTCGACGCGATGATCCCTGCCACGCCGCAAAACCGGAAGAATGATTTTCTATCGTCTGCCGAAAGCACCGCTTCGCACGACCGTTTCATTCCAGGATCTGGCAAAGCTGCTCGACGCCCAAATCAGCGCTCCGATCTTATTTCTACAAGAATTGTAGACATTACGATTTTTTAGATTTCCGTTCCCGCTGCCGCGACGCTGCGGCAAACGAAATTTTCCACCGGGCACTTTGGCGCAAAGCCCGCCCTCGTCGCGCCCGGCCTGAACGTGTTGAATGCGCTCCATGGTCGATCTCATTCGCGCAAAATCAAGGAAGCTGCGGCCGACGCTGGCGAGGCTTCCGCCGCTGACGTCGCTTCGAGCTTTTGTCGCAACCGCCCGCCACCTGAGCTTTACGCGGGCGGCCGAAGAACTCCATGTGACGCCTGCCGCCATCGGCCAGCAGATCCGCCTGCTCGAGGATCACCTCGGTCAACCGCTGTTCCATCGCAACCGTGGCGAGCTTCTGCTGACGTCGGCCGGCCAGGCGCTGATGCCCGGCCTCACCGAGGCTTTCGACGTCGTTGTCGAGTCGGTCGCGCGGATTTCCGGCGACGAGGAGGATGCGCCGATCAAAGTGTCGGTTGCGCCCTCCTTCGCCAGCAAATGGCTGATCCCGCGCCTCGACGCACTGCGCGACGCGGTACCCGGCCTAGAAGTGCTGGTCGACGCATCAACCAGGCTTGCCGACTTTGCCAGCGAAGACGTCGACTGCGTCATCCGCTACGGGTCGGGCGCCTATAGCGGCCTGCTGACGGAACGGCTGTTTTCGGAAGCGGTGCTGCCCGTCTGCAGCCCGGAATTTGCTCGCATGCACGGTCTCTATCGCGGGCCGGAGGGGCTGCGTGACGCACCGATCCTGCATGAGGACGGTCCGGAACGCGATCCAAGCTGCCCTGACTGGAAGGGCTGGCTGAGATCCAACGGCCTGTCCGGCCGCTTTGTCGAGGGCGGTATACGGCTTAGCCAATCGTCACTGGTGCTCGACGCAGCTGCTGCCGGCAAGGGCATCGGTCTCGGCAAATTCCGGCTGGCCGAGCCTGACCTCGCCGCGGGGCGTCTGGTCAGTCCATTCGGCTCACCGCAGCCGGTCGAGTTTTCCTATTATTTTGCGACGACGCCGCACAAGGCGAAGCTGGAGACGGTCGAGCGCTTTCATGGCTGGCTGAAGGCCGAGGCGCGCCAGCTCGGCGCTCTCGACGTCCCACCGCCGGCGGCGCTTCCGGCGCGCATCGCCATTATCGCGGCCGAATAGCCTCGCCGCGGTCTCGCGAGCAGGCGCGCGCCTATTTGAGCTTGAAGCCCAGCGCTTTGAGCACTTCGCCCAGGCGATCACGGCCTTTCAGCGCTGCTTTGCTGCCGATGCGGTTCGAAACCAACTCTGTCCAGTCCACCACAGGCATCGCCTGCTCCTGCTGGAATAATCGAAGCCTCTGGTTGTAGGCTGCAAGATCGTCCGGATCGGGCTCTGATCGATAGCGCTCGCGGTGCAGCACCGCAGCCTGCGGCAGTCTGGGCTTGATGTCAGTCGCAGCCAGGAGATCGGGATAGCCGACGGTCAGGCCGAACACCGCCACGGTTTCCGGCGGGAGGCCGAGTTCGCGCGCCACCTCCTGCGGATGATTGCGCATCGCGCCGATGTAGCAGGAGCCGAGCCCGAGCGCGTCGGTCGCCACCACGGCGTTCTGTGCGGCAAGTGCGGCGTCGATCACGGCCAGCAGAAAGCTCTCCTGATAATCGAGCCCCTCGCCCACCCGGCCGTTTGCCTCGGCAATGGCGCGCAGCCGCGACAGGTCGGCCAGCCAGACCAGCAGCAGCGGCGCCTGCTCGATATGGCGATTGATCGCCGCCAGTTCGGCAAGCCGCGCCTTGCGCGCCGGATCCTCGACTGCGATGACGCTCCACGCCTGGAGATTGGAAGAAGTCGGCGCCGACTGGGCGGCGGCGACGATCAGTTCCAGCGTCCCTTCGGGCAGAGGCTTGGCGAGATAATTGCGGACCGAGCGATGCGAAAGGATCGCCTCGAGGGCTTCGTTCCAGCTTCCGGTATGCGCGCTTTGCGGCGCTCGATAACGCCGCCGTAGCGCCGCTTCACCACGCAGGTCAGCGTCGGAAGGTCGGATGCTGAAGGCGGCCGGCTGTGACATCGTCTTCCCTACTGGCAATCTGGCTTATTCGGTGTTCTGACGACCCCAGGTCATTCAAGAAGCGCGGCTTGGGCCCCGTTGCGCAAAAGCGGAAGCAACTGATCGCCTTGCCGCTTGATCTCGGAAAGATACGGCGTGTCCGAGAGCACGAAATGCGTGATGCCCAGATCCCGGTATCTGCCGAGCGAGCGGGCGACGTCGGCGGCCGAGCCGACCAGCCAGGTGGTGCCAGCGCCGCCGCCGCCATATTTGCCCGGCGCAGTATAGAGATTGTCGTCCAGCACCTCGCCGCGCGCGTGCAGATCGAGCAGACGCTGCTGGCCCACCGCTACCGCCCGACCGTGATCGTTCCAGCCGGCTCCCTGGCCCTTGGCCATCTCGTCGACCTTCGCTTCTGCGTCCGCCCAGGCCTGCCCAGCGGTGTCGCGGACCAGCGTGGTGACCCGCAACCCGAACTCCAGAGGCGGGAGGTCTCGGTCGAGTTCCCTGCTCAAGGCTTTGAGCCGCTCGATCCGCTCCCGGACGCCGTCGTGCGGCTCACCCCAGAAGAGCTGGACATCCGCCTCGCTGGCCGACACCCGCTCCGCCGCCTCCGACGCGCCGCCGAAGTAGAGCTTGGGATGGCGACGATCGCCACGGACATGGATGCGGGGCATCACGGTAGAGCCAGTGACCTGGAAGTGCTCGCCCGCAAAGGTCACGTTCTCTTCAGTCCAAAGTCTGCGAACCAGGCGCATGAACTCTCTGGTACGGGCATAGCGATGTATCTGGTCACCTTCGCTGTCGCCATAAGCAGCGAGGTTGTCCTTGCCTGACACTATGTTGATACGCACGCGACCGGCGGTCAGCTGGTCGAGCGTGGCTACGGCGGATGCGAAGTGCGCTGGCCGCCAGTACCCCGGGCGGATCGCGATGAGCGGCTCGAAGGAGGTGGTCCGCGCGGCGAGCGAGGCCGCGACAGTAAAAGTGTCGGGCCGACCCCAGCCGGTACCGATCAGCGCGCCCTTCCAGCCGTATTCCTCAAGCGCCTTTGCGTGGCTGGTCAGCGTCTCCAGGCTGTTGTGGTTCTCGACGGCCGGCTCGCCGCGGTGACCGGGAGCGACCTGGTTCGGGATGTACCAAAGAAATTCGGTATCAGCGCTCATTGTCGGGCCTGTATTTTGGCCGGGCATGGAGGTCAATGGCAGGACCCTCCGCTCCGTTGTATTTTGATGATCATTCAAAGGGCTGCCCCTAGCAGCCCTGGCGCCTTGCTCGGCTGCGGTGCAAAGCGGCTTTCGGGCCTGATAAGGCCGAGATGGTCGCGCAGCGTGCGCCCTTCATATTCCGTTCGGAACACCCCTCGCCGGCGCAGGATCGGCACCACCGTATCGACAAAGACCTCCAGTCCGGTCGGCAGCACGTCCGGCATCAGATTGAAGCCGTCGGCGGCGCCGGCGACAAACCATCTTTCGATATCGTCGGCGATCTGCTCCGGCGTGCCGACGATGGTGCGGTGGCCAGTGCTGCCGTTCAGCGCCCGGATCAGCTGGCGAACCGTGAAATCATTGCTGCGGGCGAGCGCGAGCGTGGCCTTGAAGAAGGTGTGGCCGCCGTTGGGGGGCAGTTGAATCCCTTCCGGCAACTTCTCATCGAGCTTCAGCCGCTCGCGATCGATGCCGAGCACGCCGGACAGCCGCCCAAGGCTGTAGTCGAGCGGAATGCGATCCCACAGCTCTTCTTGCCGCCGCTCCGCTTCCCCCTCTGTGCTGCCGATGATAGTGGCTAGGCCGGCGAGGTTGAGCGGCACGCCGCCGGTGCGGCCATAGGCGACGGCACGCGCCTTAAGTTCCCGCGCATAGCCGAGCGCTTCCTCGAAAGATTGCGATGCGGAAAACACGGCTTCGGCGTGGCGGGCGGCGAGGTCCTTGCCGTCATCCGACCCGCCGGCCTGGACGACCACCGGATGCCCTTGCGGCGAACGCGGCACATTGTGCGGCCCGTGCACCGAGAAATGTGCGCCCTTGTGGTCGATGGCGTGAACCTTGGTGGCATCGACGAAGCGCCCGCTGGCGACATCACCGATGAAGGCATCGTCCTCCCAGCTGTCCCACAATGCCTTGACGATGTCAGCGAATTCCGCCGCCCGCTCGTAGCGCCGGCCATGATCGATGGCACCGTTGAGGCCGAAATTGCGGGCCGAGGCGGGATCGGCCGTGGTGACGATGTTCCAGCCGATGCGTCCGCCGCTGACATGGTCGAGCGTCGCGAAGCGCCTGGCGATATTGTAGGGCTCGTTGAAGCTGGTTGAAGCGGTGGCGATCAGGCCGATGCGCTCGGTTGCGGCGGCTACCGTCGCCAGCACGATGGTCGGCTCCAGCGACGTGATCGGACGATAGTCAATGCGGTCCGATATCGCCGCCTGGTCGGCAAGGAATACGGCGTCGAGCTTTGCGCGCTCTGCGATCTTCGCCACTTGCACATAGTGGTCGACGGTGAAGGCGGCATAGGGGTCGACGCCGTCCATCCGCCATGCCGCCGGCGAGAAGCCGGCATGCAGGATGTTGACGTTGAGATGGAGCTGCCGGCCGCTCATCGAAAGACGCCGGGCTCGGGATAAGCGCCGGTCAGATACCAGGTGCCGACGGTGCGGGTCTTGTATTCGGCAGGGTTGTGCAAGGTGTGAATGCGTGCGTTGCGCCAGAAGCGGTCGAAGCCGTATTTGCGCACTGCGGAGCGGGCACCCATCACCTCGAATATCTCGGTCGTGACTTCGAGCGCGACATCGCCTGCCAGCACATTGGCCGCGGCGACGGCAACCGCCGCCTCACCGCGTTCTTGCTCGGTCAGCGCCTTGCCGCGCGCGATCGCATGATCGATCGCCGCCGCCGCGCGATCGGCCAGCGCCGTCGCCGCCCGCGTCTTGACCCACAGCTCGCCATACTGCCGCTTGATCCATGGATCGTCGATATGGCGCTCGACGCCGGAATACATCCACGGCCGCGAACTGTTGAGCGTATAATCTCGCGCCGCCAGCAGCGCGCCCTGGGCCGTGCCGACAAAGACATTGAGCAACACGCTCTGCTGCTGCAGCGGGCCGATGGTGCGGATTGGCAACGACGCGTCGACCCAACCGCGCACCAACTCGCTGTCGTGGATCCTGACGTCCTTGTAGGCGACCTTGCCGCTGCCGGTCTGCGTCTGGCCGATGCCGTCCCAGTCATCGAGAACGGTGATGCCTTCACGGTCCGCGGGGATCGCTGCAAACTTCCTCTCGCCGCTGCTCTCGTCCTCCCACGAGGTCGAAAGATAATCGGCAACATGCGAGCCGGAGGCAAAGGGTTTGAAACCATTGACGATCGTCCACTCGCCATCCTTGCGGCCGAACAGCGTTTTGGAAAAGCTGTTGCCGGTGTTGCCCCAGAACCAGTCGCCGGCAGCCGAACGCCGAAGCAGATCGGCTGACCGCGGCTCGTCCGAGTTGAGCCTGGCGGCGATCAATGCGCTGAAATGGTAGCCATAGATATGGCCGATCGAGCCGTCGACCTTGGCGAACTCGCGGCCGATCTTCAGCGCCGTCGAATAGGGTTCGCCGGCGCCGCCGAATTCCTTGGGAATGACGATGGTGAGCAGGCCGCTCTCCTTGAGCAGCCGTATCTGCTCGACGGGCCTGCCGCCAAGTTGGTCGCGCTCGACCGCGTCGCGGGCAAAGATCTCGCGCAGCTCGGCCGCCTTGGCGATCCATGGATTGGAGGTATCAGGATCGAAGGTCATGCTGTTACTCATGCAGATGCGGAAAGCCGTGGCGCTCGGCAAGCAGTGCAAGAATGCGCCTGGTGTCATCGGCGAAGACCTTGCCCTTGGCCGTCGGCAAGTCGGCGGGCGGATTGCTGCCGATGATCAGCACCGGCAGCGACTGGTGCCGTTCGCCGAGCGCGTCGATCACCTTGCCTCTCGGCCTCGAAAACGGCACGCGCTCAACGTCGAGTCTGGCGGCGAGATCGGGAAAGGCTGCGAGCAATCCCTCAACCTGGTTGCAATGGGGGCAGACGAACGTCTGGCCCGGCTGATTTGGGTCGGCGAAACCCGGCTGGATGAGAAAGAGCGTGTCGCGCGCCATTGCCGGCCTATTCCGCAGCTGCCGCGGCATGCCGCGAAAAACGGTTTGCCGGTCGCTTCAGGCCGAGATTGTCGCGCAAGGTGCTGCCCTCATACTCGTCGCGGAACAGGCCACGGCGGCGCAGTTCCGGCACCACCAGCTCGATGAAATCCTTCAGGCCGCCGGGCATGATCGGCGCCATGATGTTGAAGCCGTCGGCGCCGTAATTCTCGAACCGCTCTTCCATGGTGTCGGCGATCTGTTGCGGCGTGCCGACCACCTGCCAGTGGCCGCGGGCGCCGGCGATGCGCAGATAAAGCTGCCGGATCGTCAGGTTCTCGCGCCACGCCAGATCGATCACCAGCGCTTGCCGGCTCTTGCCGGCATTGGTCTCCGGCAAATCCGGCACCGGCCCGTCGAGCGGATAGGCGCTGAGGTCGAAGCCGCCGGCCAGCGCCGAGACCAGACCGAGGCCGACTTCCGGCTGGATGAGATCCTGCAGCTGTTCGAACTTCCCCCGCGCCTCGGCTTCAGTGCGGCCGACGACCGGGAAAATGCCTGGCAGGACTTTCAGGTCATCCTCCGAGCGGCCATATTTGCCGAGCCTGCCCTTGACGTCGGCATAGAAGGCGGTGGCTTCGTCGAGCGTGATCTGCGCGGCGAAAATCGCTTCCGCGGTACGAGCCGCCAGCTCTTTGCCCGGACCCGACGCGCCGGCCTGGACCACGACCGGACGACCTTGCGGCGTTCGCGGCGTGTTCAGCGGACCACGCACCTTGAAGTGCTGGCCCTTGTGGTTCAGCACATGCAGTTTGTCCTTGTCGAAATAGCGCCCGCTTGCTCTGTCGCGCGGGAAGGCGTCATCCTCCCAGCTGTCCCACAGGCCGAGCACGACATCGGCGAATTCCTCGGCGCGGTCGTAGCGCTCGCCATGCTGGATATGCGTCTCGTGACCGAAATTGAACGCTGCCTCCGGATCGGAAGAGGTGACCAGATTCCAGCCTGCGCGCCCGCCGCTCAGATGGTCGAGCGACGCGAACTGGCGGGCCAGATTGTAGGGATCGGAAAAACTGGTCGACGCCGTGGCGATGAGGCCGATGTTCCTGGTCACAGCCGACAGTGCCGACAGCAGCGTGATCGGCTCGAACGGATAGACGCCGCTATGCGCCTTGCGGCTGGCGGCCTCGAGGTTGCTCAGCCGCGCCGCGACGCCATCGGCAAAGAAGATCGCGTCGAATTTGGCCGCTTCCGCCAGCCGGGCAAGTTCGACGTAGTCGCCGAGGCTGGTCCCCTCGCCTGCCGCTGGATGGCGCCAGGCCGCCACATGGTGACCGGTGAAGAGCAGAAACGCTCCCAGCTTGAGCTTGTCCTTGCGCCTGGCCATTTTTTTCGCCTCCTCAGCGGTACAGTCCGCCGGCCGGGAATTCCCCGGTCAGCAACCAGGTGCCGATCGTGCGCTTCTTGTATTCGGCCGGATTGTGCAGCGTGTGCGTGCGCACGTTGCGCCAGAACCTGTCGTAGCCGTTGGCCTTGGTGGCTGAGCGGGCGCCCATCACCTCGAAAACCTCGCTCGACGCGTCGAGGCCGACTTGTCCGGCGTAGACATTGGCGGTGGCGAGATCGATCGCCGTCTGCCCGCGCTGCTCCAGGGTCAACGCCTCGCCCTGGCCATAGGCGGCATCGAGGCTGCATGCTGCTATATCGGCCAGTTCGGCCGCGGCGAGCGTGCGGATATAGAGGTCGCCATATTTGCGTTGCACGAACGGATCGTCGGTATGTTTCTCATAGCCGGAATAGACCCAGGGGCGCGATTGCGAGACCGTATAGTCCCGGCCTTCGCTCAGCGCTCCTTGCGCGCTGCCGACGAACAGGTTGAGCAGGACCGCCTGCTGGAACAGTGACGTCAGCGTCTGGAACGGCGTCAGCGGCACCGCGGGCGAGCCAATCAGTTCGTCGTCGCCGACATGCACGTCCTTGAACGTCACCTTGCCGCTGCCGGTCTGCCGCTGGCCGACACCATCCCAGTCATCCTCGATGACGATGCCCTCACGGTCAGCCGGGATCGCTGCCGCTAGTCGATCCTGGCCGTCCTCCCAGGCAACCTGGATGTAGTCTGCGATGTGCGAACCGGAGGAGAACGGCCGAAAGCCGCTCAGGATCCAGCCCGTGCCGTTGCGCCTGGCCGTCGACGTCTTCGACATGGCGTTGCCGGAATTGCCCCAGACCCAGTTCTCCCTTGCCGAGCGTGTCAGCAGCCGGTTCCTCTGCGCCTCCGTGCCACGGAACAGCACGCCATTGAGCGGCAGATGATGGTATCCGTAGAGATGGGCGAGCGAGCCGTCGGTGCGGGCGAATTCGCGCACGACGCGAAGCACCGACAGCCAGGGTGCGCCCTTGCCGCCATAGCGCTTGGGAATCTGCGCCGACGGCAAACCACTTTCCTTCAGCAGGCGGATCTGTTCGACGGGCCGCCCGCCGGCCTTGTCGCGCGCCACGGCATCCCGATCGAAGATATCGCGCAGTTCGACCGCCGTGGCGACGAACGGGTCGGAAAGGTCAGGGCTGAAGGTCATCGGCGTTTGTCCATCGAAAAATGCCTATTCCGCCGCGATGGTCTGCGCCGGCCGCCAGACGGAAGCGGCATAGGCGTCTTCGCCGAACTCGGCCGGATGGCTCCCGGTTATGCGGCTCTCATGGCTGTCGAGATCGGCGAGGAAGAGATCGCGGCTGATGCGCGCGACAACGGCCGGCACATCGCGCCTGATCGACGGCACATCGCCGATCGGCAGGCCGAAACTGACAAAGCCGCCGGGATTGAAGACATGGATATTCCTCAGGAATGGCGCCTCCCCCGGCGCCTTCTCGAGAAATTCATGGCCGAGGCCGAGATAAGGATGGGCGCCGAAAAATTCATCCAGCTCTGCTTCCGGCGGCGCGTACTGGTCGCGCCATAGCCGGATGGTGGCGGCGAAATCGGCGAACTCAGGCTTGCGCGTCGGGTCGGCGAAATAGCCGGTGCCGGCGACGACGAAGTCGAACGCAAACGTCTCGCCTGCGATATCGGTGACGACCTTGCCGTCTTCGACATCCGCATTTGTCCAGGGGGCACCGAGATGGAGATGAAAATTCTGGTGCCGCACCGCCCGCTCCACCGCATCGAGCGGCGGCGTTGAACCGGCCTCGCGGAAGCGCAATGCCTGGCGCCAGCGCACCGCATCGGGCAGCCGAGGATAATTGTCATAGGCGCCGGGATAGCCGCGCACGCGGTTGATCGGCACACTGGCAATGCTGTTGCGGCGGGCAAAGAGACGCACCGATTTCGCGCCGGCCTCAAGGGCAGCTCCGGCCGCATCGAATGCCGAAGCCGCCGACCCGACGACAGCCATTGCCTTGCCCTTGAGCGAGGCAAAATCGATTGCCGCCGAACTGTGTGCGACAAGGCCCCGCGGCAAGGCGGCAAGTACCGCCGGTATCACTGGACCGCCGCTGCCGCCAAAGCCATTGGCCAGAATGATCTTGCGCGCCGTTTCGACCGATGGCGTGCCGTCGGCTTCGAGGTGGAGGCGAAAAAGCCCGCCGGCCGGCTCGATGCGAATGAGACGCGTGCCGTAACGGATGCCGATACCGAGGAACGCGCGATACCATTTCAGGTAGTTCGCCCAATCCGTCCGTGCGATGCGGTCGAATCCGGCATAGGCTTCCGCACCGTGGCGGGCTTCGTACCAGGACTGAAAGCTCAAGCCCGGCAAGCCGAGTTCCGGCCCCGGCAAGCCCTTTGGCGTTCGCAGCCGGTTCATCCGTGCATGAGTGAACCAGATGCCGGCCTTGCTTTCATCCGGTGCCGCGTCGACGACAGTAACCTTGCCGATGCCGGCACGCCTCAACGCGAAGGCAAAGGTCGCCCCCGTCTGCCCACCGCCAACGATGAAGACATTGTGGTCGATGCCTTCCCGGTCCGGCACCCAGTTCTGCGGATCGGGGCCGATCAGCCGGAGCGTCTCCCGGGCGTGGTGATCTGGATCGGTCGGTAAGGCCATTTCGGTCCCGGCTGAAGTTGAGCCTCATCAAACTCCGCCTCGGTCGGCAAACAGTCCAGAAATGTTCGCTTTGATTGGCCGGTAGTTTTTTTCACTTGCATTGCAACGACGCGCTTTCACAGCCGACGAATGGGCGGCGCGTGTGGCCTCCCTGAAGCCGGGGCATCTTTTTGATATTGCAGCGGGCTCAAGCGCACTGGTCATTTTATTTCTTACGGCTCACGCGTAATGCGCCGACGCAGTCGGGCATTGGTGTCGAGCACATCAGCGGCGTCGCGTGGTCAGCGGGATCAAGCTTGATCTTGGTCGACCGACATGGGTGACGTCCGCCATCTGAAAGACGGCAGATCGCGGATACACCAGCAACGGTCCTCGCAGGATAGGACAGCGCAGCTACTCAACAGGCGTCCCAAGAGGCCCGTCGGCTACTCCATCGCAGGAACGAAAACCAGAAGAGTAGCGGACCTTTCGTGTGCAGTTTTTGCACACGATCTCTCATAACATATTGATTTTATGTATTGATCTGTCCCATCCATCACCGGACATTGCGGAGTATCCTGGTGGAGGTGGGCGGCCGACACGATTCGAACTCTGGCGCGACAGGTGAAATGACTGCCGTTCTCAAAGTTTGTTGGCCGATAGTTGGTGCGGGTGGTCGGGCTCGAACCGACACTCCTTTCGGAACTGGATTTTGAATCCAGCGCGTCTACCAGTTTCACCACACCCGCAAGGCGCTAACTCATTTACCTCTCAACGCTCTCATGCTGCACCTACGCAGAGGGTGGCAGTTCGAGAATTAAGCGGCTCTTAACTCCTAACCCATTGACCTCCAATCCTATTACCCTGCGGGCTGACGGTAGACGCATCCTGATTTTGAGTCGAGCGCGTCTACCAATTCCGCCATAGGGGCTCAGGCCGGGCGGCCTGGATGGGCGCGGACTATACGGTTGGAGGCCTGTTCGTCAACTGGCCAAATCCCGACATCTGGGCTCGCTCAAGCCTCAGCCTTTCGATTTCGTGAAGCAGCTGCCATTGTGCAGCGCGGAAAATCTTTCTAGACAGGCGGCGCATGTCATTGAAGCGCACCTCGTCCGACGAGGTTGATGCTGGGCGCTTCCAAGTCTTGTTTGTACATGTCGTGATCCCAAGACCGCTTCTGGTTTGGGCGTGCATTAGGAGTGCCGATGCTTCGCGGACTTTACGACTGGACCTTGTCGCTGGCGGCGAGCAAATCCGCCGAATGGTGGCTGGCCTTCATCGCCTTCGTCGAGAGCTCGGTGTTCCTGGTGCCGGCCGACGTCCTCTATCTGCCGATGGCGCTGTCGCGGCCGGATCGCGCCTATCGTTACGCGCTGGTCGCCACCGTCGCCTCGGTGCTGGGCGGCATCGCCGGCTGGTTCATCGGCCATTATGCCTATGATGCGATGGCGCGGCCGATCCTCGAATTTTATGGCAAATATGACGAGTTCGAGGCGATGCGCGTCTCATCGGGTGTTGGCTTCATCATCCTGATGCTGGTCACCTCCGGCCTCGCCCATCTGCCGCCGATCAAGGTTGTGACGATCCTGTCGGGCGTCATCGGTGTTCCTTTGCTGCTGTTCATCGTGCTGGCAATCGTGGCGCGCGGTGCTCGCTTCCTGTTTCTCGCGTGGCTCTTGCGCCGCTATGGCGAGCCGATCCGCCACTTCATCGAAAAGCGCCTTGGCCAGATTGCAGGCGCCGCCGCCGCCGCCCTGATTTTGCTCTATATCGTCGTCAAATACGCCGTCTGAACGGCATCGAACCGAATGGACTGAGCCCGATGACAGCGACCGTGAATACCGATACCGGACGCCAGCGGCTGCGCACCGCCCTGTTCCTCGCTGTCGCCATGGCCGCCACGGTCGGCTCGGCGCTGGCCTTCCAGTATCTCGGCGGCTACATCCCCTGCAAGCTCTGCCTCGAGCAGCGCACGCCTTACTACGTCGGCGTGCCCTTGATGCTGCTGGCGGTGCTTGCGTCGGCTCTTCAGGCGCCAGCCTGGGTAAGCCGTGGCCTGCTGGCCATTGGCGGCCTGCTGATGCTCTACGGCGGCTATCTCGGCGTTTATCACTCCGGCGTCGAATGGGCGTGGTGGCCAGGCCCGACCGATTGCACCGCAGCCGCCGGGCCGGTGGACACCGGCGGCAAGGGCGTGCTCGATGCGCTCGACAAATTCGTCCCGCCCTCCTGCGACAAGGCGGCGCTCCGCATCCTCGGCCTGTCGCTGGCCGGCTGGAACGCCATCGCCAGCTTTGTCCTGGCAGTCGTAGCCTTCCGCAGCGCCTTCGCCCGCGACTGATTTAGCGCGACACGAGATCATCCAAGAATTCGGCAGGCTGAGTCGGGTGGAGTGATTGTCGAGAACCGAAGCGGAGCGGACATTGGTCCGTGAGCATCGGAAGCGCAGAAAATCGCTTCAGACGGCCAGCCTCCCGAATTATCGGATGATCTCACGGCTCGAGTTCGACATCCCAGTACAGATAATCCATCCAGCTTTCGTGTAGATGGTTGGGCGGGAACAGCCGGCCGTTATTATGCAAATCATGCACCGTCGGCTGATAGGGCTTCTGCAGCGGCCACATCTTGGCGTGGGCCGGCATCATGCCGCCCTTCCTCAGATTGCAGGGCGAGCAGGCAGCGACGACATTCTCCCAGGTCGTGGCGCCGCCGCGATGGCGAGGAATGACATGGTCGAACGTCAGATCGTCCGGCGTGCCGCAATATTGGCATTGAAAACGGTCACGCAGGAAGACGTTGAAACGGGTAAACGCCGGATGCCTCGACGGCTTGACGTAAGCCTTCAGGCTGACGACGCTCGGCAGCTTCATCGAAAAGGTCGGTGAAGAGACGGCGTGTTCGTATTCGGCGACGATGTTCACCCTCTCGAGGAACACCGCCTTGATGGCATCCTGCCAGGACCAGAGCGACAGGGGGTAATAGCTGAGCGGACGGTAATCCGCATTCAGCACCAGCGCTGGAAGCCCATCCGGAGATACGGCAACCGTCACGTCGTTGACCTCCTTCACCCTAGAACCGGTCGACGCGGATACTGTAAGCCCGACATGACAGGGATGTGAAGCGGATTGTCGATCATGCCGGGTCTCAAAAACGCATGATTTCAATGCTTTTTTGCGGATTCAGGCCGGAGGCGCGGCATCCCTGCCCTTCAATTCGCGATAATAAGCCCAGAAAAGCCGCGATGCGACACCGCGCCACGGGCTCCATGATTCGGCAAGCCGGATCAGCATTTTCTCCGGCGGACGCGGGTCGATGCCTAGTGCATGGCCGACCGCGCTCTGCAATGCAACGTCGCGCGCCGGAAAGATGTCCGGGTGTCCGGCGGCAAACAAAAGGTAGACTTCAGCCGTCCACGGGCCGATCCCCGGCACCCTGGTCATGGCCGCGATCGCCTCGCTTGCATCGAGCCGACAGAGGTGATCGAGGTCGAGCCCGTCGGCCACCGCCCGGGCGACGGCAAGCAGGCCGCGCTGTTTGGGTCGCGACAGCCCGGCCTCGCGAAAGATCACCTCGTCGGCGGCAAGTATCGCCTGCGGCGTCAGCGGATCGAGCAGTCTCGTCAGCCGGCCGAAGATGGCGTCGGCGCTCGCGCGGGACACTTGTTGCGAAACGACGATGGAAGCAAGGCTCCTGAACCCCGGCTCCGATAGCCTGAGCGGCACCTCGCCGGCCATGCCGCGCACTCTTTCCAGGCGTGGGTCGAGTAAGCATAGCCTATCCAGCCCTTGCGCAATGTCGTCGAGACTGGCGATGCGTTGCATGTCTGCTTGTTCCAAAATCAAAAGTGCCGCACGCTTCGTCACGTGTCCCTCTGGACGCACGACGCCACCGGCGCAAAGTAGCAATTGGCGAAAGCGCCACACAACCCGATTGCCGCCGGACAATGACACTGCTGACATTCCGCTTCGCGCCGAGCCCGAACGGCGAACTGCATCTCGGCCATGCCTATTCGGCGCTGCTCAATCAGAAATTGGCAAAGGCGACGGGCGGACGCCTGCTGCTGCGCATCGAGGATATCGACACGACACGCTGCACGCCGGAATTCGAGGCAGGCATTTTTCGCGACCTGAAATGGCTGGGGCTTGGCTGGGAGGAACCGGTGCGCCGCCAGTCCGAGCATTTTGCCGAATATCGGGCGATGCTCGAGCGGCTGATCGAGGAAGAACTTGTCTACCCGGCCTTCATGAGCAGAAGTGAGATCCGCGCCTTCATCGCCGACAGCGAGAAGCGTGGCCGCGACTGGCCGCGCGACCCGGACGGCGTGCCGCTCTATCCTGCCGCCGACAAGGCGTTGACGGCGAGCGAACGCAAGCGGCGCCAGGCCGAAAATGTGCCATTTGCCTGGCGGCTGGACGTCGATGCGGCAATAGCGCGCGCCGGCAAGGACCTGTCATGGGCCGAATACACGAACGAGACGCTCTCCGCGACGCGTCGTGTCGAAGCCCATCCGCAGGATTGGGGCGACGTGGTCGTGGCGCGCCGCGAAATCCCGACCAGCTATCACCTCGCCGTCACCATGGACGACGCGCTGCAGGGCGTCAGCCATGTCGTGCGCGGCCAGGATCTCTATTCCGCGACCAGCGTGCAGCGGCTGCTTCAGCAACTGCTTGGCCTGCCGCAGCCGGCCTATTTTCACCATCGCCTGATCCTCGGCCCGGACGGACGAAAGCTGTCGAAGAGTCTTGGCGATACCGGCCTTGCCGCCCAGCGTAAGACGGGCGCATCGCCGGACGATGTGAGGCGGCTGGTCGGTCTCTAGCGGCGCCAAAGGCATTCCTTGAATGGAATTGAGCCTATGGATCAACGGTTTGGTTTTGCCTTCCGCTCGGAACGGCATTAGAGCAAGCGCGACAATCAGTCCTCACCGACGCGTGGCCTCCGGAAAAATGCACAGCCTCAAGCGGTTCATCCCCGCCTCTTTCGTCGTCCTGTGGGCGACCGGCTTCATCGGCGCGCGCTATGCCATGCCGTGGGCGGAGCCCTTTACTTTCCTGGCCGCGCGCTTTGTCCTGGCCGCAATCCTGCTTGTCGCTTTGATGGCCGCACTTGGTTCGAGCCGCGCCACCCGCGACGAGGCGCTGCACGCGACCGGCGCCGGCATCCTGATGCATGGCGTCTATCTCGGCGGCGTGTTCTGGGCCATCCACCGGGGCATGCCCGCTGGGCTTTCAGCCCTGATCGTCGGCCTGCAGCCGCTGATCACGGCAGTGCTCGCCGGCAGGCTTCTCGGCGAGGCCATCCTGCCGCGCCACTGGGCCGGTCTCGGCCTCGGGCTGATCGGTGTGGTGATCGTGCTCTGGCCGAAGCTCGGCGCGCTCGGCGGCGGGGTGACGGCCGAAACACTGGGCGCCTCACTTGTCTCGGTGCTCGGCATGAGCGCCGGCACGATCTGGCAGAAGCGCTTTGCTTCCGGCGGCGATCTGGTGGCTGCCACGTTCTGGCAATATGTCGGCGGCGCATCTGTAATGGCCTTGGCCTCGCTAGCCTTCGAGACGCGAACGGTCATCGTCAATGGCGAACTGATCTTCGCCATGGCCTGGCTCGTGCTGGTGCTGTCGATCGGCGCCATCTTCCTGTTGATGGTGATGATCCGCGACGGCGAAATGTCGAAGGTCGCCTCGCTGTTTTACCTCGTGCCGGCCGTCACCGCGGTCATCGCCTGGGCATTGTTCGGTGAGCACTTGAGCCCGCTCCAGATCGCCGGCATGGCGATCGCGACGCTCGGCGTCGGGCTGGCGACGGCTCAGCCGCCGACGCGGGCACGCGCCTCTAAATAGCGGCTGATCGCGGCGTTGAGCTCGCCACCGAGGATGAAGATCGCTGATACGATGTAGAGGAAGACGACGGCGATCATGATCGAGGCGAGGCCGGCATAGGTCGTCACATAGGACGAGAAATGATCGAGATAGGCGGCGAAGATGGTCGACCCGATGAGCCAGCCGACCAGCGTGAAGATGATGCCAGGCACGATCGAAACGAAGCGGCGCTTGCCGGCCGGCAACCAGAAATGCACGGCGAACAGGCCGCCGATGATGACGACCGAGGCGATGACGTAACGCCACAGCGTGATCGTGCCCATGTAGGGCTTTATCCATTCGAAATGCGACTCGGCCAGCCGTGCCAGCAACGGCGCGAAGACCAGCAGCACGCTGATGGCCAAAAACCCGGCCGTCGCGATCAGCACGAAGATGATGCTCTGCACCCGCCGGTAGATGATGCCGCGCGTTTCCGAGACACGATAGGCCCGGTTGAGCGAGGTGCGCAGCGCCTCGATGCCGTTCGAGGCGAAATATCCGGCAAGCACGATACCGTAGGTCAACAGGTCACTGCGCCGGACGGTAAGCACGTTGAGCACCTCGCGCGCGATCGGTTTGGCGATCTGCTCGGGCCATGTGTCGAACACAAGGTGCACGGCGGTGTCGGCGAAAGCCTGCGCGCCGAAAAAACTCGCCAGCGTCGTAGCGAAGATCAGGAAAGGAAAAAGCGCCATCAGCGCGGTGATCGCCAGATGGCTGGCCATTGCCCAGCCGTCGTCGGTGTTGAAATGGCCGAGCGCGTCGTAGAGGACGCGTTTGAGGGCTACGATCTTCCGCAACAAGAACCGCGTTCCCTTCGATTGTCCCGACGCCGCGAATATGGGAAGGGTTTGCGGTAAATGACAACCCTAGGTCAAACCACCATTCCTCCCGGAGAAGAGTTGCGCACCATCATTGTCACAGGTGCCTCTTCCGGCATAGGCGCCTATTGCGCCCATGCTCTTAAGAGGGAAGGCTGGCGGGTGTTCGCAACGGCCCGAAAGCCCGAAGATATCGCCGCGCTCGAGGCCGACGGCATCGAGGCCTTTTATCTGGACTACACCGAGCCCGGATCGATCGAGGCGCTGGTGGCGTCGGTGCTGGAACGGACCGGCGGCCGGCTCGGTGCGCTCTTCAACAATGGCGCCTACGGACAACCCGGCGCCGTCGAGGACCTGCCGGTCGAGGCTTTACGGCAGCAGTTCGAGGCCAATGTCTTTGGCTGGCATGATCTCACTCGCCGCGTCGTACCGGTGATGCGCCGTCAGGGCCATGGTCGTCTCGTTCATTGCTCATCGATCCTCGGCCTCGCGCCGGTGCCTTTTCGCGGCGCCTACTCGGCATCGAAGCACGCTATCGAAGGGCTGATGCTGTCCCTCTATCAAGAACTCCGGGGTAGCGGCATCCATGTTTCGCTGATCGAGCCGGGGCCGGTGAAATCGAAGATCGCCAGCAACAGCCTCGCATGGTTCCTGGCGAATATCGATCACGAGAATTCCGTTCATCGCCTCGCCTATGCGGCGCAACTCAAACGGCTGCGGGCCGGCGGCAGCACATCGCGGCTGAAGCCCGGGGCGGAGGTGGTTTATGCCGCCTTGCACCATGCGCTTCTGTCGCGGCGCCCGCGCCCGCATTATGTGGTAACAGTGCCGGCCAGGATCGGTGTGATCCTTAAACGCATCCTGCCGGCTTCTGCACTCTACCGTCTGCTCGCCAATCGCGCCTGAACGCAATTCAACTGGAACACACCATGGCAACCGTCTTCAACATCCTCGCCGTTCTTGTCATGGTCGCAGTGGTGATCGTGCTGATCCGCGGCCTCATCAACATGATGCGCGGCGGCTCCAGCATGACCTCCAACAAGCTGATGCAGACGCGCGTGCTCTTGCAGTTCGTGGCCTTGGTGCTGATCATGCTGGCGGTGTATTTCACCCGTAAGTGACGCAGCACCAGCCGGGAGGTACCCCGTGGTCAAGCTCAACAAGATCTACACCCGCACTGGCGACGATGGCACCACCGGTCTCGGCTCCGGCGAGCGGCGGCTGAAATCCGACCTTCGCATCGACGCCTACGGCACGGTCGACGAGGCCAATGCCTGCATCGGCATGGCCCGCATTCATACCGCGGCAGTAAATCCGGCGATCGATGCGATGCTCGGCCGCATCCAGAACGACCTTTTCGACCTCGGCGCCGATCTGGCAGTCCCCGATAATGGCAAGCCGCTCGACTACGAGCCGTTGCGCATCATCGCCTCGCAGACCGACCGCATCGAACAGGATATCGATCTCCTCAACAAGGACCTTGAGCCGCTCAAATCCTTCGTGCTCAACGGCGGAACGCCGGCAGCGGCTGCCCTTCACCTCGCCCGCACGGTGGCCCGCCGCGCCGAGCGCATCATGGTGGCGCTGTCGCAAGATCCAGACGAGCAGGTCAACCGCGAGGCGATAAGATACATCAACCGTGTCTCGGACTTTCTGTTCGTCGCCGCACGCGCGGTCAATGACAACGGAAATGCCGACGTGCTATGGGTTCCCGGCAAGAACCGCTGAATCTGCCGGAACCGGGAGAGGCCTGATGTTTATCCCGCTTTATGACACCAACCGGCTGCGGCACATCAAGCTGCAATATGTGACGATCAGCCTGATCGCGCTCAACGTGCTGATCTACTTTGTCACCACATTGGGCGGCGAGGATTTCGCCAACGCCGCGGTGATGGGCCTCGGTTTCATCCCGTCGGTTGTGCATGACAGCGTCGAGCTCGCTCCGCAATTTGTCGTCATTCCGGAGAGCCTGAGCTATCTGACCTATTCCTTCCTGCACGCGGATATCTTCCACCTCGGCGGCAACATGCTGTTCCTGTGGGTGTTCGGCGACAATGTCGAGGATGCACTTGGCCATGTCCGCTACCTCGTCTTCTACCTGCTTTGCGCCATCGCCGGCGCTTTCCTCCAGGGTCTGGTTGCCTGGGATTCGCGGGTGCCACTGATTGGCGCGTCGGGCGCCATCGCCGGTGTGGTCGCCGCCTATCTGATCCTTTATCCGCGGGTGAAGGTATGGGTGCTGGTCTTCGCGCGCATCCCGTTGCGCATCCCGGCCTTCATCCCGCTGATCCTGTGGATCCTTTTCCAGATCTTCATGTTCGCCCAGGGGGGCGAGGATCAGGTTTCCTGGGCCTGCCATATCGGCGGCATCATCGCTGGAGCCGTGCTGGTGCTTGTCTTGCGCAGCCGCGGCGTACCGCTACTCGCCGGCGCGGACGAGGAGCCGGCCGTGGTCGCCGGTCCGGTGCCCGTAGCCGTGGAGCCGGCGCCAAGCGACTCACAACCTGCGCAGCCGGCGCCGCGCTGGGGCCGGGGGACCGTTTCCGGTCCGGACTGAACCGATTTGAGTGCTTCCCCGAGCATCCGAGTGCGCCCCGGATATTGACGCGCGGGGTCGCCGCAACTACGGAAGCGCCACCCTACTGGCGTGGCGAAGACCAGAATTCCGTCCGGAATGTCGGCTTTCGACAACTCTGAAGAGGTGCACGCTGCTATAGCGCGCCCGACGAGCGTGAAGAGACTATCGTGAAAGAGGTGACAGGCAAATGAAGATCCTTGTGCCCGTGAAGCGGGTTGTGGATGCGAACGTCAAGGTCCGGGTGAAGGCGGACGGTTCGGCGGTGGAACTCGCCAACGTCAAGATGGCGATGAACCCGTTCGACGAGATCGCGGTCGAAGAGGCGATCCGGCTGAAGGAAGCTGGCAAGGCCGAAGAGATCATCGTCGTGTCGATCGGGCCGCAGCAGGCACAGGAGACCTTGCGCACGGCGCTCGCCATGGGCGCCGACCGCGCCATCCTGGTCAAGACCGACGAGCAGACTGAGCCGCTGGGCGTCGCCAAGGTGCTGAAGGGCGTCGTCGAGGCAGAACAGCCCGGCCTTGTCATTCTCGGCAAGCAGGCGATCGACGACGATTCCAACCAGACCGGCCAGATGCTGGCCGCGCTTCTAGGCTGGGCGCAGGGCACCTTCGCCTCCAAGATCGTGCTCGACGGTGACAAGGCCACGGTGACGCGCGAGGTCGATGGCGGCCTGCAGACGCTGGAACTGAAGATGCCGGCGATCGTCACGGCCGATTTGCGGCTGAATCAGCCACGCTACGCGTCTCTGCCCAACATCATGAAGGCCAAGAAGAAGCCGCTCGACGAGAAGAGCCCTGCCGATTACGGCGCCGACGTCAAGCCGCGGCTTAAAGTGATCAAGACCGAGGAGCCGGGCGGCCGCAAGGCGGGCGTCAAGGTCAAGAGCGTCGCCGAACTGGTAGACAAGCTGAAGAACGAAGCCGGCGTGCTCTAAGGAAATCCGATGAGGCCGGCCTGCAAACGGCCGGTTTCTCCGCTTCCGGTGCTCACGTACTGAAGTACGCTCCGCTCCGGTTCTCGAAACCAACCGTTTTCGACTCGGCCTGACCGGATTTCAGGAGCCTCGAAGACGAAAGTCAGGAAAACATCATGGCTATTCTTCTGATTGCCGAACACGACAACGCTGCGCTTTCCGACCAGACCGCCAAGGCGCTTTCGGCGGCGCTGCAGATCGGTTCGGACGTGCATGTGCTGGTTGCCGGCAAAGGTGCCAAGCCGGCAGCGGACGCCGCCGCCAAGCTCAAGGGCGTCACCAAGGTGCTGCTCGCCGACGCCGACGAACTGACCGAGCGTCTCGCCGAACCGCTGGCGGCACTCGTCGTTTCGCTTGCTGAGCCATACGAGACGATCATCGCGCCGGCGACCTCGTCGGGCAAGAACGTCGCGCCCCGCGTGGCGGCGCTGCTCGATGTCGCCCAGATATCTGAAATCATCGAAGTCGTGTCGCCCGACACCTTCAAGCGGCCGATCTATGCCGGCAACGCCATCCAGACGGTGCAGTCCAGTGACGCCAAGAAGGTCATCACGGTGCGTACCGCTTCCTTCCAGGCAGCGCCCGAGGGCGGTTCCGCGCCGGTCGAGACGGTCCAGGCGGCGGCCAATCCCGGCCTGTCGAGCTTTGTCGAGAACAAGCTCTCCGAGACCGACCGTCCAGAGCTGACCTCGGCCAAGATCATCATCTCGGGCGGCCGTGCGCTGGGCTCCTCCGAGAAGTTCCAGGAGGTCATCCTGCCGGTCGCCGACAAGCTCGGTGCGGCGGTTGGCGCATCTCGCGCCGCCGTCGATGCCGGCTATGCGCCGAACGACTGGCAGGTCGGCCAGACCGGCAAGGTGGTAGCGCCCGACCTTTATATTGCCGTCGGCATCTCCGGTGCCATCCAGCACCTTGCCGGCATGAAGGATTCGAAGGTGATCGTTGCCATCAACAAGGACGAGGAAGCGCCGATCTTCCAGGTCGCTGACTACGGTCTCGTCGGCGATCTCTTCGTCATTCTGCCGGAACTGCAAAAGGCGCTTTGACGCCTTCTGCCAAAGCGTATTAAATTCTGAGGGGTGGGGTAGACGAAGTCGCCCCGCCCTTTTAGTTTGCACTGCACAAAAAACGGGCCGCAAAGGCCTCGACGGGATCGGGTAATGAGCAAGATCGAAACGATCGGCATCATCGGCGCGGGCCAGATGGGTGGCGGCATCGCCCATGTGTCGGCGCTGGCGGGCTATAAGGTGCTGGTTTACGATATTTCGCCCGACCGCATCGAAAAGGGCATCGCTACGATCAGCGGCAACATGGCCCGTCAGGTCGGCTCAGGCAAACTCGAGGAAAAGCTGCGCAATGAGGCGATGGCGCGCATTTCGGCGGCACCGGCCATGGCCGACCTTGCGGGCGCCGATCTGGTGATCGAAGCAGCGACGGAGGACGAGACGGTCAAGCGCAAGATCTACGCCCAGCTCTGCCCGCAGCTCAACCCCGAGGCCATCCTGGCGACGAACACGTCATCGATCTCGATCACACGGCTGGCTTCGCAGACCGACCGGCCGGAACGCTTCATCGGCATACATTTCATGAATCCGGTTCCGGTGATGAAGCTGGTCGAACTGGTGCGCGGCATCGCCACCGAGGACCAGACCTTCGAGGCGGCAAAAACCTATGTGAAGCAGCTCGACAAGACGATCACCGTCTCGGAGGATTTCCCGGCCTTCATCGTCAACCGCATCCTGCTGCCGATGATCAACGAGGCGATCTACACGCTCTATGAAGGTGTCGGCTCGGTCGACGCCATCGATACCGCCATGAAGCTCGGCGCCAACCATCCGATGGGGCCGCTGCAGCTTGCCGATTTCATCGGGCTCGATACCTGCCTGTCGATCATGCAGGTGCTGCATGACGGGCTGTCGGATTCGAAATACCGCCCCTGCCCGCTGCTGGTCAAATATGTCGAGGCCGGCTGGCTCGGCCGCAAGACCGGGCGCGGCTTCTACGACTATCGCGGCGAGCATCCCGTTCCGACACGCTGATCGCCTCGCTACCAGCGCACAAAAAGTCGTCCGCCGAGCGCCCCGAGCACGGCAAGGATGGCGACCGCGATCGTATACCAGGTGCCGACGAAAAGCGGCGAATCGTCGAAGCAATGCGCCGCATAGAAGGTCGCCGCCAGCCCGCCGGCAAGCAGGCCCGCGGCCGCACCGGCAAGCACCGGCCTTGTCGGCGCGCCATGGCGCAGCACCGCGAGAAAGACGGCAAGCGGGCCGATCCCGATCAACGGAATGAAGGTCAGGCAGATGACCATGTTCGTGCCGACCAGGCGCGTGCCCCAGTCGGACGCAGGCACGGCGAAGAGTTCGAAAATCACAGCCACAATCACCAGCAGCGGCGCGGCGATCATCCAGCTCACCGCCCGGCCGGTCGATGCACCGGGCGTCGACAGCCCACGCACCAGGACAAAGGCGCTGACGGCAAGAGCAATCGTGAAGACGAATTTGGACAGGAACCGCATCGTGTGCATGGCGATCGCAATGTCGGGGCGCGGGCCGATCGTCAGCCAGAAAACCGCGGCCGCGATCACGATGGCCACACCGGCGGCAAGCCACCAGGCGGTGCCTAGCGGCAGCGCCTTGCTGCGGGCATCGGCGTCAAGCGCCCTGATGAAATCTTCGGTCCTCATGTTATTCTTATTCCCGCCCCGCCCTGAACCGTTTGGCAATGGCGGCAAGCCCGCGGTGCAGTGACACCCGCACAGCCGTCTCGCTGATGCCGAATTTGGCCGCGGTCTCACCGATTGACCGGCCTTCGACCGATACGGCCGAGACGACGGAACGCTGTGCCGGCGACAGGCTGTCGAGCGCCCGGTTGACGTCGCGCTCGCTCACCGTCTCCGATTCCGGCTCGGCAAAGGTCTCGGCGATTTCGTCGATCTCGATCTCGATCCGCCGACCGCGCCGCCGGAACGCATCGATCAGCTTGAAGCGGGCTATTGCATAGACCCAAGGCAGCACCGGCGCATCATGGCGCCAGGTGTGTCGTTTCACATGAATGGCCAGCAAGGTTTCCTGCACGACATCCTCGGGATCCACCCCGCCCTGCACGATCTTGCGCCGGGCAAAGCCACGAACGAGCGCGGCGATCCGGTGCAGAAAGTCGGCATAGGCTCTTTCGTCTCCGGCGATCGCGGCCCGCAACAGCCGTGAAAGCTCGGCTTCGTCCTTGCCGCTCACAAGAGTTCACTCCCCGATATTCGCGTCTCGGCGCTGATTTGTTACGTGGCCGGCGAAATAATGTCCAAGGCAAATTAGCTGAGCATCACGAAAGTTTGCTCCTTTTGAGCGATTGAGTGGGTCAGCAATGTTGACTGCACCAGTCAGGTATTGGTACGTGCAGCGTGCCAAGCCAAAGACCATCGAAATCGAGGACGACGCCATGAAATATGCTCTTTCCGCCCTTGCCGGTGCGACAGCACTTGCAATCAGCCTGATCGCCGGCCCGGCAATAGCAGAGGACGAGGGCATCGTCGTTTACAACGCCCAGCACGAAAACCTGACCAAGGCCTGGGCGGAGGGATTCACCAAGGAAACCGGCATCAAGGTTACCGTCCGCAATGGCGGCGACAGCGATTTCTCCAATCAGATCGTTGCGGAAGGCACCGCTTCGCCCGCCGATGTATTCCTGACGGAGAATTCGCCGGCCATGGCATTGGTCGAGGCGGCCGGCCTGTTCGCACCGGTCGGCACCGAGACGCTGGCCCAGGTTCCGCAGGAGTACCAGCCGGCGAGCGGCAAATGGGTCGGCGTCGCCGCGCGCAGCACCGTCTTTGCCTACAACAAGACCAAGCTGAGCGCCGACCAGCTGCCCAAATCGCTGCTCGATCTCGCCGATCCGAGCTGGAAGGGCCGCTGGGCCGCTTCGCCCTCCGGCGCCGATTTCCAGGCGATCGTCAGCGCGCTTCTGCAGCTCAAGGGTGAGGCGGCGACGGCCGAATGGCTGAAGGCGATGAAGGAGAATTTTACCGCCTATAAGGGCAACAGCACGGTGATGAAGGCGGTCAATGCCGGCGAGGTCGAAGGCGGCGTGATCTATCACTATTACTACTACGGCGATCAGGCCAAGACCGGCGAGAACAGCAAGAACGTCGAGTTGCACTATTTCAAGCATCAGGATCCCGGTGCTTTCGTGTCGATTTCCGGCGGCGGCGTGCTGGCCTCGAGCAAGCACCCGAAGGAAGCGCAGGCTTTCCTGAAATGGGTCACCGGCAATCGTGGCCAGGACGTGCTGAAAACAGGCGATTCGTTCGAATACGCAGTCGGCAAGGGCGCCGAGTCCAATCCGAAGCTGGTGCCGCTGGCCGATCTGCAGGCGCCGAAAGTCGACCCGACGACGCTGAACTCGAAAAAGGTGACCGACCTGATGACGGCGGCCGGCTTGCTTTAGCCGGCGTTCGTCCTAAAAGGGCAACCGACTGCGCTCCTGTGGGAATTCGCTTTCCACAGGAGCGCTCTGTTTTCAAGATGGCATTTGCCTATGACCACAAGCTACCCGCGAGATTATCCGCCGCCGATCGTTTCCGCCTCCGGGCGGAGCTGGCGCAACGTCTGATCTGATGCAATCCGCGATCGATCTCGCACGCCCAGGCTTGCCGGCCGACGCCACGGCCGTGCGGGCACGTCGTTGGTCGGTCTCATGGATTGCGTTGACTGCCGTCTTTGTCTCGCTTTTCGCGCTGCTGCCGCTTGCCTTCATCGTCTGGGTGGCGGTGCAGACCGGCTGGGAAACGGTGGCGGCGCTGGTGTTCAGGCCGCGCGTCGGCGAACTTCTGGTCAACACCAGCCTGCTGGTGGTGTTGGCGGTGCCGATCTCGATCGTGCTGTCGGTGGCGCTGGCCTGGCTGACCGAGCGCAGCGATCTGCCGGGTGCCCGCCTATGGGCCTGGCTGTCGGTGGCGCCGCTCGCCATTCCGGCCTTCGTCCACAGTTACGCCTGGGTCACCATGGTGCCCAGACTGCACGGCCTGTGGGCCGGCGTGCTTGTGTCGGTCATCGCCTATTTCCCCTTCCTTTATCTGCCGGTGGCGGCGGCATTGCGCCGGCTCGATCCCGCTCTCGAGGATGCAGCGGCAGCCCTTGGTCTCGGCCCGTGGCGTGTGTTCAGGCGTGTCGTGCTGCCGCAGCTCCGGCTCGCCATTTGCGGCGGCTCCCTGCTGGTCGGCCTGCATCTCCTGGCCGAATACGGGCTCTATGTCTTCATCCGCTTCGACACCTTCACCACCGCGATCGTCGACCAGTTTCAGTCGACCTTCAACGGTCCCGCCGCCAACATGCTGGCCGGCGTGCTGGTGACCTGCTGCCTTGTGCTGCTCGGGCTGGAGGCGCTGGTGCGCGGCGAGGAGCGCTATGCCCGCGTCGGTTCGGGTGCTGCGCGCCAGCAGCAGCGCACGGGCCTTGGGCGCGCCACCATTCCTTGCCTGCTGCTGCCTGCCATTACCACGCTGCTGGCGCTCGGCGTGCCGTTCGCCACTATCGGCCGCTGGCTCATGGCCGGCGGCGCCGATGTCTGGCGGCTCGACGAGATCGGCCTGGCGCTTGGCCAAACGGTGTTCCTAGCAATTGCCGGCGCGCTGCTCGCCACCGTCGCGGCAATGCCGATGGCGTGGATTTCGATCCGCGCGCCGGGGCGGCTGCAACGCGTCCTGGAGGGCTGCAACTATATCGTCGGCGCGTTGCCCGGCGTTGTCATCGCCCTGGCGCTGGTCACCATCGCCGTGCGTATCGCCATGCCGCTCTACCAGACCCTGTTCACCATCCTGGTCGCCTATGCGCTGATGTTCCTGCCGCGCGCCCTGATTAGCCTCAGGGCGTCGATCGCACAGGCGCCGGTCGAGCTCGAACGCGCCGCCTCCAGCCTCGGCCGGTCGCCGCTCAAGGCGCTGTGGTCGACGACCATCCGCCTGTCGGCGCCGGGCGCCGCAGCCGGCATGGCGTTGGTCGCGCTGGGTATCATGAACGAATTGACCGCAACCCAGATGCTGGCGCCCAACGGCACTCGCACGCTGGCCATGGCGTTCTGGTCCTATAGCGGCGAGATCGACTATGCGTCGGCGGCGCCTTATGCCCTGATCATGGTGGCGATGTCGCTGCCTTTGACCTGGTTGCTCTACGTCCAGTCGAAGCGGATGGCCGGGCGATGAGCTTTCTCGAGCTGAGCGGCATCCACAAGCACTACGGGCCCGTCGCAGCACTTGCCGGCGTCGACCTCAGCGTGGCCAGCGGCAGCCGTACGGCAATCGTCGGGCCGTCCGGTTGCGGCAAGACCACCTTGCTGCGGCTGATCGCCGGCTTCGAGGCGCCGGACCAGGGCCGCATCGTGCTCGATGGCGAGGTGCTGGCCGATGGCGACACGGCCGTGCCGGCGCATCGCCGCGGCATCGGGCTGGTGGCGCAGGACGGCGCTCTATTCCCGCATCTGAGCATCGCCGCCAATATCGGCTTCGGCATGGGCCGTCACGAGGAAAAGCGCAGCGAGCGCATCGCCGAGCTCGCCTATGTCGTCGGGCTGGACAAAGGGATCCTGAAGCGCCGTCCGCACGAACTCTCCGGCGGCCAGCAGCAGCGCGTCGCGCTCGCCCGCGCCATGGCCATGAAGCCGCGGCTGATGCTGCTCGACGAGCCGTTCTCGGCGCTCGACACCGGCCTGCGCGCCTCGATGCGCAAGGCCGTGGCCGAGCTCCTTGAAACCGCCGGCATCACCACCATCCTGGTCACCCACGACCAGGCCGAGGCGCTGTCATTCGCCAGCCAGGTCGCGGTGATGCGCGACGGCAAATTCTCGCAGGTCGGCACGCCGCGCGAGCTCTATTTCAAGCCGAAGGACAGGATGGTCGCCGAGTTCCTTGGCGACGCCATCGTCCTGCCGGCAAGGATCGCCGATGGCTTCGCCATCTCGCCGCTCGGCCGCATCGCTGTCGACAGCTCGGAGCGGCGCGACGTCGCCCGCATCATGCTGCGGCCGGAGCAGGTGTTGCTGAAACGCACATCGCGTGAAGGCATGTCCGGCACGCCGGACATGCTGTTCGGCGAGGTGACAGAATCGGAGTTCGCCGGCTCGATGTGCACCATCGCGGTGCGTCTGTTGAACAGCCCCGATCCGCCCGACGCCGCCGCTATCGGCAATACGCCGTTGATCCTGCGCAAGCCGGGCATGGACGCGCCGGCGATCGGCGAGATCGTCCGGCTGACCGTGTCGGGCAAGGCGCATGTGTTTGCCTGAACGGTTTTGCGCAAGGCCGACTTCAATCGACCCGTTTGCCCGCCTGATCGAACCAATGCAGCTTTTCGGACCTGGCCACGACGCGCAATTGGTCGCCTGGCTTGGCGCTGGCGCGGCCTGAGACGCGCACGACGATGCGGCTGCCGGCTGCCACGCAATGGAGAAAGCTTTCGGCACCGACCGGTTCGACCGCTTCCACTGTTGCCGGCAGCGCGAGCGCGCCGGCCGGCGCCTCTGCCGCGAAGGTGATGTCGGCGTCCTCCGGACGAAAGCCTAGCGTCACTGCCTTGCCCTGTCGAGGCGCCAAGCCAATCACAGTACCGTCCGCCAATACCGAGCTTGGGGAGGCCCCTGTGAGCGCCAGCAGATTCATCGGCGGTGCGCCTATGAACGAAGCGACGAAGGTCGAGGCCGGTTTCTCGTACACATCAAGCGGCGCGCCGGTCTGCTCGACCAGGCCGGCGTTCATGACGACGAGGATGTCGGCCAGCGTCATCGCCTCAAGCTGGTCGTGCGTGACATAAACCGAGGTGACGCCAAGCGAGCGCTGCAGATTCTTGATCTCGATGCGCATCTGCCCGCGCAATTTCGCATCGAGGTTGGACAGCGGTTCGTCGAACAGGAAGACCTTCGGGTTGCGCACGATGGCGCGACCCATGGCGACGCGCTGGCGCTGACCGCCGGAAAGCTCGCGCGGGCGCCGGTCGAGCAGCGCCGAAAGCTCCAGCACCTTGGCAGTCGAGCGTACCCTGCTGTCGATCTCGTCATTCGGCGTGCCGCGGTTGCGCAGGCCATAGGCCATGTTGTCATAAACCTTCATATGTGGGTAGAGCGCGTAGTTCTGGAACACCATGGCGATGTCGCGCTCGGTCGGGCCAATGGCGTTGACCACCTTGCCGTCAATGGCGACTGTACCGGCAGAAATCGTCTCCAGCCCGGCGATCATCCTCAGCAGCGTAGACTTGCCGCAGCCGGACGGGCCGACCAGCACGCAAAGCTCCTTGTCAGGAATGGCGATGGAAACGCCCTTCACGGCCTCGACGCCGCTGGGATAGATTTTCCTGACATCCTTCAGATCCACGGTCGCCATCGGCTTCTCACTTTTCGGATTCGACCAGACCGCGCACGAACCAGCGTTGCATCAGCACGACCACCAGGATCGGCGGCACGATGGCCAGCATTGCCGTGACCATCACGAGGTGCCATTGGGTGTCGGCATCGGCGAAGGAAACCATCTTTCTCAGCGCGATGACGATGGTGTTCATGTCGTTGCTGTTGGTGACGAGCAGCGGCCAAAGATACTGCGTCCAGCCATAGATGAAGAGGATCACGAACAGCGCGGCGATGTTTGTCCGCGACAGCGGCACCAGAATATCGAAAAAGAAGCGCCATGGCCCGGCACCGTCGACACGCGCCGCCTCGACCAATTCGCCCGGTATGGTCATGAAGAACTGGCGAAACAGCAGCGTTGCGGTGGCCGAGGCGATCAGCGGGACGATCAGGCCGGCATAGGTGTCGATCATGCCGAGATCGACCATCACCTTGTAGGTCGGCAGGATGCGCACCTCGACTGGAAGCATCAAGGTGATGAAGATCAGCCAGAAGAAGGTCATGCGCAGCGGAAAGCGAAAGAACACGATCGCGTAGGCCGACAGGATCGAGATGAAGATCTTTCCCACCGCAACGCCGAGCGCCATGATCGTAGTGTTGAGCAGCAGCCTGCCGACGCTGACCCCGCCGATACGACCGACGCCGCCGAATAGCGCCTCGCTGTAATTGTTCCATAGCTGGCCGCCGGGCAAGAGCGGCAGGGGCGGCCTGAGGATCGTTTGCAGCGTGTGCGTCGAGGCAACGAAGGTGTAGTAGATCGGAAAAGCCACGATCAATATGCCGAGGATGAGCACGGCATGGGCGATGAAGGTGCGGAGCGGGGACTGGCCGATCATCGCTGCCCTCAGCCGTAATGGACTTTGCGTTCCACATAGCGGAACTGGATCGCTGTGAGCGCAATGACGATGGCCATCAGGATGACCGACTGCGCCGCCGAATCGCCCAGGATCAGATTGACGAAGCCGTCATTGTAGACCTTGTAGACCAGCGTCTCTGTCGTCTTGCCCGGCCCGCCGCCGGTGACGGCATGAACGATGCCGAACGTGTCGAACAGGGCATAGACGGTGTTGACGACCAGCAGGAAAAAGGTTGTCGGCGCAAGCAGCGGGAAGACGATGGTCCAGAAGCGCTTGGTTTCGCCGGCGCCGTCCATGGCCGCCGCTTCGATCAGCGTTTTCGGCACCGCCTGCAGGCCGGCGACGAAGAACAGGAAGTTGTAGCTGATCTGCTTCCAGGCAGCAGCCGACACCAGCAGGATCATGGCGTGGGTGCCGTTGAGCAGCGGGTCCCATACGATGCCGAGGCTTCTCAGCAAATAGGCCAACGAGCCGATCGAGGGATTGAACAGGAAAAGCCAAAGCATGCCGGCAATCGCCGGCGCCACGGCGTAAGGCCATATCAACAGTGTGCGGTAGAGGCCTTTGCCGCGCACGGCCTTCTCGGCCATGACCGCAAGCAGCAGGGCCACAACCATGGCAACGATCGCGGTCGCAAGAGAGAACACTACTGTGACCTTGATCGAGTTGAGGTAGGCCGGATCGGCCAGCACCTTCCGGAAATTGGCCAACCAGACGAACCTGCTCTTCAGCCCGAACGGGTCTTGCCTGAGCATCGACTGGTAAAGCGCCTGACCGGCCGGCCAGTAGAAGAAAACCAGGGTGATGGCGAGTTGTGGCGCCACCAGCAGGTAGGGCAGGATCTTGTTGGGAAAGACGACGCGTGGAGACAGGCTGATTTCCCTCGCTATCCAGGTATCGCCCGCGCGAGCTCGCGTGGGCGATATTCCAACCGACTAACCGAGATAATCCCGTCAGTTCTCCAGCGCTTCCTTGATCGCCGCGTTGCCGCGCGCAACCGCATTGTCGAGTGCCTGCTGGGCGGTTTGCTGGCCGGCCAGCATCTTCTCCAGCTCCTCGTTCTGGATATCACGCACCTGCGGCAGATTCGGCAGGCGCACGCCCTTCGAATTGTCGGTCGGCGACTTGCCGATCATCTGCAGGATGGGTGTCTCGCGGCCGGGGTTCTTGTCATAGAAGCCTGATTTCTTAGTCGCCTCGTATGCCGCAAGCGTCACTGGCAAATATCCCGACTTCTGGTGCAGATATTCCTGCACATCGGTCTTGGACAGATAGGCAAAGAAGGCCGCGACGCCCTTGTATTCCTCGTCCGACTTGTTGCCGAACACCCACAGGCTGGCACCGCCCGGCGTCGTGTTCTGCGGGGCACCCTTGGCGTCACTGTCGTAAGGAAGCTGGCCGATGCCATAGTTCATGCCGGACTTGACGATATCGCCGAGGCCGCCCGACGATTCGGTGAAGATGCCGCATTCGCCGGCGAGGAATATCTGCTTGGCTTCGGAGGTGCGCCCGCCATATTTGAATGTGCCGTCCTTGGCCAGGTCAGCGAGCGCCTGGAAGTGGTTGACGAAAATCGGCGCATTGATCTTGAGTTCGACATCACCGCCGGCCAGGCCATTCTGCTGGGTGGCCCAAGGCACGTCATTCCACGCCGCGAAATTCTCCAGGTGGATCCAGGTCAGCCAGGTCGAGGTATAGCCGCAAGGGGCGGCGCCGCTCGTCTTGATCTTCTTGGCAGCTTCCCACACCTCGTTCCACGTCTTGGGCGGATTGTTCACGTCGAGGCCTGCCTTCTGGAAGATGTCCTTGTTGTAATAGAGGATCGGCGAGGAAGAGTTGTAGGGGAACGATAGCATGGTGCCGTCCGGCTTCGAATAATAGCCGACGATGCCGGGCAGATACTGGCTCTTGTCGAAAGTCATCCCGGCGCCGGTCATCACATCGGCCACCGGCTTTATCGCACCCTCGGCCGCCATCATCACGCCGGTGCCGACGTCGAACACCTGGAGGATATCGGGCGCTTGCCCGGCACGAAAGGCAGCGATGCCGGCATTCAGCGTCTCCGGATAGGTGCCCTTGAACACCGGAACGAGCTCATAGTCGCTCTGGCTGGCGTTGAAATCCTTGGAGATCTTGGCGACGACCTCGGCGTTGGCGCCGGTCATGGCGTGCCACCAGCTGATCTGCGTGACGGCGAAGGCGGAGGTGGTGGAAAGCAGGGTCACGGTGGCGGCGATACCGGCCGCAAAGCCGAAGAACTTCATGTTTCATCTCCCGTTTGTCATTGGCGAAAGGGGCACTTCCGCAAAGCCAATATGTGGCGCTGATGACAATCGGACAACGGTTTTATTGCGGATCAATGAACATCATTCCTTCCTAAAGTGCACTCGCTACTGAAACCGGGCGCCAGAAATCACATCACCGTCTTTTCGGCGCAGCGGCGTCGGTTTTCCCCCGAAAAGACCCGCCTCATGGCCCACGGGTTAACCATTCGTTAAAATCTCCAAGAGCTAATCAGTCACACCTCCCCTGTTAATTTTGGCAGACCGAGTGAACCAGGATGCTGACGGTCTATAATTGTATTGTAAGTCAGCACGATCCGAGACTGGTTGCGCTTGCCGCACTCATCTGTGGAATTTCTTGCTTCTCAGCGGTTAATCTCCTTAAGCATGTCGGCCGATCGACCGAGCGAAACCGGCTTGTCTGGCTGATGATCGCCGCGGCCTCGACCGGGTTCGGCATATGGGCGACGCATTTCATCGCCATGACCGCGTTTACGCCGGGAATACCGAACGCATACAATCCGGGATTATCCGCCTTTTCGCTTGCCGCCGCCGTTATCATGACCGCGCTTGGGATGTGGGTCGCCACCTTGCGCCGCGGCATCGACCATTTCCTCGTCGGTGGCGCCATTCTGGGCGGCGCCATCGCGACGATGCACTACATCGGCATGGCAGCTTTCGAGGTCGAAGGCCGGGTCGTATGGAACCTGCTCCTTGTCGCGATATCGCTTCTGGCCGGCGTGACCCTCGCGGCACTGGCGCTCCTTGTCGTCTTGCGCCGTCCGTCAGCGCTCGCGACTTTCGGCGGCGCCGCGCTTTTGACGCTGGCGATTTGCAGCTTGCATTTCATCGCGATGGCCGCGGTGTCGATCATTCCGGATTCCTCGATTGAAATATCCGAACATTCCATCGAGCCCATTTCCCAGGCCTTTGCCGCAGCGGTCGCCAGCCTGATAATCCTTGTGCTATCGGGTGCCGCGCTGTGGATCGACCTGCGCTTTCGCCGCCAGAAGCTCGAGGCCGATCGCATGCACGATCTCGCCAATGCGGCGGTGGAAGGTCTGATCGTTTGCGATGGCACCCGCATTGTCAGCGCCAATGACAGTATGGCGAAGCTGACCGGAACAGCGACAGCCACCCTGAACACGATGCAATTCGGCGAGCTTTTCGACGGACAGAGCGCAGCCGATATGTCCGGCTTCGGCGAACAGGCGCAGGAAGCGAAGTTAAGGGGCAGCGACGGGGCGAGAATTCCTGTCGAGCTGATCGCCAGGAAAATCACCTACTGCGGCAGGCCTCATACGGTGCTTGCCGTTCGCGACATCCGTGAGCGCAAGAAGGCAGAACAAGAGATCCTCCGCCTCGCGCATTTCGATCCGCTTACCGGGCTTGCCAATCGGCGGAGCTTTTCTTCCCGGCTGGAAGCAGAATTCGCCTCGATGGATCGTGGCGGCAAGGATGGACATCTGGCGCTCCTGCTGCTTGACCTTGACCGGTTCAAGCAAGTCAACGACCTCTATGGCCACGGGGCCGGCGATGCTATGCTGCAGAAGCTGGCGCACTGCATTTCCGGCATCCCGCGCCACGGACAGATGCTCGCGCGTCTCGGCGGCGATGAATTTGCCATCATAGCTCCGAACCTCCCCGACCCCCTGGCCGCAGGCCGGATAGCCGAGGACTTGCTGGCGGCGATCCGAGAGGAAAACAGGGTTTCGGTCGGCTCCGGCCTCGTCTCGGCCAGCATCGGCATCGCCTTCTTTCCGCTGGATGCCGAAGACCAGGCCGGCCTGATCAGCCATGCCGACACGGCACTCCATCGCGCCAAAACCGAAGGCAGGGACACTTATCGGTTTTTCGAGATGGCCATGGGCACCGCGGCCCGCGACAAGCGCGTGATGGAGCATGAATTGCGCCAGGCGATCGCCCGCAAGGAGTTCCACCTCGTCTATCAGCCGCAGAAGGAGATCCGCGGCGGCAGGATGATCGGCTTCGAAGCCCTGGTCCGTTGGCAGCACCCTGAGCGGGGTGACATTTCTCCGGCCGTTTTCATCCCGGTGGCCGAGGACAGTGGCGCTATCGCGCAGATCGGCGACTGGGTGCTGACGACGGCTTGTAACGATGCTGTTCGCTGGACAAACCCGCTGATGGTCGCCGTCAACGTCTCCGCCGTGCAACTTCACAATCCGAACTTCAGCCGCAAGGTGCACGACGCATTGACGAGATCCGGCCTGGCCCCCGGCAGGCTCGAACTGGAGATCACCGAAACGGCCCTGGTGAAGGACATGCCGCGCGCGCTGGCAACCTTGAGGCAGGTCAAGGCGCTTGGCGTGCATGTGGCGATGGACGATTTTGGCACCGGCTATTCTTCGCTGTCCAACCTCAGCGCCTTTCCCTTCGACAAGATCAAGATCGACGGGTCGTTCATCAAATCGGTCGACAAGAACGCCCAGTTCGCGGCGATCGTTCGCGCCGTGCTGGGGCTTGGACGCGGTCTCGGCTTACCGGTTCTGGCAGAAGGCATCGAGACGCCGGGTGAATTGCAGTTCCTGGACGCCGAGGCTTGCGAGATCGGGCAAGGCTACTACCTCGGCAAACCGGCTCCGATCGAGACATTCGGGGAACTGACGGGCGTGGCCGCTCCGGCAATCCGCACCGCCAGCCGACGCGGCGCAAGCATTGCCGTGCTCAAGCCGCGCCTGCGCACGGTCTGAGCCTATCCCGGCTGAAGCGCCGCCTCGACCAGACGCTTGGCATCCGGCCCCGACCATTCGGCCGGGCCATTCATATGGGCGATCAGGCAGCCTTGCCCATCGATCAGCATGGTGACCGGCAGACCGAGCGCCAGGCCGCGCGTCTTGACGTCGTTGAACAGCGCCATCGTGGCATCGCGATAGTAGCCGAGCGACTTGACGCCGGTGTCCTCCAGGAACTTCTTCGGTTTGGCATCGTCGCCGGCATCGACGTTGACGGCAACAACCTGAAACGCATCGCTGCCCATCTCCTTCTGCAGCGCATCGAGCGCCGGCATTTCGGCGCGGCAAGGTGCGCACCATGTCGCCCACAGATTGAGCAGCACCGTCTTGCCGGCATGATCGGCGATCGTCGTCGGCTTGCCGTCGGGGCCGTTGAAGGCAAGGCTTTTCAGCGATTGCGGCGGATCCGCCGGCAAAAGCGCGGCAACCTGGCCGGTGGCAGCGGCGGCGATCTTCTTGGCACGGTCGGTCTTGGCGGCGCAGGCGACGTCGTCCTTGCCGCCGCCGGCGGCCACTTGCGCGGGCGCCTTGTTGCCAGAACTGCTTTCCCTGACATATACCGCGACCGCGCCGGCCAGCACGCCCGCAACCAAAGCGGCGAGGATGAGACGCAAAGCCGGGAAAAATCTATTGCCGTCTGCCATTTTTGAAAAACTGCTCCGGAGCACGGGTTATAGCGATGAACGACAAGAAGGCCAGCAACCAGATGTGGGGCGGACGTTTTGCCTCGGGTCCGGCCGCAATCATGGAAGCGATCAACGCATCGATCTCGTTCGACCGCAAACTCTATGCGCAGGATATTCGCGGCTCGATCGCCCATAGCCAGATGCTGGCGCAAACGGGCATTATTTCGGCGGCCGATCAAGAAAAAATCGCTCACGGGCTGAACACGATCCTCGCAGAGATCGAGGCCGGCACATTCGAGTTCTCGACCAGGCTGGAAGACATCCACATGAATGTCGAGGCCCGTCTGGCCGATTTGATCGGCCCCGCCGCCGGCCGCCTGCATACCGCCCGCTCGCGCAACGACCAGGTGGCGGTCGACCTCAGGCTGTGGGTCAAGGACGAATGCTTTCGTGTCGCCGAGGCGCTGAAGGGCCTGATCACGGCGTTCCTGGATCGGGCCGAGGAGCATGCGGCAACGGTGATGCCGGGCTTCACCCACATGCAGGCGGCGCAGCCGGTGACCTTCGGCCACCACTGCATGGCCTATGTCGAGATGTTTGCGCGCGACCTGTCGCGTGTCCGCGACGCCATCGAGCGGATGGATGAAAGCCCGCTCGGCGCCGCCGCCCTTGCCGGCACCAGCTTTTCCATCGACCGGCACCAGACGGCGAAGGCGCTTGGCTTCCGCGAGCCGATGCGCAATTCGCTCGACAGTGTTTCGGACCGCGATTTCGCGCTCGAGTTCCTGGGCTTTGCGGCGATCTGCGCGACGCATCTGTCGCGGCTGGCCGAAGAGATCATCATCTGGTCGACGCCGCAATTCGGCTTCATCAGGCTGTCGGATAGTTTCTCGACGGGTTCGTCGATCATGCCGCAGAAGAAGAACCCGGACGCTGCCGAACTGGTGCGCGGCAAGACCGGCCGTGTCACCGGCCATCTCGTCGGTCTGCTGACGGTGATGAAGGGCATGCCGCTGACCTATGGCAAGGACATGCAGGAAGACAAGGAATCGGTCTTCGACGCGGCCGAGACGCTCGACCTGATGCTGGCGGCGATGACCGGCATGGTGCGCGATATGACGGTGAACACTGCCGCGATGAAGAAGGCGGCCGGCGCCGGCTATTCGACTGCGACCGACCTCGCCGACTGGCTGGTGCGCTCGCTCGGCCTGCCGTTCCGCGAGGCGCACCATATCACTGGCCGGGCGGTGGCGCTGGCCGAGGAGAAGAAGGTCGGGCTCGACAGGCTTTCGCTGGAGGATCTGCAGTCCATTCACCCCGGTATCAGCGCCGACGTGTTTTCGGTTCTTGCCGTGCAGAATTCTGTAAAGAGCCGCACGAGCTTCGGCGGCACCGCGCCGTCCGAGGTGCGCAAGCAGATCCGCTACTGGAAAAAGCGGCTCGCCAAGGCGTAAGACGCGGGGTGCAATGGCCGCAAAACTCGGCTAGAAGCGGCTGCGGGCAACAGTTTCGGACGGATGGCACGATGACCGGAAGCAGGATTTTGGTGACGCTGACGCTGCTGGCGGCAATGGCCACCGTTGCGGCCTGCGGCAGGAAGGCTGCGCTCGACACGCCGTACGCGGCAGCCGTGCAGGCCCGCAAGGACGCCGAGAAGGCCAAGCAACCCTTGCCGCCGGAGCCGGAAAAACCTGTCGAGGACAAGAAATTCATCCTCGACCCGCTGCTCTGATTTCGGACCAATCTCGTGAACCATTTCGACTACCGCGACGGCGCGCTGCATGCCGAGGACGTGGCGATATCAGACATCGCCGCCAGCGTCGGCACGCCGTTCTACTGTTATTCGACGGCGACGCTGACCAGGCATTTTCGCGTCTTCACCGAGGCCTTTGCCGGGCTCGATGCTCTCGTCTGCTATGCCATGAAGGCGAATTCAAACCAGGCCGTGCTGAGGGTGCTGGCAAGGCTCGGCGCCGGCGCCGACGTGGTCTCGGAGGGCGAATTGCGCCGCGCTTTGGCGGCCGGCATCCCGGCAAGCAAGATCCTGTTTTCGGGCGTCGGCAAGACCGCGCGCGAAATGGATTCTGCGCTCTCGGCCGGCATTCTCTGTTTCAACGTCGAATCCGAACCGGAGCTGGAGCTGCTGTCGGCCCGCGCCACCGCGCTGGGCAAGATCGCGCCGATCTCGCTGCGCATCAACCCGGATGTCGACGCCAGGACGCACAAGAAGATTTCGACTGGGAAGGCCGAGAACAAGTTCGGCATTCCGTGGCAGCATGCGCGGAAGGTCTATGCGCGCGCGGCTGAGCTGACGGGCATCAAGGTCACCGGCATAGACACCCATATCGGCAGCCAGATCACCGAATTGCAGCCCTTCGACGACGCCTTTGCGCTGCTGGTGGAGCTGGTCGGCGCCTTGCGCTCCGACGGTCATGCCATCGAGCACATCGATGTCGGCGGCGGCCTTGGCATTCCCTACCGCGTCGACAACAACCCGCCGCCTTTGCCCGATGCCTATGCCCGGATCGTCAGGAAACATGTTGCCAAACTTGGGCTGAAGGTAATGTTCGAGCCAGGCCGGCTGATCGTCGGGAATGCCGGCATCCTGGTGTCGGAAGTAATCTTCGTGAAGGAGGGCGACGCCAAGAACTTCCTCATCGTCGACGCCGCGATGAACGACCTGATCCGGCCGACGCTTTACGACGCTTTTCACGACATCAAGCCGGTGGCGCAGCAGCCGGCCGCTGCACCACGCATGAAGGTCGACGTCGTCGGCCCGGTTTGCGAGACCGGCGACTATCTCGGGCTCGACCGTGACCTGCCCCGGCTGAAATCCGGCGACCTGATCGCTGTCTCCACCGCCGGCGCCTATGGCGCCGTTCAGGCCGGCACCTACAATACCAGGCTGCTGGTACCGGAAGTGCTGGTCGACGGCGACCGCTTCCACGTTGTGCGTCCGCGCCAGACCTATGACGAGCTGATCGGACTGGACTCGGTGCCGGACTGGTTGGAGTAGAACTCTGCAGCTACAGCCGGTGCTGAATGAGCGCCCTGATTTCGGCGATTCTGTCCTCATTCCGGCGATAGAATATCCACTGCTTGATGCGCTTGCTGCGCAAAAGCCCTGCCTGGGTGAGCACGCGCATATGCTCGCTGAGCGTAGCCTGGGTGATCCCCAGCCTCTCCGCCATCAGCAGCGCGCAGACGCCGTCCTCGACCAGATCGCCGTCCGTCTGCGGCGGAAAATGCGCCCGCGGGTCCTTGAGCCAATCGAGGATCTGGAGCCTGCGCTCGTTGGCAATCGCTTTGAAAACGTCGACCTCTTGCATTTAGGCACTTTGCCAAGTTACTAAGTAATGTCAACTCTGGGAGTGAAAGCATGCTGCACGGCCACACGATCACACGCGAGCGCATTGCGGCGATAGAACCCCGCATCCGGCCCTTCGTGCGCCACACGCCGGTGCTGCGCGTCGACATGGCCGATTTCGGCCGCCCGCCTCTGCCCGTCGACCTGAAGCTTGAGTGCTTGCAGCATTCCGGCTCGTTCAAGGTACGTGGTGCGTTCACCAATCTCCTCGAACGGCCGGTTCCTGCGGCCGGCGTCGTCGCCGCGTCGGGCGGCAATCACGGCGCCGCCGTCGCCTATGCCGCCATGCGGCTCGGCCACAAGGCGACCATCTTTGTTCCCGAAGTGAGCCCGCAGGCCAAGCTGGACCGCATCCGCGGCTACGGCGCCGAGCTGATCGTCGGCGGCGCCCGTTATGCCGAGGCGCTGGCCGCCAGCGAGAGCTTCGCCGAAAAATCCGGCGCGCTGCAGATCCACGCCTTCAACCAGGAGGAGACGCTGGTCGGGCAAGGCACGCTCGGCCTCGAGATCGAGGCCGACCTGCCGAAGCTCGACACCCTGCTGGTCGCCGTCGGCGGCGGCGGGCTGATCGGCGGCATCGCTGCCTGGTTTTCCGGCCGCATCAGGATAATCGCGGTCGAGCCGGAGGGTGCGCCGACGCTTCATCGCGCCTTCGAGGCGGGCCGACCCGTCGACGCGCCGGCTGAGGGCATCGCCGCCGATTCGCTCGCGCCAAAGCGTGTCGGCGAAATGATGTATCCTATCGCCGAGGCATTCGTCGAGCGCTCGATCCTGGTCGGCGACGACGACATTATCGCCGCCCAGGCGGCGCTGTGGGACCGCGTGCGAATCATCTCCGAGCCGGGCGGTGCGGCCGCCTTCGCGGCGCTCCTGTCCGGCCGCTACGCACCGGCTGCAGGCGAGCGCGTTGCCGTACTGGTCTGCGGCGCAAACGCCAATCCGGCGAAATTCTGACAATATCCGGGGCATTATTGTTCACGTTTTGGGGAACCGCCTCGCCTTCGCCGTGTTTGTTGGTATCCTTAGGGCGATGTGCATCCGCTTGGACGCACGAAGTACGCGCTAAGATTTTAGGTCTTCGCATCGTGCTTCCCGAAAATCGACTTTTCGGGCCCATGCGATAGACTCGTGAGGGCTGGGCTATCCCGCCCGGCCAGGAAGGGCCGATGACACAACGACCCATTTTCACCAGCGATCGCAGTCTGGCCAGGCGCCTTGCCTTGAGCCGGCTGGGGACGCAGGTCTCGATAATCGTCGAACGCGGCTGGCCATTGCTGCTGCCACTGATCATCGTCGCCAGCCTGTTCCTCAGCATTTCGTGGCTCGGCCTGTTCCCATTTTTGCCCGATCTGGCGCGGATCGGTCTTATCACGGCATTCGGCGTCGCAGCGCTTGCCGCACTCTATCCACTGCGTTTCTTCCGCACGCCATCCAGGGCCGAGGTCGACCGCCGCATCGAGGCGGCCAACCGTTTGCTGCACAGCCCGGTGCAGGTCCAGACCGATCGCCCGAGCGGCAAGGAAAGCATTTTTTCGCAAGCCCTGTGGCGCGAGCATCAGCGGCGCATGGCGGACCGGCTGGGCGAGCTTGGCGGCGACGTGCCGCGCACACGCGTGCCGGAACGCGACCCGTGGGCGCTGCGCGCCGTTGCCGCGCTTTTGTTGGTCACTGCCTTTGCCTTCTCCTTCGGGCCATCGGGCGGCAGGCTGAGCGACGGTTTTGTTGCCCGTGCCGCCCGCGACGTCGTGCCGCCGCGCATTGATGCCTGGGTGACGCCGCCGGCCTATACCGGCAGGCCGCCGGTATTCCTGAACGCCCCCGTCTTGGCCAACAACGCCACTCAAGCGTCGCCGACCTTCACGGTTCCGGAGGGCAGCGATGTGTCGCTGCGCGTCACCGGCGGTTCGGGCGAGGAAACGCTGAGCTACGCCGATACCGGCGGCAACACCCGCGCCATCGATCCGACCGGGCCGCAAGCCGCCAAGACTGAGGCAAGTCCGGCAACGCCTTCCACCGTGCGCCAGTTCAGCGGCAAGTTAACCGCCGACGGCACGCTGACGCTGCAGTCCAGCGACGGCGAGCTCGGCCGCTGGGCCTTCGCCATAATTCCCGACAAGCCGCCGCAGATCCGCTTTGTCGGCGAGCCGAAGCGCGCCGTCAACGGCGCCTTCGAACTCAACTACCAGATCGACGACGACTATGGCGCGGCCTCCGCCAAGGCGGTTTTCGCATTGGCCGATCCGCAAGTGCCCAACGCGCATCCGCTCTATGGCCCGCCGGAAATGCCGCTGACGTTGCCGCGCCGCGGCGGCAAGGCCAATGCCGCTAAGACGACGAAGGATCTGACCGACCATGTCTGGGCCGGTGGCAACGTCAAGCTGTCGCTTGTCGTCACCGACGGTGCCGGACACACGGCGACCAGCGAAACCAAGACGCTGGTGATGCCGGAGCGGCCATTCTCCAACCCGTTGGCGCGGGCTGTGGTCGAGCAGCGCCGCATGCTGGCGCTCGACGCCTATGCCAAGGACCGCGTGCTCGACCTGATGGATGCGATCACGCTCAGGCCCGAAGACACGTTCGACAACATGACGCACTATCTCGCCATCATGAGCGCCCGCACCCGGCTGAAGATGGCCGACAGCGACGACCAGTTGCGCGACGAGGTCGCTTACCTCTGGGAGATCGCGCTCGGTATCGAGGAAGGCAATCTTTCGGCGGCCGAGAAGCGGCTGCGTCAGGCGCAGCAGGCGCTGCAGGACGCGATCAAGAACGGCGCCAGCGACCAAGAGATCGAGAAGGCGATGAAGGAACTGCGCGAGGCGATGAATCAGTTCCTGCAGGAATTCGCGGCGCGGGCGCAGCAGAATCCGAATGCGCCACAGATGCAGCAGAACGGCCAGGAACTGCGCCAGAGCGACATCGACCGCATGATGGACCAGATCGAGAACCTGGCGAAATCCGGCAATCGCGACCAGGCGCAGCAATTGCTGTCGGAGCTGCAGGACATGATGAACAATCTGCAGGCAGGCCGCCAGCAACAGGGCGGTCAGCAGGACAGCGAGATGCGCCAGCAGATGGACAAGCTGGGCGAAATCATGCGGCGCCAGCAGGAGATGATGAACGACACTTTCCGCATGGACCAGATGCAGCGCGGCCAGCAACAGCGCGGGCAGAACCGCGACGAGCAGCTCGGCGAGAACAGTGAGCCAGGCCCGATGGGCGAAGAGGGCAAGCCCGGCCCAGGTGACGACCGCGATCCGCTCGGCCGGCCGAACCCGATGACGCCGCAGGAATTTGCTGACGCGCTGAAGCAATTGCAGGAAGGCCAGGGCAAGCTGCAGAGCGAGCTCGATCAATTGAGGAAGAGCCTCGAAGGCATGGGCCTCGACCCCAATGAGGGGTTTGGCGAGGCCGGCAAATCCATGGGCAATGCCGAACAGGCGCTCGGCGAGGGCGAAGGCGACCAGGCCGTCGGTCACCAGGGCCGCGCATTGGAAGCCTTGCGCAGGGGCGCCAAGGACATGATGAAGCAACTGCAGGCGATGCAAGGCGACCAGGGCGGCAACGGCCAGGGCGGACGCCAGCAGAATGCCGACCGTGACCCGCTCGGGCGGCCTCGCACCAGCGAGGGTCCCGACGACGGAAGTTCGGTGAGAGTGCCCGACGAGATCGACGTGCAGCGTGCCCGCCAGATCCTCGAAGCGATCCGCAAGCGGCTCGGCAACGCACTCAGCCCCGATATCGAGCGCAGCTATCTGGAGCGGTTGCTGGAGCTGAAGTAAGGCTGCCTGTATTCGGAAGATCGCCGCGCGCAGTCCGTGGTGGCCGCCAGCGCCGAGTTGAGTGGCATGCTTTAACGGTTGGTGAAAGCCTCGCGGATCGCCTCTTCCATGCCGTCGATTGCCTCGCCGGAAGCGTTCGCATTGCGCCGCAGCACCACGTTCGAGGAATCGATGTCGCCGAACCCGTCGGCGGCCGTAAGCTCGCGGCAGCCGGCCGGGATGTTGCTGCGCGAGATCGGCGCAATCGCCAATCCGGAGGTGACGGCGAGCCGCAGGCCGCCATTGGTATCGCTGGTGTAGGCGACACGATAGGCGAGACCGCGCTGTTCCAGCGACTTTATGGCGAAATCCTTGCACCAACCGGCACGGTTGTAGAGCGCGATCGGCACCGGCCGCTCCTCATGCATGTGATGCAGCTCCGACGTCACCCATACGGTCGGGTCATGCATCAGCACCTCACCGCCTGACAGATCCTGCCATTCGAACACCACCGCCAGATCGAGCTCGCCGGCGGCGAGCGCCGCGATTTGCGCACCGGAATGCGCGTAGCGGACGGTGATGTCGACCTGAGGATGGCGCTTGGCAAAGACGCCGAGTGCCCGCGACAGGATCGCGTGGCCATATTCCTCCGGGATACCGATGCGCACCGGCCCGCCAAGCGGCGCCGCGACCATCGATGCCGCCGTCTCGTCGAGCAGTGAAACGATACGCCTGGCGTTGGCGATGAGTTCGCCGCCGCGCTGCGTCAACGCTACACCGCGCGACCCGCGCTCGAACAGGCTGTCGCCGATCATGCCTTCGAGCCTCTTCATCTGCATCGAGACTGCCGACTGGGTGCGGCCGGCCCGCTCCGCCGCTTTGGTGAAATTGCCGGTGTCGGCGACCGCCACGAAGGTGCGCAACAGGTCGCTGTCGAGATTGGGTCGCATGTGCCCACCATAAGAAAATCTGATTGCTGGCATCATTCCAATTCGTTTGCAACATGTCAAACGGGGGACGATAGTCGCCTTACCCATTGGATATGCGGCCGCGAAATCGGCTGCGGACCAATCAAAAGTCCTCACTCGTACCCGCTGCCCGAAACGGTGGCGGGTTCTTTTTACCCGGATGCAGGCCTGCCTTCGGCCACGCACGCGGGAGACAGGAGCGCCTATGCAGAATCGGCTTGTGCTCGGCATCCTCAGCCTCTGTCTCGGCGTGCTGGTCTTTTCGCTGCAGGACCCGCTGGTCAAGGCGGTGTCGAGCCACTATCCGGTCACCGAGGTGATGGCGATCCGCTCGATCGTCGCCCTGCCGATCCTGGTTTTCCTTGTCCACGCCGATGTCGGATTGCAGGCGATCCTGTCGAAGCGGTTCGGCATGCTGACGATGCGCGCCTTCATCCAGTTCACCTCCTACACGGCCTACTATCTGGCAATCGCCGCCCTGCCGCTGGCTGACGCGGTGGCGCTCTATTTCATGGCGCCGCTGTTCATCATGGCGCTGGCCGGCCCCTATCTCGGCGAACGCGTGTCCTGGCAGGCGCTCGCCACATCTCCGGCATGCGGATGTCGGACAGCACAAGGTCATAGCTCCCTTGCGCCGCCCGGACCAGAGAAAGGCCATGTGCGCCGTCCGCGGCGACAGTGACATTATGCCCGGCGCGTTCGAGCGCGCGAGCGGCGAGAGTGCGGACGGATTCATCGTCCTCGACGATCAGGAGATTTGCCATGGGCAGGATATTTGGCGAGGAAAAGTTGATGTTTCCTGAAAGCCAGGAAGGCCATGAGGCCTTTTCAAAATTCGCTCCGGCGAGTCATATAACGTGGTTTTCGAGACCCGGAGCGGAGCGGACGTTCGAGTCCGTGAGCACCGGAAGCGCAGAAAACCGCGTCAGATGACCGCCGGAGTAGAATTTTCAAAAGGCCTCAGGCGTCGCCCTTGACGATGCCGACGAACGGCAATTCGCGAAACGCGTGGGCGACGTCCATGCCATAACCGACGACGAAATAATCGGGGCAGTCGAAGCCGACATAGTCGGCGTTGAGCGTGGTCTGGCGGCGCATGCGCTTGTCGAGCAGCACGGCGATGGCACAGCTCCTCGCGCCGCGCGACAGCATGAGGTCGCGGGTGAAACTCAGCGTCTTGCCGGATTCCAGAATGTCGTCGATCAAAAGCACATCGCGGCCGGCGACCTCGTTGTCGATGTCGCGCAGCACCCTCACCTCACCGCTGGTCGTGCCGGCGCCATAACTGGAGATGAAGATGAACTCGACCTCCGGCGACAGGCCGACATCGTGCATGGCACGGATAAGATCGGCGGCGAAGATGAACGATCCCTTCAGCACCGAGATTACCAGAAGGTCGTGGTAGTCGTGCCCGGCGATCTCCTTGGCAAGTTCCAGGTTCCGCCGCGCGATGGCGGACGCCGAAAACAGGACTTCGATGTCCTTGCCGCGCACAACTGGCATTGGCTGCCCTTCCAGAAATGATCGCCTTTGTAGGCGAAGCCGACCGAAACGGTCTTCAACCCGTTTCTAGGCATGTCGTGCCGTCTGGCAAGGCCAAATCTTTCGCAGGGCGCCCGCGAACGGTCGGATGTCCCAGCGCGTCGCGAATCGTTTATCTGGTGACCTGTTGATCTTCTGGCGCCGTTCTAACGAACCAGCGCATGGCCGCCCGAAATCCAGAAGGCGGCAAAGGCGGCACCGACGCCGACAATCCAGAAGATCGGCCCACCATGCACCCACAACGGCTGTTCGACGGCGGTTTCGGGCTTGCGCAACATGTCCATGCCTTCGATCGAAGGCATGGAAATCATGCGCGCAGGCGGCGGCGCAAAGTCTTGACGTGTAAAATGGCGGGGCAGCACCTCATAGTCGGCATCGATGACCTCGGCGGTCACGTCGTGCATGATGCGTTCCGGCTCGGCGGCCGGATCGGTCATGATTTCGCCGGAAACCGGGCGCGCGGTTCGATCCTCAGCCATCATGGCCCAACACTACCGCACCTGTTCGCTGTTCGTTTCTTTTGGGTAAACGGAAATGGTTAACGCTTCCCCACCGGAACCCCTGTGACTCGCTCGAAAAGCCCCCAAATTAACCGTCGGTTAACCATGCCGGCCGATGGTCTTTCCACAGAAAGGGCTGGCATCTTGCCGCCGAGAATTTCAGGTCGTCGAAAGTGATCCGCTTCGAAAATGTCGGCCTCCGCTATGGCATGGGTCCGGAGATTCTCCGCGACATCTCCTTGCACATTCCGGAGCGCTCCTTTCAGTTCCTGAGCGGACCTTCAGGCGCCGGCAAGACGACGTTGCTGCGGCTTTTGTTCATGTCGCTGAAGCCGACGCGCGGCCTGATCACCATTTTCGGCAAGGACCGCTCGCGCATCTCGCGCACCGAATTGCCGCATCTGAGACGTCGCATCGGCGTGGTGTTCCAGGATTTTCGCCTGCTCGACCATATGACCACCTACGAGAACGTGGCATTGCCGCTGCGCGTGCGCGGCCGCGAGGAGGCGACCTATCGCACTGACGTCACCGAGCTGCTGAAATGGGTCGGCCTCGGCGAGCGCATGCATGTGCTGCCACCGGTGCTGTCTGGCGGCGAGAAGCAGCGCGCCGCCATTGCCCGGGCGTTGATCGAGCAGCCCGAGATCCTGCTCGCCGACGAGCCGACCGGCAATGTCGACCCGCCGCTGGCGCGACGCTTGCTGCGGTTGTTCATCGAGCTCAACCGGCTGGGCACCGCCGTGGTGATCGCCACACACGACCTCGGCCTGATGGAACAGGTCGACGCACGGCGAATGATCCTGGCCGGCGGAAGGCTGGACATCTATGACTGAGCTCTCCGTCGAACATTTCGAGGGTCAGGACGCCGCGGCGGCAAAGCCCCGCGTCCAGCGCAAAATGGCGCCGATCGTGCCGGCGCAGAACATCGCCGGCCGGGCGCTGGTGCTGGTCATCGCCATCATGACGTTTCTGTCCTGTCTGACGTTTGGCGCAGTCACGCTGGTGCGTGACACCGCCTCCGTCTGGGAGAACCAGATCTCGCGCGAAGCGACCATCCAGATCAAGCCGGTCGACGGCCTCGACATGGAGGCCGCACTTGCGCTGGCCTCGCAGATCGCCGGCGAATTCCCTGGCGTGAAAAGCGCCAGGATCATCGATCGCGAAGCAACGGCCCGACTGCTCGAGCCTTGGCTAGGCTCGGGCCTGGACATCGATGAGCTGCCGGTGCCGCGCTTGATCATCATCACCATCGACGAGAATAGTCCGCCCGATTTCGCCGCACTGCGCGCGGCAATCACGCCGAAGCTGCCGAGCGCCTCGCTCGACGATCATCGCACCTGGGTCGACCGGCTGGTTGCCATGGCCCGCACCACGGTAACGATCGGTATCGCAGTGTTGGCGCTGATGCTGTCTGCGACGGTGCTGACCGTTGTATTCGCGACGCGCGGCGCCATGGCCGGCAATGGCCACATCATCGAGGTGCTGCATTTCGTGGGCGCCGAGGCGCGCTTCATCGCGCGCGAATTCCGCCGGCATTTTCTGGTCACCGGCATGAAGGGCGCCGCGGCAGGCGGCGCCGCGGCGATCCTGGTCTTCATCGTCTTCTCCTGGTGGTCGTCACACAACATGGCAACGCCGCAGGCCGACCAGGCGACCGCCCTGTTCGGCAATTTCGCCATCGGCTCGGCGGGTTATCTCGGGGTCGCTGTCATGGTGCTGGTGATCGGCGCGCTGACGGCGGCAACCTCCCATTTCACCGTGGTTGCTTATCTCAGCGACATCGACATTCGCCAGCCGGACGCCGGCTAAAGGAAAGATCGATCACGGATGAAAACGCATCGTCACGAAAATTGCATTTTTTTCCTACCAAAGGCCGTATTTCGGGATTAACCATTTCATGATGGACGTTCGGGACTCGACCGATACCGCTGGATGCATGCCAGTGCTGGTTGCGCGCCCGCCTGTATTCGCCGAGCCTGATGAATTTGCCAAGCCGGATCAGTTTGCCAAACATGGGCGGCTGCTGGCAGGCCGCTCCTTGCGCATCTCGGCTCTCCTTCTACTCGCCTTTATGGCGCTGTTTGTCGCCGGCTTCGGCTGGTTCGCCAATACCGTCAGCCGCCTGACTACGCCCGCCAATCCGGCAAGGGCCGACGCTATCATCGTGCTGACCGGCGGCCAATCGCGCCTCGACGCTGCGATGGGCCTGCTTGCCTTAGGCAAGGGCGAGCGGCTGCTGATCAGCGGCGTCCATCCCTCCGCCAGCCGCCGCCAGCTTCAGGCCGCGACCGGCGGCGACAAGAGGCTGTTTTCCTGCTGCGTCGACATCGACCGCGCCGCGCTCGACACGATCGGCAATGCCGAGGAAAGTGCCAAATGGGTCGAGGACCATGCCTACGGCACCGTCATTCTCGTCACCAATAATTATCATATGCCGCGTAGCCTGCTGGAAATGGGCCGGCTGCTGCACGGCGCAAGGCTCGAGCCCTATCCGGTGGTCAACACCAACCTCGAGAATGGCGGCTGGCTGACCAAGCCGGAAGCGCTGCGTGTGCTGTTCACCGAATACAACAAATACCTGCTGGCGCTGGCGCGCGGCATCATGCCGGTGAAGCAAACCAAGAGCGTCGCGCTGGCCGACGCCGCAGGCGGAAGCTGAACGGCACGGCACTTTTATTCCCTGGCTCTTATTCCCTGGCTGCTGCATCCGATCGCAAGCGTGCGATCTCCTGTTCGAGCCGTTCGATGCGCTTGTCGCGTTCGCCCAGCGCCGCCGCCACGTCGGCCGCTTCGAAACGCTGCGGGATGTGCTGCGAGCAATTTGAATCCCAAGCCGAAACCGTAAACAGGATGACTTGCTCGGGTCGCGCCTTGTAGTCTTGCGGCATCAGCTTTGCCGTCAGCTCGGCATCGCCCTCGACTACTTGCGCTTTGCCCCAGATCTTGATGCGCTGCCGGTGCGCATAATCGATCAGGAATAGGAAAGCCTGTGGGTTGTCGCTGAGGTTGCCCTGGGTGATGAACTGCCTGTTGCCGGAAAAATCGGCAAAGCCGATCGTCCGTTCGTCGAGCACCGTGAGGAAACCGGCAGGCCCGCCGCGATGCTGGATGTAAGGCTGCCCGTCCGCATTGGCGGTCGACAGAAAGACGCTGGTCTGCGCCTCGATGAAGGCGGCGAGATCGGGCGTAATTGCCGCCTGCCAGCCGCCACGCTCCTCGACACGGGCATAGGCCTGGCGCGAGCCCTTGCGCGCCTGAATCGCCTTCACCGTCGGGGTGAAAGCAACATCGCTGGTGTGAGCGTTCATGGAAGCCTCCTCAAGCGCCGAGCTGCGCTGCATTGCTAGTCAGGAAAATACGTCCTTCCATCTTCGAGATGCAGATGCCATATCTGCAATCCATCCTTCCGTTTTCCGGAAGGGCAAATTTTCGGGAGAGCTATGGATCGCCTCCAGTCCATGTCGCTTTTCGTTGCCGCGGCGGAGACAGGCAGCCTCTCGGCTGCCGGGCGCCGCTTCGGCATTCCGCTGACGACGGTCAGCCGCAAGGTTTCGGACCTGGAAAAGCACCTGAAGACACGGCTGTTGAACCGCTCGGCGCGGCAGCTGTCGCTGACCGATGCAGGCCACGCCTATCTCGCCGCCTGTCGTCGCATTCTCGATGAGGTCGGCGAGGCCGAGCGAATAGCCGCCGGCGAATACAGCGCCCCGACCGGCGAACTGATCGTCACTGCGCCGATCGTCTTCGGCCGCCTGCATGTGCTGCCGGTCGTCACCGCCTTTCTCGCCGCCTACCCCGACGTGAGTGTGCGGCTGACATTCGCCGACCGGATAACCCAGTTGGTCGAAGAGCACATCGACCTCGCCATCCGCATCGGCGAGCTTGCCGATTCGAGCCTGATCGCCACCCGCCTGGGTTCAATCCGCCGCGTCGTTTGCGCGAGCCCGGCCTATCTCGCCGAGCACGGCACACCGAAAACGCCGCAGGAGCTTGCAGCACACAGTGCCATCACCTTCGAAGGGCTCACCGCCGCAGCCTGGAGCTTCGCCACCGGCAAGACCGAATTCAGCGTGCCGATCCGCTCCAGGTTACGGGTCAACACGGCTGAGGCAGCGATCGATGCGGCGATTGCCGGCGTCGGCGTGACGAGGCTGCTTTCCTATCAGATTGCCGCCGCAGTCCGGTCGGGTACGCTGCGCCCGGTGCTGCAAGAGTTTGAGCCAGACCCATGGCCGGTGAGCCTCGTCCATGCCGGCCAGGGGCTACTGCCGGTGAAGCTGCGCGCATTCCTCGACTTCGCCGCCCCGCGCCTGAGACAGCGCCTGCTGCAGGCCGCGTGGGAAACGTGACGAAGACGGCCCTCGCAAGGCCGGGCCGATCGTCCGCCTCGCAGCGTTTCCTTTTTGCCGGCGCTTGGTGTAACGAACGCACACCTCCTCACCGGGCACTTGCTGTATGCTGTATTTCCGCTCGCTGGCGTTCAATCTCGCCTTCTACCTCAATTTGATCGTCCAGATGATCCTCTGGACCCCGTATTATTTCCTGTCGCCGCGCCATCGCGCCTGGTTCGTGCCGAAATTCTGGTCGCGCACCAGCATGTGGCTCTACGACAAGATCGCCGGCACCAGAAGTGAGATCACCGGCCAGGAAAACCTGCCTGACGGCTCTTTCATCCTGGCGCCGAAGCACCAGTCCTTCTGGGACACGATCGCTTTCCTGCCTTATCTCGACGATCCCGTTTACATATTGAAACGGGAGCTGACCTGGATCCCGTTCTTCGGCTGGTACATTTTGAAGATGCGGATGATTCCTGTCGACCGCGGCAGCCGCTCGAAGGCGTTGAAGACGGTGATCGCCGCGACCAAACAGGAATTGGCGCGCAATCCGCGCCAGCTGATCATCTACCCCGAGGGCACCCGCCGGGCGCCGGGCGACGAACCGGTCTACAAATACGGCATCGTCGAACTTTATGCCCAGCTTGGCATTCCGGTGGTGCCGGTCGCCCACGTCGCCGGTCTCTATTGGCCGCGCCGCAAATTCCTGCGCTATCCCGGCACGATCAAGGCGCGCTTCCTGCCACCGATCCCGCCCGGCCTCGGCAAGGACGAATTCATGCAACGGCTGATCGGCGAGACGGAAGCCGCCTGCGACCAGCTTCTCGTCGAGGCGGCACAGACGCCGAACCCGCCGCCGATGCCGCCGACGGCAATGAAACGGCTTGGTGAGCTCGATGCGAAACCTGAATTGAAAGACTGAGACACCCACCGCGGATGCCAGAAAGGCTCACGGCAAGGCAGCCAGGGCGGCTGTTGCAACCAGCGTCACGGCAAACACCAGATTGATGATCCGCGACGCCAGCGGTTTGCGCAGCAAACGTGCAAAAGCCGCGCCGGCGAGAAGCCACAAGAGATGAATGGCAACAATCATCAAGGCGAGGACCGCCAGCTTGGCTGAAATAGCAAGACCGCCGGCGCCAGGAGACGCGCCGGCGAACACGGCGGCAATCGCCACATAGGCTTTCGGATTGGCAACGGCCAGAAGGAACCCGCCCAGGAAAGTGGGAGGTGCCGCCCCACCAATGCGTGCCGCCAGCGGCGGCGCCGTCGCTATCTTCAACGCCAGATAGAGGATGTAGGCTGCTGACGCGACCGCCAACAGCGCTGCGAGCTTCGGCAGCGCGGTGAGAACGGCCATGATGCCCGTCGCCACCACCAAAAGCACGAGAACCGTCCCGACAACGATTCCCGAGGCATAGCGCAGCGAACCGCGCAGGCCGAACGCGGCGCCGGTCGCGGTGACGCTTATTGTCGCCGGCCCCGGGCTGCCCATGACGATGGCCGATGCCAGCACAAGCGCCAGCAATCGCTCCCATAGCTGCTGATCGAGAAGACCCTGTCCGGCCATGCGGCGTCCCTGCATCCTGTGACGAGGCAGGGACGGTAGGGTAAGCAGCGGCGCCGGTCTTGAACGATCGTGCGCGGCTATGCGCTGGCCTTGTCGAGCTCGACGATATCGTCCGGACTGAGCTGCAACGATGCGGCACGCACCAGGCTGTCGAGCTGGTCGAGCGTCGTCGCGCTGGCGATCGGTGCGGTGACGCCGGGCCGCGCCATGACCCAGGCAAGCGCCACTTCCGCCGGCTTGGCCGAATGTCTGGCCGACACCGCATCGAGCGCTGAGAGAATGCGCATGCCGCGCGCGTTGAGATACCCTTTCACACCACTGCCGCGCGGGCTTTTGCCGAGATCGGCTTCGCTCCGGTACTTGCCGCTCAGAAACCCTTTGGCGAGGCTGAAATAGGTGATGACGCCGATGTCCTCGGCCGCGCACAGATCGCGCAGCGGACCATCGAAGGACGAGCGGTCGTAGAGGTTGTATTCCGGCTGCAGCACCTCGTAGCGCGGCAGGCCGCGCAGGCTTGCTACGTCAAGTGCGGCCCGCAACTGGGCGGCGTCGAGGTTGGAAGCGCCGGTATAACGGATTTTGCCCTTGTCGAGCAGTTTCTGGTAGGCGCCGAGCGTTTCCTCATAAGGGGTCGCCGGGTCGGGCCAGTGCGACAGATAGAGATCGACGCTATCGACCTGCAGCCTCTTCAGCGAAGCATCGATGGCGTTTTCGATATAGGCGGCGGACAGGTCCCTCTTGCCCTGTCCCATATCCGAACCGACCTTGGTGATAACGACAACCTTGTCGCGGTTGCCGCGGCTTTTCATCCATTTGCCGATGATGGTTTCGGATTCGCCGCCCTGGTGGCCGGCAATCCAGCGCGAATAGGAATCGGCCGTGTCGATGGCGTTGAGGCCAGCGTCGACAAAGCGGTCGAGCAGGTCGAACGAGGTTTTCTCATCGGCGGTCCAGCCGAACACATTGCCGCCCAGAACCAATGGCGCGATGGATAGGTCGGTGCGACCGAGACGACGTTTCTGCAAGGCTGATCTCCATGGTGATTCATGCTGGGGCGGATGGGAGCCGCCGACCGGGCTAACCTATGTCGCGCCGTGGCAACGTCAAACGCATAGCCTCTTTTCCAGCCCGCCGGCGCTTCACAAAGCCGCGACCCGCCGCGCCGTGTCCGGCCCCAAGGCGCTGGTCCCGGGTATCCAAACCAGCAGCCTCTGAAGAAACGATCTGGCAAGTTTGGCACATAGATTGTCAAATCTGCCAATTCTGACTTTTGCCGGCCGACCGTAGGTTCCGCCGCGCTGACGCAAGTCTCAGCACGGTCTGGCCGGGGCTCAGACTGTTGGCCTCGGATCGTTTGTTATGGAGACCGGCATGAAAGCAATTGTATTTGACGCCATCGGTTCGCCGCGCGACGTGCTCTATGTGAATGACCTGCCGTTGCCACGGATCAGCGACGGCGAGGTGCTGGTCAGGATGGTCTCGGCCTCGATCAATCCGGGCGACTTCCTGTTTATCCAGAACCTCTATCCCGAACCGAAGAAGCCGCATTTTCCCCGGCAGATCGCCGGAAACCATGGCGCCGGCATCGTCGAAGCCGTTGGCGAGAACGTTCGGTTGGAACCGGGGACGCTTGTCGCGTTCAGCTATTATGGCAGCTGGGCCGAGTACGCCGCCATTCCCGCCGAATGGCTGATCCCGTTGCCTGCCGGCTATCCTGTCGAACGCGCCGGGCAGATGGTGAACCCCATTACCGCGTGGGATCTGCTGGTGGATTCCCGTGTGCGGCCTGGCCAGTGGCTGGCTGTCACGGCCGGCTATTCGTCAATTTCGACAATGGTGATGCAGTTCGCCCAACGACGCGGCATCAACGTCATCGCGCTTGTGCGGCGCTCGCACCAAAGCTTCGATCTGAAGACGCTTGGCGCCGCCGCCATTCTTGACCTTTCGGACTTGAAGGCAAGTATCCGGGAAGCGGTGATGGATATCACCGGCGGCGCCGGATTGAACGGGATCATTGACAATGTCGGCGGACCTGTCAGCGGCGAATTGATCCGCATCCTGGCGCTCGGCGGGCAGATGGTGATCAATGGCGGAATGAGTGCCGAGCGCTTCGAACTGCACAATTTCGATGTCTTGCTGAGCGGCGTCGAAATCAGGGCGAATATCTATCGCTACTTCTTTTCGCCGCCTGCCGAAGCCGACCGGCCTGTGCTATGCGAGATTATCGACACCTTCGGCCAGCCCGGCTTCCACGTTCCTGTCGGCGGTCTCCACCCGCTGACCGAGTTCAAGCTTGCCGTGGCAAACAGCCTGGATCGCGCCGATCTTGGAAAACAGATTTTCAGGATGTAGCCCGCGTCACGGCACCGAAGCTACGTCGCGATCCGTCTCGTCACGTCTTCCAGCCAGTGGTCGCTTATACCCAGTGCTTCGAGGTGCTCCAGCGTGCTGAGCACGTAATCCTCATTCCTCCCCGATTGGCCGACGGCGCCGCGAACGACGGCCGCCGCCTCGGCCGGGTCGAGCGCACCGGCATATTGCTCATGGCTGCGGTCCACGACATAGGCGACGGCGTCGACCGTCTTGCCCCTATCCGTTTCACCCTTGTCGAGGCGAACGCTGAGCACACGTTCGAGATAGACGTTGGTGACCAGCTCGCGTTCGCGCAGATAGGTAATGACCTCGTTGCGCAGCTCGCCTGGAACCCGGAACGCCAGCCCGATGCAGGAGCCTCCGCGGTCGAGGCCGAGCACCAGGCCCGGCCGTTCGCGCGTGCCGCGATGCACGAAAGAATAGACGCAGAGCGAACGGCGGTAGCCATGCAGGCGGGCGCGCCGCGTCTCGACATGTGCGAATCCCGGTCGCCAGATCAGTGAGCCGTAGCCAAAAACCCAAAAATCGCCCATATCGCCAAGCCTGATTGTGACGACCACCTCACCGGTGGTGTTTCAGTCCGTCTACCTGTTGGTGCCGCAAGCGACAGCCCGCCCGTGCCACCCCGCGTTAACGAAAGCCGCAGCATGACGTCAAGTGACGAGCGCCCGCCGCCCAGCCAACGTCGCCGCCTGTTGTGGCTTGCCGCTTTCATCCTCGTGCTGTTCGGCATCTACAGCGCCGGCTGGTTCTACCTGGCGGACCTGGTCGAGAGCGCCACCAAAAAGGCGGTCGCCGATCTCGACGACAAAGGCATCAAGGCCGACTGCGCCAATCTCGCGGTCAGCGGCTATCCCTTCAGCTTCACCGTTTCCTGCGACAGCCTGGCTTACGAGGACGACAGCCGCAACGTCGCGGCATCGACAGGCAAGATCAACGCCGCCACGCAGATCACCCGGCTTCTGTCGCCTGCCGCCGAGCTCAGGGGGCCGCTCAGGACCTCTGTTCCCGGCATGACCCCGCTCTGGATCGACTGGGATGATCTGCGGGCCGACATGAAGCTGTCCTGGCCGCTGCCGAGGCGCCTCTCGCTGCAGGCAGAAGGCCTGTCCGGCCAGACCGATCCGGCAGACGACACCGATCCCGTCTCGCTGTTCAGCGCCGGAACCGCCACCGGACAATTGCGCCCAAACGGCCCGGACATCGACTATGCCGGCAATTTCACCGATCTTGAAATCGACGCGGCGGCCATCGGCGGGCGCGTCTTGCCGCCGCTCGACGGCAGCGGCGACGTGACGCTGAAGAACGGCCTGACACTGATCAAGGCAAATCCGACGAGCCTGCGCGGCCAGGCGGCCGAAATCCACGAGCTCGATCTGTCGTCCGGAACTGCGCGCATCACCGTTTCCGGACCGCTGTCGGTCGATGACGACGGTCTCATAAATGCCGACCTGACAATCAGGCTCAATGATCCAAAGGCCGTGGCGGCAATCCTCGCCACCGCCATCCCCGAGCAGAAGAAAGAGATCCAGACCGGCTTTGCCGGACTGGCGCTGCTCGGCAACCAGCCGTCGATGCCGCTGAAGATCGTCAGGGGCAAGGCCTCGCTCGGCTTCATCCCGCTCGGCAAGATCAAGCCGCTCGACTAGAGTAATTCCAGCAAAAGTGTGAAACGGTTTTCCGTCCGGAATTGCGCAAAACAAAGAGATAGAGCCGTTCGGCGTTTCTGTGAAACGATGAACCGCTCTAAGCCAGGCTGGCCTGCGATCGGCCTGCCGCGGCTTATCCCTTCGGCGGGTGTTCGACTGCCTGGCGGCCGAAATCCGGTACGTCGATATCCTGGCCGGCCTCGATGATCGAGCGGCGGACGGCGCGGGTGCGGGTGAACAGGTCGAACAGTTTTTCGCCGTCGCCCCAGCGGATCGCCCGCTGCAGCGAGGACAGATCCTCGGAAAACCGCGCCAGCATTTCGAGAATGGCGTCCTTGTTGTGCAGGCAGACGTCGCGCCACATGGTCGGGTCGGACGCCGCGAGACGGGTGAAGTCGCGAAAGCCGGAAGCCGAGTATTTGATGACCTCGGACTTGGTCACCGACTCCAGATCGTCGGCGGTACCGACGATGTTGTAAGCGATGATATGCGGCAGGTGCGAAACGATGGCCAGCGTCATGTCGTGATGCTGCGGGTCCATCGTGTCGATGTTGGAGCCGCAGCGGCGCCAGAATTCCGAGAGCTTTTCCAGTGCTGCGGGATCGGTACCGGGCAGAGGCGTGAAAATGCACCAGCGGTTCTCGAACAGTTCGGCAAAACCGGCGTCCGGTCCCGATTTTTCGGTGCCGGCCAAAGGATGGCCGGGGATGAAGTGCACGCCATCAGGCACATGCGGCTGCATCTGCGCGATCACCGATGCCTTGGTCGAGCCGACATCGGTGAGGATGGCGCCCTTCTTCAGCGCCGGCGCGATCTCCGCGGCGACCGTGCCTGAAGAGCCGACCGGCACCGAAACGATAACCAGATCAGCATCGCGAACCGCCTCTTTCGCATCCGTCGTATAGGTGTCGCCAAGGCCGAGTTGGCTCGCCCGTGCCAGCGTCGCTTCGCTGCGCGTCGAAATCGCGATTTGGCCGGCGAGCCCCTCGCGGCGGATGACGCGGGCCAGCGACGAGCCGATCAGGCCGATGCCGACCAGCGCGATTTTTTCGAACATCGGTGATGTCATGGTGTTCTAGCTTTTCAGGAATGTCGCGAGTGCTGCGACAACGCCGCGATTGGCCTCTTCGGTGCCGATGCTCATGCGCAGCGCGTTGGGAAAACCGTACCCGGAAACGCGCCGCAATATGTAGCCGCGCGCACTGAGGTAGTCGTCGGCGGCCGCCGCCGAATGCTTTTTGTCCTCGGGAAAGTGGATGAGGATGAAATTGCCGACGCTCGGCGTCACCCGCAGCCCGAGCCCGCTTAATTGCTCGCTCAGCCAGGCCAGCCAGGTCTCGTTGTGCGCGACGCTGCGTTCGATGTGGGCACGGTCGCGGATCGCCGCGATGCCGGCCTCGATTGCCGTCGCATTGACGTTGAAGGGTCCCCGCACGCGGTTGATCGCGTCGATGACGTGCATTGGCGCATACATCCAGCCGATCCGCGCCCCGCCCAGGCCCAATTTTGAGAACGTGCGGGTCATGACCACGTTTTCCGCGCTGCCCACCAACTCGACGCCGGCTTCATAATCGTTGCGCCGGACATATTCGGCGTAAGCTGCATCCAGCACCAGAAGCACGTTTCGCGGCAGGCCGGCATGCAGGCGGCGCACCTCTTGGAACGGCAAGTAGGTGCCGGTTGGATTGTTTGGATTGGCAAGGAAGATGATCCGGGTAGCCGGCGTCACCGCGGCGAGGATCGCATCGATATCGGCGCGTTCATCGGTCTCCTTGACCGTCACCGGGACGGCACCGGCCGACTGTATGTAGATCTTGTAGACCATGAAGCCGTGTTCGGTGATGATGGCTTCGTCGCCGGGCGCGAGGTAGGTCTGCGCCAGCAGGCCCAGAATCTCGTCGGAGCCGTTGGAGCAGACGATGTTCGCCGGGTTGAGCCCGTGCACCTCGGCGATCGCTTCCCTCAGGCGCCTGGCGCTGCCGTCGGGATAGACCGCGAGCTTGTCGGCGACCGCGCGCGCGGCCTCTATCGCCTTTGGCGAAGGGCCGAGCGGGTTCTCGTTCGCCGACAATTTATGGACCTTGGCGACACCTTCAGGCGCCGCGCTCTTGCCGGGCACATAGGCTTCGATGTCCATGATGCCGGCGCGGGGCTTTGGACGTGTCTGATCCGGTGTCTGACTCATTTCATGAAATCCGTCGAGAGTGCCTCCATCCGGAAGCCGCAGCGGAAATACAAGCCGTGGCCCGGAATGTCGAGGGCCGGCAATTCGGGATCAAGAACTTGCCGTTGACGAAGCCATGCGCGAGTCATAGAAGAACGGCTACAGTTCCGTGGTGATTTGGCCGGTCGGCTTGCAGCCACGTTAAACAACTTGCTAAAGGGCCGTTTGCATCTTGTAACCGGCTTTGCGAAGGCATGGCCGGTTTTTTGTTGCCCAGACCGGTGGACAACTGAAGGCCGGGCAAGGAGATGTGATGGTCGCTTTGCGCGCGCGAAAAACCAACAACGAGGCCGACCAGCCGTCGAGCCCGGTGTTGCGTTTCGGCGCCGACAAGCCGCTCAAGCTCGACGCCGGCACGCTGCTGTCGCCGTTCCAGATTGCCTACCAGACCTATGGCACGCTCAACGACGCGCGCTCCAACGCCATCCTCGTCTGCCATGCGCTGACCGGCGACCAGCATGTCGCCAACACCAATCCGGTGACCGGCAAGCCGGGCTGGTGGGAAGTGCTGATCGGTCCCGGCAAGATCATCGATACCGACCGTTTCTTCGTCATCTCGTCAAACGTCATCGGCGGCTGTCTCGGCTCCACCGGCCCCGCCTCGACCAATCCCGCCACCGCCAAGCCCTACGGGCTCGACCTGCCGATCATCACCATCCGCGACATGGTGCGGGCGCAGCTGATGCTGGTCGAGCATTTCGGCATCGAACAGCTGTTCAGCGTGCTTGGCGGCTCGATGGGCGGCATGCAGGTGCTGCAATGGGCCTCCAGCTATCCGGAGCGCGTCTTCTCGGCGCTGCCGATCGCCACCGGTGCCCGCCATTCCTCGCAGAACATCGCTTTCCACGAGGTCGGCAGGCAGGCAGTGATGGCCGACCCGGACTGGCATGGCGGCAAATATTTCGAGCATGGCAAGCGGCCGGAAAAGGGGCTGGCGGTGGCGCGCATGGCCGCCCACATCACCTATCTGTCGGAAGCAGCGCTGCACCGCAAGTTCGGCCGCAACCTGCAGGACCGCGAAGCGCTTACCTTCGGCTTCGATGCCGACTTCCAGATCGAGAGCTATCTGCGCCATCAGGGCATGACCTTCGTCGATCGCTTCGATGCCAACTCCTATCTCTACATGACGCGGGCGATGGATTATTTCGATCTCGCCGCCGACCATGGCGGCCGGCTGGCCGATGCCTTCGCCGGCACCAAGACGCGCTTCTGCCTGGTTTCGTTCACCAGCGATTGGCTGTTCCCGACCGAGGAGAGCCGCTCGGTCGTGCACGCGCTGAACGCAGCCGGCGCCTCGGTATCGTTCGTCGAGATCGAGACCGACCGCGGCCACGACGCCTTCCTGCTCGACGAACCGGAACTGTTCGCCGCCATCAAGGGCTTCATCGCCTCGGCCGCGCGGGCGAGAGGGCTTGGCGCATGACCCCGAAAGGTTGCAGGCTGTTCGGATCAGGACCATGCGCCAGGCATCAGCGCATGACCCCGAAAAGTTGCAGACTTTTCGGATCAGGATCATGTGCCGAGCAGGAGCCGAAGGCATGAGCGTCAACCGCGCCCAGCGCGTCGACCTCGAAGTCGTCGCCGATCTCATCCCGCCGCAGTCGCGGGTGCTGGACGTCGGTTCCGGCGACGGCCTGCTGCTCGAATTGCTGCAGGAGACCAAGAAGGTCGATGGCCGCGGGCTGGAACTGTCGCAGCGCGGCGTCAACGAATGCGTGGCGCGCGGCCTGTCGGTTATTCAAGGCGATGCCGACAAGGATCTCCAATTCTATCCCGACAAGGGTTTCGACTTCGTCGTTCTGTCGCAGACCTTGCAGGCGACCCGCAATCCGAAGCTGGTGCTCGACGAACTGCTCCGGATCGGCAACCGCGCCATCGTCTCATTCCCGAATTTCGGCCACTGGCGGGTGCGCCTTTCGCTGCTCTTCAACGGCCGCATGCCGGTGACCAAGGACCTGCCCTATTCCTGGTACGACACGCCCAACATCCATTTCTGCACCATTCGCGACTTCGTCAATCTGTGCGACGAGCTTGGCGCGACGGTGGAAAAGGCAACCGCGCTCGACGCCAACGGCCAGCGGATCGGCTTCTCGATGCCGTGGTGGTTCTGGAATTTTTTCGGCCAGCAAGCGGTATTCCTGCTGAAACGATAGGTTTGACAGGCAGAAGCAACGAACCTCAGACCTGCGCAAGAAACCATATTTTCAATTTTCAATCCAATGAAGTTGCCCGGCATTCTTTGTTGCTTTAACAGGTCTCAAACGGGTTGGTTTGGGGGAAGCAATGAAGACGTTAGTATTAGCAACAGCTTTGATGTCGGCCACTTTGATTTCCGGATGCACGACGTCGAAGACCGATTTCCAGAATGGACAAGTCGCGTTGAGCGGCAGCCCGGCGCTGAAACGGCAGGCGATCCAGCGGTGCATGACCAAATTCAAGATGCGGTTCGGCAAGGTTGAAAGGGCAAACCTCGCCGCGCTCATGAACGTCCCGGATGCCGGATTGGAACACACGTTCTGCACGCGATTGATGAACGGCTTCGCGAACGGGAGGATCAACTACTCGGATTACCTGGCTGCATTGTCGCATGGCGACATGTCCAACGCGATCAAGGTGCTGCAGGGGCGGTGAAGCTGCCGATGCAGACGCGATCCAAATTCGGTGCCGCCAGATAGATGGCGGCACCATAGACGCCGGTTGTACCCGATCATTCCCTCTATTCAAGCACGTCCGTGGCCTTGTGCGGGTGCTGGACGCCATCAACGAAGACCACGTCGGACCGGGAATTGCCGGTACGCAGCGGCAATATCTCCTGATAGGCGGGCGAGTCGTACCATGCACGTGCCTGCTGCCGGTTGGGAAACTCGATGACTATGAGATAGCCCGGCCAGGTGTTTTCAACGACTTCCACCTCGCCTCCGTGCACCACGAAGCGGCTGCCAAACGGTTCCAGCGTGGCATCGATCTTGTGCAGGTACTCGACGATCTGCGGTCCCGGCGTGACCTGGCGCATATGGGCGACGGCGTAGGCGGTCATGGCGTAACTCCTTGTGGTCGAAGACCGGACAACCGGCTTGATGGGAGCAGTTTGCCGAGACGTCGCGCACAGGTCGATTACCCCCGAGGTAATGACACTGAATACAAAACCGACGCGCCGCTGCCGTCAGCTGAAAGATATTTCCGCCTGGCACCGATGATTTCCACCCACCTGCGCTGTCCTTATCGATGAGCGCGCCTGGATGGTCCGGCGGCCGGGAATAGAGAGGTGATCCATGGGATCGTTGCAAAATCAGAATGTCGTCGTCGTCGGAGGCAGCCGTGGTGTCGGCCGCTCGATCGCGGAGGCCGCCCTCAAGGAGAAAGCGACGGTGCTGGCCGTCGCCCGCGGAAAACAGGCCCTGGCGCAATTTGCCTGGGAGGTCTCGGGCGTGAAGACGCTCGCGGCCGATGCTACGATGGACTCCGCCCCGGATAAGGTCTTCGCCGCGCTTGAGCCGGACGTACTGGTGATCTGCGCAGGTGCGCTGGCGCCTTCTGCGCCGGTGCATGAACAGAACTGGAAGGCGTTCTCGGCAAATTGGGACACGGACGTCAAGGCGTCGTTCCTGTTTTGCCGGGCCGCTGTGCGGCGTCCGCTCAAGCCGGGGACCCGGATCGTTCTGATCTCCAGCGGCGCGGCCTTGACCGGCGGACCACCGAACGCCGGCGGCTATGCTGGCGCAAAACGCACGCAGATGTTCCTGGCCGGTCATAGCCAGAAGGAGGCCGACCGGCTTGGCCTCGGCCTGCGCTTCATGGCGCTCGCGCCGATGCGCATCATGCCGGAAACCGGCGTGGGCAAAGCCGGCGTCGACAGCATAGCGGCCTATATGGGCATCCAGCCGGCGGACTTCATCGCCGCCATGACCGACATGCAAACGCCGGCCGATGTCGGACGGGCGGTGGTCGCACTCGCCACCGGCCAGCCGCAAGGCAGTTCCTTCATGGTGAGCGGTAGCGGGCTTGCCCCGGCCGCCTGAGGGGCGCGTAATGCAACGCTCGCTCGTAACCGCAGAAGCCACATGACAAACGGTCAACCACCTCTGCAACCATCACGCCAGCCGATCCTCGATCGGCTGGCCTTCGAGAAGGTCACGGCCGCGCATCGCCGCGAGCTCAAGCTGCATTGTTATCGCATGATGGGTTCGCTGCACGAGGCCGACGACCTCGTCCAGGACACGTTGCTTCGCGCCTGGCGCGCAAGATCGGAGTTCGACGGGCGAGGTTCGGTTCGCGGTTGGCTCTACATGATCGCGACCAACGCTTGCCTCAACGCCATCAAGGCGAGGTCGAGGGCGCGTCGCATTCTCCGGGAACCCGGACGGCCGCCCTCGCACGGGGCGGCCATAGGCGGGCCGGTAGCCGACATCGCCTGGCTGGAGCCCTACCCCGACGCCGAGCTTCCAGACATTGCCGGCAGCGAGCCAGGTCCGGAAGCCCGTTACGAGAGCCGCGAGGCCGTCCAGCTCGCCTTCGTCGCGGCGATCCAGGATCTGCCGCCCAGGCAGCGCGCCGCGCTGCTGCTTGCCGACGTCCTCGGATGGTCGGCTGTCGAGACGGCGCGTTTGCTGGGCGGATCGACGGCTTCGATCAACAGCGCGTTGCAGCGGGCCCGCGTAACGCTGGCGGCGCGCTATCCTCAGGGACGGCCGGCCAGCCGATCACGGCCCAGCCCCGAAGAAGGCCTGCTGCTCGAACGCTACATGCAGGCCTGGCAGGCCGCCAATCTCGACAGCTTGATCGAGCTGCTGCGTGAGGACGCCATCTATACCATGCCGCCTTGGCGTGAATGGTATCAAGGCCGCGAAGCGATCCGCGGTTTCTTCGAGACCGTCTGGCCTAAGTTTGGCGGCTTCCGCACGCTGGCCACCCGCGCCAATTCCCAGCCGGCGGTCGGGGTTTATTCCCGCAGCCACGACGGCCCTGAATGGCGGGCCCATTCCCTGCATGTGTTCGACGCAGCCGAGGGCGGGATCGCTTCCTTGACGATCTTCATAGGGCCGCTCGGGCCATCTCTGTTCCCGGCCTTCGGCCTGCCACCAGCCTAGCTTACCCCTGGGCCAGCCTTATCGGTCGAGTTCCGGGAAATATGGGTCCGAGAAAAACCGCCGGTCGCGCTCGCCTTGCAGGCAGTCGATCGGTGCGTCGATGCGGATCGTCCTCGGATCCAGCTTGGGATACTCGATGCCGCTGACCTCGAGGATCAGTTTGCGGCGAGTGGCGGTGGCGAATTCGGAAGCAGCATAGATCGGCAGCACGAACGAGCCCGGCCCGCCGGTAACGCATTCGGCATAATACCGGTCGAGATGGCTGAAGGTGGGTGACGGGCTGATCAGGATCGGCAGCCCGTTGATGACGATACCCTTCGCCAGCGCCGCATCGCGTGCCGTTGTGACCGGCAAGCCGGTGTTGTTTGGGCCGTCCCCCGAGACGTCGATGACGCGGCGTTTGCCGGTGAAGGCCGTGCCGTTGAAAAGCTCGGCGCCGAAAGCCACAGCACCGGAAATCGAGGTGCCGCGAAAGCTCCTGAACGGGCGGGCCGCGATCTTGTCGGCGAAAGCGTTGGCGCTCTCCTTGCTGTCGACGACCTGCCAGGCAATGACCGCATCGTCGCGGATGGTGCCGGCCCATTCGAAATAGGCGATGGCGATGCGGCCGAAGGTGCCGGCGCGCACGGCGTTGATGAAGTCGGGGTGGCGCAGCGCCGCGACATAGCCGGCGCGCTGCAGGGCAAACTCCCTTTCATCCATCGACTGCGAGATGTCGACGGCCAGCACCAGCTCGACATCGACGGCAATTGCATCGGCCGGCGCGGCCGCAGGTGCCGCCGGGGTGCAGGCAAGGCAGGCGAGCAGGGCGAGTGCGTCAAGCATGGCCGATCGGAACGTTCCCATCTGAAACGATCGCGACAGTTTTTCGCCGCGATCGCGGCGAAATAAAGCTTGCCCTCTATTTCTTTCGGCCGGTCGAGGCGATCGCCGGGGGCGGTTCGATGGCACCTGCCCTGATACGGGCCGGCTTGAGTGGCGGTTGGCCGGCATCCTTGACGATGGTCAACGCCCGCCGGAAAAAGCGGGCATTGTGCTGGCCGCGGCCGATATTGAGGATCGCGGCGTCGGGAAGGCGCTTCTCCAGCATCGACAGCACTTGCCTCAGCGTTGGGCCGTCGAACGCGTCCAGCGCCTCGTCGATGATCACCCATTTCGGCCGTCGCAAGGCCAGCCTGGCAAAGGCCAGCAGACGCTGCTCGTCGTCGCTGAGCTCACGCTCCCAGCGCGCCGAGCGATCGAGCGAGGACGACAGGCGTTGCAGCCCGACATCGGCCAGCACCTCCGAGATCTCGGCATCGCTCGCCTCCGCCGCGCCGTCTGAATGGTTGAGCACCTCGCGCAGCTTGCCGAGCGGGAAATAGGGGGTACGCGGAACAAAGATCGGCGCTTCTCCGGCCGGCATGCCGATCCGTCCGCTGCCCCATGGCCACAGACCGGCAATGGCCCGGAAGAACAGCGTCTTGCCGGCGCCCGGATCTCCGGTGATCATGACCCGGTCGCCGGCGCGGATTTCGACATGCGGCTCGGCAAGCTTGGTGCATCCCTCCGGCGAGGCGACCTCGAGTTTCTCGAAGGTCAGGCTGCCGTCCGGGTTTTCGCCGAACGAAATGCGCCTTTCCGTATGGTGCAGCGCGTCGGTGTCGGCAAGCGCGATGCGGAAGTCGGCGACCCGCATCAGCGTAGCGCGCCAATCGGCGATGCCGCCGATATTGTTGATGAACCAGCGCAGCGACGAATGGACCTGGTTGAAAGCGCCGACTGCCATCATCAAGCCGCCAAAGCTGATATCGCCGGCGAAATAGACCGGTGAGGCGACCAGGATCGGCGCGACGACAGTGATCCAGCCATAGGTGTCGGTAACCCAGGAAAGATTGATCTGGGCGCTGTAGATGCGCCGCATGGCGCCCAGCACCATGCCGAGATCGAATTCGAGCCGGCGCCTGGCATCGGACTCGCCATGCGCGAGCGCGATGGCATCGACATTCTCGTTGACGCGAACCACCGAGGAGCGCAGCTCCGCTTCACGCGTATAGCGATCGTTGTTGAAGCGGATCAACGGTCGCCCGACCAGCCAGCTCAACCAGGAGGCGGTGCCGGCATAAAGGATCGCCGCCCAGACCATGTAGCCGGGTATGGCCAGCGAATGGCCGCCTATGTGGAAGACGAAGCCGGAGGACAGCGACCACAGGACCCCAACGAACGAGGCAAGCAGGATGCAGGACTGCAGCAGGCCGATGCCAAGACCGGTGGAAAGATCGGAGAGATGCCCGGCATCCTGCTGCAGGCGCTGGTCGGGATTGACGCCGATGGCGCCGGCATGGGTCAGCCGGAAGGCACGCGCCGGCCGCATCCATTCGTCGATCAGGTCGAGCGTCAGCGCCTCGCGCAGCTTCAGGCGGAGCATCTGGTCGAGCCAGGTCTGGCCGACATTGAGCACCACAAGCCCGCCGGCGATGCCGGCAAAGACCAGAAGCTGATGCAGGAAAGCCGGCATGTCGCGCCGCGCAAGCGCGTCGTAGAAAGGCTGGTTCCAGCGATTGAGCAGAACCTGCCCGATCGAGCTCGCCACGATGACGGCGACGATGCCGATCGCTGCCCAAAGCAATTGTTTTCGCACTGGCGAGCTGGTCAGTGCCAATTTGATTGTTGCCAGCTGCTCACGCAGGCTGCTGGCTTCGATCGACGTGGCAAGCTTCTGGGCGCTGGCCTCGACATCCGGACGATCATCCATCGGTTAAATCCTTGCATTCGGAGCAATGCCAAACCGGTCATAGGGATCGGCCGCACGGCCTTCAATCGGACAGCAAACCTGATATCGTCAGATAGGCGTGAACAAGCACGTCTCGGATCACGAACGCGTCATCCTGGCGGTGCCGGGTGTTCGGCCCGCGACAGCCGGCCAAGCGTCGGCGCGCCATGCGGCGAGAGAACCGGCACGAAGACGCGGCGGGACGCGCGCTGGGCAACCGGCACGCCTTGATAGAGCCGCTTCTGCGCCTCGACGACAATAACGCCCGAAAAGATCGGCCAGAAGCGCCGGCCGGCGCGTTCCAGCACATTATGGAACTGCATCATGAAACGTCGCGGCGACGGCGGGAAGAACAGCGCATCGGACCACGCCGCCGGCGTGAAATTCGCTTCGCGCAGCAATTCGGTCAGCTGGCCGCGCGAGAACGGCCGGCCATTGCCGAAAGGTGTATGCTCGAAGCGTGCCCAGACACCGCGCCGGTTGGGCACGACGATGACGACACGGCCGGCCGGCGACAGCACCCGCCAGATCTCGTTCAGCGTCTCGCGTGGGTTCTCGACATGTTCGAGCGAATGGACGAGCAGCATGCGGTCGATGCAGGAATCAACCAGCGGCAGTTCCTCGTCGAAGACCAGGGCGGTCGCCGTCGGCCCGGTCGCCGGCCAGACCACCGCGCCCTGGGTTGCCGGCATGAAGGCAAAGACGCGCTCGGCATCGCTGCCGAAGCGCTCCAGCCACGGCAAGGTGTAGCCGAGGCCGACCAGCCGCTCGTTGGGCACGACGGCCCATATCGAGGACAGCGCCATAGTGATCGAGCGTTCGGCCAGGCGGCCGAGCGTGGTCGAATAAAACGAACGGAGATCGACAATGTCTGAATGCATGCGCGGAACGGTAGCTTCGAAGCAGTCCAAGTTCAACAAAGGCAGATGACATCGGCTGGCAGGCGCCCTATGTCTGCGGCAATAATGGGAGAGATGCGATGCCGGTCGAGATCGAACAATTCATGTGCCGCAGCGACAATTTCGGCGTGCTGGTGCACGACCCGAAAAGCGGCCAGACGGCGCTCATCGATGCGCCCGAGGAGGCGCCCATCCTGGCGGCGATCAAGCGCACCGGCTGGACCCCGACGATGATCCTGACCACTCACCACCATCTCGACCATGTCGAGGCCAATCTGGCGCTGAAGGAGCGTTTCAAGCTGCGCATTGTCGGGCCGGAAGCCGAAAAGGCGAAGATTCCCGGCATCGACGAAACTGTCGAGCAAGGCTCGGTCGTCCATCTCGGCGACGAGCGGATCGAGGTCATCGCCACGCCCGGCCATACCGCCGGCCATGTCACCTATCATCTGCCGGCGTCGAAAGTGGCATTCGCCGCCGACACGCTGTTTGCGCTCGGCTGTGGGCGGCTGCTCGAATGCAAGCCGCCGGTGATGTACGAATCCCTGAAGAAGCTCGCGGCGCTGCCGGCCGAGACGGTCGTCTATTGCGGCCATGAGTATACGCTGGCCAATGCCCGTTTCGCACTCACCGTCGACCCGACCAATTCGGCGCTGAAAGAGCGTGCCGCCAAGGTCGAGGCGCTGCGTGCCGACGGCAAACCGACGCTGCCGACGACGATCGGCGAGGAACTGTCGACCAATCCGTTCCTGCGCTGGCACGATCCGGCGATCCGCAGGCATCTCGGCCTGGAGAAGGCCTCCGACGCCGAAGTGTTCGCCGAGATCCGCAAGCGCAAGGACAATTTCTGAGCGGCGCCAGGAGCTAGGGTCATGACCAGTTCCGCCGAAATCATCGCCCTGCTCGGCCTGAAGCCGCATCCGGAAGGCGGCTGGTATGCCGAGACCTTTCGCGACGGCGCGGCAGGCACGCGCGGCCATTCGACGGCGATCTATTTCCTCCTCGACAAGGACCAATTGTCGGCCTGGCACCGGGTCAGGGACGCGGCGGAGGTCTGGCACTTCTATGACGGCGCGCCGCTGGCGCTATCGATACACCGAGAAGGCGGTCCCGTCATCGAGGAGATCCTCGGTACGGCGCTTGCCGCGGGCGAGCGGCCGCAGATCGTCGTGCCGGCAGGCTGGTGGCAGTCGGCGCGCAGCCTCGGCGAATGGACCCTGGTCGGCTGCACCGTGGCGCCGGGTTTCGATTTCTCCGCCTTCGAACTCGCCGAACCAGGCTGGCTGCCGGGCACGCCCTAGGCACCTTAGCCCAGCAGGAAACCCAGCGTGATCGCCAGCTGGCCGGCGTAGTACAGCGCCCAGACCCCATAGCGCACCCAAATGCGGTGCGGCGAGATGGCGGGCAGCAGGAACTTTTCCGCAGCGAGCAGCCCGTCGGACAGCATGAGCAGGACGATGCCGCCAATGACCCCGACGCTGTTCAGGGTGAGCGCCGCAATGCCCATGGCAAGCAGTGCCGCGGCATGCACATAGATCGGCAAACGCAAGGCCGGGCCGATGCGGCGCTGGAGCGCGAAAACCATCGCCAGCACCGACACGGCCATCGCCAGGGCAATAATTCCTCGCCACGGTTCGGCCGAGAGCAGCCCGAGGCCGCTGCCGGCGCGCAGGAACAGCACGACGTAAAGCACATGCGCGGCAAGAAAACTGGCCGTGCCGCCAAGAAATGCCTTCTCGCCGTCGCGCGACAAGAAGGCGTCACCGATGGCACTGGCGCCGAGCGCGGCGACGAGCAGCCATGGGCCGCCCTGCTGCACGACCAGCACCGCCAGCATCGCCACCGCCAATGTCCTTGCCGCCGACCGCGAAAGACGCGGCCGCATGCCGAGGCTGAACGCGTAAATCACCGCCGCCGCCAGCGAAAATACCAGCGTCGCATTGGCATTGGCATCGATGCCGCCGGGAAACGGCATCAAGCGTTTGCCTCGCTCGTAGCCCTCTTGCGCAGGAACAGCGATTTCGCCGCCAGTGCCGCGCCGCCGGTGACCAGCACGCAGGCGGCGAGGATGCGCCATGACGGCTCGGCGAAGCCGGCTGATATCAGCACCAGCGTCGACAGCAGCGGCGCGGCGTAGCTCGCCGCACCCAGCACCTGGATGTTGCCGCGCTTGACGCCGATGTCCCAGGCATAGAACGCCGCCCCCACCGGCATCAGACCGAGGCCGAGCACGGCCAGCCACTGGCCGGCGCCGGCGGGCAGCACCGTCTGTTCAAGCAACAGATGGCAGACCAGCGAAAGGGCCGCGGTGGCGGCGCAGAACCAGGTGACGATACTGGTCGGCACCGACGGGAAGCGCCGCGACAACAGCGAATAGGACGACCACAGCACCGCGCAGACGCCGGCCATGGCGTAGCCGAAGGCATAACGCGCATCGAAGGCAAGCCCGCCGCCCTTGGTGACGATCAGGACCGTGCCGGCAAGGCCGAGCAGCGCGCCGGCGACGTGGTTCCAGGCCAGCCGCTCGCCCGGCATCAGCGCCGACCCCAGCACGATCAGCAGCGGCCACAGATAGGCGATCAGGCTGGCCTCGACGGCCGGCGCATTGCGCAGCGCGGTGAAGTAGAAGAAGTGGTAGCCGAACAGGCCGGCAATGCCGATCACCCAGACTTTGCGTGGTATTTCGACCTGGCGCGGTATCTTCGCGGCGCCATCGGCTGCCGGCATGAACAGCCGGGCAACCAGCCCGACACAGGTGCCGATCGTAAAGGTAATTGCCGTAAGCAGGAACGGCGGAACGGCGCCCGAAGCATCCGTAAGCAGCGCCAGCAGCGCCCACATGGCGACCGCGGAGAAGCCTATCAGTGTTGCGCGCGCCATATCCGTCGCCCCTGCCCGTTGGCGGCGCACCATCACGCCTATTCGTTTGCTTCGAACCGCTCCGCGCTGATCGTCAGCGGGCCGATTTGCGTGCTGACCGTGGCGCGGATCGGCGCATATACGCCGCTTTGGCCGACCGGTGCAAACGTCACCATGATGCGGCTGCGTTTCTTCAGGTAGTTCAGCGCCTTGCGGTTCTTGCGGTAGCCGGCCACCGGCTCGAAGCCCAGCCTGCAGGTGACCGTATCGCCCTTGTAGCCGGCCACCGAGATCGACCCTTTGGACTCGTAGGTCAGTTTGAGATCGGCACGCATTTCGCCGTCATAGAGCTTCACCGTGCGCCCGCAGACCTGGTCGAGGCTGTCGGCATGGATGACGGTGGCGGCCATCGGATCGAGGACCGATACGAGATGGCTGCCGACCAGCGGTATCCAATTCTCGGGATTGCGCTTCTTCGGCTCAGGCACGACCTTGGTCGAGGTGACGACGCCGTTGGCAAACTGGATGTCGATCATCGATGCCTTCTTGCCGGACGTGTAGTCGGCGTGGAACGCTTGCGGCTGCAACTGCTTGCCCGAAATCTTGCCCTTCGACGAGATCGTGCCTCGGGTATCGTCGAACAGTGTGGCGAGCCCAGCGGCAGAGACGCTGCCCTCGATCGAATAGGAGTCGCCTTCGTAGTGGCTGGAGAATTTCGCTTTGGCCACGGAAAGGCCGAGGAACGACACCGAATACTCGCCCGTGAAGGATTGCGGCTCAGCGGCCGAAGCCGTTGTCGGCAGCGCGACGGCCAACAGCACGACCAGGGCATGGAGGAAAGAACGAGGCATGGCGGGTCCTTGATTGTCGACCGGACGGGCGGCTCCGGTCTGGCATGTCCCTGTGCGACCGCTTATAGGCTGAATTCCGGCCTTAATGTGAAAGGCGGCGTCGGCAGGCAACGTTGGGGCTGGTCGACGGCCAAAATAAAAACCCGCCTCGGCGGGCGGGTCGTTGGAGCCAATTAGCACCATACCGAAGTTAGTAGCATAGCTGCCGGCACAAAGCAAGAACAAAATGTGGCCACCTGGAAAATCGCGACAGGTTTGCGCAGCCCCTCATCGCCCTGCCGGGCACTTCTCCCCGTATAGGGACGGGGAGAAGGTCGCCTTGCAAAGGGTTTCGCCAATTTGCGGAGTTGCAGAAGCGCCGAGCCTGCGGCCAAGCCCCTTCTCCCCGTTACTATACGGGGAGAAGGGGCCGGCAGGCGAATGAGGGGCAGCGCCGGCATCGGTCATCTTTTGATTGATTCCCTTGGCACTAACCAACCCCAAGCTTGACGCCTCGGAGAAATGCAACTATGGAACGCCAACTTTTTCCATGAGGCCGCCTGACCGAAACCGCGCGCCACCCGGCGCGGGTCGAATGTTTGGCCAGGACCGAGAACCGAAGGTTAGAACCATGTCCCGCACCTGCGAACTCACTGCCAAGGCAGTCATGTCCGGCAACAATGTGAGCCACGCCAACAACAAGACCAAGCGTCGCTTCCTGCCCAATCTCGTCAATGTGACGCTGATCTCGGAAGCGCTGAACCAGAACGTGCGCCTGCGCATTTCGGCCAACGCGCTGCGTTCGGTCGAGCATCGCGGCGGCCTCGATGCCTTCCTGGCCAAGGCCGATGCCAAGGAATTGTCGCAGCGCGCCCGCCTGTTGAAGAAGCAGATCGCCAAGAAGCTCGCCGAACAGCCGGCCGCCTGAGTTTTTCGGCGGCAGCCGCCTTCCAGGGCGTGATCCGGTTCCGGATCGCGTTCCGCTGGTTCCATTACCCAGGATAAAAAAATGACTTTCCTCTCGCGGTACCTGCCCTTCGTGGCGGCCATGGCGCTCGTCGTCGTGGCCTCGAACATCCTTGTGCAGTTCCCGATGCAGGGTTCAATCGGCGGGTTGTCGCTGGCCGACATCCTGACCTGGGGCGCCTTCACCTATCCGTTCTCCTTCCTGGTCACCGATCTCGCCAACCGCCGCTATGGGCCGGCGGTGGCGCGCAGGATCGTCTTTGTCGGCTTCATGACAGCGGTGATCTGCTCGATCGTCATCCCACCGCTGCTGTTTCGCCACGGCCTGATCGAATTCGAGACCGCCGCCGACCGGCTGGTGCGCATTGCCGCTGCCTCGGGCGCCGCCTTCCTCACCGCGCAGTTGCTCGACGTCACCGTATTCAACCGGCTGCGCCGGCAGAGCTGGTGGCGCGCGCCGATCGTCGGCACGCTGGTCGGCTCCGTTTTCGATACGGTGGTGTTTTTCACCGTCGCCTTCGCGGCGGCGTTCGCCTTCGCCGGGCCCAACGACGGCTTTGCGCTGGAAACCGCGCCGCTGATGGGCGTGCTGCCGGTCGAGACGATGCGCTGGATTTCCTGGGCGCTCGGCGATCTCGGCGTCAAGCTGGTCATAGCGGTGGTGGCGCTGATCCCCTACCGGCTGCTTGCCGCCCGCTGGAGCCAGCCGGCACTGGCGGCATAGAAGCATGATCCCGAAAAGTGGGAACCGGTTTTCGGACAAGATCATGCTCAAAGACTATCGAGCATGATCCCCTGGCTTCAACTGGACTCGGCAAAAACGCCTGACGGCGGACAGGAACTCCGCCTGAAGCGGCGCGGCGGCGAATTCTCGATCATGCTTGGCGCCAACGAGCTGATGAACAGCCGGCTCAGCGGTTCCGAAGAGGCGCTGGCGAAACTGTCTTGCCAAAGGATTGCCGGCCGCCGGACCCCGAACATCCTGATCGGCGGCCTCGGCATGGGCTTTACCTTGCGCGCGGCGCTGGCCGAGCTCGGCGACGATGCGCAGGTCACCGTTGCCGAATTGGTGCCGGCGGTCGTGGCGTGGGCGCGCGGCCTGATGGCCGAAGTTTTCGACGGTTGCCTTGACGACCGGCGTGTCGGCATTCGCGAGGCCGATGTCGGTCAGCTCATCCGATCGCAAGCTTCGGCCTGGGACGCGATCCTGCTCGATGTCGACAACGGCCCCGAGGGCATCGTCTACAAGGCCAACGATGCGCTCTACGGCGCAGCCGGCCTGATCAGCGCGAGAGCAGCTCTCAAGCCCGGCGGTGTGCTGGCGGTCTGGTCGCAGGGCCCTGACGCAGGTTTCACCCGAAGGCTCAAGCAGGCCGGCTTCACGGTCGAGGAGGTCAAGGTGCGGGCTCACGGCAAGCGCGGCGCCCGTCACATCGTCTGGCTCGCGACCAGGGGCAATAGGCCACCACCTCGCAATCCGGGCGGGCCTTGTGGTCGCCGCCCGCCACGCCGACGAACCTCTACTTCGCCTTCTGAAGCTCGGCGGCGAGCGCCTGCAGCAGCCCGCGTGTGCCCTCCTCGCGCCCTTGCGCTGAATCGACGCCATCGAAGAACGCACCCTGTTCGGTATAGGTCAGGCGCGTGCCCTCGCCGGAAGGTGCAAGCTCGACCGTGGTGAGCGACGCCGACAGCGGCTGCGCCCCGACCGCCATCCGGTATGAAAATACGATGCGCCGGTCAGGGACGATGTCCTGGAACTGCGCATCGAGCCTGATCTCCGGGCCGCCCTGGTAGCTGAACCGCGAAACCTCGCTGCCGCCGACACGGAAATCGAAGGTGAATTCGGCGATGGTGAAGCCGTCGCCTTCGACGCGCCAGCGCCGCACCGTCGCCTTGTCGGCAAAGGCGAGGAAGACGCTCTCGGGCGATTGCGGGTAGGTCCGCTCGATCGTGAAGCTTGAATGGATGACGGCCTGGTCGTTCACGGGGGCAATCTGGTTCATTTCTTGTCGTCCTTTTCCTGGTCGTGGAGTGTTGCGTCCGGTTGGTCAGTCTCCGCCAGGATCTGGCCGAGACGGTCGAGCTGGCGTTCGGCCAGTGTACGGCGCGCGGCGATCCAGTCGGCGAGCGGGGCTAGCCCGCCGGGCTCGATCCGGCAGGTGCGCACGCGTCCGACCTTCTCGCTGCGGATCAGCCCGCACGCTTCCAGCGCCTGGAGATGCTGGAGCACGGCAGCGAAGGTCATGCCGAACGGCTCCGCCAACTGGCTGACGGTGGCCGGCCCGCGGCTCAGCCTTTCCAGGATTGCCCGGCGCGTCGGCTCGGCAAGAGCCCGCAGGATGCTGTCGATCTCGGAATACTTAAGCATGGACTTGAGTATTTCGCCGATGACACAAATTGTCAAGTCACGACTAAAGTATTTTTGCAGATGGTGACAGCCGGCTGGAAAACCCGCGATGCGGGTCATTGCCAGGGGAAATTGCAAGGGAAATTGCAAGGGAAATTGCCTGCGCTGCAAAACGGCGCGGAAACGCCAGCGATGCTGTCAGCCAGCAGGCCGGTCGCGCGTCAATCCTCGTGCAGCACAAATTCCAGGTAAAGATTGCGCTGCAGGATCGAGTGGTTGTCGTCGGACATCAGCGACACGATCAGCGCGCCATCGTCGCGGGTCCAGACGTCGAGCGCTTCCATGTTGTCGATCTGGTAGCCCATGTCGGCTTCGAGCAGCACCGGCCCGTCGGCGACGGCGCCCTTCTCGACGCTTTCGCCATAGATGCGCCGCAGCCGCATCTTGACGCCGCCGGCCATCGAAAAACTGCGCTCCAGAAGCAACAGGTCGCCGTCCGGCAGGAAGGCGCCGTCGGTGATGTCGAAATCGCCATTGCGCTTGACGGTGAAGACGCCCTTGTGCGGCCCTTCGATGATCGCGGCAAAGATGTTGCCGGCCTTGTCGAGGCTCTTTTCCGACACCACGACCAGTCCGCCCGCGTGCTGCCCGTTGGGGTTGGCGCGGGTGACGGTCTCAAAGCCGCGATTGCGGCGAAGTTCCCAGGCTGGAATCAGGAAGCCCAATTGCCTGAACGGCGCCTTCATGCCGTCCGGATCGATCTTGAACTCTGCGATACGGTGATCGCCCTCGAAACCGACCGTGGCAATGCCGTCCTTGACCGCGAGGCCTTCGGCATCGACCGCCCATTTCTCGTCGATCGGCTGACCGGCCGAATCGACCATCTGCTGCATGCGAAAATTCTGGATGCCGGAAGGCCGCTTCTCGGCATCGTGGACGAGGGTGCCGAAGAACCAGAAGCCGGTGTCGGCGACGCCGATGAAATCGCTGCCGGGCTCGAGGAACCGAAGTGCCGACAGCGCGCCGAAATCGCGCGTCGACGAGGTCATTTCGAGCCCGCCGATGAATTCGAGCGGCCCGAACTGTTTGTCCGGCCGGCCGATGTGGAATTCGCTGATCGGCCGTGCCGTGATTTCGGCCGGCTCGACCGAGGCCGGGCCGGCAGCGACAGCTGGCGCCAAACTGATGCCTAACAACGCAATGGCGGCCAAAAGCTTCTGCCAAAAGCCGCCGCGGGAAAAAATCATCCGGCGCGCCGCATGCCGCCGCGCCGCGTGTCGCGCACGGTTTCCTCGGCGAACAGCGAGGCCAGCTGCTCGGTCATGGCGCCGGCCAGTTCTTCGGCATCGACGATGGTGACGGCGCGGCGATAGTAGCGGGTGACGTCGTGGCCGATGCCGATGGCCAAAAGCTCGACCGGCGAGCGCGTCTCGATGAGTTCGATGATGGCGCGCAGATGCCGCTCGAGATAATTGCCGGGGTTGACCGACAGCGTCGAATCGTCGACCGGCGCGCCGTCGGAGATCATCATCAGGATCTTGCGCTGCTCCGGCCGCGCGATCAGCCGGTTGTGCGCCCACAGCAGCGCCTCGCCGTCGATGTTTTCCTTGAGCAGGCCCTCGCGCATCATCAGGCCGAGGTTGCGGCGCGCCCGCCGCCACGGATGGTCGGCGGATTTGTAGATGATGTGGCGCAGATCGTTGAGCCGGCCGGGGTTCGGCGGCTTGCCTTCCTTCAGCCATTTCTCGCGCGCCTGTCCGCCCTTCCAGGCGCGGGTGGTGAAGCCGAGGATTTCGACCGAGACGCCGCAGCGTTCCAGCGTGCGCGCCAGGATGTCGGCGCAGGTCGCGGCGACAGTGATCGGCCGGCCGCGCATCGAGCCCGAATTGTCGAGCACCAGCGACACCACCGTGTCGCGAAATTTGGTATCGCGCTCCTGCTTGAAGGACAGCGGCTGCATCGGGTCGATGACGACGCGCACCAGCCGTGCCGGATCGAGATAGCCTTCTTCGAGGTCGAAATCCCAGGAGCGGTTCTGCTGCGCCATCAGGCGGCGCTGCAGCCGGTTGGCCAGCCGCCCGACGACGCCGGAAAGGTTGGCGAGCTGCTTGTCGAGGAAGGCGCGCAGCCGGTCGAGCTCCTCCTCCTCGCACAGTTCCTCCGCACCTACGGTCTCGTCGAAGGCCGTGGTGAAGACCTTGTAATCGATCTCTTTCGGCAGATTGGTGAAGGGATTGTCGTTGCGGCGCGCCTCGCCGGGCGTCTCCGCATCGGCGTCGTCGTCGTCGGAGAGATCCTCGGCGGTGGCGTCGGAGGCTTCCGTCTCGGCCGATTGCTCGTCGTCCGACGATGCCTCGGTATCCTCGGATTGCGACTGCTCGGAGCCCGAATCGTCTTCGCCGCCCTCCTCGCTCTGCTCCTCGCCTTGCGGCTGGTTTTCGTCGTTGTCCTCGGAGTCTTCCGTCTCCTGGTCATCGCCGAGCTCCTCGGCCATTTCCATGGAGGCGAGCATCTCGCGCACGACGCGGGCGAACGCCTGCTGGTCATCGAGCTTTGCCGACAGCCCGTCGAGGTCGGCACTGGCTTTTTCCTCGACCCAGGGGCGCCAGAGATCGACCAGCCGTTCGCCGCTCTTCGGCACAGTGCGGCCGGTCAGCTTTTCGCGCACCATCAGCGCCAGCGCTTCCTCGATCGGCGCGTCGGCCTTGTCCTTGACGTCGACGAGGTTGGCCCTGGCGTATTTGTCCTCGAGCATCGAGCCGATATTGTCGGCGACGCCCTGCATGGCGCGGCTGCCGATCGCCTCCACCCGGGCCTGCTCTACCGCGTCATAGATGGCGCGGGCCTGTTTGCCTTCCGGGGCCAGCCTGGTGTGGATGCGCGCATCGTGGCAGGCGCGCTTCAGCGCCATGGAATCGCCGAGCCCGCGGGTGATGGCGATGTCCGCCTTCGATGCCTTCTTCGGCAGTTCCGGCAGCCGGGCGCGGCTGCCGGCCAGTGCCGGCCGATCCTTGGCGAAGCCGACCTCGAGATCATTGTCGCCGGCGATGGCGCGCATGCAGACGGTAACCGCGCGCTTGAAGCTGTCGTTCTCAGCGCCGGTCTTGGATTTGTTTCGCGTATTGTCGCCCGGACCCGCCATCGAGACTCTGCTTAGCCCAGCACCACATTGGCAGCCGATTCCGGCAGATCCTCGCCAAAGGCGCGTTGGTAGAACTCGGCCACCAGCGAGCGTTCGAGCTCGTCGCATTTGTTGAGGAAGGTCAGCCGGAACGCCATGCCGATATTGCCGAAGATCTCGGCATTCTCGGCCCAGGTGATGACCGTACGCGGGCTCATCACCGTCGACAGATCGCCGTTGATGAAGGCCGAGCGCGTCATGTCGGCGACACGCACCATCTTGTTGACGATCTCCTTGCCCTTGCCGTCGCGATAATGCTTGGCCTTGGCCAGCACGATGTTCACTTCATTGTCGTGCGGCAAATAGTTCAGCGTGGTAACGATCGACCAGCGGTCCATCTGCGCCTGGTTGATCTGCTGGGTGCCGTGGTAGAGGCCGGTGGTGTCGCCCAGCCCAACCGTGTTGGCGGTCGAAAACAGCCGGAAGGCCGGGTGCGGGCGGATGACCCGGCTCTGGTCGAGCAGCGTCAGCCGGCCCGACGATTCCAGCACGCGCTGGATGACGAACATCACGTCCGGGCGGCCGGCATCGTACTCGTCGAAGCACAGCGCGACATTGTGCTGATAGGCCCAGGGCAGGATGCCATCGCGGAATTCGGTGATCTGCAGCCCGTCCTTGACGACGATGGCGTCCTTGCCGACGAGATCGATACGGCTGACATGGCTGTCGAGGTTGACGCGCACGCAAGGCCAGTTGAGGCGGGCGGCGACCTGCTCGATATGCGTCGACTTGCCGGTGCCGTGATAGCCCGACACCATGACGCGGCGATTGTAGGCAAAGCCGGCGAGGATCGCCATGGTCGTGTTCTTGTCGAACAGGTAGTCCGGATCGATGTCGGGGACATGCTCGCTCGTCACCGCATAGGCCGGCACCACCATCTTGGAGTCGAAGCCGAATGTCTCCTTCACCGACACCGTGGTGTCGGGCAGGTTGGCGATGTCGCGATCGACCTTGTTCATCTCTATCAACATCTCCACAAGCGAAACGCCGCGTTTCGCCGGCAATCGATTTTGTTCGGGGGCGGTCTTAGAGCCTTTTCCAACCTTATGAAAGTTGGAAAGCGACACGAACCGTATGGTCGCTCAGCACAAACCTGCCTGCTTGAGCACGCGATACGCCTGGAGCACATCGCGGAACCGGTCTTCCGAACCTCTGTCGCCGCCATTCGCATCCGGGTGGTGGCGTTTCACAAGTTCCTTATAGCGCGCCTTGATATCCTTGCCAGTTGCCTTTGTATCAAGGCCAAGCGTTTCCAGTGCCTTGGCCTCAAGCGGCTTGGCCTTGCGCTCGCGTGCTTCGCGCGGGTCCTTCGGGCCTTTGAACAGGTCGAACGGATCGCGCATGCGATTGTAGTAGCCGGCGCGGCCGGAGCGCGCCTGTGCGAAGTCGGGCGAGGAGCGTGTCGAGGCACCGTTGACGCCCATTTTCCAGGTCGGCCGGTGGCCGGTCATGGCTTCCTTCTGGAAGCGGGCGATCTCGGTATCGGGAACGCCCGAGAAATAATTGAAGCCCTTGTTGTACTCGCGCACGTGATCGAAGCAGAACTGGAAATACTCGCCTTCCTTCATCCGTCCGACCGGGGCACGGTGGGTACCGGCCTCCTTGCAGCCATCCCACTGGCAGATCGGCGAACGCGACTTCAGCTCCGCGTCCTTCTCCGGGCGGATGCGAATCTTCTCGAAATATTTTGGGTACGGCTTCATCTCACCCATTTATGGGCTGTTCGCGGATGCGAAACAAGAATTGACATTTTCGCGATGATCGCCCTAACCGCTGAATCGCGGCATAAAACCGGCGAATTGCGAATTTTGTGCGATGACATAGATGTGGTGAAGGGAAGCGGCGATGTCCATACAGGCAACGATGGAAGACAAGCTGAAAAAGGCGTTTTCGCCGGAACGGCTGGCCGTCATCAACGAAAGCCATCTCCATGCCGGGCATCATCATGTGGATTCCGGCCATCACGCCACCTTCGACGGCACCGGCGAGACGCATTTTCGCGTCCGCATCGTCGCGCCAGCCTTTGCCGGCATGAGCCGCGTCGAACGTCACCGCGCCGTCAACACATTGCTGGCCGAGGAATTGAAATCCGGCGTGCACGCCCTGGCGATCGAGCCGGCGGCGCCCGGCGAAAAGACCCGCTGGTAATTTCAGCCGAAGCTCGCCCTCAGGAAAGCCATCACCGCGGCGGTCAATGCATCGCCCTCGGTGCCGAAGTCGCGATTGATCGACATGTGCGAATAGGCGCTGCCGTCGAACAGCGTGACCCTGGTTCCGGTGGCGCGCAGACGCCCGGCGAAGGCCTGCGCATCCGCCGCGCGGGCTTTCGCGCGCGAATGGGCGATGAAGGTCGGCGGGTGCTTGCGGCCTTCGACGTAGGTGACAGGCGACAGCGCGCGCCACTGCGCCGGATCGGGAAAGGCGCGGGCATAGACCCCTGCCATGCCGCCGCTTCTGGCCAGCGCCTCCAGATCGTAGGCCCTGGTGTCGTCGAGAACCAGCGCCGCGACGCCGGGCAGGCCGCCGCGCAGCCCGGTCAATGCGACGAGATGGCAGCCGGCCGAATGGCCCATGGCGACGATCCGGTCCGGATCGCCGCCATGCCTGGCGATGTTGGCGCGGACGTAACGATAGGCCAGTTCGACATCTGCCGCCTGGGTGGCGACGTCGGCCTTGGGCAGCATCCGGTAGTCGATCGAGACGAAGCCGAAGCCATTGTCGAGCAGGAATTGCGGCTTGGCATTGACGTTGCCGCGGTTGCCGACTCGCCAGGCGCCGCCATGGACGAAAAAGACGACCGGCAGGCCGCTTGCGCCGTCGCGGGAATAAATGTCGAGCTTGGCCGGCCCATAGTCGAAGGTTTCGGGCGACGGCGAACGCAGCCGCAATGCCGCCGCAGCCTGTCCCGGCAGCAGCGCCGCCATCGACGCCAGAAGCAGGCTTCGCCGATCGATCTTCATCAACGCCTGACTGCCCACGGCTGCCACAAGGTGCGCACTGTCATTCTCCAAGCATCGCCGGCTTGATCCTCAGCCGCGCGATACGGTTCTTGTCGCGCTTCATGACGACGAAGCGCTTGCCGTGAAACGTAAAGGCCTGCTTTTCGTCCGGGATCGACTGCGCCTCGTGGATGACAAGGCCGGCGATGGTGGTGGCTTCCTCGTCCGGCAGGTTCCAGTCGAGCGCCCGATTAAGGTCGCGGATCGGCACCGTGCCGTCGACGACGACGGAGCCGTCGGCCTCCTGCTTGACGCCCTGGATGTCGATGTCGTGCTCGTCGGCGATCTCGCCGACGATCTCCTCGATGATGTCCTCCAGCGTCACCAGCCCTTCGACCTCGCCATATTCGTCGACGACGATGGCGAAATGCGCCTTGCGGCGCAGGAAGGCATTGAGCTGCTCCTGAAGCGTCGTGGTGTCGGGCACGAACCACGGTTTCGACGCGATCTTCATCACGTCGATCCTGGAAAAATCGTTGCCGACCTCGTTCAGCGCGCGCAGCAGATCCTTCGCGTGCAGCACGCCGACAATGTTGTCGAGCGAACCCTTCCACAACGGCATGCGGGTGTGCGGGCTCTGCAGGATCTCGCGAACCACCGCTTCGGGCGGGTCGTCGGCGTTGACCGAGCGCATATTGGTGCGGTGGACCATGACGTCCGACACTTCGAGCTCCTCGAGGTCGAACAGGCCGCCGATGCGGGCGCGGTCCTCGCGCACCACCTGGCCGTCGCGGCGGAAATCGTCGACGGCGCCGCGCAGTTCCTCGCGCGCAGAGCGCTGCGGCTCCATGCGTTGCAGCTCGTAGCCGAAGGCGGCGAGCAGGCGCCGGCGCAAGACGAAGCCCAGCACGCCGAGGCCGGCGAGCACGGCAGCCGCGATCCAGCCGGCCTGGCTCATCCCGGCCGGCTTTCCTGCCGACCCGGATGGTTCTCCCGGAGGAACGCCAGCACTTCCGAGGCCGGCACATCCCTGGCGATGAAGGCCTGGCCGACGCCGCGCGTCAGGATGAAGGTCAGCGCGCCGCGCGACACCTTCTTGTCCTGGGTGATGAAGGAGAACAGCGTCTCGGCGTCGGGCAGTTCGCCTGGAATGTCGGCCATCCGCCAGGGCAGACCGACGGCGCGAAGATGCGCCTCGACACGCGCAGCGTCGTCGGGGCTCGCCAAATTGAGCCTTGACGAAAAGCGGTGCGCCAGCGCCATGCCGATGGCGACGCCCTCGCCATGCACGAGCCTTGCGCCGCCATAGCCGGTCGCCGCCTCCAGCGCATGACCGAAGGTGTGGCCGAGATTGAGCAACGCGCGGTCGCCGGTCTCGAACTCGTCGCGGGCAACGACGTCGGCCTTGGCACGACAGGCCTCGGCGATGGCCGCAGCCCGCTCCGGCCCGCCGGCAAACACTTGACGCCAGTTTTCTTCCAGCCAGGCGAAAAACTCGGGCCGGTCGATCAGCCCATATTTGGCCAGTTCGGCATAGCCGGCGCGAAACTCGCGGATCGGCAGCGTGTCGAGCACTTCGGTGTCGGCCAGCACCAGCTTCGGCTGGTGGAATACCCCGACGAGGTTCTTGCCGCGCTTGCTGTTGATGCCGGTCTTGCCGCCGACGGAGGAATCGACCTGCGCCAGCAGCGAGGTCGGAACCTGCACAAAGTTCATGCCGCGCCGCGCGATGCCGGCGGCGAAGCCGGCCAGGTCGCCGATGACGCCGCCGCCGAGCGCGATGACGACATCGCCGCGCTCCAGCTTGGCGGCCAGCACGCCGTCGACCACCTCCTCGAGATGCGCAAAGCTCTTGGTCTTTTCGCCTGGCGGCAGCGTGATGACGGCATGTTGGATGCCACCGCTTGCCAGGCCGGCCGCAAGCGCTGCGAGATGCGCGCTAGCGACGTTTTCGTCGGTGACGACCGCCGCCCGCGTTCCCGGCAGACGGCGCGAGATCTCGGCGCCGGCGCGTGACAGCAGGCCGGGGCCGATCAAAATGTCGTAGGCACGCTCGCCAAGCCCGACTTCGACAGTGACCGTTGCATCAGCGCTCACGACCGCACCTCGTCGATGCCGGCAACGCCAAGATGGCCGCGCAGCGCGTCCACCACTTCGGCGGCAATGATCTCCTTGCGGTCGTCGCGGGTCGGCACGACGACATCGGCCGCGGCATAAACCGGGTAGCGTTCCGCCATCAGCCGTTCAAGCACGGCGCGCGGATCGGCGCTTTTCAGCAGCGGCCGGTTCTGTTTCTTGGAAACGCGCTCCATCAACAGGTCGATCTCGGCCTTCAGCCAAACCGAAACGCCATGGCTGGCGATCGCCTCGCGCGTCTGCGCGTTCATGAAGGCACCGCCGCCGGTCGACAGCACCTGCGGCCCGTGCTCCAGCACACGCAGGATGACGCGCTGCTCCAGTGCCCGGAACTCCGCCTCGCCATAGCGCTCGAACAGGTCCGGGACGCTCATGCGCGAGACGCTTTCGATCTCCTGGTCGCTGTCGATGAAGGGCAGTGCCAGCATCGCCGCCACCTTGCGGCCGATCGCCGTCTTGCCGGCGCCCATCAGCCCGACAAAGACGATGGAACGGCCGCCCAGCCGGCCGAGCAGCGCGGCATGGCTCTCGCCCGGAGGATTTGCTGGTAGCGCGTTCATGCTTCTAGGGCCTCTTTGGCGGTATCGACATCAAAAGCCTGTTTGCGTCAAGCGCGGCGCAACCGGGACTATGGGCTTCACCCTTGAATTGGCCGGATTGGCGTCTCATAAGGGCACAGGGTTGGAAATGCAGAATAAGACGACGGGCGAAAATTAATGCCAACACTGTTTCGCTTTGTCGTGACGCTCGCGATTCTGGCCGGCATTGTCTATGGCGCGATGTTCGCCCTGGTCATGTTCGTCGAGCCGAGGAAGGCGGAAATGAGCGTGCGTATCCCTCCGGAAAAGCTCAATCCCAAAAAATGAACAGCGCCGCTCGCATCGAAGCCTTCCTGGAGATGATGAGCGCCGAGCGCGGCGCCGCCGAAAACACGCTTTCCTCCTATCGCCGCGACCTCGAAGACGCTTCCGCCGGGATCGGCGGTGGGCTTGCCGCTGCCACCAGCGCCGACATCCGTGCCTATCTCGACGACATCGCCGCGCGCGGCTTTGCCGCCACCTCGCAGGCGCGCAAATTGTCGGCGATCCGGCAGTTCTTCAAGTTTCTCTATGCCGAGGGCCTGCGCGGCGACGATCCGACCGGCACGCTGGACAGCCCGAGGAAGGGCCGGCCGCTGCCGAAGACGATGAGCGAAGCCGATACCGGCCGGCTGCTCGACCGCGCCGCGCAGGAGGCCTCCATGCATGGCGCCGACAGGCTGGCGGCGCTGCGCCTGCACGCGCTGGTCGAGGTGCTCTACGCCACCGGCTTGCGCGTTTCGGAGCTGGTCGGCCTTCCCGTGACGGTGGCGCAGCGCGACGACCGCTTCTTCATGGTGCGCGGCAAGGGCAACAAGGAGCGCATGGTGCCGCTGTCGGCCAAGGCGCGCACGGCGATGCGGACCTGGCTTGCCGCCCGGGCGGCGGTGCCGGCTCTTGCCGACAGCCCGTTCCTGTTTCCGGCCGCCGCCGACAGCGGCTATCTCTCGAGACAGGTCTTTGCCCGCGAGCTGAAAGCGCTTGCCGCACGGGCCGGCATTGCCGCGGCGAAGATATCGCCGCATGTGCTGCGCCATGCTTTCGCCAGCCATCTCTTGCAGAACGGCGCCGATCTCAGGGCCGTGCAGCAGCTGCTCGGTCATGCCGATATTTCAACGACGCAGATCTACACGCATGTGCTGGAGGAGCGGCTGGTGCATCTGGTCAACGATCATCATCCGCTTGCCGACTAGGCGTCATGTCGCTATGTGAGAACGACGCTCCACCGCGCCCAGCCTGCATTTTCGGGCTTGCGTCAGTCATTGCCTTCCGACTTGCCGGTTCGCCCAAGAATGTACAATTACCTCGATTTCGAAAAGCCTGTGCAGGATCTCGAAGGCAAGATCCTTGAGCTGAAGAAGCTTGCCGAGAACGGCGAGGCGGTCGATGTCGGCGATGAGATCGCCCGTCTCGAGAAGCGCTCGCGCGATGCGCTGCGCGACGCCTACAAGGCGCTGACGCCATGGCAGAAGGTGCAGGTGGCGCGCCATCCGGACAGGCCGCATTGCATCGACTACATCAAGGGCCTGCTTACCGATTTCACGCCGCTTGCCGGCGACCGCAATTTCGGCGAGGACCAGGCGATCGTCGGCGGCTTCGCCCGCTTTCGCGGCGAGCCGGTGGCGATCATCGGCCAGGAGAAGGGTTCCGATACGGCAAGCCGGCTGAAGCATAATTTCGGCTCGGTGCGGCCGGAGGGCTACCGCAAGGCGGTGCGGCTGATGGAACTCGCCGACCGCTTCCAGATCCCGCTGCTGACGCTGGTCGACACGGCCGGCGCCTATCCCGGCGTCAACGCCGAAGAGCGCGGCCAGGCGGAAGCCATCGCCCGCTCGACCTCGGCCTGCCTTGGCCTGAAGGTGCCGTCGATCTCGGTGGTGATCGGCGAAGGCGGCTCGGGCGGCGCTATAGCGATCGCCACCGCCAACCGCGTCTACATGCTCGAACACGCCATCTATTCGGTGATCTCGCCGGAGGGCGCCGCCTCGATCCTGTGGCGCGATACCACGCGGTCCAAGGATGCTGCGACCAATATGAAGATCACGGCGCAGGACCTGCTGGAGCTGAAGATCATCGACGCCATCATCGCCGAGCCGCTCGGCGGTGCCCATCGCGCCCCCGAAACGGTGATCGCCGCCACCGGCGACCTCATCGCCAGGACGATGAAGGAATTCTCCGGCGCCAACACCGACTTCCGCGAGCATCGCCGCGAGAAATACCTGGCGATGGGCCGCAATCTGTAACCAACGCAGGCACGCGGCCTGAAATGTGGCGGCGTGAACCAGTTTCGCCACAAAAATGCCGCTGCATTCGGCTCAGTGAGCTTAACGTAAGGGGACGCGCCGCATGCTTGCGGTAAGGAATTTTCAAGGTTAACGGGCTTAAGGTCCGTCAGCGGTCGGTTTAGCAGCTGCGGCATCCGCGGCGCAGAGATGAAGACGATAGCCATATCCATGTTTGCCAAGCTTGCCCGCACCGGAGTTCTGATCGCTGCGATCGGCGTCGCCGGCTGCAATGACGCTTCGATGAAGGATTTTGCGCCGCAAGCCAACAAGCCGCTGCCGGACAAGATCCTGGCCGAGATGACGGCCAAGGGAATGGTCCGCACCTCTTCGGTGATGGCCCGCATCTTCAAGGAAGAAGGCAAGCTCGAAATCTGGAAGGCCAAGACCAACGGCCGCTACGACCTGGTCGCCAGCTACGACATCTGCAAATGGTCGGGCAAGCTCGGACCGAAGTTCACCGAAGGCGACCGCCAGGCGCCGGAAGGCTTTTACACGGTCCGCCCGGCACAGATGAACCCGCGGTCGAATTATCACCTGTCCTTCAACATCGGCTACCCGAACGCCTATGACCGCGCCAATGGCCGCACCGGTTCCAACCTGATGGTCCATGGCGCCTGCTCGTCGTCCGGCTGCTATTCGATGACCGACGCCCAGATCGAGCAGATCTACGCTTTCGGCCGCGACGCCTTCCAGGGCGGCCAGACCGAGTTCCAGATCCAGGCTTTTCCGTTCCGCATGACCGCAGCCAACATGGCGCGCTATCGCAACGATCCGAACTACGAATTCTGGAAGATGCTGAAGGTCGGCTACGACAATTTCGAGGTCACCAAGGTGCCGCCGAAAGTCGACGTCTGCGAGAAGCGCTACGTCTTCAACCAGGTAGCGGCCGACGGCTCGACGTTTAATCCGACCGGCGCTTGCCCTGTGACCACCCAGCCCGATTCGCTGAAGAGCGCCATCAACGCCTATCAAAGCACCTATGAGGCGGCCTTCAACGGCGCCATGAAGGCCAGCGTGCCGGCACCCAAGCCGACCATCGCCGGGATCAAGGAAGCCAGCATCGTTTCCGACTGGTCGAAACGGCGTGCGCGCGGCGAACGCGTGCCGATCGAGCCGCCCTCGCTCAACCCGGACGGCACCGTGGCCGAAACGGCACGCATGGGCCGCATCGATTCGCCGGCGGGCCGCAAGATGGCAGCGCTCGACGCCGAAAAGGCTGCCAAGCAGAAGGCCGAGGAACAGCGGCTTGCCGCGATAGAAGCGGCGAAGGCAGCGAAAGCGGCAGCCAAGGCGCAAGCCCTGGCCGAGAAGGAAGCCGCCAAGGCGCAGGCATTGGCCGAAAAGGATGCTGCCAAGTCGGCGGCCGAAGCGCCTGTCGCGACCGCAACCGTCGCGCCATCCGCGGAGGCCGTTCCGGTCGCCGAAACGCAGGCTGCGGACGCCGAAAGCACGGCGACAAGGCTGAAGAAGAAACTGCTCGGCATGTTTGGCGGCTGAGGTTCATGCTTGAACAGGAAGATGGGGGCCAGGAAGACAGGCCCTCAACCAGCCCCGCTGCCGTCTACGACCTCAAAGGCTTGAACTGCCCGTTGCCCGTGCTCAAGGCAAAAAAGCGCCTGGCCGCAATGCAGCCGGGCAGCCGCCTGTGGCTCGAAACCACCGACCCGCTCGCCGTCATCGACATTCCCGCCTTCTGCGCCGAGAGCGGCCATCGGCTGATCGAAACGACGGCGATGGCAGGCGGCCACCGCTTCCTGGTCGAGCGCGGGATCGACTGAGTCTCGACTTAGCTCGTTCTGGCGAAAGCGGCTGAGCGGGATAATCTCCCCCCTTGAGGGGGAGATGGCCGGCAGGCCAGAGGGGGTTGCCGCGCGTGAAGCGCCAACCTTTTCTTTCGTCCCACAGGGGGTCGCGCCAGCCGAGGCGACCCCCTCTGTCGCCTTCGGCGACATCTCCCCCTCAAGGGGGGAGATCACGATCCGGCAATAGCCAGCGGGTTGCTTTCCAGTGCTGCGCGATCCGGCGTGTCGATCGACGGCCGGTTGGTGAAGGCGGCGAACAGCCGCCGGACATAGTCTTCGGGCATGTCGAGCGTGATCAGCACCAGTCTGGTGCCGCGCTGGCTGTCCGGCCAGGCCGGCAGTTGCACCGGCGGATGCAGGATCTTCTGCACGCCATGGATAACCAGCGGCCGCGACCGGTCTTCTGCAAGCTCGATGACGCCTTTCATCCGCAAAAGGCGCTCGCCATGCGCCGAGCGCAACAGATCGAGGAACATCTCGATTGCCGAAAACGGCACCGGCCCGTCATGAACCAGCGAATACGAACGCACACGGGAATCGTGCCTGTGGTCATGGTGATCATGGTCGGCATGGTCATGCTCGTCGTGATCATGCCCGTCGTGATCATGCCCGCCGTGGTCATGGTCGTGGCCGGCTTGTTCGCCCAGCCAACGCTGCACATCGACGGATTTGGTGGCCGGATTGTAGAGGCCGCTATCGAACAGGGTCGCGGTGCTTGCCTCGCCCGCGTCGAGCACCACGGCGCCCGGGTTGAGCTGCCTGAGCCGCGCCCGCAACGCCTCGACATCGCCTGCATCCGTGGTCAGGTCGGCCTTGCTGAGCACCATGCGATCGGCGACGGCCACCTGCTTCACCGCCTCGACATGCGCATCGAGCGTCGCATTGCCGTTGACGGCATCGACCAGGGTGATGACGCCGTCGAGCCGGAAGGCCTGGACCAGGGCGGGGTGTGCCATGATCGACTGCAGTACGGGGGCGGGATCGGCGAGCCCGGTGGTCTCGACGATGACGCGGGCAAGCCGGTCGATGCGGCCGGTCTGCAGCCGGTCGACGAGGTCAGCCAGCGTGTCGACCAGCTCGCCGCGCACCGTGCAGCAGAGACAGCCGTCGGAGAGCTGGATGATGCCGTCGGAGGCCTGCTCGACCAGGAGATGGTCGATCGCCACCTCGCCGAACTCGTTGATGATGACGGCGGTGTCGGCGAGCGCCGGATCCCGGAGCAGCCGGTTGAGCAGCGTCGTCTTGCCGGCACCGAGAAAGCCGGTGAGCACCGAAACGGGGATCGGGAAGCCGGCCATGCGGCTAGTTCAGCGCCTTGGCCGGCTGCTGGACCTGCGCGGCGGTGGCGGATCCGGCCACAACTGGCTCGGCGCCGGCCGGCGGCGCCCGGTCCGGCCGCCATGTCGGCAGCGGCACGTCGGCATATTCCTGCCCGGAAGCGTCGACCATCGCCTTCGGCTTCGGCCCCGTGGCGCCGCCGAGGCCGACGGCGATCAGCGTCGGCACATGGTCGAGCTTTTCCTGATAGGGCGATTTCGGCACGTCCTTGCCCTTGTCGCCGACCGCGGGGGCGGCCTCCGACTGCTCCTCGACCGGCTTCTTCTTGCAGATTTCGTCATTCATGTCGTTGGCCGACATGGTGTCCCCATAGGCGGGCAGCGCCGCGACCGTCAGCCAGCTCGGCGCCGGGGTTGCAAAACCCTGGTCGAGCAGTTTTGCCGCCGCCTCGGCGCGGGTGACTGCCGATCGTTCGCCGAGCACCACGGCGACCAGGGTGCGGCCGTTGCGGGTCGCCGAGCCGATCATGTTGAAACCGGACGAGCAGACGAAACCCGTCTTCATGCCGTCGGCACCCGGATAGCGGCCGATCAGCAGGTTGTAGTTGGAGATCGCCTTCTTGCCGACGGCAAGGCCTTCGATCGAGAACCAGGGGGCATATTGCGGAAATTCCTTGCGAATCGCCATCACCAGCAAAGCGAGATCGCGCGCCGTCGTATACTGGTCCGGCGAATAGAGCCCGTTCGGATTGACGAAATGGGACCCGCTCATGCCGAGCCTCTGCGCTTCGGCGTTCATGCGCTCGGCGAAAGCCGCTTGCGAACCGCCGATATTCTCGCCGACCGCCATGGCGATATCGTTGGCCGATTTGACCAGCATCATCTTCAGCGCATTGTCCAACCGCATCACCGAGCCCGGCTTGAAGCCCATCTTGCTCGGCGGCTCGCCGGCGGAATGTTTCGTTACCTTGATCGGCGAATCGAGCTGGACCTCGCCCGCGGCAATCGCCCGAAACGCCACATAGGCGGTCATCAGCTTGGTCAGCGACGCCGGGTACCAGCGCCTGAACGCCTCCTTGTGCTGCAGGATCTTGCCGCTGTTCAGGTCGAACAGGATTGTCGGATTGGCCAAGGCAGGCCCGGCCAGCGACGCAAGCACCACCGTGCCCGCCACCAACAGTCTGAGGAAATGCCTGTAGCGCATCATGAAAACCGAAATAGCCTCTTGCCGCAGTCGCACCTGGCTCCGTAAGATTTCGTTACACGATCGCCAGGATAATGGTCCGGCCCTCTGTTCCCGGACCACAGTCGCGGTGCTATTTACTCTATGTGACGTCAACATGGCAAAGTGCTGCCGATCACAATGTGGAAGCAGCAGCACAATGCAAAGCAGCGTGCATGGTTGCAAGGCAGCAGGCACAATTGCAAAGCAGCAGGCCAAGACCGCCTGCTCCAACAGCGAAATGGAACCATCATGCCGATCCTGAACCGAGCCGCCGAAATGCAGGACGAGGTGGCCGGCTGGCGCCGCCATTTGCACCAGACGCCGGAGCTGAATTTCGACGTCTTCAAGACCGCCGCTTTCGTCACCGAGAAGCTGAAGGCTTTCGGCTGCGACGATATCGTGACGGGTTTGGGCAAGACCGGCGTCGTCGGCATCATCCGCGGCCGCCACGGCGAAGGGTCGACCATCGGCCTGCGCGCCGACATGGATGCCCTGCCGCTCAACGAGATCACCGGCAAATCCTATGCCTCGACCGTCCCCGGCAAGATGCACGCCTGCGGCCATGACGGCCACACCGCTATGTTGTTGGGTGCCGCCAAATACCTCGCCGAAACGCGCAATTTCGCCGGCTCCGTCGCGGTCATCTTCCAGCCGGCCGAAGAAGGCGGCGGCGGCGGCAACGAGATGGTCAAGGACGGTATGATGGAGCGCTTCGGTATCTCCAAGGTTTTCGGCATGCACAACATGCCGGGCCTGCCGGTCGGCCAGTTCGCCATCAGGCCGGGCCCGATCATGGCGGCGACCGCCGAATTCACCATCACCGTCAAGGGCCGGGGCGGCCACGCGGCGATGCCGCACGGCACCATCGATCCGATCGTCATCACCAGCCAACTCGTCGGCGCATTGCAGACGATCGCCTCGCGCAGCACAGATCCGGTCGAGGCGGTGGTCGTCTCGGTGACGAAATTCCATGCCGGCGACGCCTATAACGTCATTCCCGAGACCGCCGAGATCGCCGGCACCGTACGCACGCTGAAGAAGGAAGTCGCCAAGAAGGCAGAGGAGCGCATCCGCGCACTTTGCCAAGGCCTGGGCGCTGCCTTCGGCGCGACAATCGAGGTTGATTACAATGCCAATTACCCCGTCACCTTCAACCATCCGGAAGAGACGGTCTTTGCCAGCGACATCGCGGCCGACGTCGCCGGCGACAGCCATGTGCACCGCGCCATCCAGCCGGTGATGGGCGGCGAGGATTTCTCCTACATGCTTGAAGCGCGGCCGGGCGCCTTCATCTTCATCGGCAACGGCGATACCGCCGGCCTGCACAACCCAGCCTACGACTTCAACGACGAGGTCATCCCGCACGGCATGAGCTATTGGGTGAAGCTGGCGGAAACAGCGCTGGCGGCGTAGCCATTCGGCATCGGCGGTGCGGCAACCGCCGCACCTCTGGGCGGCAAAACCGGGCAGGACATGTTCTGCTGGTCACTTCCGGCCGGACGACTTCCGGGCAAGGCCGAAGGCAATGCCCAGAGCAATACCTATACCGATGCCCGCAACAATGTTGTCCAACACGACGCCGATAGCCACGCCGATCACGACGCCGAGTGTGAGGTGTTTGGCATCCATTATGCCCGGTCATGTAGCGTGGAAGGGAAGAGCCGCAACCGCTACGGTCCGCTCTTCGGATCCTCGACCTCCAGCGCCTCCATGACCGGCGCCAGCTCATTGTCGTCGGCAGCCTGCGGCTCTTCGCCTGTCCTCGCCTTCTTCAGGGCTGCCTCGATCGCCTCCTGGATATTGCCGAGTTCGTCTTCGCGAACCTCGTGGCCATAGCCGGCAGCGTCGGCGTCCTGCTCGAATTGCTGCGCCAGAACGGCGACGCTCACCTCGCTCTCGGCCGGCAAATTGCCGACATTCTCCTGCAGCCACGTTTGAAAGAACTCTTTGGTGGCGCTCATGCGGTGTCTCCTTCGGGACACTAAAGCGCGCCGGCGTCCCGAAAGTTCCGCTATCCCGACCTCTTTGGGGCCTGCTCCCACATTCGGCCAGGCGGCGTTGGCGCCGCCTGGCTCGGCTGCTTACTGGCTGACAGCAGTCGTCGGTTCGCACGACACGTTCGGGTTCATGTCCGCGAACGCGCCGGTCGGGTTGCCCTTCCAGGCCCAGACATGCAGCTCGTAGAACGGGCCGAGGCCGTAGCGGTTGGGGGCGCTGTTGAAGTTGAACAGATGCCCATCGAGCGAGGCCGGGCCTTTCGAGGTGATGTATTCGACCGCGATCAGTTTTAGCGTGCCGTCGGCCATCGGCTCGTACATCACCGCTTCCGGCTTGGCGACATCGACCGCGTCGTCCTTGAGGTAGCCGGGATTGACATAGTGGATGCCCATGGCGCCGCCGGTGATGCCGCTGGCGCAGGGAATGGGCGCGTAGCCCTCGGCGGTCGCCGCCGCCACATTCTCGAAGCGGCTGTTGGCCGCGCGTACCTTGTCGGCCAGCGGATTGGGACCGGGCGCGGGCGCTGCCTGATGCGCCTGCGCCAGCGCGGTGCAGGCCGACAGCAGCGCCGCGGCAGCGAGGAACTTGTTGCGAAAGTTGATTGTCATAGTCATTCCATTCTTCTTGAAAAGCACAGCCCGGCCGGCCGCCGGAAGTAAGGAGGTCCGGCAGGTGGGCGCTGTGGCTGTTGTTGCTGGGAGATCCCTGTCCCGATGCGACGAATGCCGATCATCCCTTCGGCAGATAGGGGATGGTTCCGGCCAGATCGGAGTTGTCGATCAGCTGGAAACGGCTGTCGCTGCCGCCCTGACGGGCCGAAACGAACGGCGCGTAGGCAGGATCGTCGGTGAAGGCGCGCGCCGCGGCCTCGGTCGGGAACGCCATCAAGGCAATCAGCGTCGTGTCGAGCGGCTTGCCTTCGAGCGTCTTCACATTGCCGCTGCGCGACAGATATCTGCCGCCGTGCTTGTGAACGAGGTCGTGGACCGACGCGGCATAGGCCGGCATCCACTTCGGGTCCCTCACCTTGATGTCTGCGATAACGTAAGCGGTCATGGGTCATGTCTCCTGGTCGTGCACAGGGGTATCCCGTGCAGCGGCAGAGGGGTCGCATGGCAAGGGTCGCGCCAGCCAGTCCCCGATCTGTACTGGTGTGGCGAATCCGAAATTCGCATTCACTTTGGAGCTACGCAGCGAGCGAATTTCGGATTCAAAAGCCACACCAGCAAGTGCTTGGATTTCCAGTGTGGTTTTGGATTTGAAGTTCCTAACGCTGATGCCACCCAGAAAGCAGGAACTTCGATTCCACCGCACTGGGCCGGTACAGTTTCTGTACTCGCCGCGTCGCTGGGAAAGGCCTATGGTTCCGGCGGAGTTTGAGGGGAAGGCAACATCGTGACCCAGTCCGGATACAAACAGTTCTGCCCGTTATCGATGGCCGCGGAGGTGCTGTGCACCCGCTGGACCATGGTTCTGCTTCGCGAATTGGTGGCGGGCTCGACCCGTTTCAACGATCTGCGCCGCGGCGTCCCCAAAATGTCGCCGACCCTTCTGTCGCAACGGCTCAAGGAGCTCGAACTGGCCGGGATCGTCGAGCGCAAGGAGGTGCGCGGCGAGAAAGGCATCTTCGAATACCGGATGACCGAGGCAGGCAGGGATCTCCGTTCCGTCGTCGAGGCGATGGGTTTTTGGGGCCAGAAATGGGTCGAGTCGCGGCTGTCGCTGAAGAACCTCGATCCATCGCTGCTGATGTGGGACATGCGGCGCAATCTCAACGCGTCGCCGCTGCCCGACGGGCGCACGGTGATACAATTTCTGTATCAGGAGCTCCCCGCCTCCAAGCGGTCATGGTGGCTGATCGTCGAGAAGCACGGCGAGGTCGACCTCTGCTGGTACGATCCGGGCTTCGATGTCGATCTCTACGTCTCGACCGACCTGCACACCATGACCGAAATCTGGATGGGGCTGATCACCGTCGAGAAGGCCGGGCCGAAAGTCATCTTGACGGGCGACCAGGACATCGCGCGCAAAATGCAGACCTGGCTCGGCCTGAGCCCGTTCGCGGTCGAACCCAAGCGAGCGGCCTAGCTGCCTCTTGGCGAAACGTCCCGAAGCGGTTATGTGTCGGGCCGCGTGGTCCCGTAGCTCAGTAGGATAGAGCGGCAGATTCCTAATCTGTAGGTCACAGGTTCGATTCCTGTCGGGATCACCACGCTTTCAACTGGTTACCTGACGGTCGCGTCGGTGCTCGGCTGTGAACGCGTGCGAGGAAGTCGCGCACCAACGCAAGCGCCTCATCGAAATGGGTTTCCAGTAGCCAGTGGCCGGCGCCATCGAGGAGATGGAGCTCTGCTTGCGGCAAGTCGCGCTTGTAGGCGCGGGCCGATGCGGCCGGCATATAGCCATCCTCGGGACCCCAGACGATCAGTGTCGGTGGTTGCCGTTCGCGCAGATAAGCCTGGTATTTCGGGAACCAGTTGAGGTTCGCCTCCAGCTTCTCCATCAGGCCGACCGCAAGCCGCCGACGGGGCGGCGTGTCCATCAGAGGCCAATGGAGTTTCCACAGATCCGGTGGCACGCGCTCGGCCACGGCCTCGCCAACCTCACCGATGAACTCGTGCCGGAAGCCCTCCTCGCTCACCGCTTCTTCCAGCGGGCGATGCTTGTCGGGCGTCTTGTCGTTCCAATACGCCTTGATGGCTGCGTATTTCGGGCCGAGCACGTCTTCGTAGATGTCGCCGTTTTGGATGATAAGCGCGGCAACGCGCTCCGGATAGGCGATGGCGTGGCGCAATCCGATCTGCGAGCCGTAATCGTGCAGCCAGAGCGCATAGTGAGACAGGCCGAGCGCGTCCGCGAAAGCCGCCAAAAACCCGGCATAGGTCTCGAAATCGTAGCCGAATGCAGCCATGTCGGGCGTAGCGCTGTAGCCGAAGCCAGGAAAATCCGGGGCGAACGTGTGCCAGCGATCAGCCAGTCCGGGCATCAGCCTTCGAAACTGATAGGACGAACAGGGATAGCCGTGCGGCAGCAGAAGCACCGGAGCGTCGGCCGGGCCTTCCTCGCGAAAGAAGACAGTAATTCCGTCAACTCTGATTTGGCGGTGTCGCAACTTTGCCTCCTCGATCGAAAGGCTCCGAAAATGACTGGTAACCCCCGCATCCCGTTGTGAGCGCCTGGATCCGAAACTCATGATCAGGTCGAGGGTTCCCGGTCGCGCCGGTGAAAGCGGCCAAGGAACCTGCCGCCGATCAGATCGTTTCGCGGTATCTGGCTAAGGCCAACCGGAGCGGAGGCAGATATGCCGCATGCCCGCAATCGCATGGAACCGAACATCGGCAAAGTCTGCCGTGGATTCGGGCCTTGGCGCGATGCTGCGTGACGTCGATTATGTCCTGCAAAAACTCGACTGGATGCGCGGCGAAGGCATCTGGCCCAACGGCTTGCGGTATCTGTGGACCGATGCATTCGGGGTCGTGCTCTACGTCTCGCTTTATGCGGAAACTGGCGAAGAGCGCTGGCTGGACGAGGCCGAGCGGCTGGTCGCCGATGTCGAGCGTGTGCTCGGCCGCCGGCGCGGACTGAGGATCGGCGAAGCGGCCGATCGCGACGGCCAGTATTTCCACTATCTGGCGATGTGGCTGTTCGCCCTGGCGCGTCTCGGCGATCTGAAGCCGGAATACCGCAAGCGCGGCATTGCGCTGGCGCGGGACATTCACCCGGCATTTGTGGTCCCTGGCCGCGGCGTGATCTGGAAGATGCAGGAGGATCTGAGCAGCCCATATCCCGGCTACCGTCTCGGCAGCATGGATGCCTATGACGGCGACGTGGCGAAGCGGTTTGCCGAACTGGAAAAATGGGCGAGAAAGAACCTTCCGGTCGGCGACGTCGTGGGGCGCTGGTGCAATGAGGATTATGATACGGCCGACAGGATTCCATATGCCGGCGAGCCCGATCCAAAAATGGGCTCGAGCGCGACCCGGCGATCGTAATCATTGCCGCGATCATGCGCGGCGCCGACCCTCCCGCCACGAAGCCAGCAGCCGCATGACAAATTGGGGGGCAGATCACAAGGAGAAATCCCATGCATGCAAAACTCGTGACCGGAGCAATGCTGATCGCGATGTCGGCGCTGCTCCAACCGGCATCGGCGGCACCCGATTGGCAAACAATCGCTAAGGCGCTCGGCAAATCCGGAACCGAGACGCCTGATGGCGTCTACCGGGTCGGGCTGCCGCGAACGGACCTGAAGGTTTCGCTCGACGGCGTGGCCCTGAAACCCGGATTTGCGCTTGGAGGCTGGATTGCGTTCGAACCCATGGGAGATCAGGCAATGGTTATGGGCGACATCGTTCTGACGCAGGACGAGGTGAACCCGGTCATGAAGAAGCTTGAAGAAAGCGGGATCGAGATCACTGCGGTACACAACCACTTGCTGCGCGCGGAGCCAATGACACTCTACATGCACGTCTTCGGCCAGGGCGACCCGGTTACGCTCGCCACAGCGCTTCATGCCGGATTGGCGCTGAGCAAAACACCGATGGGAGGCGGCGCCCAGCCGCAAGCCGCACCACAGATCGAGTTCGACACGGCCGGTGTCGACCAAACCATCGGTTATAAGGGTAAGGCCAATGGCGCGGTCTACCAGTTCACGATCTCGCGCGCTGAGCCGGTCGAGGAAAATGGAATGGAAGTGCCGGCGGCCATGGGCTCGGCAATAGCGATTAACTTCCAATCGACAGGTGGCGGCAAGGCGGCGATCACGGGTGATTTTGTGCTGACAGCAAAGGAGGTCAATCCGGTTATCAAAGCCATGCTGGATAACGGCATCGAGATCACCGCGTTGCATAGCCACATGCTCGATGAGCAACCGCGGCTCTTCTTCATGCATTTCTGGGCGTACGACGATGCGCAGAAGCTGGCGAAAGGACTGCGCGCAGCCCTCGACAAGGTCGCCGTCAAAAAGAGCTAGATTGGGCGTCCGCGCGCGCGTCCAACGGCGGAGTTCGGCCGACTCGGAGCGATCGTCGGCCTTCTTCCCGCCGCCTCGGGAATGGTTCTCTGGCACGGCGTCTCTCCGCCACCAGCATTGCGCCTGAGATCACCTTTCCATCGCACACGAGACTCAAGGGGCGGGCCGGGCTTTTGCGAACTAACGCGTTCGGAACGATCAAAGGTCCGCTTCGTTCTGATCGGATGGACTGGATTAGACTAGGCCTCCTGGCGTTGGCGGGGTTCCTCACCTGGACACTGAACACCCTCTCGGCCGGAGGCGGAGGTCTATTGCTGATCCCCGCCGTGACTTTCATCACAGGGAGCGCGGCGGTTGCGCCGGTCATCACCTTGACCGAGCTCATCGGCAATCCCATCCGCGCCCTGGCCTTCCGGCGCGACATCGATTGGAGCCTGGTCCGTTGGTACCTGCCCGGCGCCATCGCCGGTGCCGCTGCGGGCTCCTGGCTCTTCGCCAACAGTCGGGCGGAATGGCTCCAGATACTCATAGGGATCTATCTGATCAGTGCAGTCTGGGAATTTCGCGGCGGCGCGCGCGAGCGGAGCTACCGAGCCCGCCGCTGGTGGTTCCTCCCGGCCGGCCTGATCGTCGCGCTGTTGTCGGCGCTGATGGGCACGGTGGGACCCGTCTTGAATTCGCTCTATCTGAACTACGGTTCGGAGAAGGAGACGTTGGTCGCCACGAAATCGGTGAACTCGTTTGTGACCGATGTCGTCAAGATCGCGGTATTCACCGGACTCGGCGCGCTCGGTGGTCAGGCGGTCATGTACGGCGCAGCCGCGGGTTTGGGCGCTGCGCTTGCCAATCTGCTGGCCAAGCGCTGGCTCGAACGCCTAAGTGGACGACAGTTCCGCGGCCTTGTGGTCGCGCTCATGGCTGTGAGTGGAGCGCTGATGATCTGGAACCAGCACAGCTTCGTTGTGCAGGCCTGGCGCGCGGCCACAGGAATGTCTTAACAATGTCGATGTTGGCTGGAGCGCTGCGCCGTAGCTTGGTTGACCGGTCGCGCGATACGCAGAAGCTGGCAAAAGGCCTGCGCGCAGCCCTCGACAAGGTCGCCGTCAAAAAGAGCTAGCGCTTCCCGTCCGCGCGCATCATACAAGGCTCTTCGAACCAGCCGACCTAACCAGCTCAGCTTCGAGAGGCTTCGTGAGATTAGATCGCGCTCAGGGTCACGGCGGCAAGAACCAGATAGCGGCCGACCTTGGCGGCAGTGACCAGCAAAAGGAAAACCCGAAAAGGCTCGCGCGCAGGACGCCCGCGACGACGGTTAGCGGATCACCGACAACCGGCAGCCAACTCAGCAGGAGCGACCACTTTCCATAGCGGCGATACCACACTTGCGCGCGGTCCAGTTGCGCTTGGTTCATCGGAAACCACCGTTGGCCCCGAAAGCGCTCGATGCCTCGCCCGAGCCGCCAGTTGATCACCGATCCAAGCACGTTGCCGACGCTCGCGACTCCGATGAGCAGCCAGGGCGAGTAATCCGCAAGCACGAGCTCGACCAGCACTGCTTCCGATTGCATCGGCAGGATCGTAGCGGCGAGCAAGGCCGCCAGGAACAGACCAGCACAGGCCGCGAGATCGGTCATTGAACCGCATATCCGCCAGTCGACCTAATGATGGTGACCTTCGGGTTCGACCATCTTGAACGGCAGCACCTGTTCGCGATCTTTCGCGGTCAGCACCAGACCTGCCTGGAACTCATGCGGTTCGGCAGGGGCGACGGTGCTCTCAAGGCGGTGATGGTTGTCGCCGACAGGTTCGAGGCGAAGCGTCTCCGGCCCGCCGGGCCGGTCGATGATCACCGTCGCTGCCAGATCGTCGGCCTGGCGATCGATGGTCAGCCGCGTCCGCTCGCCGGCCGGTGTGTCGACGATTTCCAACGTCCCCGCAGCCAGACCGCAGGCGACCTTAAAGGGCTCCGGCGCAGCGTCAGTTGCGATACCGATCCGTGGCCAGCGCAGCGCATCATAATTCTGCTGTTCCTTCAGCCTGCAAAGTCTCCGCGAGAATCGTGAGGGTCGCGCCGGTGAAAGCGGCCAAGGAACCTGCCGCCGATCAGATCGTTTCGCGGTATCTGGCTAAGGCCAACCGGAGCGGAGGCAGATATGCCGCATGCCCGCAATCGCATGGAACCGAACATCGGCAAAGTCTGCCGTGGATTCGGGCCTTGGCGCGATGCTGCGTGACGTCGATTATGTCCTGCAAAAACTCGACTGGATGCGCGGCGAAGGCATCTGGCCCAACGGCTTGCGGTATCTGTGGACCGATGCATTCGGGGTCGTGCTCTACGTCTCGCTTTATGCGGAAACTGGCGAAGAGCGCTGGCTGGACGAGGCCGAGCGGCTGGTCGCCGATGTCGAGCGTGTGCTCGGCCGCCGGCGCGGACTGAGGATCGGCGAAGCGGCCGATCGCGACGGCCAGTATTTCCACTATCTGGCGATGTGGCTGTTCGCCCTGGCGCGTCTCGGCGATCTGAAGCCGGAATACCGCAAGCGCGGCATTGCGCTGGCGCGGGACATTCACCCGGCATTTGTGGTCCCTGGCCGCGGCGTGATCTGGAAGATGCAGGAGGATTTGAGCGGTCCTTACCCCGGCTACGGCCTCGGCAGCATGGATGCCTATGACGGCTACGTCTCTTACCGAATGCTCGACGACGAGGAACTGGCGCCCGAGATCGCGCAGATGCGTGCCCTGATGGAGCGCGATTGGCGCAGCCTCGACATCGACCAGGACCTCGGCCTCGGCATGATGCTGTGGCTCGCCCATTTCTCTCCCGACGAGCCGTGGGCCGAGGCCCAGACGAGGCGTTCGCTGCGAACCCTGGAAACGATGTGGGTCGACCCGCCCGGTTATTTCAGCCGCGCGCCATGGCTGCGCGATACCAAGTTCGCCTTCACCAATTACGGCGTTTCGCTCGGCCTGCAGGCCGCCGGTATCTGGCCGGGGCGTGTCGATAGGCTGAACGCCTTCTTCGAGGACTGGCGCTCCGGCGACGAATACGACCGCGAGGCGATCACCTGGGTGATGGCCTGCACCTCGCACCTTCCCGGCGCTTTTCTGACCCGGGGTGGCGAGACAATGATTGAAAGCGACCAAGCTCGGGAACGTTCCTCCGCCGGCGCGGTTGTCGATGGAAGTGCATGGAGACGCAAGGGGCGCGGTTGAAATGGCCATTCTCTTGGGAAAACCGGGAAGCTGTTGGGTGGCGGCAGCCGCCTCCACGAACTATCCCCAGCTCGAAGGTTCGATCCGTGCGGACGCCGTTGTCGTGGGTGCTGGAATTGTCGGGCTGACGACGGCGCTTCGGCTTTGCGAGGCGGGCCGGTCGGTGGTCGTCCTCGAAGGCCTGCGCACAGGCGGCCAGGTGACCGGCCGCTCGACGGCCAAGATCACCACGCAGCATGCGCTGATCTATCGTCATCTCATCGACAGCGTTGGCCGGGACCTGGCGCAGACCTATGCCGATGCGAATTCCGCCGGCGCGCGCCAAATCCGCGATTGGGTTAACAACTGCGCCATTGCCTGCGATTTCGAGAGCAAGGACGCCTATACCTACACCTGCAGTGAAAGCCGCTGCGCGGAGATTGCGGCCGAGGCGGAGGCCGCGCGCCAGGTCGGGCTGGAGGCCGAGATCTTCGACCGCGCGCCGCTGCCTTTCGTAACGGCCGCCGCGCTACGGTTCCCCGACCAGGCGCAGTTCAATCCGGCGATGTATCTGGTTGGCCTGGCGGAAGCGGTGACGGCCCGTGGCGGTCGGATCTTCGAAAACAGCCGCGCCACCTCGATCGACGAGGCAAGTCGCTGGCGCGTCGTCACCGATGGCGGCGCCGTTGATGCCGGGCACGTCGTCGTCGCCACCAACATGACGGTGAAGAGCCCCGTCGGCATGGCGAACCGGACGCAACCGCGCTGCCACACCGCCATGGCCTTTCGGATCGACGATCCCCTCCCTGTCGACGGCATGTTCATCGGCATCGACGACCCGACGCATTCCATCCGCACGGGCCGTGATGCCGAAGGGCCACTGCTGGTCACGCTCGGCCCCAAGTTCAACACCGGCTGGGACGGCGACGTGGCCAAGCGGTTTGTCGAACTGGAAAACTGGGCAAGAAAGAACCTTCCGGTCGGCGACGTCGCCTGGCGCTGGTGCAATGAGGACTATGATACGGCCGACAGGATCCCATATGCCGGCGAACCCTATCCCGCCAAGGCCGCCGGCTTCCACATTGCCACGGGCTTCAACGCCTGGGGCATCACCAACGGGACGGCCGTGGGCGAGATGATCGCCGACCTGATCTGCGGCCGCCCGAGCCCATGGCAAAAACTCTACGATCCGGCCCGGCCCTATCCTGAGGACTTCCACAAGAACGGCCGCAGTCAATCGATCGTCTCGAGCACCCACGACATTGCGCCTGGTATGGGCGGCGTGATCGTCAGGGGAGACGAAAAGATTGCGGCGTGGAGAGACACCGAAGGCGCACTCCAGGCGGTTTCGGCGATTTGCACCCACAAGGGCTGCACCGTAACCTGGAACAATGCGGACCACACCTGGGATTGTCCCTGCCACGGCTCGATCTTCGCCGCCGACGGTTCGGTCATCCACGGCCCTGCCCGAAAACCGCTTGCCCAGATTACATTGTGAAGGCGGCGACCGACCACGGCCCGCGTCACGCCGGCCGTTCGTAGGTTCCGACCAGCTCCGTCTCCTCCAATGCGTGTTTCTGGGCTTGCTTCCAGACCTGATGCACGCCCGCCTGTCCTGGTACGCTGAGGCTCGGCACATCGAGCGCGGCCAGCAGGAAGTGGTAATGGTGGACGCCGTGCCCTGCAGGCGGCTGCGGACCATCGTAATACGCATTGCCGAAATCGTTGGTGCCTTGCCTGAGTGCCGACGGGCCGGGCTTGCCGTCTTCGGCCTCGGCTAGTCCCCCGGCATCCGGCGGGATGTTGAACACCGCCCAGTGCCCGAAAATCCCGCTTGGTGCATCGGGATCCCGCACGACAAGAACAAGGCTCTTGGTACCATCCGGGACACCGGACCACTTCAGCGGCGGCGAGACGTTCTGGCCGTCACGCGCATATTTTTCGGGAATTCTTCCGCCTGCCCGGAACGCCGGGCTGATAAGGGTGAGTGGCATTGCTATTTCCCCAAGGAGGTTGCGACCGAGAAGCCCGCGCCTGCGCCGTTCACGCCGCTTGCTGAGCTTCGGCGACGCGTCTTATCTCGCCCGGCAGGGATTCCCAGACCTTGTGCATCTGTCCTTCTCCGACGTGATGGGCGAGTACCTTGGACACGACCCTGAATGCATCCTTGGAATCGACCGGGCGGGTAAATTCCAGCTCCGCCTTGATCTTGGCCAGAAACTCGTCGAGCGACCGCATCTTCTCGGGAGCTTTGGAAGGCTGATATTGGTCATAGAAGGCGCCGCGCACCAGGATCGGCAGCTGCGAGCCGAGGTGGGCTGCAAGATCCGGCTGCATACGGTCGCGAAGGGCGTGCAGCACCGCTCCGAGAACGTGCCAGGCGACCTGCCGATCCGGTCCAATCTCGTCCATGATCTCGTCGAGCCAGATGTTCGTGGTCTGCAGTGTCTTGTCGAATACGTCGAGTCCGGTGGCATTCATCGAAATCCTCCTTCCGTTCAAATCCGACTAGGTGATGTGACCAAACAGCCGTACCTGCCCGTTGTTCCCCCATGCGCATGTCCTGATGCGCATTTATTGTCGGAGGTCCCGTCTGTTGTCGGAGGTCCCGTCATGAGGGAATTCGGGCCGGCTTTTTTGCCGCTGTTTTTCGACCACCTTTCTTGGCCGGCACCGGAACATCCTCATGGGTGGACGAGTTTTGTTTGCCGTCGCCGATCACATGGCGACGAGTGATGCAGACACAAAAAACAGGAGAAGAACCATGGCACATCACGATTTGGCGCCCCGGACCCCATCGCGCAGCCTCTACCCATCCGCGCGCGACCCGCTCACGTCATTCCACCGGCAGATTGACCGCCTGTTCGACGACTTCTTCGCGCCGATGGCCGAAGCGACTACGGCCGGCGATCTTTGGCCGAGCGTCGACGTACATGAAACAGACCAAGCCTATAAGGTCACCGCCGAATTGCCGGGGCTCGAGCAGAAGGACGTTGAGCTCAAGCTGCGCGAAAACACCCTCTTTATTACGGGCGAGAAGCGTTCGGAGCACAAGGAAGGCGAAGGCGGCCGCACCTACAGCGAACGCAGTTATGGCCGGTTTCAGCGGACCATCCCGCTGGAAGCGGAGATCGATGCCGACAAGGTGCAGGCCACTTTCAGAAACGGCATTTTGGCTGTCGAGCTTCCGAAGAACCCCGCTGCAAAGGACAAGACACGCCGCATAGAAGTGAAAGCGCGATAGTTGCCAAACTGAAGGCTGCCTGAGCAGGCGGCGTTCAGCCCAGATGGAGAAGAACGGCGAGCACGGCGGCAACCGCCCAGCGAGCGTCTAGCGCCGGGGATCGTCCGTTGCCTCGGAAACGCCTTCGAGAGCGATTTTGGCGGCTTCCTCATCGGTCCGCCCGAGGTCGGCCAGGGCGATGACGCCGACGAGGCGCTTGTCGTGATTGATCACCGGAAGACGACGCACCTGATGCTTGGCCATGATCTTCGCCGCATCGGTGATATCGGCGTCATCGAAGCACCAATAGACATGCTCGGACATGACCTCGCGAACGGTCGTGTTGCCGGCTGAGCGCTCCTCGGCGACGCCGCGCATCACGATGTCGCGGTCTGTCACCATGCCGACCAGCCTGTCATTCTCGCCGACCGGAAGGGCGCCGAGATTGTCGGCCCGCATTTTCCGGGCGGCATCCCTGATTGTCGTGTTCGGGCCGACCAGTTCGGTCCGACGGCTCATGATCTCCTGAACTTGCATGGGATCTTCCTTTCCCTGATTGCTGAGGCAACAAGTCGCCAGACGGACCTGTTGCGACGCATCGCTAGATTGCCAGCTGGCCGGACGAGGCATGTACGGATCACTATCTTCGATCTTCCCGATCCGCGCTGAGGCGCGTGCCGGTGCCGGCACCTCGCGATCGAAACTATTCTTGGAACGTCCAGGCAGCGAGCGAGTTCCAAAATGGTACCGGTGCCGCAGCCATCCCACGGAATGTGGACGCAGGCTGGTGAAAAAACATCCACCGGGAAAACAGATGCACGCGGATTGAAGGTCATGGCTATCATCTTTTCAGATCGCCGCGAGGCCGGGCGGCAACTCGCCGGGGAACTCGTTCGCTTTGCCGGCCGCGACGATGTGATCGTATTGGCGCTGCCCCGCGGCGGCGTGCCGGTCGGCTACGAGGTCGCGCAGGCACTCAAGGCACCGCTCGACGTCTTCGTCGTGCGCAAGCTCGGCGTCCCCGGCCACGAGGAACTGGCCATGGGGGCGATCGCGCCCTCAGGCGTACGTGTCCTGAACGACGAAATCGTCAACGGTCTCGCGATCCCGCCACATGTCATCGACGCGGTCGCTGCAAGGGAGGAAAAAGAGCTTCTGCGCCGCGAGCACCTCTATAGGGACGGGCGACCCCCACCGCAGTTGAATGGACGAACCATTATCCTCGTGGATGACGGGCTTGCGACCGGATCGACCATGCGGGCCGGGATCAAGGCGCTGCGAAAAAACCACGCCGCCCATATTGTCGCGGCCGTTCCCGTCGGTAGCCCCGACACTTGCGACGCGATGCGGGCGGACGCCGACGAGGTCGTTTGCGCGACGACACCAGAGCCGTTGCTGGGTGTCGGGCGCTGGTACGTGGATTTCTCGCAGACGAGCGATGAAGAGGTCCGCGCGCTCCTCGCCAGGTCCGGGCCCAAGCCCGCCGCTTCCGAAGAGGAATTGGCTGGGCGCGCGGGCGCGGGTCCGGCGCCTGGCACCAGATCGACATAGCGGAGATGGATATGGACCGGGATAGCGAGCACGTCGTGCATGTTCCCGCGGGACCTGTCACGCTTGAGGGCAATCTTTCGTTGCCCTCGGATGCTCGTGGCCTTGTGCTCTTTGCCCATGGCAGCGGAAGCAGCCGCCACAGCCCGCGCAACCGCTACGTGGCAGGAAGGCTGAACGAGGCGAACCTCGCCGCCTTCCTCATCGACCTGTTAACGGCCGAAGAGGAGCGGATCGACCAGGTCACGGCCGAGTTGCGCTTCAATATCGGACTGCTCGCCGACCGGCTGGTCGGCGTCACGGATTGGCTCGGCGCCTCGCCGGAAACATCGGGGTTGCGTCTTGGCTATTTCGGCGCGAGCACGGGCGCCGGTGCCGCCCTGGTGGCGGCGGCCGAGCGGCCCGACCAGGCCGCGGCCGTGGTTTCGCGTGGTGGCCGGCCCGATCTTGCAGCGCACGCCCTGCCGCGCGTCCGGGCGCCGACCTTGCTCGTCGTCGGAGGCGCGGACAAGCAGGTGATCGCGCTCAACCGCTCGGCGCTGGCGGCGCTCCACTGCGAGAAGGAGCTCGCCATCGTCCCTGGCGCGACGCACCTGTTCGAGGAGCCCGGCGCCCTGGACGAAGTCGCGGGCCTGGCGAGCCGATGGTTCTTGCGCCATCTGATTTCGGACAGATCGGCGTCGACGTCCTGACAGCTGGGGCTTGGATCACCAGTCCCGGGATCATTTGCGTCCTCAACGCGTTATGATCCTCATAAGACCGCGCGCAGCTGCAACCCGAATGGCTGTCGCAACCCGTATGAGGGAGAAAGACAATGCCGGACAAGAAAACCATCGAGAAGGCCCGAAAGGACAAGCGCGAGGGCAAATCGGCGAGCACACAGGCCGGCGAGTTCGTGCACGAGGAGATCGATAAAATCCGCCGCGGCGAGCACGGCGCGCGCTCGACCCAGCAGGCCATCGCCATCGGGCTTTCCGAGGCAAGACGCGCAGGCGTAGACCTGCCCCCGCCCAAAAAGGGCAAGGTGAAGGAGAGCACGCGCAAAAGCGCCGAATACGCCTATGAGGCCGGCCAGGGTGAACGCACGCCGAAACGCCGCCCGCGGGTCTCGAAAGCCGTCTCCAAGGTGCTCGAGCACGAGCCGAGGAGTACGGCGTCGCACGAGGCGCTGGCGCAGCAAGCCAAGCGTGCGGCCTCGCGCCGGACGGCTGAGGAGCGCTCGGCCGCTGCCAAGAAGGCCGCCGAGACGAAAGGCGCCAGCGGAAGGAAGGCGGCGGCGCAGAAGGCCGCCAGAACGCGCGCGCACCACGCATAGTTCAAAGACGGCAGTTCGCCTCCTGGAAATCCGATATGGCCCAAGCGACCGGTATCGAGATCTGCCCCGGCAGCGCGGGACAACGCCGCTGCCCAAGGCGAACCTGCATCCGCGGGACAACATCGACTTCGAAATCACCGCTGACGAAACGGTGGCGCTGAACGAGCAATACGCGTCACTCGCGACGCTGCCTGACGCGTGACACCAACCGGAGGTACACGGCGGCAAGGGCACCGGGAGACCGGTCAGGAAAGCGCAGCCTGTTTCTTGAGCATGATGCGTATCGCCCATAACGCGGAGAACTCTGATCATGACCTCAGCTGCCAGCACGACAATGCCGCGAGACACCACTCAGACGAGACATATCGCTTTGCTCGGCGCGCCCTCTAATCTTGGGCTGATGCCGCAGGAGGGTGAGCCGGAGCCCGGCGTGTGGAAGGCGCCGGAGACACTTCAATCGCTTGGTCTCGCCGACCGTTTAGGCGCCGGTCCGTTGCGCTCGGTTCGGGCTCCGCCTTATCGGCCTGAGGTGGATCCTGCGACGGGCGTGCGCAATGCCCAGGCCCTGCGCCAGTATTCCAAGACGCTTGCCGAAGCGGTCGACGAGGAGCTGAACTCGGGAGGGTTCCTGCTCATGCTCGGCGGCGATTGCAGTGTGTTGCTTGGCCCTGCGCTCGCGCTACGGCGTCGTGGCCGCTACGGTCTTATCTTCTTCGATGGGCACACCGATTTCAAATTGCCGGATACCTCGCCGTCAAAGGGAGCCGCGGGCATGGATTTGGCCTTCGTGACCGGCCATGGCCCGACGCTCCTGATCGATTTCGGCGAGCACACTCCTTTGGTCCGTGAGGCCGACGTAGTCGCGTTTGGCTATCGCGATGTGCAGGACCCCGCGACTTACACGTCCAAGGCCGTCTTCGACACCGATGTTCACCGGATGGATTTGGCTGACGTGCGGCGGCGCGGCATCGCCGATGCGGCACCCATAGCGCTTGACGCGGTCGCAGGGCAGGACGTCGAGGGTGTATTCGTTCACTTCGATGTCGACGTGCTGGACAGCGAGATCATGTCGGCTGTCGATACGCCGGAGGCCGGCGGTGTCTTGCCCGACGAAGCTGTCGAAGCCCTTCGCACATGGTGCAACGATCCACGCGTGATTGGGATGGAGGTGACGATCTATGATCCCGACCGCGATCCGGATCGTCGCTGCGGCAAGCTGCTGATCGACATTCTGGTCGCTTCCCTTCGCGGCCGGTAGACCAATGGGAGTCCTGCACTTGTGCACGAACGCAATCCGCCGGCACGAATGGCCGTCGGTCTGACGGATCGCCGCGCGCACCCATTCTGTGGTGCTACCTCATCGGGAACCGTTCTCAACGAACATGGTTCGGAGTGTGCGACCGAAGCATTCGGCTTCTTCTACCCGGCTATCGCCAAGGAGATTCGCCATGACCGGCAAAACCCGTCCCACCGTCCTGATCACAGGCAGCAGCGGGTTTCTGGGCCAGGCCATCGCTCGCGGCTTGATGGAGCGCTACGACATCATCGGCCTTGATGTTGCCAGACGATCCTTGCCCAGCGTCGAGACGATCGAGATCGACCTTACCTCGGACGCGAGCGTGGCGAAGGCACTGGCCGAGGTACGCGAGCGGAGCGGCGGCCGCATTGCCTCGGTGATCCATCTCGCGGCTTATTACGACACGACCGGCGAGGATAATCCGAAATACGGCGCGGTGACCGTCGAGGGAACGCGCCGGCTGCTGAACGCGCTGAGGGGGTTCGAGACGGAGCAGTTCGTGTTTTCGAGCACGCTGCTGGTGCATGCGCCGAGCCCGGCAAAGGGCGCCAGGATCGACGAGCGATCGCCGATCGATCCGGCCTGGGCCTATCCGAGATCGAAGGCCGAGACCGAGACGCTGATCCAGAAGGAGCACGGCGACATCAAGGTTGCGATCCTGCGACTGGCGGGTGTCTATGACGAGGATTGTCACGCGGCCTTCATCGCCCAGCAGATCGCCCGCATTTTCGAGCGCATGCCGACCGCCTATCTTTTCACCGGCGACATCACCACCGGCCAGCCCTACCTGCATCTGGACGATCTCGTCGACGCCGTGGTGCGCACCGTCGACCGGCGTAGCGCGCTTCCCAACGAGACCGTACTGCTGATCGGCGAAGAAGAGACGCCGTCCTACGACGAGATGCAGAAGCAGATCGGGCAGCTCCTGCATGGCGAAACCTGGCGGACCCTGTCCCTGCCGAAAGAGGTGACGAAGCTCGGTGCCTGGATGCAGGAGAAGCTTCTCGACCAGGAGTCCGACATCAAGCCATGGATGATCGAGAACGCCGACGATCACTACGAGATCGACATCTCCCGCGCCAGGCGCCTGCTTGGCTGGAACCCGCGGCACAGCCTGACCGCTACCTTGCCGGAAATGATCCGGCGGCTGAAGGCGGATCCTACCGACTGGTACAAGAAGAACAAGCTTGAACCGTCGGCGGCCGCCGCTTCCGCGCCCGAGCTCGACCAGGCCGCCGAACGGCTGCAGCGCCCGCTCGAGCGCTCGGACGACGAGGTCGAGGCGGAAACCGAACGCCGCCGGGCCGCAACGCTCTGGGCGCCGCTGACCAACGTTGCGATCGGGCTGTGGCTCGTGGCGTCGCCCTTCACGCTCGGCCTGTTCGATCCCGCTTCAGCACCGATTCCGCCGGCGCTCGGGCACGAGATCGCCTCGCCGGAGATGCGAGACGGCAGGCTCGGCATCAGCGAGATCGTATCCGGCCTCGCCATCCTTTTGCTGGCACTTGCCGGGATGCGCCGGCGTTGGCACGGCCTGCAATGGCTCACGGCCTCGATCGGGGTTTGGGTGATGTTCGCGCCGCTCCTGTTCTGGACCACGAGCGCCGGAGCCTACGCGACCGACACGCTGGCCGGCATGCTGATCGTCGCGTTCGCGGTGATGATCCCGCCGACGCCGGGCATCCGCCGGCGTGCCCTTGCCGCCGATGACGACCAGCCGCTCGGCTGGAGCTATTCGCCCTCCCTCTTCACCCAGCGCATTCCCATAATCGGCCTCGCCTTTGTCGGCCTGTTCGTCTCGCGCTATCTCGCTGCCTATCAGCTAGGGCACATCGACAGTCTTTGGGATCCGTTCTTCGGCCCGGGCGAAACGCCGGCCGGCAATGGCAGCGAGGCGGTGGTCACCTCCTGGGTCTCCAAGGGTTTTCCGATCGCCGATGCCGGGCTGGGCGCCTTCGCCTATGCGCTGGATATCCTCGCGGGCGCGATCGGCGATCGCCGCCGCTGGCGTACCATGCCGTGGATGGTGCTTTTGTTCGGCTTGCTGGTCGTTCCGCTCGGTGTGGTCAGCGTCGGCTTCATCATCATTCAGCCACCGCTCATCGGGGCGCTGTGCACGCTCTGCATCGTCCAGGCTGCCGTCACCGTCGTCCTCATCCCTTATTCGGTCGACGAGGTGCTGGCGAGCTGCCAGTATCTTTGGCACGCGAAACAAGCGGGAGAGCCGTTCTGGCGCACATTCTGGTGCGGAGGTCCGGCACTTTCGGAGGACCAGACGCCAACGCCGGATCTCGACCGGCCGCTATCGGCAGTGGCGCGGGACTTCGTCACTGGCGGTGTGAATTTCCCCCGGACCCTTGTCGCCAGCACACTCGCCGGCGCCCTGCTGATGATCACGCCGCTTGTCTTCGGCACCAGCCCGCCGCTCTACTTCAGTGACCATGTCACCGGCTGCCTGGTCATCATGATCGCCGTTACGGCGATGGCCGAGGTGGCGCGCGCCGTCCGCTTTGTGAACATAGCGCTTGGAGCCTGGATCGCCCTCTCTCCGTTCATGCTCGCCGGCGGCGCGGCGGCGAGCCTCGCCAATCTGGCGATCGGAGCGCTGCTGGTCGGGCTCAGCCTGCCGCGCGGCACGCGCAGCGCTGCGCATTATGGCGGCTGGGACCGGGCCATCGTCTGAGAATGTTCGGCGGCGCAGAACGGTCGGCCAGGTGGCTGCAAAGATTGATCCGCATCAACCTGTCGAACACATCGAGCGGGAAGTCGGCGAATGGCGCAAAGGCGGCCGTACCCTTCCAACTTGAATTTTCCGCGTATCTGCATTTCACAAGTCGGCAAATAAATTAGGGAGGAATTTCAGCATGATAAAAGGGGAATTCTCTGCGCCGGCATCCTCGCCGCCGGTATGTGGGCCGCGTCGTCATCGGCGTCCGCCGAAATGTCTTGCGGCGTTGACGAGGTCTGGTGCCAGCAGACGGCGCGGGCGTTCGAGGAGAAGACCGGCATCACCGTCAATATGACCCGCAAGAGCGCTGGCGAAATCTATGCGCAATTGTGCGCCGAGGCCGCCAACCCAAAGGGAGACATCTGGTGGGGCGGAGCCGGCGATCCGCATCTGCAGGCAGCCGAGGAGGGCCTGACAGTGGAATACAAATCGCCGCTGCTCATGCGGACCGGTTCTGATCAAAGCTTGAAGGATTGCACGCAGAGCTGGCGGACCTGGGCGAACACGCCGCTGCCGGCGCAAATCACCAGCGCGCCGTTTTCCAGCACCGTCTTTGGGTCGGGCTTGACTATAGTGCCACCGGCTTCTTCCACCAGCAGCATGCCTGCCAGGCAGTCCCAGGCGTTCATATGCTCTTCGACATAGCCGAGCAGCCTGCCGGCGGCCGCATAGGCGAGCATCAACGCGCCGGATGCGTTACGGAAAAACACGCCGCCCTGTGAAAACAGCAAACCGATGAGCGTTGCGACGTTCTGCATTTCGGCGCGGTTGGAAAAGCCGGTGCCCAACGAGCCGTCGGTCAGGCTGGTGGCCGCGCTTGCCCTGATCGGCTTGCCGTTGAGAAAAGCGCCGCCGCCCTTACGGCAATGGAACGTTTCGCCGGTAGAGGGCTCGTGGATGACACCCACGACAGTGTCGCCGTTCTTGGCGCAGGCGATGACCACACACCAGGCCGGAATGCCCCGCACGAAATTCGCGGTGCCGTCGATCGGATCTATCACCCAGACATGCCCGCTCGATCCGGTGACCGAGGCATGCTCCTCGCCGACAATTCCATCGGTCGGGTAAGCGGCTTTCATTGCCGCACGGATGAACAGCTCGACCTCGCGGTCAGCCTGCGAGACCATGTCCTGATGACCTTTGTTCTCGATGGCGAGGCTGTCGAGGTCGCGAAAATACTTCAGGCCGAGCGCGCCGGCACGCCGCGCGAGATCGATGGCGAACTGTTCGCGCGTTGCTGTGTCGGGTGTCATGAGATCCTTGGGATGGCGAATGTGATCTGAGGAAAATACCCCAGCCAAAGAAGCTTAGCGGTGAAGCTAAGAGCGTGCAAATGACGAGCCCTGCCTTTTGCGGGGCAGCCCCGAGGCCGACCGGTCTTCCATGCGCCCGACAGCGACAGTCGCGCTCATACGGGTCCGGGTCATGTCGCCTTCGATATAGATGATCTGGCCGGTCATGAAGCTCGACGCGTCGGAAACCAGGAAGATCGCGGCACCGCCCAGTTCATCGACCTCGCCCACCTTGCCAGCGGCCGACCAATGCCACGGCTGAGATTGCCGGCGATAAAGGCCCTATCTCCGCCAGACACCTTCGCGGCGCAGATCGTCCATCGTGCACGAAATGCCTTCGCGCAGAATCGACACCATATCGTCGATCTGCTGGCGCTTGATGGTTAGTGGCGGCGACATCACGCACATGTTGATCAGTAGCCGGACCAACAGGCCGAGCTCGTGGCAATGCGCGTCGAAGCCGGTCGGCACCTCGATCCGCCTCGCTTATGACCCTGAGGCTCTGCTGGCGATAACCGACTGAATAATTTTTTGCGCAGCAGTGCGACCGGCGACGATCGCGCCCTCGACATAGCCCGGAAATGACGGCGACAGCTCCGACGAGGCAAAATGCACCGGCGGGGCGCCCGCCCGGATAATGCGTTCGGCATCCGTTGCCGCCGCATCGACGATCGAATCGCTGTAACCGCCGCCACTCCAGTGATCCCCGGTCCAGTCGCGATAGCTGAGATCGGTGACGCCGGCGGCCTCGATACCGAGCGCATCTTGCAGCTTTGATGTCACCGTTGCGCGTAGCGCCGCGCTGTCCATATCCCGCCAGCGCTGCGCCAGCGGCCCGCCGATGAAGACGACAAGTGCTGCATGATCCTCGTCCTTGCTGGCATCGCAGGCAAAAAGTCCGTGCGGCTCCCGCCACATCACCATGCCGCTCAAGCCCCTGTCGCGCCAGAAAGCCTTGGGATAGCGCACAAGCATTTTGATAACTGCGCCGCTTTCCCAGACGCCGAGGGCTCTCTCCAGCGCAGCCGGCAGCGGCGGCACGAAATCGACTCTCGAGGCCATCATCGGCGGTAGCGCGACCAGTACCGCTCGTGCCTCGGTCACGCCGGCAGGCGAAACGACGCGAACCCCTCCCGGGCCGTGCTCAATAGCCTCGACAGCTGTATTCAGCCGCAGTCGATCGCCGAGATCCCGCGCAAGATCATCCGCCAGCGAATGCATGGTTTCGCCCACGAAATACTGCAGCTCCGACACCTCGTTGGTGATGCGGCGATCATTGTCGATCAAGTACCACAGCGGCAGCCTTTCCATTGCCAGGCACCACAGGCCCTCGATCATCGACCGAAAGGCGGCCTTGGCATCGTCGGGATCGTTCTGGCGATCGAGCCATGCCGCGACTGTCAAGCCGGCGATGGCCGGGTCGGTCGGTGCGATCGCGTTCATCCGCTCGCGCATTCGCATCGCGGTGCCGTAAGTGCGCCCGGCTTGCGCCTCGCTCATTCGCGGCTGGGTGACGAATTCGCCTGCGACATGGGTCTCGACCAATGTCTTGCCGCGCGCTCGCACCAGCGCCATTAATTCCGGCATGTCTTCGCACAAGAACTGGCCGCCGCTGTCGATCCGCTCGCCGAGCCCGTTCTGCACGGCTTCGACGCGGCCGCCGACACGGTCGCGGGCTTCGAGCAGCACGACATCGATGCCGGCGTGGTTCAATTCACGCGCGGCCGACAGGCCGGTGAAGCCGGCGCCGACGATGGCCACATCGGCTCGTTCGATCTTGAACTTCATTGGCCGGCCTTGATCTTCTCGAATGTCAGGGGCCGGATCATTGTCTTCATTGTTGGTCCACCCTCTTTTTGATGGTTCATGCCGGCCTGGCACCGCGGGCTGCTGAGTTCGGATAGTGCTTGGGGAATGCCGCAGACAGGAACTCGTTCGCGGCCTGCAGCGCCGTCTCGCGTGTGGCGTCCTCGGTGCCCATCATCAAATGCAGCCACAGACCATCCAGCATGGCGCTGAGCGCCAGCGCCATGACTTGCGGCTCATAGGCATAGAAGCCGCTCTGCTTGAGCGCCGCGCAAAGATCGATGAATATGTTCTGGTAGACGGCATCGCGTGCGCTGCTCAGCGCCTGATATTTCGGTCGCGATTTGGCCTCGCCCCAGAAGGCACACCAAGCAGCCAGCTTGCGCTTGTTGCAGATCGAGCGGTTGAAATCGGCTGCCACCAATGCCTGCAGCTGGCGGGCGGGATCATCGCCGGCCCTTTGCAAGGCGCCGCGCCAATGCGCCGAATACTCGTCATGCATGTATTGCAAAGTGGCGACGAGCAGCTTCTCCTTGCTCTCGAAATGGAAATTGACGATGCCGCGCGACAGGCCGGCGCCGTCGGCGACGTCGGCCATAGTCGTTTCCGAATAGCCGCGCTTGGCCAATGAATCGATAGTCGCTTCGATCAGTTGAACCTGCCTTGTCTCTTTCGACGCTTTGCGGCCGCGCTTTTCGGAATCGCTTTTTCGCGCCGGTTCGAGGAGGGCTTCGCGCGCCTCTGTTGTCTTCATCGGGGTGATGGTCTCCAGCATCGCCGGCTAGCCGACCGGCATCGGCCGCGAAGATCAGTGGGACGGTGTTTGCCACTGTCAAGCACCTTCTGCATGGCTGCCCATATTCGAATGTTCTCGTCGAGATTGCATCCTTGGAGAAAACGTCGTCGAAGGCACCGTCGGCGAAGGGCAGCAGTCCCGGCGATGCAAACCAGATCAGCGCCGCCGAGCCCGCCTGCAGCGGACCTTGGCTCGAGATCCACGCCAGGCGCGAGCTGCAATATCAAAAGCTGCTGAAGCGTGCCAAACTGGTGCCGCGGCTGGTCGTCAGGCTCGGCCGCCGCACTGCCAATCCGCCTGCGGATTTCTAAATATGGCCGACGACACCGACAGTCCCAAACTCGACGCCGAAGCCGCCGAACAGTGGCAGCTGATCAACACACCGCTCGGCGAAAAATGGTCGGGCCGCACCCGCTATGCTGCGGCCATGTTCTTCTACAAACGCGGTGAGATGAGCGCTGAAACGCTGGAGGCCTACCGTATTTGTGCCAGGCTGGATTCGACCGATCCGCTGCCGATCATCCGCGACCGCGGCATTGGCCAGGACTGGCTTAAACGCATGGGTTTCGAATAGTCCGCCTCCAAATCGCATTCCGGTCAAGCCGGCATCACCCGCTTAGCCGATGGTCTTTTCCAGCATGCCGAGCCAGTTGCGATAGGCGATCTTCTCGATCAGCGCGCGCCCGAAGCCGCGAGCCGCGAAAGCGTCGAGCAATCTTGGCAGGCCGGCAACGTCGCCTATCACGGCCGGGATCATGGCGCCGTCGAAATCCGAGCCCAGGCCGACGCCGTCTTCGCCCAGCGCCTGCAGCAGCGAATCGACATGGCGCACCATGATGTCGAGACTGGTGTCGGCGTTCATCCTGCCGTCCTCACGCAGGAACCCGGTGGCGAAATTCAGCCCGACCATGCCGCCGGAGTCGCGGATCGCGCCGAGCTGCCATTCGGTGAGGTTGCGCGAATGGCCGCAGATCGCGTGCACGTTGGAATGGGTCGCGACCAGCGGTGCGTCGCTGATCTCGACGACGTCGCGAAAACCTTTTTCGTTGAGATGCGAAAGATCGATCATGATCTTCAGCTGGTTGCAGGCTTTCACCAGCGCCTTGCCGGCATCGGTCAGCCCCGGCCCTGTATCGGGCGACGACGGGAAACGGAACGGCACGCCGTGGCCGAAGGCATTGGGACGGCTCCAGACGATACCGAGCGAGCGCAGGCCGGCTGCGTGGAGGACATCGAGCAGGGTGAGCTCAGGGTCGATCGCCTCGACCCCTTCGATGTGGAAGACCGCCGCGATCGAGCCTTGCGCCATCGCCTTCCTCACATCGCCGGCGGTGCGGCAGACAGTGAGCGCCGAAGCCCGCTCCAGCCTGAACAGGATCGAGGCCATCGCTATGGTGGAGTTGAGCGCATCGGCGCGCGGAACCTCGGGCGGCATGGGCTCGCTGTCGCTCGGCGCCAGCGGCACCGCGCCGCGCTTGGATTTCTCGACAGGCGGCGGGAAGATCGCGAACATGCCGCCGGCAAATCCGCCTTTCTTCGCGCGCGGCAGGTCGATATGGCCACTCGGCGTCCCCTCGACGAACAGCTTTTCGACGTCCGCATCCTTCGACTGGTAGAGCCTGAGCAGCGTGTCGTTGTGGCCGTCGAAGACGGGAATGAGATCGGATTCGGTCATGGAGGGCCATTCGGTTGAAGTGGTCGGGCCGCGGAGGGCGAGCCGGTTGTTGCCAATACTTAGGCAAGGCGAGCGCTCTGCGCAAATCCCGCATGTTTGCCTTATGTTTGTACGCCGCCAATGGTCGAAGCGGCACGCGGTAAAGCCGCGCACCCTTTGTCCTGTCATTCATCGAGGGGCAGTCTCTTACCGCTTCAGCACGTCCGCCCATTCCGGATGGCGGCGGAACTGAGCATTGGCGAACGGGCAAAGCGGGATGATCGTCTTGCCCGCCGCACGTGCATCCTCGACGGCACGGGTGACGAGGCGAAGTCCCGCGCCCTGGCCGCGAAATGCATCCGGCACTTCGGTATGGTCGATGATGATCTGGTGCTCGCCGACCTTGGTGAAGGTCATCTCCGCCTCGGCGCCGCTCGGCCCACGCAGGAAGTAGCGGCCCTTCGAGCCGCGGTCCTCCAGCTCGATCTCCGGCAATAGGTCAGACATGGCTTGCGGTCCTTTCATCCGGCGCTACGGCGAACAACTGCCGCGCCGCCTCGATCTCGCTCGGCCGCACCTCATGGCCGCCGTCATGCCACTCGACTGTGACATCGGCACCATCGGCGCGCAAATAGGCTTCAAGCCGCGCCGTCAAATCAGGCGGACAGATCGGGTCTCGCCTGCCGGCGGTGACCAGGATGCGGCTGCCGTCAAGGCTGCCCTTGACCTCCGGCTCGAACGGGATCAGCGGATGCATCAGCACCGTTGCGTCGAACAGCGAGGGTTCGGCAAACAGCACCGAGGCCAGGATGTTGGCGCCGTTGGAATAACCGAGGCCTAGCACCAAAGATGGCTTTGCCGCCTCGACATGTGCCTTGACGAAGCCGGCCATCTTGTCCGTCGCTCGCGTGAGATCGCCCATGTCGTAAACGCCCTCGCCGGTACGGCGAAAGAAGCGTGCGGCGCCTTGTTCCGAGACATCGCCGCGCGGGCCGACGATCGTCGCTTGCGGCGCAAGATCGCGCCCAAGCGACAGAAGCTGATCCTCGTCGCCGCCAGTGCCATGGAAGACGAAGAGCAACGGTCCGCCCAGCGAACCGGGCAGCACCTTGTGAATATACGAATCCTTGCTCATAACCCTGCCCTCAGTCTTCCAGTTTCTGCAGATGCTGCTCGAGATAGGGCCGCAAATGCTGGTGTTGCGACGGCAGTTTCAGCGCCTCGCCGAGATGGGCGGTATCCTCGTCGCGGTCGAAGCCCGGCTCGTTGGTGGCGACTTCGAACAGCACGCCCCCCGGTGTGCGGAAGTAGATCGCCCAGAAATAATCGCGGTCGATCACCGGCGTCACCTGATAACCTGTATCGAGGAGTGCCTTGCGCACTTCGAGCTGCTTGGCGCGGTTCTCGACGGCGAAAGCAACATGGTGGACCGAGCCGGCGCCGAGATTGGCGAAGCCGGCCCCTGGCAGCGATTCGATATCGACGACGTCGGCGCCGTTGCCGTTCTTCACCGCCAGCCGCCTGATGTTGCCGGACTTGTCGACCTCCTCATAACCCATGAATTTCAGCAGCTCTTCGATGGCGCCGCCATCTTTCAGCCTGAGCGACACCGAGTGAAAGCCGCGGATCGCCACGTCGGTGGGAATGCCACCCTTGGCCCATGGCGCACGGTTGTCCGCTCTGTCCTCGACCAGCGCAAACCCGTCGCCGTCGGGACCGGCGAACGCAAGACGCTTCTCGCCGAACGTCTCCTCATGGGACAGCCCGGTGACACCTTGCTCGGCAAACCGTTTCTCCCAATAGCCGAGCGTGCCCTCGGGCACCGAGTAAGCGGTGTTGCCGACTTCGCCGACTCCATGGCGGCCCTTGCCGATGTTCGGGAACGGGAAGTAGGTCATCACCGAGCCGGGTGTGCCGACCTCGTCGCCGTAATAGAGGTGGTAGACGTCGGGTGCGTCGAAATTGACGGTTTTCTTGACCCGCCGCAGGCCGAGCGTCCCGGTGAAGAATTCATTGTTCTGGCGCGCATCGCTGGCCATCGAGGTGACGTGATGCAGGCCCTTGACCTGGTCGAGCATGTCTGTTGCTCCTTCCCTTGTGCTGGTGCGGCCCTTGCCGCTGTCCACGCAAATATGAGCATCCGCCTCCTGGCCGCAAAGGCGGCAAACACAGAATGGACTGTGCTGTTAAAGTGAACGACGAAGCAGGTTTTGTTCACCATTCGGCAAACTGGACCGGCTTGCATACTCGCCGAAATTGCGCTCCATGAGCGACGCATGTAGCCAGCGTGAGGATACAGCGGTTGAGTGGAAAACGCCCCAACATTCTCCTGATCACCTGCGACCAATGGCGGGGCGACTGCCTGTCAGCTGCTGGGCACAAGGTGGTAAGGACGCCGAATGCCGACGCGCTGGCTGCCGAGGGCGTTTTGTTCCAGAAGCACTATGGCGGCGCCGCACCTTGCTCACCGGCACGCGCCTGCCTCTACACCGGCCTTTACCAGATGAACAATCGTGTCTGCCGCAACGGCACACCGCTCGACGCCCGGCACGGCAATATAGCGCTCTGGGCGCGCGCCCTCGGCTATGATCCGACGCTGTTCGGCTATACCGACACGGCGCGCGACCCGCGCACGCTGGCGCCTGGCGACCCGCAGCTGAAAAGCTATGAAGGCGTGCTGTCCGGCTTCACCGTGCGCCAGCTTCTGCCTGAGCACCAGAAGCCCTGGCTGTCATGGCTCAAGGCGCGCGGCGTCGATGCCGGCGCCGGCTCCCCCGACATTCATCGCCCGGCGCGCGAAATCCTGGAAAACGACGGCGCGATCAGCAACGGTCCGCCAATCTATTCGAAGGACGAGACGCCGGCGGCCTTCCTGGCCGGCGAATTCATCCGCTGGCTCGGCGAGCAGGAGCGCGATGCGCCGTGGTTCGCGCATCTTTCCTTCATCAGCCCCCACCCGCCCTTCATCGTGCCGGCGCCTTACAACGCCATGTACGATCCGGCCATCGGTCCAGCTTTTGACCGCGCGGAAAGCTGGCAGGCCGAAGCAGCAAGCCACCCTTATCTCGCCTATGAACTTAACCGGCAGGAACGGTCGAAATTCCGTCCCGGCTCGGAGGGCAAGGTGCGCGACTGGGGCGACGACAATTTTCGCCGCATCCGGGCGCTCTATTACGGCATGATCTCGGAGGTCGACGCGCAGCTTGGCCGCGTCTGGCAAGCGGTCAAGGCGGCCGATGCATGGGACGACACCGTCATCGTGCTGACCTCCGACCACGCCGAGATGATGGGCGACCATTTCATGCTGGGCAAGGGCGGCTTCTTCGACTGCAGCTTCCATATTCCGCTGATCATTCGCGATCCGCGCCGCCGCAAGGCTGCCGGCAGCAGTGTCGACCGCTTCACCGAGGCGGTCGATTTGGCACCGACCTTGGTCGAGCTCACTGGGCTCGAGCTCACTGGCGGCGAAGTCCTGCCGCATCTCGACGGCCGCTCGCTGGCGCCTTTCCTGGACGCAACGGAGCCGGACAATTGGCGCGATGCGGCGCATTGGGAGTTCGATTTCCGCTCGATTGCGGATGGTGATTCAGAACGCTATTTCGGCATCGGTCCGCGTCAGTGCAATCTCGCCGTCGTTCGCACGCAAAAATTCAAATATGTGCATTTCGGCGGAGGCCTGCCGCCCTTGCTCTTCGACCTGGAGAAGGATGCGCGCGAGTTGACCAATGTCGCTGACGACCCAGCCTATCTGCGGGCACGGCTGGAATTTGCCGAGAAGTTGCTCGCCTGGCGGGCCGACCATCTCGACCAGTCTTTGGCGCTCGCCGAATTGACGGACAATGGCGTTGCCGGCCATGTCGCCGGCTTCCCCTCGAGATAAGCAAAGCCCGCGCCGTTGCCGGCGCGGGCTTCTCTGTCGGCCTGTGCGCAGCTTAGCGCATGATCATGCGCTGTTTCTCGCGATTTTGCGCATAGCTGGCCTTGTCATAAGGGGCCTGCGCCTCAAGCTGCTCCTTGGTGAAGTTCGTGTAGAGATAGCGCTTGCCGTTCTTGTCGGTCATGAATTTCAGGTTGTCCATGCCGACCGCCACCTCCTTCTCGCCGATGCCAAGGAAGCCGCCGACGTCGATGATGACTGCGTCGACCTTCTTGTCGCCGCCCAGCACGATATCGCCGATCTCGCCGACGTTGACATCGTTGGCGCCGTAGACGGTTGTTCCGACCAGATCCTCGGCCCGGATTTCGCCTATCGGCATTTCAGTCAGTGTGGACTTGTCGATCGACCCGGTCTTGGTCTGGTCTGCCGTCGTTGCGGGCGCTGGGGCATTTTGGGCCGTCTTACTGGCCTGGTCAGTGTTGTTGGTTGTCGCAGTGTTATCGGTCGTGGCAGTGTTGCTGGCCGTCACGGTAGGCGTGACGACGGCTGGCGCATTAGCCGCGGCATCGTTCGACGCTGTGGTCGCCGGGGCCGGATCATAGGGCTTGCGGTCGAAATCCGGCTGCGCCGTCAGCTCTTCCCTGGTGGTTTGGGCAACCAGCCAGCGATCGCCGTTCCTCTCGGCCCACTGCGCCTTGTCGAAATCATAGGCGACGTTCTTTTCACCTATGCCGAGGAAGCCGCCGACACCGATGACCAGCGATTGCGCCTTGGCTTCCTTGTTGATGACGATGTCGTTTACGTCGCCGATGTTCTGGGCGTCGTCGCCGGTACCGTTGTAGACGGTCTCGCCGATGATATTGGTGGCAAGATTGCCTTCCGCGCGCTTCACTGGCTCAGCCGGCGCGGCAGGCGCCGGGGTTGTATTTTGCGCGCTGGTGGAAGGGGCGGCAGGCGCCGCATTATCCGCCGAAGCTGGTGGCGGAGTCGGATCGTAAGGCCTCCGGTCGAAATCCGGCTGAGCCGTCAACTCATCCTTCGTCGTTTGCGCTATCAGCCAACGGTCGCCATTTCTTTCGGCCCATTGCATCTTCTTGTAGTCGAAAACGACGTTCTTGGTTCCTATGCCAAGAAAACCGCCAACGCCGATGACGACGGATTTTACCTCGCCGCGCTCGTCGAAGACGACATCAGTGATCTTGCCGATATTCTCTGCATTGTCGCCGGTGCCGTTATAGACCGACTCGCCGATGATATTGGTGACAAGGCTGCCCTCGGCGCGTTGCACCGGAGCGGCTGGAGCGGAATTCTCTACGGCGGGTGGTTGCGCCGGCGCCGGGGTCGTCGCCGACTGCGCAAATGCACCCGTCGCAATCAATGTTGCGACTGCTGTCGTGGTTAAAAGGGTGCGGATCATCTTAGTGTCTCCTCGTCGGTGATTTCGTGCACGCCGTGCCCGCCTGGCGTCACTGCGGGCGCAGCGTCTTCTGCATGTTCACAACGTTGTGACCACACTGTTGTTCCGAAAAAAGCCGTGGTGCACCCGGTGCGATGTCAATGGTTCTCGGATTCGCCGCGTTGGTCGAAAGGAACATTTTCTCGGCCGCCCCGTTCCACTCCCGGCTGGGGCTCCGTCCCGGCCCGATAGGTGCTGGAAAATGGAACGGCCATGCGGTTTGCAGCGGTGCTGAACAAGGACGGGGGCACCCTGCGCACCATCGATCTTGAGGCCTTCGCCAGTCGGATGCGCAGCACACTTGAGACTGCCGGCCACTCGATTGATATCGAAATCGTCGCCGGCAAGGATATCGTCGCCACGCTGGACGGCGTAGCTTCCAGGCGCGGCATCGACGTCGTGCTGGCTGGCGGCGGCGACGGCACCATTTCGGCCGCGGCAGCCCGTTTGATGAATGGGGAGAAGGCGCTGGCAATTCTGCCGGCTGGCACAATGAACCTTTTTGCGCGCGGCCTCGGTATCCCGCAGACCCTCGATGCGGCACTGAAATCGTTTGCCGACGGCGAGGTGATGGCGATTGACATTGCAACAGCCAACGGCCGGCCCTTCGTGCATCAATTCTCGATCGGCATGCACGCCAGGATGGTGCAACTGCGCCAGAAGATGGAATTCGGCTCGCGCTTGGGGAAGATGCGCGCCTCGGTGCGAGCCGCTTGGGCGACGATCAACAATCCACCGGCGATGAACGTAACGCTGATGATCGGCGAGGCCGAGATCAGAACCCGGATCACCGGTATCGGCATCACCAACAATCTGTTTGGCGAGGGCCACCTGCCCTATGCCGATAATCCGGCAGGCGGCGTGCTGGGCATCTATGTCACCGTGGCGCGGCGGCGCGGCGAATTGATCAGGTTCCTCTTTGACGTCGCCCGTGGGAAATGGCGCGGCAACGAGCATGTCGAAATCCATCAGGCAAACCGCGCCGTTTTGAAAATCCATTCGACTAACAGGAAAGTTCAGGCCGTCATGGACGGCGAACTGGTAAAGCTCGATCGCGAGACGACCGTCGAAATCCATCCGCGCGCGTTGAATGTTCTCGTCCCGGCGCGCGCTGTCGAGGCAAAGGTTGCCTGACGTGGGATGCGTGATGTGGGGTTGCGTGATGCAAACTGGCGCGAGCGATGGAGAGAACCTAGCCGCTGGGCGTGTTGCCCTGTTCGGTCTTCGGCGTCTCGATCATCCAGCCGTAGATTTCGGCGACGCCCCAGGCGATAAAAGCCAGCAACAGCGCGGCGATCAGGATACGAAGGACATGCCGACCCCGCCGCCCTTGACGGGCTTTGTTTTCAGGAATGGTTTTTGGCATTGTCTGGCTCCATATTTGGCGCCGGCAGGCGTAACTCGCGGGGCGTTGGCTGGTAACGGTCCCCCGCCGCGAAAGTTCCGGCACTGCAAGGCGGCAGACGGGCCGGTTGGCCTGACCAATCAGCGGAGCCGGCCTCCGGGGGCATAGTGGACGACAATAGCCAGAACACGCCGGGCCTGCCGGCCGATATTCGCCGTGTGGTGGGCGCCGCGGACCGTCTTGCCGTGCTGCACGGCCTCGACACGCTGGACGGGGCTGCCGACCCTGATTTCGATCGTATCGGCGGTCTTGCCGCTTCGGCTATGCAAACGACTGTCGCACTGATCACGCTGGTCGATGCTGAGCGGCAGTGGTTCAAGTCCTGTATCGGCCTCGACGAGACCGAAATCGCAACCGAGACATCGTTCTGCGCCTATACCATCGCAGCCGGCGACGTGCCGATGGTGGTGGCCGACGCGGCGGCGGATCCGCGGTTCAAAGCCAATCCGCTGGTCACCGGCGAGCATCATATCCGCTTTTACGCAGGCGTGCCCATCGTAGTCGACGGCGCGCTGATCGGCACGCTGTGCGTGCTCGACCGGAAGCCGCACGCACGTCCCTCCTCTGTCCAGCTCGACCAGCTGTCGGCGCTGGCCGGCCTCGCCGCCAGCCTGTTCACGCTGAAGGATGCAACCCGCAGTGCGGCGATTGCCAAGGCAGCACTGGTCCGAGAGGAAAAGCGGCGCGCTATCGCGCTCGACGCGGCTTCGCTTGCCAGCTGGGCATGGGATATCCGCAGCGACATGATCGACTGCGATGTCCTGCTGTCCGAATTGTTCAACCTGCCGAAGTCGAACAGGCTGAGGGCGCGCGACATCCTGACCGCCATCGACCCGCGCGACGTTCACCAGACCGAAACACGCTTTCGCGACGCGCTGACCGGCAGCGACGATTATTTTGGCGAATACCGTGTCAAAGGCCTCGATCCGCCGCGATGGATCGCAACACGCGGCCGCGTCATAGAACGCGACGGCGATGGCAAGCCGACGCTGATCTTCGGCGTCAACTACGACATTACCGAACGCAAGCTTGGCGACGAACGTCAACGACTGTTGCTGCGCGAGCTCAATCACCGCGTCAAGAACACTTTGGCAACCGTACAGGCGCTGGCGACGCAGACCGTTCGCCATGCCCGCCAGCCAAGCGAATTCCTCGAAGCCTTCAGCGCCAGGCTGCAGGCACTGGGCGTTGCGCACAGCCTGCTGTCGGACCGCGAGTGGCGCGGCATCGGCATCCGCGAGCTGGTGGAGATCGAGCTAAAGCCGTTCCAAGCCGCCGGACAATCGCGCATGGCGATCTCCGGCGCCGATGTCCTGCTCTCACCCGACCAGGCAGTCGGGCTCGGGCTGATCCTGCATGAACTGGCAAGCAATGCACTGCAATACGGGTCGCTCTCGGTTTCCTCCGGAAAGGTCGATCTCGATTGGAGGGTACAAGGCAGGAAGGGCGCACGCCGTCTGTTGCTGGCCTGGCGCGAAAGCGGCGGCCCGCGGGTTGCGCCGCCCGAACGCCATGGCTTCGGATCGATCCTGATCCGCCGCAGCCTGGCCAAGGTCATTTCCAGCGAGGTGATCCATGAATTCCGGCCGGACGGCGTGGTCGCGGAAATATCGATTCCGCTCGAAGATTTGTGATTTTGCGACCGGCGCCAGAATCGTTTGCCCCGAACTATCCCCTCCGAACTATTCACGTTTGCCGGTATCCGGATCATCGGAGCCGCGCTTCACGTTCTCGCGGTAGATGGCGTAGGCAGCGAGTGCTATCGCCGGGCCGAGAATCGCGCTCAGTCTGGCCTTTCCCGGGCCATCTTTGCCCTTGAGCAGCGCCGGCAGCACGGCGAGTGCCGCAGTGATGCCGATAGCCTTCATGTCAGCGTTGCGTCGCTTCGCCCGGCGCCTGGCGCGCGAGCCGGCCGACATCCGGTAGACGAGCAGGATGAGACCGGCGATTGCGAGAAAGCCGATCCCGAAGCTCAGGGAAGCTGCCATCGGCCCATAGCGGGCCGCCGTCCAGATATAGGCCGCCCCGACCAGGAAGCCGAGGCCGCACAGCGCTACGACCGCTGCGACCGAATAGACAATTGCAGCCACACGCACGCGTTGCACCGCCGCAATGGTTTCGCCCGAGGCGAGGCCCGAGATCAGCGATGCAAGCATTCCCATGCGTGCAGAACTAGCGGCGCGCGAGAAGCGCGAAGAGGAACCCGACGCCGGCGGCGATCGCCAGCGACGTCACCGGCTTCTCGCGCATATGCGCTATCATCTGCGCCTCGATGTCCCTGGCGTTGCTGCGCAGGCTGTCGAAGGCTGCCTCGCCCTGGGTTCGCAACTGCTCGACGCTTTCGGCGGCGGCTCGCCGCGCTGCCCCGTAGCCATGTTCGCCAGTTTTGGCCAACAGCTTGGTAAGTTGGTCGATGTCGGCCTTCAGTTGTGCGATGTCGGCCTCAATATCGGAATTCGTGCGGGCTTCGTTCGCGGCCTTTCCTGCGGCAGTCGCCATTGCTTCACTCTCCATGCTTTTGCTCGGTCGAAACGCCCGACAGACCCCAAGGTTCCGGCACGAACCTCTTCTAACCCTATCTCCGGCAGCGCGCGTTGCAAATGCCTTGCATGGGCCGAGGCCGACGCATCCGCGCCAGCGCGTCTTTTTTAAATGACAGCATGCCAAATAACGATCATGACTTCCCCGTTTCACGATCGAGACGAATTTAAGGAGATATTGCTGCGTGCGCGCATCACTTGACGGTTTGCGGATTCTTATCCTGGAAGATGAGTTCCTGATTGCCATGGATATCGAGCAGCTTTGCCGCGACTACGGCGCGCTCAATGTGGTCATCGCCCGTGATCTGACTGAGATCGAACAGCAAGACGTTGCCGCGCAGTTCGATGTGGCCATCGTCGACCTCATGCTGAGCGGCGTTTCGACGCTCCAATTTGCTTCGCGGCTGCGTGAAGCGGGCATCCCGTTCGTCTTTGCCTCGGGCTATTCGGATACGGACGAGATCAAGAAATCCTTTCCCAGCGTCAGACTGGTCACCAAGCCCTATTCGGGAGACGATCTCGTCGAGGCAGTGGCGGCGGCCTGCAGGCGAACGCATCTCCGCTGAGGCGCGGAGCGGTTCGAACACGCCGCGCTTCACGCAGCCGTCGACCCGGTTACCTGAGCCGAAATTGCGTCCGGGCCATACTCGTCTTCACCGGAGATCTTCAGAATTTCCTGCAGCCGTGTGCGGGCGCGGCTGACGCGGCTCTTGATCGTTCCGACGGCGCAGCCGCAGATCTCGGCCGCTTCCTCGTAGGAGAAGCCCGACGCGCCGATGAGGATAATGGCTTCGCGCTGGTCTTCTGGCAGCAATTCGAGCGCGCCGCGAAAGTCCTCGAGGTCAAGTTGGCCGTGCTGGGCCGGGTGAACGGCAAGCCTGGCCGTCATGACGCCATCGCTGTCCTGCACCTCGCGGCCGCGCTTGCGCATCTGCGAATAGAATTCGTTGCGCAAGATCGTGAACAGCCATGCCTTCAGATTGGTGCCGGGCTGGAAGCTTTCATGCTTGTCCCATGCCTTGACCAATGTTTCCTGCACCAGGTCGTCGGCCTTGTCGGCGTTTTGCGTCAGCGACACGGCAAAAGCCCGCAGGCTCGGGATCGAGCCGAGCAAGTCGGTCTTGAAGCCCTGGGAGACGGCCGCCATGCCTCAGTCCTTCTTTTGTACAGGTTCGGCTTTTTCCAACTGGCTGAGCAGTTGGGCGAAGCGATCCGGCACATTGTCGGAGACCAGCTCGTCGTAGTATTGTTTGAGTTTGCGGCCGATTTCCGAGTTCGGCCCAAGCGGGTCGCGGGAAGCAGCCCGGCGCCCGTTGCCAACGCCACCCATGGTAGCTTTCGTCATGTTCTTCATTTCGCCCTTTTGTCCCAGCCTTAAGCCGCCCTTCAACACATAACGCAAGGCAAGCGGCAGCCTCGTCTGGTTGCCCAACCCGCCCCTAAACGCCAGCCCATATATTTAGTTCCGCATGATCGGAACTTTTTCGCAGAACCCGCGTTTTCAACTCTGGGCTTGCGAACCGTTTTTTAGCTGTAACATGCAATCACGTCATATGAGGGAGACGTCCAATATGAGCCTATCAGCAACCATCGCTCCGCACCTGCCGTTCCTGCGTCGCTTCTCGCGCGCAGTATCCGGATCGCAGGAGAGCGGCGACGCGCTGGTCGCCGCAATGCTCGAGGCCATCATTGCCGATGTCGACATCTTTCCGAACGCATCGAACGACCGCATCGCGCTCTACAAGGTCTTTGCCAAGCTCTTCACCTCAGTGGCCATTCGCGTTCCGCAGGAGCATGCCCAGTCGGCATGGGAACAGCGTGCCGCGGCCAATCTGAATGCAATTGCGCCTCGCCCCCGCCAAGCCTTTCTGCTGGTGGCGGTCGAAGGCTTCAGCGAAGACGAGGCGGCGGAGATTCTCGACGTCGACGAACAGGAATTCTCCGAACTCCTCGCGCAGGCGAGCAACGAGATCTCCCGTCAGGTGGCAACCGACGTGCTGATCATCGAGGATGAGCCGCTGATCGCCATGGACATCGAGGAAATGGTCGAAAGCCTCGGCCACCGCGTCGTCGGAACGGCGCGCACCCACGCCGAGGCGGTGGCGATGTTCGGCAAGGCGCGGCCAAAGATGGTGCTTGCCGATATCCAGCTTGCCGACGGAAGTTCGGGCATAGCGGCCGTGAATGAGATCCTGTCGTCGACCTCGGTACCGGTGATCTTCATCACCGCCTTTCCCGAGCGCCTGCTCACCGGCGAGCGGCCGGAACCGGCATTCCTGGTTACCAAGCCGTTCAATCCGGACATGGTCAAGGCTCTTATCAGCCAGGCCCTGTTCTTTGACCGGCACGCGAAAGCCGCGGCATGAAACAGCGGGCGGCCGAACTGCGGCCGCCGAGACAGCCGCTCCCCAGGATCAGAGGGGAGTGACGCCGGCTCAATTCACTGGCAACCAACTGGGGCAACCAACTGGACCTTTCCACACACCGCGGCAATTCGGGCCCTGAAGATTTTCAGCATCGTCTTTTTCGGAAAATGGTGGAACAAACGGAGGCGAATCACGTTTTCACCGCAGCATTGGAAGGAGATCGATCATGCTTTACTGGGCGCTCGTATTTCTCGTCGTGGCGATCATCGCCGGTGCGCTTGGTTTCGGCGGCATCGCTGGCACCTCGGCCGGCATAGCGCAGATATTGTTCTTCATCTTTCTCGCCTTCCTGATCATATCGCTTATTGCCGGCCTGATCAGACGAGCGTGAATGCCAAGCGGCCATTCAAGCGAACACTGGAAGCCGCACCCCTCAAACGGTTTCCAGCCACCGCCGGGCAGTGTCCTCCAACGGGATGCCGCTCGGCGGACCGCTTTTTAAGGTTTGATACGAACCTCCTCCTTTTGGAACCCATTTTTCCGCGAACCGTTCAGCCCGACATGGGTTGAGCAAATTGACCGATGCGTTCCAGAGTCGGAAAAATGAAAGACCGCGGCCAGAGTGATGAGATCATCGCTTTGCATCCCGCCGAAAGCGGGATGCAGCTTGGTCGGGCCCTTCTCCATGCACTGCACAATGCCGGGATTTCCGTCCTGTACCAGGATCGCGAGATGAAGACGGTGTGGGCGCGCAACATGCGCGCGCCCTGGACTTCCGATGCCTCCGACAACAACGGCATCTTGCCGCCGGCGCAGGCAGAGCGTATCGGCGCCGCCAAGCACGACGTCATCGTCTCCGGCAATCCTCAACATCTTGAGCTCAGCGTGCCGGCCGATGACGGCGCCCGCTGGTTTCAGGTGTGGATAGACGCCGACCGCAGCGAGACCGGCGCGGTGCAGGGCGTCGTGACCACCATGGTCGAAACAACCGAGCAGAAACGCCGGGAGCAGACGTTGAAGGCGCTGCTGCGCGAAGTCAGTCATCGCTCCAAGAACCTTTTGGCCATCATCCAGAGCATCGCCACCCAGACGGGCCGTTATTCCGGCAGCATTGACGATTTCCTGACGCGCTTCCGGGGCCGACTGCAGTCGCTGGCCTCCTCGCAGGATTTGGTTACGTCATCCAACTGGCGGGGAGCGGCGCTGCGCGAGCTGGTTTCCGGTCAGGTCGGCAGGTACGGCGCGGATCCCTTGCACAGCCTACGTTTCCGCGGCGCAAATCCATATCTCAACCCCAATGCCGCCTTGCACATCGGCTTGGCCATGCATGAGCTCGCCGTCAATTCGGTCAGCTATGGCGCACTGTCGCGCAGCGACGGTTTCGTCGAGGTGACGGCCGATCTGACGGCAGCTTCCGCTGGCGAGCCTGCGCTGTCGCTGACATGGGCCGAAGTGATCGGAGCCAACGACAATCAGCGCAGTGAGAAGCGTTTTGGCAGCGTCGCGCTCGAACGCGTCGTGCCCACTTCATTGAATGGAACGGCGACCCTTGAGATCACCGGGAACCGCCTCGAATACCGCCTTGTCGTTCCTCACGGTAATTTCGAGACGGATTAACGAGCGGCGGTCGCCGCGCGAAGGCTTGCTGCGCATCGCCATCTTTAACCGACTGTTCACCATAAAGTCCGATCCTGTGCGAACGTGCCGATCCGCCGGATTGAGTTTGGCACAAAGTGAAGGGAATGGGCGTTGACGGCTGCCGACTTGAACAGACTGGAACAGGCCGCTCGCGTCTCGATGGGCGGTTTTCAGGATCCCGACGCGTCCACAGCGCCCGCGCCTCGTGCTTCGCCCCTGCGCTTCGCCGCCGTCGCGCTTATGGCCGCGATCGTCCTGACCGCCGCGTCCCAACTGATCTGAATCGAACTCGCCTCTGCTTGATCGCTTTGAAACCACTGCCCGAGTGCTCGGCCGTGCCCGTTCGCGGTCACCGACCTGCAGGGCAGGCCCAACATGTCGTCGCCAGATGCCTTGCCGTCGACCGGCGCTCGGGGACGACTATGACAGGATCGTCTGGAACGTGCGTCCCAGCGGCACGCTCGATGCGTCCTTGGAGATTTCCGGGTTCGTGGTAGCATCAAACGGCGCACGCCCCGAAAAAGACTATCTTAATCAACAATGAAATCGTGCAGGCAAAGGCCGTACTTTCATGCTAAATGGCGGCTGGAGCTTATTAAAGTGAGGACAAAAGTGAGGATGACTCCATGCGGAAGATGATTATTGCCATGGTTGCCGTGGTTGCGGTCAGCGGCTGCACCACCACGGAAGAGAACGTGGGTATCGGCACTGTGGGCGGCGCGCTCATTGGTGGCGCTGTCGGCGGCGGCAAGGGCGCTTTGATCGGCGCCGGCGCTGGTGCGATTGGCGGTCTGCTCGTTCGCCGGCTGCAAAATGGCTACTGCCAGTACAGAGATCGTCACGGCCGGATCTACACAGCTCGCTGCAACTAGTTTCGAGCTCCAGGCGAACAGCAAACGCGGAGGCAGGCCACCTGCCTCCGCGTTTGCCCTTTAAAGCGCTGTTGCGACGCGGCCCACGAGACGGGGCTTCAGGCCGGCAGCGGAACCCTGATTTCCACGTTCAAGCCATCTTCGCGAAAATCGCGCCTGATTGTGCCACGCAATTCGCGCGTGACGTTGAGATCGATCAGTCTGGTGCCAAAACCGCTCTTTGCCGGTGTCTCGAGCTTCTTCTGACCGGCCTCGCGCCAGTTGAGAGCCAATGTCCGGGTGCCGCTACGGGCTTCGAGCGACCAGTCGACCTTCAGCGCGCCGACTGAATTGCCGGCTTCGCCATGCTTCAGCGCATTCGTCGCCAGTTCGTGAAAGACGAGGCCGAGTGCCTGCGTCGTCTTTTCATCGAGAAGAATCTGTGGTCCCGACAGCAGCCCTTCAGGAAGCTCGCTGCCGAACACCTGGCCTAGCTCGATGCGCAGCAGGTCGCCGAGATCGGCTTTCTGCCAGCGTGAGCGCGTCAGCATGTCCTGGGAAGCCGCCATCGCCTGCAGCCGGGCCGAGAAAGAAGCCGAGAATTCCTGGACGTCGGTGGTGTGCGATGCTGTCTGGCGCGCGATTGCCAGCACCCGCGTGATCGAGTTCTTGATGCGATGCTTCATCTCCTGCAGCATCAGGTCTTTTTCCAGCAGGCTCTTTTCGGTCGTTTCGTGAAGCAGCGAGACCGCCTCATAGGCCCGCTCCTGATAGCGGGCCACCAGCGCGATGGCGCCCGCAAGCAGCAGTCCGAACAATCCGAGCATCACCGGGATGGCGCGCGAGGAAGGTTGCGAGAAAGCACTTGTCGGCCTGAACAGGACGACCCACGGCCGGCCGGCGACGGTGACCTTGCGGGTGACCAGCAGCCTGTCGCCGAGGCTCGAAACAGGCGGCGTTTCCGATTGGAACAGCAGGTTGTCGCTGTCCACCGTGCCGTCATAGATCTCGGTGTTGACCGGCAGCAATGGTGCCCGGCTGAGCGCAGCCTGGAACAGATCACGGGCGCGGAAGGCCGCATAAAGGAAGCCGGCAGTCGAGGATCTCGTCGCGTTCACGGCGTCCGGCGCGGTTTCGACATTGAGCCGGACGAAGACGAGGAACCCGGTAAAGGTCTGCGCGGCACCCGTATCCTTGCCGAACTGCACGAGCCCGCTGGCGTGCTGCTGGTCGTCGGCCATCGCCTTTTCGATTGCCTCGCGCCGCGCCGGCCCGGTGAACATGTCGTAGCCGATGCTGGATTTGTTGGACGGATCCAGCGGTTCGAACAGCACGATGGGCGTACGCCACGGTAAGTTCGTGTCGGGATAGATCGGATGGCTTGCGCCGTGATCGTGCAGGATGTCGCGCTCGACCGCCGCCTCGTTGCCAGTTTTCGCCAGGCGGAGGAAACCGATGCCGCGCAGGCCGGCGAAATTATTGTCGACGTCGAGCGCGTTGAAGAAAGCCTTGAACTCGCCCTGCGAGATACCGCCATTGCGTGCGTCGAACAGCGCCCGGGTCGAACGCAGCAGCGACAGGTCCAGGTCGATGCGGCTTTCGATCCGGTTAAGCGCGTCGTCTGCCGTCGCCTCGAATTTAATGCGGGCCGCCTCCTGGGTGGCAAAATAGGCAAAACCCGCCATCGTCAGGCTGATCAGCGCGACGGCGATAAAAGCGACGGTCGGAAAAAGCTTCTTCAATTGCTGATACGTCCCGTGGACGGTTCGGCATCTTTATGGGCAAGTCCTGACGCCAACACAATGGCAAGGCCAAAGCATGGTGACGGCTGGCACATTTTGGCGGCGTGTGATTAGCCGGCTAATTCTCGTTCATGCGGCGATCTTCAGCGCGCCCGGCCCCGGAATGGCGCCGGGTGGGCACTTGCCGAGGATGATCATGCCGAGCACCTCGTCCTGGGTGACGTCGGTTGTGCGCGCCGTTCCGACAACCCGACCGTTCTTCATGACGCAGACACGGTCGGCAAGCTCGAACACGTCGTGAATATCATGGCTGATCAGGAAGATGCCGATGCCGTCGGCCTTGAGCTGCCTGACCAGTTCGCCGACCTGCGCCGTCTCTTGCGGCCCGAGTGCCGCCGTCGGCTCGTCCATGATCAGGATGCGAGCATTGAACAGGATGGCGCGGGCGATCGCCACCGACTGCCGCTGGCCGCCCGAAAGCTTTACCACCGGCTCCTTGAAGCGTTGGAAACGCGGATTGAGCCTGCCCATCACTTTGCGCGCCTCGGCCTCCATGGCGACGTCGTCGAGCGTCCCCCAGCCGGTCATCAGCTCGCGGCCGAGAAACAGGTTGGCGGCCGCATCGACATTGTCGGCCAGCGCCAGCGTCTGGTAGATCGTCTCGATGCCGTACTTCTTGGCGTCGCGGGGATTGGAGATCGAAGCCTCCTCGCCGTTGACGAAAATCTGGCCCGCATCGCGCTTGTAGGCGCCGGACAGGATTTTTATCAACGTCGATTTGCCGGCACCGTTGTGACCGAGCAAAGCCATCACCTCGCCCGGGAAAAGGTCGACAGAGGCATCGTCGACGGCGCGAATGCCGCCGAAAGCGATGGAGATGTTGCGCATGTCGATCAGCGGCGTGCCCGTGGGAGCGGTTTTGTCTGCCATGATCGTTCCTCCTCCCTAAACGCGTTTGCGATAGACGGTATCGAGCCACACCGCGAGCACCAGCACGGCGCCGACAACGATGCTCTGCAGCGGTGAATCGATGCCGAGCAGCACCATGCCGGACTGCAGCGACTGCATCAAAAGCGCGCCGAGCATGGCGCCGAGCACTGTGCCGGAGCCGCCGGCGAGCGACGTGCCGCCGATCACCGCCGCCGCGATGACCAGCAGCTCGTCCAACGTGCCCAGCGCATTGGTCGACGAGTTCTGCCTGGCTGACGAGATCGCCGCGGCGATCGTCGCCAGCACGCCCATGATCATGAACACCTTCATGGTCACCCAGCGCGTGTTGATACCGGCAAGGTTGGCTGCTTCCGGATTGCCGCCGATGGCGAAGACATAGCGGCCGAAACGGGTACGCTTGGCGATGAAGGTCATGATCAGCCCTACGGCTACAGCCATCAGCACGGGTATGGCGATGCCATGGGCGATGAACAGCCCGCCTTCGGGAACCGTTATATTGTTGGCCGCCGCATATCTGTTCACGATGCCGACCGGCCAAGGATAGGAATTGGCAAGCCATATGGCGCCCATGATGACAGCGCAGGTGAGGACACCGAGGAACGTCTCGGCCCAGATCGGGCGCAACGGAAAGCGGAACCGCTTGCGCTGCACCCGCCCGTTGAGCAGCATGAACACAACCGCCAGGCACGCGACAATTCCGACGATCCAGCTCCATCGCGCGCCGATCGAACCCGCCGGCCCACCGCCCATCAGCTGGAAAGTGGCATCAAGCGGCGCAATCGTCTGACCGCTGGCGACCCACCATGCGGCACCCCGCCAGACCAGAAGGCCGCCCAGCGTCACGATGAAGGCCGGCACCTCGAGATAAGCGATGATGTATCCCTGGAACGCTCCGATCAGAAGGCCAAGCGCCAGGCCGATGGCCAGTGCCAGGATCCAGATCCAGGGATTGCCTAATTGCAGACCGATCATTCGCACCAGGAAATGCACCTGCGCAAAGCCCATGACCACGCCGATCAGGCCTTCGGCGGAACCGACCGACAGGTCGATATTGCGCATGACGATAACCAGCACCATTCCGGCGGCCATTATGGCCACGGCGGAAGTCTGCACCGACAGGTTCCAGAGATTGCGTGGCGTCAGGAAGGTCCGGCTGTCGAAGTCGAACGGATTGACGCCGAGCCGTACGCTGGAAACGACATGCAGGCCGACCCAGATGACCAGCAGCGCGCCGACCATGCCGAGCATGCGCGTGTCGAGTTCGGTTGCCTTGAGAAATCGGGCAACGATGCCGAGCTCGGATTCCCGTGCCCGGTCTGCCGTGTTGTCGACCGGCGTGTTGGACGTCGTGTCGGTCATGATGTTTCTCCCGCCGGGTTGCCGTCTGTCGCGGATGCCGGAAGCAGCCTAGAAGTTATCCGCCGGAAGCGGAAAAACAACTCTTGTTGAAAAACGCCGCGGCGAGCGGCCGCGGCGTTCGGACTTCTCGGAAACGTCGGCTCAGTTGCAGACTGCAACAGTGCCAGCCGTCACGCCGGCGCAGACCTCTTCTTTCTTGATCCAGCCGGCGTCGATGACGACGTTGAGGTTGTCCTTGGTGATGGCGACCGGGGTCAGGAACAGCGACTTGACGGCATTGCCGCCGGGCGTGGTGAAATCCTTCACGCCGGCAATGTCGGTCATCTGCTTGCCGTCGGCCAGTTGCGAGGCGATCTCGGCGGCATTCTTGCCGAGCTCGCGCGCATCCTTCCACACCGACACGGTCTGTGTGCCGAGCGCGATGCGGTTCAGCGCGGCGTGGTCGCCGTCCTGGCCCGAAACCGGAACCGATCCGGCCAGCCCTTGCGCTGTCAGCGCGGCGACGACGCCGCCGGCAGTGCCGTCATTAGCGGCGACCACGGCATCGACCTTGTTGTCGTTCGCGGTCAGGAACTGTTCCATGTTCTTCTGAGCGTTGGCCGGCAGCCAGCCGTCGGTATAGGCCTCGCCAACATTCTTGATCTTGCCGCTGTCTATTGCCGCCTTCAGCACCTCCATCGAACCGGCAAACAGGAAATCGGCATTCGGATCGGAACCCGAACCCTTGATGAAGACGTAGTTGCCTTCCGGCTTCACCTTGAAGACTTCCCGGGCCTGCATGCGGCCGACTTCCTTGTTGTCGAAGGTCAGGTAAAAGACGTCCTTGTTCTCGATCAGCCGGTCGTAGCCGACAACCGGAATACCTTCGTCCAGCGCCTTTTGCACGGCCGGCCCGATGGCCGAGGCGTCCTGCGCCAGGATGATCAGTGCGTTGGCGCCCTGCGAGATCAGGCTCTCGACGTCGGTGAGCTGCTTGCCGGGGTTGGACTGTGCGTCGGCGGAAATATACTTGTCGCCTGCGGCCTCGATGGCCGCCTTCATTGCGGCCTCGTCGGTCTTCCAGCGCTCTTCCTGGAAGTTCGACCAGGAAACGCCGATGACCTTGTCTTTAGCCTGCGCCACCGACGCCAGCGCCAGCGTCATGGCGACACCCGCCAGAATGGCGGTCGTGAATTTCTTCATCATATCCTCCCTGCGCCGCGTACGGCGTGACCAATTGGCTCAAAGACCAGCTTAGAAGCTCTAATTTTTTCGAGCCTCGAAAAAATACTGGCCCGATCTCCGGCTGCTGTCAACATCGATTCTGATGGATTTTGATGACTCTGCGAGTTTTTTCGAGCGTCGGAATAAACGATGACAGCGCCACCTGCATCTGACACTATTTGCCTGCATCCGACACTATTTGTCGGACATTACCGACGGCTTCCGGTTCATGAGCGGCCGCGGCAACCGGGAGGAAAGCAAAACAATGTCGGTCGGAATCCGCCATGACGATTTGCGCCGGCGCAACCGGGCGATGGTGATCTCGGCGGTGCGCCGGGCCGGCCAGCCATCGCGTACTGAGATCGCAGCTACCACCGGCCTCAGTCATTCGACCATATCGGCGATCTCTTCCGACCTGATACGGGAAGGCATCCTCGCCGAGAGCAAGGCAAGTGAGCCCGTTTCGTTGAAACGCGGTCGTCCGCAGGTCGGCCTCGCCCTCAATCCGGAAGCGGCGGCGGTGCTGACCGTGGTGTTGTCGCTGAATTTCCTGTCGGCCGCCATTATCGACTATACGGGACAGGTGGTCGCCGAGGAACAGCGCCGGCTGGACACGCTGACCATGCCGCGCGACGAGCTGATCCGTGAATGCATGGCCATCGTCCGGCGCCGGCTGCAGGATCCAGATCTTGACGTCCGCAGTGTCGCCCGCATCGCCCTGGCGATTCAGGGCATTGCCGACTCCCCTGCACGCGCCATGCTGTGGTCGCCGATCACGCCGCAGACCGACATCGCCTTTGCCGACATGCTGGAGGACGAATTCGGCATCCCGGCAACGGTGGAGAACGACTGCAACATGATGGCGGTGGCTTTGCGCTGGCGCAATCCGGATCGCTATCGCGACGACTTCATCGCCATCCTGCTTTCGCATGGCATCGGCATGGGGCTGGTGCTGAAGGGCGAACTGTTCACCGGGACGCATTCCTCGGGCGGCGAATTTGGCCACATGATCCATCGTCCGGGCGGCGCGCTCTGCCGTTGCGGGCGGCGCGGCTGCATCGAGGCGTATGCCGGCAACTACGCCATCTGGCGCAACGCCAGGCAGATGAGCGAAGACAGCGAACCGGTCGCCGACGTCAGCGACGCCGACATGCGAGCACTGGCGGCCCGGGCGCGCGAGAAAGATGGGCCGGAACGCGAGGCCTACCGCAAGGCCGGCGAAGCGCTGGGTTTCGGTCTCGGCTCGCTGTTCGCGCTGATCGATCCGGCACCGGTCGCGATGGTCGGCGCCAGTGCCGCCGCCTTCGATCTGATCGAGCCGGCCTTGCGGAAGGCAATCGCCCAGACCGCCGGCGGCCAGCATTCAGGCTCGATCTCCTTCGATACAGAGCCGAACGAATTGCCGCTGATCCGCGAAGGCTGCGCGATGCGGGCGTTAAGCTTCGTCGACCAGGAGATTTTCGCGCCGGGCGCGCAAATGAGGCCCAGCGTCAGAAAGAACGTAGCCTGACCAGGCGGGTCAATCTTCCCTGATCGCATAGCCGGCACCGCGGATGGTGCGGATGACATCCGGCATCCGGCCGTTGTTGACGGCTTTGCGCAGCCGCCCGACATGCACGTCGACGGTGCGTTCGTCGATGTAGATTGTCTCGCCCCAGACATTATCGAGTAACTGGCTGCGCGAGAAGACACGGCCCGGATGCCGCATCATGAACTCGAGCAGCCGGAATTCGGTCGGCCCGAGCCTGATTTCGCTCTTCTTGCGATAGACCCTGTGCGATTCGCGATCGAGCACGATGTCGCCGACCTTCAGCACGCTGGACAGCACTTCCGGCTTGGCGCGCCGCAGCAGCGCCTTGACCCTGGCCATGAATTCCGGTGTCGAAAACGGCTTGACCAGATAGTCGTCGGCGCCGGTCGAAAGACCGCGCACCCGGTCGCTCTCCTCGCCGCGCGCGGTCAGCATGATGATCGGCAGCCGCTCGGTTTCGGGGCGCACCCGCAACCGACGACAGAGCTCGATGCCGGAAACCGCTGGTATCATCCAGTCGAGCACCAAAAGGTCGGGCACATTCTCCTGCAAACGGATCTCGGCTTCGTCGCCGCGTGTCACCACCTCGACCTGGTAGCCTTCGGATTCGAGATTGTAGCGGAGCAGCACACCCAACGGCTCCTCGTCCTCCACCACCATTATGCGTGGTGCGATCATCGGCTGGGCACCCCCATCATGTCACCGGTGCGGACATTGTCGTTTCGTCCTGCTTCGGACGATTGACCGGCAATTGCTCGCCGGTCAGCACATAATACGCATTTTCGGCGATGTTGGTGACATGGTCGCCGATCCGCTCCAGATTCTTGGCGCAGAACAGCAGGTGCGTGCAAGCGGTGATGTTGCGCGGATCTTCCATCATGTAGGTCAACAGCTCGCGGAACACGGACGTGTATTTAACGTCGATGCGCTCGTCGGCGGCACGAAGCTTGGCCAACGCGGCCGCATCGCCTGCAGCATATTCCTCGATGACACCCTGCACCTGGATGAGAACCAACTGCGCCATCGCGTCGATGGAATGCGACAGGTCCCGCGGCGTGGCGCTGAGGCCGACCGCACTCACGCGCTTGGCGATATTCTTGGCAAGGTCGCCGATGCGTTCGAGGTCGCCCGCCATGCGGATCGCTCCGACCACATGGCGAAGATCGTGGGCCATCGGCTGGCGTTTGGCGATCAGGGTGATGGCGCGGTCGTCCAGTTCGCGTTGACGCGCATCCATGATGGCGTCGTCGGAAACGACGCGTTGCGCCAGCACGTTGTCGGAATTCAACAGGGCCTTGGTCGCCCCGCCGACCATCGAACCGGCGAGGTCGGCCATGTCGCGGATCAGCTTGCTGATCTGCTCGAGATCCTCGTCGAAAGAAGCGACTGTGTGTTCGCCCATGGTCCTGTCCTCATATGCATGATCGGAACGGCTCAGCCGAAGCGGCCAGTGATGTAGTCCTGCGTGCGCTTCTCGCGGGGCGACGTGAATATCTTCTCGGTCCGGTCGAACTCGACCAGTTCACCCAGATACATGAAGGCGGTCTGGCGCGACACGCGCGCCGCCTGCTGCATGTTGTGGGTGACGATGACGATCGTGTAGTCGGCTTGCAACTCGTCGATCAGTTCCTCGATCTTGGCGGTCGACAGCGGGTCGAGGGCCGAAGCCGGTTCGTCGAGCAGAATGACTTCCGGCTTCACGGCCACCGTGCGGGCGATACAGAGCCGCTGCTGCTGGCCGCCGGACAGGCTCAAGCCGCTGGCGTTGAGCTTGTCCTTGACCTCGCTCCACAGCGCGGCGCGCTTCAACGCCTGTTCGACGCGGCCGTCCATCTCGGACTTGCCGAGGTTCTCGTAGAGCCTGACGCCGAAGGCGATGTTCTCGTAGATCGACATCGGGAACGGCGTCGGCTTCTGGAACACCATGCCGATCTTGGTCCTGAGGAGGTTGAGATCCTGCGACCGGTCGAGAATGTTCTTGCCGTCGAGCAGCACCTGGCCCTCGGCCGTCTGTTTTGGGTAGAGCTCATAGATGCGGTTGAACACACGCAGCAGCGTCGATTTCCCGCAGCCCGAAGGGCCGATGAAGGCCGTGACACTGCGCTCAGGCAGCGACAGGCTGATGTCCTTCAGCGCCTTGCTCTGGCCGTAGTAGAAGTTGAGGTTCTTGACCTCGATCTTCGTCTTCTCGGCGACCGTTTCGGCCATCGTCATGTCTGGGGACAACATCTGTGTCATCTGTCCTCTCTGCGTCCGGTAAGGCTGCGGGCGAGGATGCTCAAGCCCAGAACCGTCAGGGTGATTATGAGTGCGCCGGTCCACGCCAGTTGCTGCCATTCCTCGTAAGGGCTGAGAGCGAACTGGAAGATGGTCACCGGCAGGCTGGCCATCGGCGCGTTGATATTGCTGCTCCAGAACTGGTTGTTGAGCGCGGTGAAGAGCAGCGGCGCCGTCTCGCCGGAAATGCGTGCTATCGCCAGCAATATGCCGGTGACGATGCCGGACAATGCGGCGCGGTAGGCGACCGAACGGATCACCACCCAGCGCGGCGCGCCGATCGCGGCACCGGCTTCACGCAACGCGTTCGGCACCAGGTTGAGCATGTCTTCAGTGGTGCGCACGACCACCGGAATGACCAGGATGGCAAGCGCAACGGCGCCGGCAATGGCCGAGAAATGCCCCATTGGCCGTACCATCAGCTCATAGACAAACAAGCCGATGATGATCGACGGCGCCGACAACAGGATGTCGTTGATGAAGCGGACGACGGTGGTGATGCGCGAAAAGCGTCCATACTCGGCCATGTAGGTTCCCGCCAGCACGCCGACCGGCGTGCCGACGACAACGGCGATGATCGTCATCAGCAGGCTGCCCGCGATGGCATTGAGCAGGCCGCCGGCCTCGCCCGGTGGTGGCGTCATCTCGGTGAAGACCGCGAGCGAAAGCCCGGCTGTGCCCTTATAGACCAACGCGCCGAGAATGAGCGCCAGCCAGGCAAGCCCGATGCCGGCGGCGACGACGCAAAGCGCCATCATCACCGAATTCCTGGCTTTGCGGCGGCTGTGGAGCGATGAGGATGTCGACATCGGTCAGGCTCCCGTACGGGCGTCGATCCGCATCAGCATATAGCGGGCGGCGGCGAGGATCAGGAAGGTGATGACGAAGAGGATCAGGCCGAGCGAAACCAGCGAGGAGGTGTAGAGGTCGCCGTCGGCCTCGGTGAATTCATTGGCGATGGTCGCCGAGATCGTCGTGCCCGGCGCGAACAGGGAGGCACTGATGCGATGTGCGTTGCCGATGACGAAAGTCACCGCCATGGTTTCGCCGAGTGCCCGGCCGAGGCCAAGCATGACGCCGCCCATGATACCGATGCGGGTATAGGGAATGACCACGCGCCGGGTCACTTCCCAGGTCGTGCAACCGATGCCATAGGCCGATTCCTTCAGCACCGCCGGCACCGTATCGAAGACGTCCTTGGTGATCGAGGTGATGAAGGGCAGCACCATGATGGCGAGAATCAGCGCCGAGGTCAGAAGGCCGATGCCGTAAGGAGGGCCGGCGAAAAGGCTGGATAGTCCCGGCACGCCGTGGAAGATGTTGATGATGAAGGGCTGTATCGTCGTCTGCAGGAACGGCGCGAACACGAACAGGCCCCAGATGCCGTAGATGATCGAAGGAATGCCGGCCAACAGCTCGACCGCTATGCCGATAGGACGCCTGAGCGGGCGCGGGCAGAGCTCGGTGAGAAAGATTGCAATGCCGATGCCGATCGGAACCGCGATCACGATGGCAATGGCCGCCGTCACCAGCGTGCCGTAGATCGGCGCCAGTGCGCCAAATTTTTCCGTAACGGGATTCCAGCTCTCAGTCGTCAGGAAAGAAAAACCGAACGACGACAGCGCCTGCCATGAGCCGGCAAACAGCGAGATCGCGACACCGCCGAGGATGACCAGCACAAGGATTGCGGAAGCGCGGGTGAGTCCGCGAAATATGGCATCTGTGAGTGCGAAGCGCCGCACCGTAGCTTCCCTGGCCCGGGCTGCTGCAGATGATGGCACGGCATCGGAAGCGATGGTCATTGGGTCCTCGCGATTAAAGGCAACAGGGAGGGCGCCATCGACGCCCTCCCTGGAGGAGATTACATAGCCGAGTAGAGCGGCTTGCCGTCGTCGCCGACGACTTCCTTGGCCCACATGGCCTTGACGCTCTCAACCACCTTGTCGGGCATCGGAACGTAGTCCAGCTCGCCGGCCATCTCGTCGCCCTTGTCGTATGCCCAGGCGAAGAATTTGAGCGCTTCGCCGGTGGTCGCGGCATCATCCGGCTTCTTGTAGAGCAGGATCCACGTTGCCGCCGTCATCGGCCAGGACTCGGCGCCCGGCTCGTTGGCGAGGATGACGCCATAGCCCGGCTGCGAGCTCCAGTCGGCATTGGCCGCTGCCGCCGAGAACGCCGCCGCGGTGGGCTCGATCTTCTTGCCGTCCTTGTTGATCATATCGGTGTGGATGAGCTTGTTCTGCTTGGCGTAGGCATATTCGACATAACCGATCGCGCCGCCGGTCTGGGAGACATTGTTGGCAACGCCCTCATTGCCCTTGGCGCCGATGCCGACCGGCCATTCCACGGCCTTGTCGACGCCGACCTTTTCTTTCCAGTCCGCGCTGACGTCGCCGAGGTAATAGGTGAAGTTGAACGTCGTGCCCGAACCATCGGAACGGTGAACGACCGCGATCGCCTGCGAAGGCAGCTTGACGTCGGGATTGAGCTTCTTGATCGCCTCGTCATCCCAGCTCGTGATCTTGCCGAGGAAGATGTCGGCCAGCGTCGGGCCGTCGAGAACCAACTCGCCCGGCTTGATGCCTTCGAGATTGACGACGGGAACGATGCCGCCCATCACCATCGGGAACTGAGCCAGTCCGGACGCTTCAAGCTCGTCGCCCTTGAGCGGCGCATCCGAAGCGCCGAAGGTAACGGTCTTGGCCTTGATCTGCTTGATGCCGCCGCCGGAACCGATCGACTGGTAGTTAAGGCCAACGCCGGTGTCTTTCTTGTAGGTGTCGGCCCACTTCGCATAGATCGGGTAGGGGAAGGTGGCGCCGGCGCCGGAGATGTCCGCGGCGAGCGCGGCGGACAGGGTGAGGGTGGTCGTCGCCGCAGCCATTGCAATCGCAACGGCCGCCGAGCGGATGAAATGTCTCATGTGGCCTGCTCCTGTTCGGAATATGGTCTCTCGGCGCCATTCCTCCGGCGCCCGCTGAGGCCAATAGCCCCCGATTATTACAGTCGCATGACAGTTTCATGTCGCTCCGGTAACGACGTCCAGCCGGGTTAAGAAGGAGCGGCCGCGGGCTTTTGTCGGCATGGGCCGCGGTTTGCCGCTGGAATCAGCAGCTTGCGTGAATTCCGGCCGGAATCGTCTGCTCGGCGATCGCAGCCACCGGCTTTAAAAGAAAAAGCCGGACGGGAGCGCGTTGCATGCAGCCAGAACGTGTCATGGCCGCGCCATCGCCGAAACAGGTCCGTTGGGGTAAATCTGACCCTGTTTCTTGCCGGCGGTCGCTGCTCCCGCCCGTAACTGGAGGAGCGGAACTTCGAATATCCCATTGTCGCCACTGAGCGCGGCTTTGGTATGGTGCGATCGCACCATGGCCTTACGCTGGAAGCGTTGACGAATCGCAAGGTTCTAACTCGCGCTGGACCTCCATCCGCGCCCGACCCGGCGCTCGATCTTCGAGCAACGCCTTCCACTGGAAGTGCGACGACTCTACTTCACGGTATCTACTCCCTTCGCCCTATTCCGCCGGTTGTCGGTTAGGCCGAAGCAGCGTTATAAGCTTGCAGGGGTATTGCTGATGTCTCGACGGATTCTGCCTGTCTTCCTGTGCCTGGCGCTGCCTCTGGGAAGCGGCTGCGCGCGCAGCTATGACGGCACCGTCATCATTCCCAAGCCGCTCGATGTTCGCCGTTTCTGGGACAGGCCTTCGCCGCAGGCGCAAGCCGAACAGTCGCAACTGGAGACCGACGTCTTTCCAGTGGCGCCGCAACCGCCGAAAGGGCCGGCGGTGCGCAGGAGCGCGGCTTCCGTTGCAACGCCTCGGAGGAGGGTCACCAACAACCCGCCCATGCTGTCGCCGGAGCCGACGAAGCCGCTAACTTGCAAGAATGTCAGCGAGCCCGGCAAACGGGCCCGCATGGTCTGCGAATAACCAGCCGACGTCGGTCGATGCGCACGGCTCCAGGCCTTGAAGCGGCTATCCGGCCAGCCGTCTCGGAACATCGCCCGCCTTGGTCAGTCCGCCGGGAAAAAGGCCGGCCCGACCACTCTCACCGGCCGCGCGCCGATCGCTTTCTCGATCGACTGATGCTGGGCAGCCCCCTGCACTTCGGCAGCCTGCGTTTTTGCCTCTGCCGGAGCGGCACCGGCGGTTTCGATCCCGGATTCAGGAATTTCCGCGACGACGCCAAGATCCGGCTTTGCGGTCGGCAACGGAATGATGGCGTTGCTCATGTTGGCCGGTGTCACGGTTCGTGCCCTGAGTTCGGCAACGCGCTGGTAATAGCGCTTGACGTCACAGGCCTTGAAGTTCGCGTCGTCGCGGTACCGGAACGCGGCAGGTAGCTCCACATAGGGTTTTCCCGACTCGAGCGCGACCATCTCCTCGGTCTCGCGAGTGGCATCGCTCAGCGTATAGAGGTCGACGCCGGTATCGTCGCAGATGTAGCGACACTGATCGACCGTTTCCTTCTGATCGTCGCTCTTGGCGAACTGCGATTTTGGCGCGGGGAAGAAATATCCGTCCGACAAGCGAACGCAAAACAGCATCCGATTGCCGCCAATTGTTGTGCCTGCGGACTGGGCCTTGGGTGCCGTGCGTTGCTGCGCCGGCTGTTTCTTGGCAGCGGGGGCGGCGCAGCCCAGCGCGACAAACCTGGCCTTCAGTCCGGACGTGTCCCTGCTCGAATTCGACAGTCTGGCGATCTGCCGTTGCACCTCCGCCTTGCTGCTGACTAGGTCGGCGCAGGGATTGAAGAAGAAGCCGGCGGTTTTCGCCGTGCATCTGCGTTGTCTCTCAAGCTTTTGAATCGCGGCGAGTTGCCGGCGCAGTTGGGCAAGCTCGGGGCTGGTCCCGCCGCTGCGCCCCGCCGAAAGCAATTGGCTCCTGATGGCACCGCAGCTATCCGCATAGGAGAAGGATGTGCCGAGCGCAACGGCTATTGCCGACACCAGCATCAGAATCGTGAGGGGCCAGAAGCGTGTCATTGGAACGACCATTATCCTTGTTGCACCGAGAACAGGATTTCTTTGTCGACTATGGATAAGTACTAGCTAAATCAGTTTTTCCTAATTGAAGTAGATCAAACCGCCACCAAAGACTTTAGCTCTAGTGTATTAGATCCCCTCGTGTAAATTCAATATTACATTTTTATTTCAAGATTGAGACGAACCGGCAGCAACGCCGGCGGACGCCCGCCACGGCGAAGTTTGATACGCGCGGCGGGTTCGGCATCGCGATCAATCCGGCGTTACCGGCCGGCCGTCGCTGAAACCTTAGCCCTGGGATCGGCGTTGAGCGGCCAAAGGAGGAGACCGCAAATGTCGATCCACTTCACTGTCGCGGACCTGACCAGGAATCTGTTCCATTCACTTTGGTTGGACCATGAACGCGCACCGAGGCCACTCGACCACGAGCAGAGGCTTTTGCTGGAGTGCTATCTCGCCGGCCAGATACCGGAATCGGCTTGGAGCGACTATGTCTTCGAGATGCCGGAACTGGCGCGACATGTCGAGGCGAGACGAAGGCGCCACTAAAGCGCATCGCGGTCGACCGGGCCTCATGCGACGCGCTTAGGTTCTTGTCTAATGCATGTCGTTGTCGCAAAACCGCTGCACACTTTTGCGCGACATGCATTAGGTCCCGAAAAGTGGAATCCGGTTGTCTGAAAAGATCAAGGCGAAGCCTTCACTCGCGGTGCAGCCTGTTCTTGTTTGGGCGAGTTGAATTGCAGAGTGAATACCTTGCCCGGGATGCCTTCAGCCAGCGCCGGTGAAAAGCTCAACGGCAGGCAATGGTCCACGGCCGCGACCGCCGCGTCGACAAAAGCTTGGCGCGTCTTCTCCTCGCCGGCGACGCGGATGGCGGTCGGCTTGGGCCGGCCGATCAGCGTGCCATCGCGCCTGAAGCTGAAGCTCAGGGTGACGGTGGAATTCCCGGCATTCGCCGGAGGGGTCCAGCACGCCTGGATGGCAGCCCCGACCTCGGGCATGGTGTTGAGCGTCGCTGCATTCGATTGACCGGCTGCACCCGCCAGCATGGCGCCTGCAATCACCATCATTCCAGCAATGCTTTTCATGACAGGGCCTTTGTCCTTGAACCGCCATCGAGGACGGGACTACTTCGATGGTAGGGCCCACATCGGCGATGGCAAGATGCCGGCAACGCGCTTCATCAGCCATTCGGGCGTCGTGAAGCGCCGTCAGCCGCAAACTTCGGCAGGGCTGCAATAAGCAAAGGCCGGCGAGCAGCCGACCTTTGCTTTCCATCCGCGCCAGTACATCCGTGGTCGCAAGCTGGAGGTGGATACCAGTAGAAAGGGTTTCGGTTAACGAAACCTTAAGCTCCCCACATCGTGCAAACAGGGGAGAGTAAGAAAGAATTACCTCAGATCACTACCGGCTCCCGCAGAACGTGCGGACGATCGCCGGCCTGCACGTGCCTCAGGCGTTGGCCTGCGACCGCACATAGGCGATATAGCCGCGCACGTCGCCGGCCGGCTCGGCATAGGCCTTGCCGAGCTTCTTCTCGATCGCCGCCATATAGTCTTTTGCCCATTGGGGCAGCGCATAGTCGATGACGGCGAGGAATTCGAGCGTCGCCGCCAGACGGATGTCGGCGATCGACGGGTTCTTGCCGCCGATGAACGGCTTGCCGTTCCTGAAGAAGCTGTGAAACACCTCCAGCGGCTCGGCTATCGCTTCTATAGCGGCCTTCTGGGCTTCCGACTTCTTGTCGGGATGAGCGTCGCTGTGGCCGACCTCGCCGGCATATTGCGGGAAATTCAGCACAGGATATGTGGCGCGCGCCACATAGGGGTAGAGCGTGCCGATCAGGTAGAACATGGCGCTGTCGATCATTGCCCGCTTGGCCGGCGCCTTGGGATATAATTTCTCCAGCCCGTGCTTGTTGGCGAGATACTGCATGATGGCGCAGCTTTCCCACAAGACACCTCTCGGCAGGCCCTTGTCCTCGATCATCGGCGTAAGATGGGCCGGGTTTCGCGCCATGTATTCGGGCGAGCGCGTGAGACCCCATACGTCGGTCTCGGAATGATCGAGCCCGGCGGCGCGTGCAAACACCCGAACGCTCATATTGTTGACGCTGGGCTTCAGCATGCTGAGCGAGAGCGCGGGCTTTTTCGCCGGTTTCGCCTTGGCCTTCGGCGCCAGCTTCTTGGCGGAGACCTTGGCCGCCGGCTTTGCCACTTTCGCCGCTGACTTGCCGGCGGCTTTGGCCGCCGGCTTCGCTCCTGGCCTGGCTGCCTTGGCCGCGGGCTTCGTGGCACTCTTGGTTGCTGTCTTCGCCATTGTATCCTCCCTTTGTTCGGCGTGTCGTCAATATGGATTTTTCGGTGCGCGATCCTCCGACAACGTCGTGCGAGAGCGCTCGACAAGCGCCTGGATCGCATCGGCAAGGTGCATTTCGGCGATGTTGTAGTCGCCGCGCGCGACGCGGATCTTGTGCGCCTGCATCAGCACGTCGGCATGGGTGAAGCCCGCCGGCGGTTCGAAACGGTAGGAGGCGAGTTCGATCAGCAGGCCGAGCGGATCCTCGAAATAGATCGAGTCCATGAAGCCGCGATCCTTGACGCCGCTGTGCTTGATGGCGCGCTCGTCGAGCCGGGCAACCGCCTGCAGAAAGGTGACGCGCGACACCGCGAAAGCGATATGATGGACGCAGCCCGTGTCGGTCGGCGTGCGCCGCTTGACCGGCGTGCGGCTTTCGTCGGTGAAGACGGTGATCAGCCGGCCGTCGCCCGGATCGAAATAGAGATGGCTTTCGCTTGCCTTATCGAGATTGGGCTGCTCGAAGATGAAAGGCATGCCGAGCACGCCCTCCCAGAAATCGATGGAAGTCTGGCGCCCGGCCCCGACCAGCGTGATGTGATGAACGCCTTGCGATTGCAGCTTTTGCATCTGACTCCTCCCGGCCACGCCGTCTTGCCGCCGAACGGAAGTTCGGATGCCCAGTTGCGCTTGGATCGGCGCCCGGCATGTGACCGCGCCCGGCCTCGCTCGCCTGCGCTCCGCATTCCGCATCCTGCAGGAGTGCGGCCGGAGCTTTGATGAACGGATGCTAATTCAATCCGAGGCGTTGCGCCAGAAGCGCTGAGTTTCAAGAACTCCACGCAGGCGCCAAGAGCGGCACCGGGATCGCGGACGCCTTCGCCGAGCTCGCTGGAACGATCCGTCGCCGGCAGCTGTAATGGTGCGGCGGCCCGCAGGTCGCTGGTTTCCCGAGCGCGGCCGGTTTGGCGACGGCAGGTCAAAAGGGGGCCTCGTTGACGCATGCCGCGCCTGGTTCGGATTACGGGCATCCGCAGCCCTTAGATGAAAATCACATATTCTTCATCGGCACGTCGGGATCGACATGTCCCCCATCGGCAGTGATCTTCAGCCTTGAGAGGTAGTGCTCCCATCCCCTTCGGTGGCTGTCACGCTCCTTTGCGTTCGGCAGTCCGCTATGCGTGAAGCGGATCAGTGTCCCCGCATCCCTCGCGATCAGGTCGATCTCGACATGACTGGAGCCGGGCGGCACGGTCTCGTTGTCTTCCCAGCCAAAACTGTAGGCAAGACGGTGGACCGGGATCACCTCGGTGAACTCACCGCGCGCCATATGGCGACCACCGACATTGACGAGGAACAGACCGCCCGGCGTTGCATCCAAATTCGCTTCGGTCCCGATCCATCGCACAATCTGGTCCGGATCCGTCAAAAGCGCGAACACGGTCGCTTGTGGCGCCGCGACCTCAATCTCTGTGTAAACCGATTCCGCCATCGCTCACTCCAGGTCACATCCGCAGCGAATACCTGCATGATTGAAGCGAATGTGGGGAGTTGCAAGAAGATGTTCGAGGCGTAAGCATAAGCCGGTGCCGAGTGACCTTCTACCCATGCGTCTCGCAAAGTCGCTTTCATTCCTTCTGGACGACGCCGCGCATATTGGCGACGGTGGGCGACTTCTATTGCAGCTCTCAACGCATTTGATTGAAGACGGCTTGCCGATCATCGCCGGCGCGCTGGCGCAGGATGCTCCCGACCCGATTATCTCACGCCGCATCTGGCTCTGGCGAGCGCCTGGGGGTGAAGTGGTCGAGGCTTTGGGGATAGGCGCCGACCGCCAGAATGCCGATCCCCGGCTCGTGCTGCGGGAGTGGCTTGGCACGACGCGGGCGATCGTGTTCGACGAGCGAGCGGGCGGTGTCGCACCGACTTTAGTATGGGCGTTCGATCATACTCCGGATGAGGCGCAGTCAGAGCTGCTGCGGCAAATCTCCCGGTTTGCTGCGGCTCCGATGACCGCACTCGCAGAACGGTCCGCGAAACGCGCATTGCTCGAAGCATATTTGGGAAAGCGCAGTGCAGCACATGTGCTCAACGGTCATTCTCGTCGAGTAAAGGGAGAGACGATACGGGCTGCGCTTCTGTGCGCGGACCTTCGAGGTTTCACCGATCTGTCCGAGGTTCATGATGCAGACGAGATCGTATTGGTACTTGATGCCTGGTTCGATTGCGTCGCCGGCGCGGTGCACGCATTTGGTGGTGAGGTTCTCAAGTTTATAGGTGATGGCGTCCTCGCGATTTTCCCGATTGGCGAGCGAGATGCAAATGCCGCATGTGACGCTGCGGTACGCGCCGTCAAGGCCACGCGCGCCGGGATAGATCATCTCAACCAAACTCGGCGCCGCAATGGCGGCCCTGAGCTCGGATATGGCATTGGCCTGCATGTCGGCGAGATACTCTGGGGGAATATCGGCACTGCCGGCAGGTTGGACTTCACCGCGATCGGCAAGGCTGTAAATCTTGTCAGCCGCATCGAAGGGCTGTGCAAGCCTTTGGGACGGACGGTGCTCGCGTCGACAGTGTTCGAGGCAGAAACTACCGAGCCGATGATCGCCATGGGCAGTCATCCGCTCGGAGGAATAGCAGGCGCGCAAACACTTTTCGGCTTGCCGGAATAGATCGAATGGTTGAGCCCGCCGTGAATGTGTCGTTCGCAGCATATCTTGGTATCGTGCGAAGCCATGACTGAGAGAAATTCGAACGGCAAAGAAGCTACGATACTGCAACTGGAGTATGGCGCGTTTAGAGCCCAGCCATGCGCGTCGCGCAGCTTCGCTGGCCGGTGCTAAGGGCCTTCCCGGCATCCACCCTTCGAGGGAGAGGCGCCTTCGCCGAGTTCGCCAAAACGATCCGGCGCCGGCAGCTGCAGCTCAGGTCGGCTCCAGGCGGTGCCGACCGGCGTGATGGACGCCTTGCGATTGTAGTTTCTGTATCTGGCTCCTCCCCGCGTGGCATTGACTGCCCTGTTCAGCGCGACGTTCTGCGCGCCGCTAACGCTGTGCCTCAAGACCCACGATGCAATGCTAATGCAATCGGCTCCGCTGCACCAGAAGCGGCAATGAGCCAAATCCGCCGCGACCCGAGGCGATGGATCGGATTGATGGTTTGCCGAGAGCTTGGAGAGACTTGGTACGCCCAAGGGGAATCGAACCCCTGTTCCCGCCGTGAGAGGGCGGTGTCCTGACCGCTAGACGATGGGCGCGTTCAAGAACCGGCGATATAGGCTGACGGCTGGCAAAAAGCAACTAGGCTTAAGGCTGCCGATCGCGCCGGTGAAGTATCCGCTGCAAGCCTAGCGTTTTGGCTCGATCAGGTCCCAGAGATTTCCATAAAGATCGGCGAAAACCGCCACAGTGCCATAGGTCTCGTGCCGGGGCGCCTCACGGAATTCGACGCCCTTTTCGAGCATCAGCGCATGGTCACGGGCAAAATCGTCGGTTTCGAGGAACAAAAAGACCCGCCCGCCGGTCTGGTTGCCGACGGCGTCCCTTTGCGCATCGTCGGATGCTTCGGCCAGAAGCAGGCGCGCGCCTTGCCCTTTGCCCGGCGTGATCGTGACCCAGCGTTTGCCGCCGCCGAGATCGACATCTTCGGTGAGAACAAAACCCAGCTGGTCGACATACCACGAGATCGCCTCGTCATAATTTGCGACGATAAGCGCGACCGTGGCAATGCTGCGGTGTTCGGCAAAACCGGTCATTTGTTCCTGATCGAAAAATGGCCAACGATGCGGCGCTCGGTGATGTCATAGACGAAGATGGCGCGGCTGCCGTCGGGCAGCTCTGCGTCGATCGACAGGTGATTGCCGGACAGCGATTGGCTGATCACCCTGGCGCCGACCGGCAGCACGATGTCGCCGTTGACCGTCTCGCCGATCGGCACCTGGATGTCGCTGCCTAGCGGAGGGGCGGCAGGCGGCGCGTTGCGCGCTTTGTAGACAAGTGCCGCGATCACCACCATAAGGGCGAGGAACAGCAGGCCGAGATTGATGGCGACGAAGCGGACGAGCTTCCTCCGCACCTTTTCGACCTCGGGGTCGAGCGGCTTTTCCTCGTCTTCGTCGGCAAGCGGCCGGGCCATGGCAGCAGATTCCGGAACTGTTTTCGATGAGCGCTCATAACGAAGTGGTCAGACAATTAATAGGGGCCGGACCGATCGTCCTGGAGGCGGGCGCTGATGCGGCCGGCCAGCGGCTCGACCAATGGCTGGCGGCCAGGCTCGGCCCCGATATGTCGCGCAGCCGGGTACAGATGCTGATAAAGCAGGGCGCCGTCAGGATCGGCGGCAAGCCAGCCAGCGAAACGAAGCGCAAGATGGCACAAGGTGACAGCGTGTCGGTTGATATGCCGGAGCCGGAACCGGCGGCGCCGCAAGGCGAAGATATTGCGTTGGACGTCCTCTATGAGGACAGCGAGCTGATCGTCATCAACAAGCCGGCCGGGCTGGTCGTGCATCCCGGCGCCGGCAACTGGACCGGCACGCTGGTCAACGCGCTGATCCATCATTGCGGCGACAGCCTGTCTGGCATCGGCGGGGTGAGACGGCCGGGCATCGTCCATCGCCTCGATAAGGAGACCAGCGGCGTCATGGTCGTCGCCAAGACCGATCGCGCCCACAAGGCGTTGTCGGAGGCCTTTGCCGACCACGGCCTGACCGGCGATCTCGAGCGCGCCTATCTGGCGTTGGTCTGGGGCATACCGGCAAGGCCGACCGGGACGGTCGACGCGCCGCTCGGCCGCGCCGCCGACCGGGTACGCCGCGCCGTGGTGCCGCAAGGCCGCGACGATGCCCGCCACGCCGTCACGCATTTCACCGTCGTTGAGCGCTTTGGCGAGCAGCAGCAGGAATTCGCCACGGCGAGCCTGGTCGAATGCCGACTGGAAACCGGTCGCACTCACCAGATACGCGTCCACATGGCCCATATCGGCCATCCGGTGATTGGCGACCCCGAATACGGCCAGGCTTTCCGCACCAAGGCCAATCGGTTGCCCGAGCCGCTAAGAAGCGAGGTAAAGGCGTTTCCGCGACAAGCTTTGCACGCCCGCCTCCTTGCATTTCGCCATCCCGATACCCATCTAACGATGAGGTTCGAAGCACCGATACCGTGGGACATGGAGGAACTCGTCGACGGCTTCCGCAAGCTCTGAACCAACCACCTGAAAACCTGACCGGCGTTGTTCACTTCAACGTGACACACTGTTTCGTGTTGAACAAATGCCTGTCTTTCTGGTTTTGTTCCTATATATGTCGGTTGGCGCGAATGTGCCTTTGGCATTCGCGCCACATGCCCGCCGCGTTTCGGGGGCATCACTCCAATAGAGAGGGGGCGCTATCATGGCCCAGTCATTACCCAGTATCGTTTCCGGCGAAGGCGGTCTCAGCCGCTACCTGGAAGAAATCCGCCGCTTTCCGATGCTTCAGCCGCAGGAAGAGTACATGCTCGCCAAGCGCTATGCCGAGCATGAGGACACCACAGCTGCGCACAAGCTCGTCACCAGCCACCTTCGGCTCGTCGCCAAGATCGCCATGGGCTATCGCGGCTATGGCCTGCCGATCGGCGAGGTGATCTCGGAAGGCAATGTCGGCCTGATGCAGGCCGTCAAGAAATTCGAACCGGAGCGCGGCTTCCGTCTCGCCACCTATGCGATGTGGTGGATCAAGGCCTCGATCCAGGAATACATCCTGCGCTCGTGGAGCCTGGTCAAGATGGGCACCACCGCCAACCAGAAGCGCCTGTTCTTCAACCTGCGCAAGGTGAAGGGCAAGATCCAGGCGCTCGACGAAGGCGATTTGAAGCCCGATCAGATCACCGAGATTGCCACCCGGCTGAACGTCTCGGAAGCGGAAGTCGTGTCGATGAACCGCCGCCTGTCGGGCGACGCCTCGCTCAATGCGCCCATCCGGGCCAGTGAAGGCGAGTCCGGCGAATGGCAGGACTGGCTGGTCGACGACCACGAAAGCCAGGAAGAGATGCTGATCGAGCAGGACGAGCTGGAAAACCGGCGCGGCATGCTGTCGGGCGCTCTTGCCGTGCTCAACGACCGCGAACGCCGCATCTTCGAGGCGCGCCGCCTCGCCGATGAGCCGTTGACGCTTGAAGAGCTGTCGGCCGAGTTCGATATCAGCCGCGAGCGCGTGCGCCAGATCGAGGTGCGCGCCTTCGAGAAGGTGCAGGACGCGGTCAAGGCCGCAGCCAAGCGCCAGACGCAGGCGCTGCGCACCATCGAGGCGCAGCCGGCGGCGTAAGGCCTTCCGGTAGAAACAAATAACGGCGGCGTCAGGTAACTGGCGCCGCCGTTTTTTTCTAAAGCGCGTCGCGTTCGGGCCGGCCTTGTGCGACGCGCTTTAGATTCTTGTTTTTATGCATGTCGTTATCGCAAAACCGCTGCACACTTTTGCGCGACATGCATTAGCGGGTTGCCGGTTCCGCGGCGCCTTCGCGGATGTCCGATCCGTCGCCCTAACTGCTCAGTAGCCTTGCCAGGCGTCCCCAGACGATCTCATTGATAGCGGCATTGTCGCAATTTTCCCCAAGCCCTGAAAACCGCAAGGCTGCAAGCTGTGGCGGCAATGTTGCGGCGCCGACCGCGGCATTCCACAACCCGGCGCTTGCGGCAGGCGGGCGCGACAACGGTCCGTCGGGCAGTTGAGTTCGTCTATTGGAAACGAAAGGCAGTGTGATGATGACGATTTCTCCGTTTCTGGCCGCCCTCGGATCCGACGGTCCGCCAGCCGATCGAGCGAAAGACATGGCCCTGTATGGATGGCTAATTGGAAGCTGGGAGATGGACTCGGTCCACTACCTCGACGACGGCACAATCCAGAAATGGGATGGCGAATGCCATTTTGGCTGGGTGCTCGATGGCCGCGCGATTCAGGACGTTTGGATCAGGCCCAAGCGCCCTGCTCCGTCCGCGATGTATGGCACAACCTTGCGCATCTTCGACCCTGGGATCGATGGCTGGCATATCATATGGAACGACCCGCTCAACCGGGATCACTCGCGCCAGATCGGGCGGGCCGAGGGTAAGGACATTATCCAGCTCGGCAATGACTCGCGCGGTCTGCAAACTCGATGGCGTTTCACCGAGATCACTGCCACCAGCTTCCATTGGATCGGCGAGGAAAGATCTTCCGAGAGCGATCCTTGGCAAATCACGTATGAACATTTAGCCCGCCGAACAAAACCCTGACGCTCGACTGGCTGGCGTCTGCGCTGCTCCTCATCCGGCTGCCGCCACCGTCGTCCCGCATAGACCTATCGGATTCAAACATCGCAAAAATCGAATCAGGATCAATAGCTTGGATGACCATCGCAGAACGATGAGGGCGGCGCCGAGTCTGAATGGCATTGTAGTGCCAGCGACCCATCCTCTCACAGGCAATCGAGCGGAAACTTCAGATAGCGCTGCCCGTTGGATTCCGGTTCCGGCAGGCGTCCGCCATTCATATTGACCTGCAGCGCGTGCAGGATCAGCCGCGGCATCGGCAACGTCCTGTCGCGGGCTTGGCGGAGCGCGACGAAGTCGGCTTCCGTCTTGCAGCCGGCAACATGGATGTTGCCGGCTTTCTGCTCCGCGACCGTGCTTTCCCACCGCGCTTCGCGACCGCCCGGCTGGTAGTCGTGACCGACGAACAGACGTGTCTCGTCCGGCAGCGCCAGGATGTCCTCGATCGAACGCCAGAGCCGCTCGGCACTGCCGCCCGGAAAGTCTGTCCTTGCGGTGCCGCTGTCCGGCATGAACAGCGTGTCGTGGATGAAGGCGGCGTCGCCAATGACGTAAGTGATCGAGGCCAGTGTGTGGCCCGGCGAGAACAGCACTCTTGCCGCAATGCCGCCGACCGAAAAAGTTGCGCCGTTGGCGAACAGCCTGTCCCATTGCGAACCGTCGGCGGGGAATTCCGGCCAGTTGTAGATCACCTTCCACAATTTCTGGACGTCGATGACCTTCTCGCCGATTGCCGTCGGCGCTCCGGTTCTCCCCCTCAGATAATGGGCGGCGGAGAAATGATCCGCATGCGGATGCGTGTCGAGGATCCACTCGACCTCCAGCCCGCTTTCCCTGACGAAGTCGAGCAGGGCGTCGGCGTTTTTCGTTGCCGTTGCACCGGACCTTTCGTCGAAGTCGAGCACCGGATCGATGATGGCGCATTTGCGGGTCGCCATGTCGGCGACCACATACTGGACGGACCCGCTCGGCTTGTCATAGAAGCCGGTGACCTGCGACCTGGCCGATAATGCGTCCAATCCAGCCTCCTTCGCCCCTCACCACGGCAGGAAGGATTTTCTCTGCCACGGCAAATTAAAGGCATGGTTGTCCGTCAACCAGGCATCGTCAAGCACCCCATGCTCACACGGCCAGGAAAACCGAAAACTCTCTGTGCCGCCTCTGCCTGCTCAGGCGGAAGGCTGCTTGGTTTTCCTGAGATATGGCAGGATCGTCTCATAGGCGCCGAAGCGCTTGATGGCATCCTCATTCGAGACGGCAGCGGTGATGATGACGTCCTCGCCCTGCTTCCAGTTCGCCGGCGTCGCCACCTGGTGCTTGGCGGTCAGCTGCATGGAATCGATGGCGCGCAGGATTTCGTCGAAGTTGCGGCCCGTCGTCATCGGGTAGGTGAGAACCAGCTTGATCTTCTTGTCGGGCCCGATGACGTAAACCGAACGCACCGTGGCATTGTCGGCGGGCGTGCGGCCTTCCGAGCTCTCGCCGGCACCCGCCGGCAGCATCTCGTAGAGCTTGGCGACCTTGAGATCCTTGTCGCCGATCAGCGGGTAGTTCACCGAATGACCGGTCGCGGTCTTGATGTCGTTCTGCCACTTTTCATGGCTTTGGACGGGATCGACCGAGATGCCGATGATCTTGACGTTGCGCTTCCTGAACTCGCCTTCGAGCCCGGCCATTGTGCCGAGTTCGGTCGTGCAAACCGGCGTAAAGTTCTTCGGATGGCTGAACAATACCGCCCAGCCATCGCCGATCCATTCATGGAAGCTGATCGGTCCTTGCGTGGTCTCAGCGGTGAAGTCCGGTGCGATATCGTTGATGCGAAGGCTCATGACGTGTCCCTTACCCTGTGCGTGCAGATCGCAGCCGGCGTTGGCCGGCGCTGCTTTTGCCTTTCTATCACTCCGGCGTCATCCTTCAAACGCCTGTTGCGCCGGCATCAAGGCCGGCGGCGAAATATTTTCATTGCTTCTCGGCAAATGCAGCAGGAATTTTCGCTGCGCTGGTTCAGGCCTTGTTCACTGCCAGCGTCGTCGCCAGGTCTTCCATGCGCTGGGCCAGTGCGCCGAGCGCCCCGGTCAGCACGGAATCGTTCTTGTCGGCCTTGGTCAGTGCGTCATCGCGCGTCTTGCGCAGCGTCAGCACTTCGCTTTCCATGCCCTTGACCCGCTTTTGCAGTTCCGAAAGCTCGTCCATGACCATGATGCCGGCCATCACGGTCAGCCGCTGGTCGCCGATCTCGCCAAAAGAATCCTTCAGATGCGAGACATAGCGGTCGAAGCGCTCGGCAAGATCGATCAGATGCTCTTCCTGGCCCTCGTCGCAGGCCATCCGATACTGCTTGCCGTCGATGGAAACCGTGACTTGTGCCATTGGCCTACCTGTCCAGTACCGCGCGGATGGTTTCCATGGCTGTCACCAGCCTTCGCGACACTTCCTTGTTGGCATCTTCCAGCCGTTCGGCGCGGGCCTCGGAATTGTCGAGCTCCTGCGCCAGCCGCGAGCGGTCGGCGTTCATCCGCTGCACTTCGGCCTCGGCTTCCGAATAGTCCCGCTCATGCTCAAGCTTGGCCGCGACGGCGTTTTCCAGCCCTTCGATGGCCTTACCCAGCCTGGCAATGACTTCCTTGAGGGTCGTTTCCCCGGTCATGGCTTTCGTCCTGCGCCCTGCCCATCACCGAATCATCCACGTTCAGAACGCGTTATCCCTGAAACATTACGCGTCGTGTGAACCGCACGTCAATAAAGCTGTCGCGACTGTCCCCTGCTAACGCTAATGTAAGTCGCGCACGGCCATCACAAGACCGGCAAAAGCACACCGATTTGTTGACTAAAAGGCCGCGCCTGCTATGTGTCGCGCACCCTTTTCAAGGGCTTTCCCAAGGCCCAAACCCCCATTTTGGAGGAAGCATGACCTCGCGCGAACAACATGACCGGATGGCCAATGCGATCCGTTTTCTCGCCATGGACGCCGTCGAGAAGGCAAATTCCGGCCACCCCGGACTGCCCATGGGCTGCGCCGACATCGCCACGGTGCTGTTCACCCGCTTTCTCAAATACGATCCGAAAAACCCGCATTGGCCGGACCGCGACCGCTTTATCCTGTCGGCCGGCCACGGATCGATGCTGCTTTACTCGCTGCTCTATCTGACCGGCTACGAAGACATCACCATCGAGCAGATCAAGCAGTTCCGCCAATTGGGGTCGAGGACGGCGGGCCACCCGGAATACGGCCATGCCGCGGGCATTGAGACGACGACCGGCCCACTCGGCCAGGGCCTTGCCAATTCGGTCGGCTTCGCGCTCGGCGAGCGCATCATGAATGCCGCTTTCGGCAAAGATCTCGTCGACCACTACACCTATGTGCTGGCCGGCGACGGCTGCCTGATGGAAGGCGTATCCCAGGAAGCCATCGCGCTTGCCGGGCATCTGAAGCTGAACAAGCTGATCGTCTTCTGGGACAACAACAACATCTCGATCGATGGCCCGGTGTCGCTCGCCGATAACACCGATCAGGTCGCCCGCTTCCAGGCGTCCGGCTGGAATGCCAGCCATATCGACGGCCAGGACCCGGAAGCGATCGCCTATGCCATCGAAGCGGCCCGCCACTCCGACAAGCCGACGATGATCGCCTGCAAGACGACGATCGGCTTCGGCGCGCCGACCAAGGCCGGCACCAACAAGGCGCATGGCTCGCCGCTCGGCGCCGAGGAAATCGCTGGCGCCAGAAAATTCTTCGGCTGGGATTATCCGCCCTTCGAGGTTCCGGCCGATATCCTCGACGCATGGCGTACCGCCGGGCGGACCGGCGTCAAGGCGCGCACCGACTGGGAAAGCCGCCTTGCCAAGGCTGATGCCAAATTGCGCGCAGAGTTCGAACGCCGCATCAGTGGCACGTTGCCGGCCAACTTCGACGCCGTCATTGGCGATTACAAGAAGAAGCTCGTCGCCGACAAGCCGAAGGTCGCCACCCGTAAGTCATCGGAAATGGCGCTGGAGGTCATCAACGGCGCCCTGCCCGAAACCATCGGCGGCTCGGCCGATTTGACCGGCTCCAACAACACCAAGACCAGCCAGACCAAGAACATCACCGCCGACGATTACGGCCAGCGCTACGTTCATTACGGCGTTCGCGAGCACGGCATGGCGGCCGCGCTCAACGGGCTGACATTGCATGGCGGCATTATCGCCTATGGCGGCACTTTCATGTGCTTTTCCGATTATGCCCGTCCGGCGATGCGGCTTGCTTCGCTGATGGGCATCCGCTCGATCTTCGTCATGACCCATGATTCCATCGGCCTTGGCGAAGACGGCCCGACCCATCAGCCGGTCGAGCATCTGGCAGCACTTCGCGCCATTCCGAACCACAATGTCTTCCGCCCAGCCGACGCGGTGGAAACCGCGGAATGCTGGCAGTTGGCCATTGAGTCGGAAAAGACGCCTTCGACATTGGCGCTGACCCGGCAGAACCTGCCGACGGTACGCAACGACTTCGTTGCGGAAAACCTCTCCAGCCGCGGCGCCTATGAACTTGCCGCCGCCAGTGGCGAGGCGGCGGTGACGATCTTCGCGTCGGGCTCCGAGGTCGAGATCGCGCTGGCCGCCCGCGAGGCCTTGGAAAAGCACGGCCACGCGACCCGCGTCGTCTCGGTGCCGTGTTTCGAATTGTTCGACAAGCAGAGCGCCGACTATCGCAGCAGGACGATCGGCAATGCGCCGCTCAAGATTGCCATCGAAGCCGGCATCCGTCAGGGCTGGGATCACTTCATCGGCACCGACGGCATCTTTGTCGGCATGACCGGCTTCGGCGCCTCCGGCACCATCGAACAGCTCTACCCGCATTTCGGCATCACAGTCGAGGCAACGGTGAAGGCGGCGGAAGCCCGTCTGCATGGCAAATGAAAGTGAGCCTCGCCCGGCAAAGGCTGGCATAGCGGTTTTGCCGGGCGGTGGAGCACTAATCGATTTAAATCCACGCCTCGGCGGCTGGATTCTTTGCCCGTCCGCCGTTATGAAGCTGCGGACTTGATCTTCGGCCTCCAACTCCCAGGGAGAGAACAATGACCGTCAGAGTTGCCATCAACGGATTCGGCCGCATCGGCCGCAACATCCTGCGCGCCATCCATGAATCCGGCCGCAAGGATATCGACGTCGTCGCGGTCAACGATCTCGGCCCGGTCGAGACCAACGCGCATCTGCTGCGCTTCGACAGCGTGCATGGCCGCTTTCCGCATGAGGTGACGGTTGACCGCGACCAGATCATCGTCGGCAAGGAAAAATTCAAGGTCACCGCGATCAAGGATCCGACGCAACTGCCCTGGAAGGAGCTTGGCATCGACATCGCGCTCGAATGCACCGGCATCTTCACCGCCCGCGACAAGGCCGTCGCCCATCTGACCGCCGGTGCCAAGCGCGTTCTCGTCTCCGCTCCGGCAGAGGGCGCCGATCTCACCGTCGTCTATGGCATCAATCACGACAAGCTGACCAAGGACCACATCGTCATCTCGAACGCCTCCTGCACCACCAACTGCCTGGCGCCGCTGGCGGCCGTGCTGAATGAGGCGGTCGGCATCGAGAAGGGCATGATGACGACGATCCATTCCTACACCGGCGACCAGCCGACGCTGGACACCATGCACAAGGACCTCTACCGCGCCCGCGCCGCCGCGCTGTCGCAGATTCCGACCTCGACCGGTGCTGCCAAGGCCATTGGCCTGGTACTGCCCGAACTCAAGGGCAAGCTCGACGGCATCTCCATCCGCGTGCCGACCCCGAACGTCTCGCTCGTCGATTTCAAGTTTATCGCCAAACGGCCGACCACCGTCCAGGAGATCAATGACGCGGTGATCGCCGCCTCGAACGGCAAGCTGAAGGGCATCCTCGCCGTTACCCGTCACCCCAATGTTTCGATCGACTTCAACCATGATCCGCATTCCTCGATCGTGGCGCTCGACCAGACCAAGGTCATGGACGGCAACTTCGTTTCGGTGCTGTCGTGGTACGACAATGAGTGGGGCTTTTCCAACCGCATGGGCGATACCGCCGTCGCCTTCGGCAAGACCATCGCCTGATCGCAGAGCCAGCTTCTCGACTTGGAGACGCCCGGCTCAGTCCGGGCGTTTTTCATTGCAGCACGAACCGCCGAGGCACGCTCCGCTGCTCGGGGGTGCCAAAACTTTCGACGATCGGCAGCGTGGGGCAAAAAGCCACGCTGCTGCCTTGCAGCGGCCATGTCTTCGCCCCACTCTCCCGTGATGCCGTAGCATATCGACTAGGGGCGACCAACGAATGGAGCATGGTATCTATCTTGTGACGCTCGTTGGCGCAGCACTTGTCGTTGCCGCCGCGTTTTCAAGCCTGATCGCCTTCCGTTTCGGCGCCCCTCTCCTGCTGCTGTTTCTCTGCATCGGCCTCGCCACCGGAACCGACGGTCTCGGCATCCATTTCGACAATGCCCGAGTTGCTTATTTTGCCGGCTCATTGGCGCTGGCGGTCATCCTTTTCGATTCCGGCTTCGGCACGCCGCTCAACGCCTTGCGGCAGGCGGCCGGGCCGGCGCTGTCGCTGGCCACATTCGGCGTCCTTTTGACCACCGGGCTCTTCGGCGCCGCCGCCTATTATCTGCTCGACCTGACCTGGCTGGAATCCTTCCTGCTCGGTGCCGCCGTCGCCTCGACCGACGCCGCGGCGGTGTTCTTCCTGCTGCGCGCCGGCGAGATCAATTTGCGCGAGCGCGTGCGGTCCACGCTCGAGGTGGAATCCGGCACAAATGACCCGATCGCCATCTTCCTGACCATCACGCTGGTCGAGGTCATCGCCGCCAATACCCACCCCGAGGCCAAGGTGCTGGTCACCGATCTTGCCGTCGGCTTCCTTGTCAACATGGGGCTCGGCGCGGTCATCGGCATTCTCGGCGGCATGGCCATTGTGCGCCTTGTCGATCGCCTCAATCTCGATCACGGCCTGCTGCCGATCTTCGTGCTGACGCTGTCGCTTATGGTGTTCGCTGCCGCCGGTGCCGTCGGCGGCTCCGGCTTCCTGGCGGTCTATCTCGCAGGCCTGATTGCCGGCAATTCCGATATCCGGGCCGTGACCATCCTCAAGCGCTTCCAGGACGGCATGTCGTGGCTGGCGCAGATCATCATGTTCCTGATCCTCGGCCTGTTCGCGACGCCTTCACAATTTCCGGCGATCCTGGTGCCGGCAGTGCTGCTCGGCCTGTTCCTGGTATTTGTGGCACGGCCAATCGCCGTCTGGCTCTGCCTGGTGCCGTTCCGTCTGCCACGCCCGGAAGTCGCCTTCGTCTCGTGGGTTGGCCTGCGTGGTGCCGTGTCGATCCTGCTTGCCATCACGCCGCTGCTCGGCGGTCTTGAGAACGGCCGCCTCATCTTCAACACTGCCTTCATCATCGTGCTGGTCTCGCTGATCATCCAGGGATGGACCGTCGGGCCGCTGGCGCGCCGTCTCGGCCTTATCGTGCCGGCCCGCCTGGGACCGCTCGACAAGGTCGAATTGGAACTGCCGGGCTCCGCCCATCATGAGCTTCTCGCCTACCGCGTGTCACCTGGCAGCCCGGTGGCGCGCGGCGAACGCATTCCGCGCTGGGCGCGGCCGTCGCTGGTGCTGCGCGACGGACGCTCGATGCGCTTCCAGGATATGGGCCGGCTCGCGGCCGGCGACCATGTCTACATCTTCGTGCCGGACCGCTATCCGCGCCTGCTCGACAAGCTGTTCGCCAGCCGTGCCGTGGTCGATCCCGAGGACGCGGATTTCTTCGGCGCCTTCGCCGTCGATCCGTCACGCCCCGCCGAGGAACTGGAAACCGCCTACGCGCCGGGCCTGACCGAAGCGGAACGCAAGCTCAGCATTGGCGACCTGGTCACTACGCGGCTCGGCGGCCACGCCGAATATGCCGACCGCGTGCTGCTCGGTCCGATCGAGCTGATCGTCCGCGACGTCGACGACAAGGGCAGGATCACCGGCCTTGGCCTGTCCTTTGAGCCGACCGCGCCGGTGGCGCGCGTTCCGGTGTTTCTCAGTGCCGGCGAAATCCGCGACCGCATCGCCGCCTTCATCCGCAACCGGCGCAAGCCGGCCGAGGCGCGGGCGGTCGAGGCGGCGGCCGAGATGGAAACGGTTCCGCAGCCCGTGGTGGAAAAGACAACTGGCGAAGGCTGACCGCTGTCCACCCGAGCCGCGGAACCCTGCCGCGAGGCTGAAGAATGGCTCAGCAACTGGTGTGGCGCGTCCATGTGTTCCGACATCGCCGGAAATGATCCCGATCGGCCGGTTGCGAGGACGTTCGGCCGATCAGTCGCCACTTCTCCGGCGCGCCATAGGGGCGCGCTTAATTGTTGCGGGCCGCTACGAACTGCGCCGCTTGTTTCAGGAGCGCAGCTTGCTCGCCAAAAGGTTCGAGCAACGCATGAGCCTGGTCAACGAGGCCATGGAGCTGGCCCCGCGCCCAGTCCGGTCCGTGCAGCGCGACCAGCGTCGCCTTGCCGGCCGCGGCATCCTTGCCGGTCGCCTTGCCCATCTGATGCGCGTCGGCGGTCAGGTCGAGCAGATCGTCGGCAAGCTGAAAGGCAAGCCCGATCGCCGAGCCGAACTCGGCCAGCCTCTCGCGGTCGCCCGACGGCGCGCCGGCAAGGATAGCGCCCGCTTCGCAGGCAAAGCGGATCAGCGCACCGGTTTTCATCGCCTGAAGCCGGATGATGCCGGCCTCGTCCGGCCGGCTTTGTTCGGCTTCGAGATCGAGCATCTGGCCGCCGACCATGCTTCCCGCCCCGGCGGCGCGGGCCAGTGCCAGCACCAGCGTTGCCCTGCGCTCGGCCGGCAGCATTGTCGCCTCGTCGGCAAGGATGTCGAAGGCAAGTGTCAGCAAGGCGTCGCCCGCAAGAATGGCGGTCGCCTCATCGAAAGCCCTGTGCACGGTCGGCTGGCCGCGGCGCAAATCGTCGTCGTCCATGGCCGGTAGATCGTCATGGATGAGCGAATAGCAGTGCACGCATTCGAGCGCCGCCGCGACGCGCAGCGCCGCCTCGCCGTCGGCTGAAAACAGTGCAGCACTTTCCATGACCAGGAAGGGACGCAGTCGTTTGCCGCCGTTCAGCACGCCATGTCGCATTGCCGCCATCAGGCGTTCGGGCCGCGCGACCTCGCCCGAAAGCGTCCGTCCGTCGAGCAACCGCCTCAGCAGCGCCTCGAGCGGAACTGCCCGGGCAATAAGTGCAGCTTCGAACGCCATTTGGTCGTCTTTCGTCATGGTCGGGAGCGGTAGCCGACACTCAGACATTGCGCAAGAAGCCAAGCGCCATTATGCCGGGGGCAGGGAGTAGCGCGGACTGGGTGGCTTGGCGGAACCGATCGTCGATCACGAAACCGAAGGGTTGGACATGGCGAGACCGAGACGCGGCAGCCGCATCGGTCTTCAACGCCGAGTCCGGCGCGGCATTGCCGTCGCCGTTGTGCTGGCGCTGGTGCCGGTGGTGCTGACCTTCCTGTACCTGCCGTCATTCGTGCATCCGGTGTCGACATTGATGCTGAAGGACCTGGCGACGTTTTCCGGCTACGATCGGCGCTGGGTTTCCATCGACGATGTCGCGCCGGTGCTGGCATATTCGGTAATCATGTCGGAGGACGGGCAGTTCTGTTTCCATCGCGGCGTCGATCTGGGCGAGTTGCGCGGCGTCGTCGACGATGCGCTCGCCGGCGAGATGACACGTGGCGCCTCGACCATCACCATGCAGACGGTAAAGAATCTTTATCTATGGTCGCGGCCGTTGGGCTCGGTCCGTAAGGTCGTGGAACTGCCGCTGGCCGTCTATTTCGATGCGGTGCTGTCGAAACGGCGGATCATGGAGATCTACCTCAACATCGCCGAATGGGGACCGGGCATCTACGGCATCGAGGCCGCCGCCCAGCATCATTTCGGCGTCTCGGCAAAACAGCTGTCGCGGCGGCAGGCAGCGCTGCTTGCCGTCACCTTGCCGAATCCGATCGTGCGCAATCCGGCGAAGCCCGGGCCGGGACTGAGGCGGCTTGCCGCGTTGATCGAACGGCGCGCCGGCCGCGCCGGCGCCTATGTCGGTTGCCTGCGATAGTGTCAAAAAAAAACACGGCGACGCTGGCCAAAACGCTGTCGGGCGTGTATAGGCACCCGACTTTCTCAGATTCCGGCCCCTGATGTGGCCCTTTCACGAGGGCCGCCGGGGCGTTTTGACCATGTAGTGGAGCATATCCATGGCCGTTCCGAAACGAAAAACCTCTCCGTCGAAGCGCGGCATGCGCCGTTCTGCCGACGCACTGAAGGCCCCGACCTATGTCGAGGACAAGAACTCCGGCGAGATGCGCCGTCCGCACCATATCGACCTGAAGACCGGCATGTATCGCGGTCGCCAGGTTCTGGAGCCGAAGGAAAGCTGATAGAGCTTTCGACGGTTTATTGGGTTGCGAAACGACCGGCCATTGGCCGGTCTTTTTGCGTTTGCGACAACTGATCGTATCAGCCGGGCCTGACATTGTTGTTTCACGCCGTCTTTGTCCGTGTTTATCGGCCGCACGAAAATTCTTGACGGCGAACGCCGGGCGCACTCTACAAAGATCAGTCCAACCGGAGCCGCCACATGTTCGGTGCCATCCCGCTGCTGATCGTGCCTTTCATCCTCTACAATCTTGGGCTTCTGGGAATATTCGGCAGCGGCGACGATCCGTGGGCCACCGAAATGTTTTCGGTCCGGATGATGTCGGGTGGCGTGTTCTCGATGACCCTCGGCGACCTCATCGTGCTGATCGCACTGATCTTCTTGTTCGTCGAAGTGGTGAAGTCGACGCGCACGACAAGTGCCTCGATCATGGACCATCTTTTGTCGACCTTCGTCTTTGTGGCCTATCTGGTCGAGTTCCTGCTGGTGAAGGGCGCCGCCCATTCCGTCTTCTTCACACTGATGGTCATAGCGCTGATCGACGTGCTGGCCGGCTTTTCGGTGTCAATGCGGTCGGCCACCCGCGACATCAATATGAATTAAGGATCCCGGCTCAGCCCGGGTCAGCGGTGAAGCCAGCCGCCTCGAGCCGGCGATGGCTGCCGTTTCATCATTGTCGAACGTGTCGCCGGAAATACCGATGGCGCCGATGATCGTGCCGGCGTTGTCGCGGATCAGCACGCCGCGCGCGCGCGCCCGACACGTCGGAGCCGCCGGCGATCAGATGCGGGCGCTCCTTGGCGAAAGCTTCCACCCGGCGCGGGCCCATGCCGATAGCGAGCGCGCCATAGGCCTTGCCGGCCGACATTTGCGGACGCAGGAACGAGGCGCCGTCCTGACGCTGGAACGCGACCAGATGGGCGCCGGCGTCGAGCACCGAGACGCCAAGCGGCCCGAGCTTGAGCTAGGCACCCTTGGCAAAGGCGGCGGCGTTGATTTCAAGGGCTTCGTCGAGCGTCAGTGCGGTCATGGCCGTCTCCTGAACGCGCCAGTTATCAGCCGTCAGAACAGACTCCGAGTGAACTGTTTCGCGTGCGGAAGGAAGCATGGATTCTGGGAGCGCCGGCCTATTTCTTCTTGGCCCGAGGCTTCTTCACCGGGGCCGGAGGCGCATTGGCCAGGTCTTCCGCTTCCTTGGCGAGGCGCAGCGCCCGCAGCTTGTTGGTCTTGGCTTGGCGAGCGTCGCTCTCGGCGACATATTCCGCCATCGCCTTCTGGCGAACCGTGGCTGCCTCTTCCTGTTTCTTGAAACGCAAATCGGCCCGCGCACGGGCAGTGTCCTTAGAGTTCTCGACCAAGAGCGTTATCCAATCCGTAAATTATCTTCAGTCCCTTGATAGCAGAGCCAGCCCGCAATTGGGAAAATAAGTTGGTCATGGCGCCGGATCGCAGCCAACTCGCTCCGCCTTGCGGGCGACTACCGCATCGTATCCGGCCTGCAAAGTCGCGCGGACGGTGGGTCCAGATGGGGCGGGAGACGCACCCAGATGCTCGTGGCGCAACTCGTTCATGAACTTATCCCACATCGGCGGGCCGCCTTTTTCCAGAAGCTCGGCACGGATAGAGAGCTCTTCGCTGACCGGCAGCCAGACGCGGCCCCAGGCGCCGAGATGCGCCAGGATCGGCACCAGCGTAATCGCCATTTCGGTCAGGCTGTAGATCGCCTTTTGCTTGTGGGAGGGATCGTCCGCCTTGGTCAGCATGCCGAGCTCCATCAGCCGCTTCAGCCGGTCGGCGAGGATGTTGGAGGCGATGCCCTCCATCGAGCCGTTGAGCAGTTCGCGAAAGTGGCGTCTGCCGCCGAAGATGATGTCGCGAAGGATGATCAGGCTCCACCGGTCACCGAACACTTCGAGCGACAGGTTGATGGGGCATCCGGACCGACGATCGATGTTCATGCGAATCTCCAAAAACCGGTTGCATTATCGTATCGGTTTTAATATCGTGCAACTGATTGCAAAATGCAATCGGATTGGAAGCCCAAGGAGGAAAGCCATGAAAAACGCCGAACACCCCGAAATCGCATCCCAGACGTTCGGCGATCCGGCCCATCCGGCGGTGTTGTTGATCATGGGCGCGATGGCTTCCATGCTTTGGTGGCCCGAAGCGTTTTGCCGGAAGCTGGCCGGCGAGGGTCGCTTCGTGATCCGCTATGACAATCGCGATACCGGCCGTTCGACCAAATACGCGCCGGGCGAGCCGCCTTATACATTCGACGACATGGTGGACGATGCCGTCCGCGTCCTTGACGACCAGGGACTCCGAAAGGCGCACGTGGTCGGCATGTCGATGGGCGGCATGATCGCGCAGCTCGTTGCGTTGAAATACCCGTCGCGTGTCACTTCGCTGACGGTGATCAGCAGCTCGCCCTTGGGCATCGATACGTCGCATTTGCCCGGAACCACCGAGGCCTATAGGAAACATTCGGCCGAAGGCGCGAAGGTCGACTGGTCTGACCGTGGCCAAGCGGTCGATTTCATGGTCAAAAACGCGCGTGCGCTCGCCGGCACCGCGCATCCGTTCGATGAGGCGCGGACGAGAGCGTTCGTGGAACAGGACTACGACCGGTCCGGCGGCTTTCTCAGCGCGACCAATCACTTCATGCTCAAGGGCGGCGAAGATCGGAGCGGCGAGGACTGGACGGGGCGGCTGCACGAGATGAAGATTCCGCTCCTCGTTGTCCACGGCACCGACGATCCGATCTTTCCAGCCGAGCATGGCGCCGCTCTTGCCGACGCGGTCGCCGGTGCAAGACTGGTCCGGATCGAGGGCGGCGGCCACGAGCTGCATCCCGACGATTGGGCCGCGATCATCGATGCGATCGTCGCCCACAGCCGGGCCACGTAGCAGCGGGCCGAACCTTGACACCGGATGCCCGCGAGACGAAGCACCAAAGATAGGAGCAAAAATGTCCCTGACGATGCATCTTCATCCGCTGGCCTCCTTCTGCTGGAAACCGCTGATCGCGCTCTATGAGAACGGCACGCCATTCACATCGGTCGTTGTCGATCTCGGCAATGAACAGTCGCGCGCGGCGTTTCTGAAATTGTGGCCGCTCGGCAAGATGCCGGTGCTGCGCGATGAAGCGCTGGACCGGACCGTGCCGGAATCGACGATCGTCATCGAATATCTCAACGCGTATTATCCTGGGCCGGTCGAACTGATCCCCGCCGATCTCGATCTCGCTCGCCAGACCCGGCTTGCCGACCGCTTCTATGACTTCTACGTCCAGGAACCGATGCAGAAGATCGTTGGCGACCGGCTGCGGCCGGAGGGCAAGACCGATCCGTTCGGCGTCGAGCAGGCCCGCGCCCAGCTGCGCAGCTCCTACGCCATCATTGAACAGGACATGCGGTCGAGGACATGGGCGGTGGGTGCGAGCTTCACCATGGCCGACTGCGCTGCCGCCCCCGCGCTGTTCTACGCCAACAAGGTCGAGCCGTTCGGAGACGAATATCCTGCGGTCAGGCGCTATCACGACCGGTTGCTGCAACGCCCCTCGGTTGCCCGTGTGATCGAGGAAGCGCAGCCGTATTTCAAGCTCTTCCCCTACAACAATGGCTAGAGTGGTTCATCGTTTCACGGAAACGCCGAATCGCTCTATCTCTTTGTTTTTGCGCAATTCCGGACGGAAAACCGTTTCACACTTTTCCTGGAATTGCTTGTCTTATGACTTTCGCTGCCGAATGGGTCAGAAAGGAACGCTGAGAGAGGGTAGCCGCCCTCCCTCAGCGGCGAGGGTCGGATCGGTGGAATTGCTGACCGTTTGACGGTCGAGCTAGAGTCGGATCGCCCTCGTCTTTCCCTTGAGGCCTGAACGGATACCCGGAGTTCGGCTCCGAACGACAAGCACAGGACAAGTGAAAGATGACCAACGATACCATCGGGATCGACATTTCGAAAGACCATCTTGACGCCCACAGGCTGAGCGACGGCGCGAGCCGGCGTTTTGCCAACGACAGCCGCGGCCACAAGGCGTTCATGAGCTGGTTGAGCCCGAGCCGGTTGGACCCGCCCGGCGTACGCATCGTCTATGAGCCGACAGGTCCATATCACCGGGCCTTTGAGCGGAAGCTGGCGGCGGCTGGCCTTGCGCTGGTCAAGGTCAACCCACGCCAAGCCCGGCGCTTCGCCGAGGCCACCGGCAGGATCGCCAAGACCGACCGGCTGGACGCCGCCATGCTGGCGCGCATGGGCGCTCTTCTCGATCTCGAAGCACGACCGGTGCGCAGCCCGATCCTCAATGACCTCAAGGACCTGCACATGGCGCGCGAGGCGCTGGTGAAGAACCGGACGGCGGCGAGGAACAGGGCCAAGGCGCTAACCCTTCCCATCCTCAAGCGCCACAATGCCCAGCAGCTCAGGCAGATCGAACGTCAAATGGCTGCTGTCGAAAAGGAGATCACGGCGCTCATCCAGTCCGATCCCGATCTCTCCCGTCGCTTCGCTATCCTCGTCTCGATCCCGGGCGTCTCGGCAATCACCGCCTTCGCGCTTCTCATCGAAATGCCCGAACTCGGCACGCTCGGTCAGGGTCAGGCTGCTTCCCTCGCAGGCCTCGCTCCCGTCGCACGACAGTCCGGCAACTGGATCGGCCGCGCCTTCATCCGTGGCGGGCGAGCCAATGTCCGACAGGCACTCTACATGCCCGCCCTCGTCGCCATGCGCTTCAATCCCGATCTAAAGGCAAAATACCACCAACTCACGGCCGACGGCAAAGCCTCAAAACTCGCCATCACAGCCATCATGCGAAAGCTCATCATCCTCGCAAACGCACTACTCAGGGACAATCGGACCTGGACACCATCTCTCCCTTGACCAACACGGATACTCTAGGCTCGATGCTGCATAGTTGCTCGACGCGCTGACGATGCCTCTCAGCTTCCGGGTGAACCGAGCTGCTCCGCATCCCAGAACTGGTCAAGCCAGATGTTGAGCTTCAGGAAGCCGGCATTGCTGACCGTATAGACGCGCCTGGTGCCTTCCGGCTTGGCGTTGACCAACCCCGCATCAAGCAGCACCTTCAGGTGCTGCGAAACGGCCGGGCGGGACACCGGCAAGCCGGATGCCAATTCGTTGACGGTCTTCGGTCCGCGCCGGAGCTCTTCCAAGAGATGGCGCCGGTTGGGATCGGCAATCGCCATGAAGGCGTCGGAAAGCATCATGCCTTATTTGTGGGGCAAAGCGCCTCGAATCTCAACTGTCGGCTTCAGCTTTTCTGCGCGGGTCGAGCCGCAACGCTTCCGGCGTCACCGAACGATCGGCCGGCTGGGTCTTGAAGGCATCGCGGCCTTCGATCGGCACCCGCGCGCGACGGCTGATGCGCAGCAGCGTATAGCCAGCCAGGCTGAGATGCGCGAGCGCAGTGGCCAGGAACAGCCCCTCAGGGCGCATCCAGCCCATCAGGCCGGCGGCCACCAGCGGACCGATCATCGTGCCGAAGCCATAAAGCAGCAGCAGGCCGCCCGACACTTTGACGAAGTCCTCCGATCGCGCATGGTCATTGGCATGCGCCACCGCGATCGAATAGAGCGTGTAGGCGAAGGCGCCGTAGGCGGCTGTGCAGACGATGACGAAGACGCCGGAGCGCGGTTCGAACAGGAAGATGGCGATGGCAAACAGCGCAGCGCCGAAGGCCGCGCCCGCCAGCACGAAACGACGGTCCGTCGTGTCGGAGAGCCGCCCGGCCGGAAGCTGCATGGCGGCGCCGGCGATGACCACGAGGCTCATCATCAGCGCGATCTCGGCTGTCGAGATGCCGATGCGCGCTCCATAGACGGCACCAAGTGTACCCCAGGCGCCGTTGGCGATGCCGATCAGCACGCAAGCGATCGCCGACACCGGCGAATTGACGTAGAGCCCCTTGACGTCAAGCGACACGTCCTGCAGCGGCTTGGGGTGAGACGCCGTCGAGACCGCCGTCGGGATTAGCGACAGGCAGAACAGAATGCCGGTGATCATGAACAGCGACGCCGATCTCACATCGCCGCCGGCAACGATCATCTGACCGCCCATGATCGAGGCATAGGTGACCATCATGTAGAGGCCGAAGACGGTGCCGCGGTTTTCGTTGGTGGCCTTCTCGTTGAGCCAGCTTTCGATGACCATGAAGGCGCCGGCCATGGTGAAGCCGGTGAAGGCGCGCAGCAGGATCCAGGTATATTCGTCGATGATCAGGCCGGTGAGCAGTGCGACGATCGCTCCCGATGCGGCAAAGGCGCCGAAAGCCCTGACATGACCGGCGCGGCGCACGATGCGTGGCGCAAAGAAGCAGCCGGTGACGAAGCCGCCGGCCCAAGCCGTGCCCATCAGGCCGAGCGATGCCGTCGAGAAGCCCTCCACCTGGCCGCGCAGCGGCAACAGCAGACCGTGCAGTCCGGATGCCGCCAACAGGAACGCGGTGCCGCGCAGCAGCGAGAGGATCGGTCTGTAGCTTGCGAACATTTTTCAATCCGGCTGGGGTTTAGGGCACAAGTCTGGAGACAGCGGCATTCGGCTTTTCGGCGGCGTGCCCGAGCTTTTGGAATTACCCGCAGTAACTACCCGCGGCGAAACAGCGCCTCTGCCGCCGACTTGGTCGAGCCCTTGGTCTTGAGCTCGGCTTCCAGCCGGGCGATCTCGTCGCGCAGGATACCGATCCGTTCGGACAATTCATCGACGGAAAGCAGCGACAGATCCTGCCCGATCTCGTGCGGGCGCGCTTTCTTCTTGGGTTCGTCGTCGAAGATCGCCATCGTCGCTCCTCCGTGATTGCCCATTTGCCTGATTTGCCAATGAGCATACATAGGGCAAGGGTATGGATGCAAATGGCGGGCAAGAGCTGGCACGAGAAACCGGCGGAGCACGACGGGAAAATTCATGGCGAACGCACAGAAAATTCCGGCGAAGATGATGGCGATCGCCATATCGGAACCGGGCGGGCCGCGGGTGCTGAAACCGGAAACCCGCGACGTACCGGTTCCCGGTTCCGGCGAGATCCTGATCCGGGTGCGGGCCGCCGGCGTCAACCGGCCGGACGTGCAACAGCGCAGGGGCGCCTATCCGCCACCGCCGGGAGCGTCGGATCTGCCGGGCCTGGAAGCAGCAGGCGAAGTCGCTGCCCTTGGTGACGAGATATCGCGCTGGCGCGTCGGCGACCGGGTCTGTGCGCTGACGGCGGGCGGCGGCTATGCCGAATATGTCAGAGTGCACGCCGGCAGCGTGCTGCCGCTGCCCGCCGGCTTTACCTACACCGAAGCGGCGGCGCTGCCGGAAAACTACTTCACTGTTTGGCACAATGTCTTCGAGCGCGGCGGCCTGAAGAGCGGCGAGACACTGCTCGTGCATGGCGGCTCGTCGGGTATCGGCACCACGGCGATCCAGCTTGCTGCCGCTTTCGGCGCCTATGTCGTCACCACCGCCGGCAGCAAGGAGAAATGCGACGCCTGCCTCAAGCTCGGCGCCGACCGGGCGATCAACTACCGCGAGGAGGACTTCGTCGCCGCAGTCAAGGAGGCAACCGGCGGCAAGGGTGCCAATGTCATCCTCGACATGGTCGGCGGCGACTATGTGGCGCGAAACTATGAGGCTGCAGCCATGGAAGGCCGCATCGTCCAGATCGCGACGCAGGGCGGGGCGGTGGCGAGCGCCGATTTCTTCAAGATCATGGCCAAGCGGCTCGTGCACACAGGATCGCTGCTCAGGCCACGCACCGTGGAGTTCAAGGCGGCAGTTGCGGCTGCGCTGGAGGCGCAGGTTTGGCCGCTGCTCGGCACGCGCAAGGTTGCGCCGGTGATGGATACGATCTTCCCGCTCAAGGAAGCGTGGCGGGCGCATGAGCGGATGGAGGAGGGTGAGCACATCGGCAAGATTGTGCTCGATGTCGCCTGACGGCCCGCAAACAGGCTGAACGAAAGCTTAATGGTGCAATGCAACAAACGCATTGCGGCCATGCAAAAGCGTCTGTTCAATTTTTCATCGCCGATGCCTATTTACGCGGCATCAAAACGATGGAGGACTATCATGAACCCGATCCGCGCTTTCCGTAACTGGCGCATGTACAACGAAACCGTGCGCGAACTGAACCGGCTGAATGCTCGTCAGCTCAACGACCTCGGCATCAACCGCGGCGACATCGAGAGAATCGCCCGCAAAGGGCTTTAATCTCGAGCACGATCCCGCTCGAAGACCGGGCGCTGCTTTTCGGCAACGCCGAGCCGCGGTTCGGGATCAAGCTTTAGAAGCCAGAGCCGCAGCAGACGGATTTCCGTCGCCGGTTCCGAGCCCGCCCGACCTTGGTCTGGCGGGCTTTGTCTTTTTGAAGCTTTCGACTGCATGGCGTCATCTGCCGACCCTTCGCGGTCTGCTGGTCGCGCTGCCGTGCCGTCCTTGACGCGCGCCTGCCAAAAACATTGCGAAACGGCGAGCGAGCGGTTATATAGACCGCGATTTTCCCATTTTGGTGGCTCTAAACCACCGCCCGCGCGGGAACGCGGGCGAACGAGAAGGATTTTTGTAATGGCCAATACGCTGCTGATGCCAAAGGCGACCGCCGTCTGGCTGGTTGACAACACAGCGCTTTCCTTCGAGCAGATCGCGCAGTTCTGCGGACTGCATCCGCTTGAGGTCAAGGCGATCGCCGACGGCGAGTCGGCGCAAGGCATCAAGGGCATGGACCCGATCATGACCGGCCAGCTCACTCGCGACGAGATCGCGCGCGCCGAGAAGGACGCGAACCACCGGCTGAAGCTCTCGGATCCCAAGGTGCGGGTGCCGGAATCCAAACGCAAGGGTCCGCGCTACACGCCGCTGTCGAAGCGCCAGGACCGGCCCAACGCCATCCTCTGGCTGGTGCGCAACCATCCCGAGCTCAAGGATGCGCAGATTGCCCGCCTTGTCGGCACAACGAAGTCGACGATCGACCAGATCCGCGACAGAAAGCACTGGAACTCCGCCAATCTCCAGCCGATGGATCCGGTGACGCTCGGCCTGACGTCGCAGATCGACCTCGATATGGAAATCAACCGCGCCTCGCGCGGCCGCGAGCAGGCGCAGCCGGTCGGCGATACGCTGCTGCCGGCCGCCTTGACCGAACGGCTGGTGCCGGCGCCCGAAAAGCCGAAGGACGAGGACCGCGAACTTGACGCCAACGCCGTCTTCGCCAAGCTTTCAGCGCTGAAGTCGAAGGACAAGGACGCCGACGAAGAGGAATAGGTCTGGCATCCAAAACAAAAAGCCCGCCTTCAAGCGGGCTTTTTTGTGATCTTCCGTGTCAGCTTCGCGCCGCCCGGTCCGGCGCCATGCCGTAATCCTCGCTGCGCTCCACCGCGCGATAGAAATCGGCGAGCTGCTTGCCGCGCTCCGGCTTGAAGGTGCGGCCGGCGATGACCACCGAGGCGATGCGGTCGATGCGGAAGGCGCGGAAATCGCCGCGCATCTCACACCAGGCGACCAAGGTCCACACCTTGCCCCAGAACCACAGGCCGAGCGGGCGGATGTCGCGCGCGGTGCTGCGGCCGGCCTCATCCGAATAGTCGATGGTCAGCACCTGACGTTTCTCGATGGACCGCTCGATCAGGTCGATGGCTTCGCGGGCGGCATCGCTTACCACCCACATCGGCGTGTGGATCTCGGTACGGGCGATGCGGTCCTTTTCGGCGTCGGGCAACACGGCGCCTATCTTGACCAGCGCCTCGTCGGCGGCTCGCGCCATGGCCGCGCCACCAAAGGCGCGCACCATGCGGGCGCCGGCGACCAGCGCGACGATCTCGTCACGCGTGAACATCAGCGGCGGAAGGTCGAAACCCTCCCTCATCATGTAGCCGACACCGGCCTCGCCGTCGATCGGCACGCCGGTCGACTGCAGGTCTGCGATGTCGCGATAGATCGTCCGCTCGGAAACCTCGAGCCACGTGCCCAGCTTCTGGGCGGTGACCAGACGACCACCACGCAGATGCTGCACGATTTGGAAGAGCCTGTCGGCGCGGCGCATCGTATGGTCCCTCGGCGTCTATCGTTCCAGCCCTTCGCGCTTGCGCTGCGCGGCGACGAAGGCCGCGCCGAAGGACAGTTTCTTCGTTGTCGGCGTGCTTGCGTCGACCACCCGCCAGAACGGCGCAACATCGCCCAGCGCCATACCACGCTCAAGATCCTCGTTGGCGGCCTCGGCGACGGTGCGCAGATGATAGCCGATGGTGACCGGACATGTCATCTCGGCACCATGCTCGATGGCGAGAGCGGTGCGCAAAGCGCGGATATTCATGTCCATGCCTTCGGGGATAGAGCGGATGAATGCGTGGACCTGGCGAGCTGTAGGAACCAGCATCGGCTGGCCTTCGACGACGTCGCCGATGGTGCGTGGCGACGGTGTTATGCCGTTGATGCCAGGCGTGTTCAGCCTGTCGTTCCAGCTTTTCATCGATCGTCCTCTCGGCCATCCGGCTCCGGCGGCCATTGCACTATGGCACGAGCCTCCTGACACCATACTGTCAGGAGGCTTCAGCATGCCCATTTCAGCTCGTCGCCAGGTCGCATCCAAACGCCACGCGGAAAGCTTGCCTCAATTGCCGCCATTGCGGCGGTCGCCATACATGTCCGGCCAACCAATATCCTTGCGGATGTCCGCCGGCAGGGTGTTCATGAATCGCTGGGTGCGGATCTCATTGCGGATCGTCCGGATCTTGCCGACATAGTGCTGCACGCTACGCAGAATGGTAATACCGTTCATGGCTGGTCTCCTCTCTTTCGATGCAGGCACTATCGCACACCCCTGCTGACAGCAGTCTGTCAGGAGGGTGCGGCTCTCATGACCGGCGTTCCGATTTATCCATCGAAGTGACAAGGCAGTGCTGAAAAGAGGCTTGCCGCAGTGGAAGCCGGCGATCCCGGAGCCGCTTTGACAGCCAGCCGCGATGCTGATCAAAGGCTGCATGTCGAAACTTCTCGCGCTCGTCATCATCTTCATGATGGTCATCCAGCTCATCAAGCCGCTTGGCTGGCCCGGGCTGAAGCGGCGCAGCGATTTCTGGAAGCTGGCGCTGCTGGCGATGGCGGCGATTTCGATTACGGCGGTGCTCGGGCACTGGACGTAATGCATGTCGCGCAAAAGTGTGCAGCGGTTTTGCGACAACGACATGCATAAAAACAAGAACCTGAAGCGCGTCGGATGAGGCCAATCGAATGCGACGCGCTTTAGTGCGGGCGGCCCGCTACGCGACGCCCGGTTCGTTGGCGAGCACCAGGCTGACCAGATGTTCCGCCCAGGCTCGGTAGCCGGCTTCCGAAGCGTGAAATCCATCCGATGCGAAGCCGGCATCGGCATCCGTGATCGGCAGCCGGGGCGCCGGTATGGCGCCGCGTTCGAGGCAAAGGCGCTCGCCCATCCGGTTCACCTCGACGGCGCGGATTTCGAGGATCTTGCCGAGCAATGGCGGCATTGCCGGAGCCCGGGTGAACTCCAGCACCGGCGACCACACCACGCGCGCTTCCGGCCATTTGGCGCGCAGCGCGTAGAGCAGGCCGCCAAACTCGCGCTTGAAGCGCGGTACCGAATGAAAATTCTTGGTGTCGTTGGTACCGACGGCCAGCACGATATGCGTCCACGGATCGGCCGATAGATTGGGCAGCACATGATCGCGGATCTGGCCAGAGGTTGCCGAGTTGAAGCCGGCCGCCCGCCAGCGCACGGTGCGGCCGGTGCGTTGCGCAATCAGAACTGCCAGTTGCGCGGCCAATCCGTTTTCGGAATTGCCGATGCCGACCGAGGCGGCGGAGGAATCGCCAAGCACCAGAACCGAGATTGCTGGCGCCAGGCCAGATATCTCGTGCATGACCGGACCTTGTGCCGGCAGCATGCGGGCGGTGCGGCGACGCACGCCAAGTCCTTGCCAGACATAAACCGGAAAGGCGAGCCAGGTGAGAAGGGTCGGAAAGCGCCGCATGGCAAGTCCCTTTTAGGGCATAGCGAACAGCACTTAGCGCATGTCGGGCCGAAGGCGAAAGACCTTGGGTGACCGCCCGTCGTCAATGGCAGCAGCTGTCCTGCATCTCGGGCGTATCCGCATATTCGTCGTGCAGCCGCACCCAGTCCACCAGGCTATGGTGGGGACCGGTTTCGTTGCGACCCTTCGGCGTCAGGTCGAGATAGTGATAGGCGCCGATCAGCGGATCGCCGCCTCTGGAGCGCGAGATAAAAGTCAGGAAGATGTCGCCTTTCTCGTCGCGATAGAACACGCTGGTGCCGGGAAGATCCTTCGATTGCCGCGCGCGCCGCTCGAAATTGTAGGTCGTGTCGCCGGCCGCGATCTGCTTGTCGGTGAATGACACCTGCATGTCGAAGTTGAAGTCCGAAGCGTACGACGACACCCAGTCGAATTTCCAGCCCATGCGCTGCTTGTAGGGCAGAAGCTCGGCCAGCGGCGCCCGCGCAACCACCACGAGCGAGACGTCGTGGTGCCTGAGATGCTGGTTGGCACCGTCAATGTGGTCGGCAAGGAACGAGCAGCCCTCGCAACGATAGTCGGCACCGGGGCCGAACATGAAATGGTAGATGATCAGCTGGCTGTTGCCGCCAAACAGGTCAGGCAGTTTCTTTGGCCCCTGCTCGGTCTCGAAGACGTAGTCCTTGCGGATCTTCAGCCACGGCAGTTCGCGGCGTTCGGCGGCGACACGATCGCGAAAGCGCGTCAATTCCTTTTCGCGCGCCAGATGCGCCTTGTGCGCCTGAAACCAGTCTTTCTGCGATACGGTCTTGTTGTTTGGCATAGGTCTGCTCCTCTTTTCACGGAGGACGATCGGCAGCGAGGAATGCCGACACAGAGCTGCATTTCAGTTGCAGGAAATTGCAGACCTTGCTGCTTTCAAACAAACCCGGGCACATGGCCCGGGTCGGAGGAACGCAACCTGAATTCCGTCAGGCGGCTTGCTCAAGGGTCGGCTGCCATTGTCCAAGCGCTGCCAGATGGTTCATGTGGGCGCGATGGGCGAAGGCAGCCTGTGCGGCGGCGACATTCGCCGCCTTGCCGCCCCACGCCTTCTGCGGAGCGGCCTGCAAGGCGCGGCCGTAGGAAAAGGTCAGCTTCCACGGATGCGGGCCAATGGCATTGATGGCGTTGAGGTTGGCGGTCGCCTCCTCGTCAGATTGTCCGCCCGAAAGGAAGGCAATGCCTCCAATAGCGGCCGGCACCGTCTCGCGGAACAGTTTTATTGTCTTCTCGGCGACTTCGTCGGGGCTGCTGACCTTGCCTGATTTCTTGCCGGCCAGCACCATGTTCGGCTTCAGGATGGTGCCTTCGAGCACGACGCGAGCCGCATAGAGCTCGGTGTACAACTTTGTCAGTGTCGCCTTGCTGATCTCGTAGCAGGTGTCGATGTCGTGGGCGCCGTCCATCAGCACCTCCGGCTCGACGATCGGCACGATGCCGGCCTCCTGGCAAAGCGCGGCGTAACGGGCGAGCGCATGGGCGTTCGAGCCGATCGAGGTGGCGGAAGGCACGCCCTTGGCAACATCGATGTCGATCACCGCGCGCCATTTGGCAAAGCGGGCGCCGAGCTTGTAATAGTCGGCAAGGCGTTCGCGCAGGCCGTCCAGGCCTTCGGTGACGGTGTCGCCGGGAAAGCCGGCCAGCGGCTTGGCGCCGGCATCGACCTTGATACCGGGGAGAGCGCCTGATGCCTTGATGATGTCGACCAGCGGTGTGCCGTCGGCGGCCTTCTGGTGAATGGTCTCGTCGTAGAGGATGACGCCGGAAATGTACTTGGTCATTGCATCGCTGGCGCGGAACATCATCTCGCGATAGTCGCGGCGACTGTCGGCGGTCGACTCGACACCGATGATGTCGAAGCGCTTCTTGATGGTGCCGGAGCTCTCGTCGGCAGCCAGCAGGCCTTTGCCATTGGCCACCATCGCGGCAGCAATGTCCTCGAGACGTTCGCTCATCGTGCTTCTCCTGAAAGAATTGATCCGTGCCCAGCAGACCACCAGAGCAACGCAGGTTCAAGTCGAACAATTTCGCCTGGTAGGCGCGAATCGATTGAAAGTCGCGGGCGCCCTCTTTCGCGCTGTTATTGCTGCCGCGCTCAGCGCTTCAAGATGTCGACGCCGGGCAAGGGCTTGCCTTCCATCCACTCCAGGAAAGCGCCGCCAGCCGTCGAGACATAGGTGAAGTCGTCGGCTACGCCGGCATGGTTGAGCGCCGCCACCGTATCGCCGCCGCCGGCGACCGAGATCAGTCTGCCGGCCCTGGTGCGCGCTGCCGCGTGCCTGGCCGTCGCCACCGTTGCGTGGTCGAATGGCTCGATCTCGAAGGCGCCGAGCGGCCCGTTCCAGACCAGCGTCGCGGCGCGGTCGATCCATTCGGCAATGGTTTTCACGGTCTTTGCGCCGACGTCGAGGATCATGCCGTCGGCCGGCACGTCTGCTATGGCGACGGTCTCGCTGGCGGCGCCGGCCTTGAACTCCCTGGCGACAACGCCGTCGGCGGGCAGGATGATGGCGCAGCCGGCCTCGGCCGCCTCGATCATGATCTGCTTGGCGGTGGTCGCGAGATCACGCTCGCACAAGGATTTCCCGACATCGGTGCCGCGTGCCGCGAGAAACGTGTTGGCCATGCCGCCCCCGATGACCAGCGCGTCGACCTTCTTCACCAGGTTCATCAACAGGTCGATCTTGGTCGAGACCTTGGCGCCGCCGACGATGGCGACAACCGGACGGACAGGATTTCCAAGACCCTTTTCCAACGCGTCGAGCTCGGCCTGCATGGTGCGGCCGGCGAAGGAAGGCTGCACATGCGCCAACCCTTCCGTCGACGAGTGGGCGCGGTGCGCAGCGGAGAAGGCGTCGTTGACGAAAATGTCGCCGTTGGCGGCGAGCTTTTCGGTGAAGGCCGGATCGTTCTGCTCCTCGCCCTTATGGAAGCGGGTGTTCTCGAGCAGCAGCACGTCGCCATTATTCATGGCAGCAATGGCATTTCCCGCCTTGTCGCCGATGCAGTCGGCGGCAAAGCCAACCGGGCGGCCGAGCACTTCCGCCGTCGCCTTGGCGATCGGCTCGAGCGAGAATTCCGCCGCCGGTCCATCCTTGGGCCGGCCGAAATGGGCAAGCAGGATGACCTTGGCGCCCTTGCCGGAGAGCTCGGCAATGGTCGGCGCAATGCGCTCGATGCGGGTGGCGTCGGTGACCTTGCCCTCGGCGACGGGAACGTTGAGGTCGACACGCACCAGCACACGCTTGCCGCTGATATTGCCGATGTCGTCCAGTGTCTTGAAGCCGGCCATGCTGATCCCTTTCGCGAAAAATCGCGGGGACCTTACCCCGCATCGACGACGATGCAAGACCTGCCTAACGGTTCACCGAAAATATGATTCACGTATCGAGGACGAAGTGCCCACGGGGAGCGAGATGGGCAGCAATGGCGCAAAACGCTCCGACATATGGCTTTACCGGTTGCGTACCACGATGCAGGCGCCGCCGACGCTTTGCAGCTTGTCGCAGATCGTGTCGGCCTTGGCTCTGCTATCGGCGCCGATCCGCACGGCATAGATGCCGCGCCTGCCGATCGGTGTGCGGACCCGGCTGACCACCGGATCGTGGCCGGCAAGCAGTGCCGGGAACCGGCTTTTCACTCTCAGCCACTGGTTGAGCGCCGCGGCGCGGCGGAAATTGCCGGCCACCTGCACGCCCCACGGCTTGATGTTGATCGACGACATCGGCACGGTTCTGGACATGATCACCGGCAGCTCGCGGCAAGCGGCAGCGAAACTCGCCTTCTTGTCGAGCGGCCGGATGACGCCGGCATACGCGGCATCGGTGAACTTGTCGGCCGGCTCGCCCATGACGTCCAGGACGTAGCTTTCGGTCTCCAACGGGAGGAATCCGCCGGAATTCAGCCAGCGCGTCACCCGGCTCTCGCCGGCATTGTAGGCTGCGGCGGCGAGGCCCAGATTGCCGAAACCGGATTTCATTTCGGCGAGGTATTTTGCCGAGGCCGGGATCGCCTGTTCGATGTCGAAGGAATTGGCGAGCCCGCGCATCTTGGCGGTACCCGGCATGAATTGGGCGATACCCTCAGCGCCGACGGGGCTGACCGCATTGGGATCGAAACGGCTTTCCTTCCAGATCAGCCGGGCAAAGAAATCCCGGGGCAGGCCGTTCTGGTCGGCATGCGTCTCGATAAGATCGCAAACTCGATCGATCAGCTTCTGCTTGGCGGGCCGCGGCGGATCGGCCTGGACGGCTGTCGCCCAGATCAGCCCGCAAATGACAACCAGCGTCGCCCCAAGCAAACGCCGCATCGAACTACTCCGCCGCGGCTTTGCCGTGTTGCCCAAACCGCCGTTCGATGTAGTCGGAAACCATTTTCTCGAAATCCGCGGCGATCGATGGGCCGCGCAGCGTCGCCACCTTCTTGCCGTCGACGAACACCGGGGCGGTCGGCGTCTCACCGGTGCCGGGCAGCGAAATGCCGATATCGGCATGTTTGGATTCGCCCGGACCGTTGACGATGCAACCCATCACCGCGACCTTGAGGTTCTCGACGCCGGGATATTGTTCGCGCCACACCGGCATGTTCTTGCGCAGGTCGGCCTGGATGTTCTGGGCAAGCTCCTGGAATACGGTCGAGGTCGTGCGGCCGCAGCCAGGGCAGGCGGCGACGATCGGCACAAACTGCCGGAAGCCCATGGTTTGCAGCAGTTCCTGCGACACCTGCACCTCGCGCGTGCGGTCGCCGTTCGGCTCCGGCGTCAGCGAGATGCGGATGGTGTCGCCAATGCCTTGCTGGAGCAGGATGCCCATGGCCGCGGACGAGGCGACGATGCCTTTCGAGCCCATGCCGGCCTCTGTCAGGCCGAGGTGCAGCGCATGGTCGGATCGGGTGGCAAGCTCGGTGTAGACGGCGATCAGATCCTGCACGCCGCTGACCTTGGCCGACAGGATGATTTTCTCGCGCGCAAGGCCGATCTCTTCGGCCATTCCGGCCGACAGGATCGCCGATTGCACGATTGCCTCGCGCGTCACTTCCTGCGCCGTCAGCGGAAAGCCCTGGGCTTGGTTGTCGTCCATCAGCCGGGTCAGCAGCTCCTGGTCAAGCGAACCCCAATTGACGCCGATGCGCACCGGTTTGTCGTATTTGATCGCCATCTCGACGATCGCCGCGAACTGCCGGTCTTTCTTGTCCTTGAACCCGACATTGCCGGGATTGATACGGTATTTGGCCAGTGCCTCGGCACAGGCCGGGTGGTCGGCCAGGAGCTTGTGGCCGATATAGTGGAAATCGCCGACCAGCGGCACGTCGATGCCGAGCCGTTCCAGCCGCTCGCGGATGGCCGGTACGGCCGCAGCGCTTTCGTCGCGATCGACGGTTATGCGCACGATCTCGGAGCCGGCACGATGCAGCGCCGCCACTTGCGCGACCGTCTGGTCGACATCGGCCGTATCGGTGTTGGTCATTGACTGGACGACGACCGGCGCACCGCCGCCGACCATCACGCCGCCGACATCGACACCGACCGACCTGCGGCGTGGGAAGGGTGAGGAAAAATATCCGGTCATGCCGGCTGCCTTTAATCTTGAAGGTCCGGGCATGAGGTGGAGGAGCAAAGATGGCTTGTCAATGGCGACTGGCGCGCAGGCCCCAGCAAATCGGAAATGACAAGACGGCAGCTTGCCGCAAATCCACGAGCGTTTCCGGCAGCATAGCGATGCCACCGGAAAGATCGCGCGCCGGGCGGCGCTTCTAGTCCTGGAAGGGCTTCAGTGCGTCGTCGGTTTCGCCTTCAGTTTTTCAATCTCGTCCTTGAGCGCCAGCTTGCGCCGCTTGAGATTCACGATTTCGAGGTCGTCTACCGACGGATGGGTCATCGCATCGTCGATTTCCCGTTCGATGTCGCCGTGTTTCCGCTGCAGCTCATCAAGATGGGATGCAAGAGACATGATTGGTTCTCCCTTTCATGGTTTCCTCGGATTGCAGCCGTCATGGCACGTCCACCGCAGGCTCGCTTCTGTGACGGCATAATGACAGTGTGCCACCATCGCGCACCGATGTCGAATGCTGCGTGGTAGCATTCCACGCCAATATGAAATGTGATATGGGCTGCGCGCCGGTGCAAGAAGCCCCGGTCCCGCCCAATCAGGCCCATAGTTTGGGCGCCGCAGACGTGCAGACGGTAAAAATGTCCGATCAGGAACAGGCAGATATCCGCCTCGAATATTCCCGGCTGAAGCAGGAACACGCCGATTTCGACGCGGCCATCAATGCGATGATCGCCATGAATTGCGACCCGCTGCAGATCCAGCGCATGAAGAAAAAGAAGCTTTTCCTGAAGGACAGGCTGATGGCGCTGGAAGACAAGATCATTCCAGACATTATTGCTTGAACGAACGCCATTGCTTGAACGAACGCCGGCGCCGGCCTGCTGGAAAGGCGGCCTATGCCACGATCGAAAGCCGTGCGGCGCGCTCGCGCAACAACGCTATCAGGTCGTCGGTCTTTTCGGTCGAGGTATCGATCGGAACCACCAGGCACATCGTCGCCTCGACCCTGCCCGGCGCTGAAAAGACCGGCGCGGCCAGGCATTTCGTGTAGGCATCGACAAGGCCGGAGGTGACGCAGTAGCCGGCCGACTTGGCGACGGCGATGTCGTCTATGAAATCGTCGAGTTGCAATCTGCGGCCGTCCGGCAGCACGAGATCGTCCTCGGAGACCATATCCTCGATCGCTGCCCTGTCGAAGCCGGCGAGGAGCAGTCGCCCGGAAGCTGTCCAGGGGAGCGGTATTTGCAGACCGGTCGCCGAGCTGATCCGGAATGGCCTCGTTCCCGGGCTTGAATGGACGATGGTGTAGCGGCCGCTTTGCAGCATGCACAACTCCGAGGTCTCGCCGGTCTCGCGTGACAGATGGTCGACTTCCTGGCGCCCTCGCCTGAGCAGGTCGTTGCCCCGCACATAGTCCATTCCGTAGAGATAGAGCTTCTTTCCGAAATAAACCCGATTGCCGTCTCCGGCCATTTCCAGCAGACCTGCGTCGACCAGCGAGCGCACAAGCGTATAAGTCGTCGAACGCGGCGCGTTTACCCCCTTGGCAAGATCGCCGATGCCGATCGCGCGCTGGGTCGCGTGAAGAAACTCCAAAATCTGGAGGACCCGGTTGAGGCCCTTCTCCCGAGAAGCCGAGTTCTTGTCTTCGTCCAGACCGGCGTCCGGTCGAGCGGCCAAGGCATTACCTTCTTGCATTATCGATCCCTGATGTTAATCTGTCTTGTACAGAGTACAGGCGTCTCTTGTAAGGGACAATGACGTCAGTTGCAACCGATGCCTGTACTGCTGGTCCAAAGGGGAACTCAACACGAAAGGAGGTCGCCGTGAACGACACATCCAAAAGGCGTGAATTTCTGAAACTGGGAATGGCCGGGCTTGCAACGGCCGGAGTGATGAGCGCCGCTACCGCGGTCGACGTTCAGAAAGCGGCGGCCCAGGCAGCGCCGGACAGCCTGCTGCGCACCGTCCTCGAGCGCGGCAAGGTGATCGTCGGCACCGGCAGTACCAATGCGCCCTGGCATTTCGAGAACGACGCCGGCGAACTGGTGGGCATGGACATCACCATGGGTCGCATTCTCGCCAAGGGGCTTTTCGACGATCCGACCAAAGTGGAATTCGTCATGCAGGATCCGGCTCAGCGCATTCCGAACGTGACCACCAACAAGGTCGACATCACCATCCAGTTCATGACCATGACCGCCCAGCGCTCGCAGCTGATCCACTTCTCCCGACCCTACTACGTCGAAGGCATCGCCTTGCTGACCCTTCCGAACGCCGAAAACAAGACCTTCGACAAGCTGCTTGCCGGCGGTTCGGCGACGCGGATTTCCATCCTGCAAAATGTCGATGCCGAGGCTAACGTGCATATCGTCCTGCCGGAGTCGCAGGTGATGCAGATAGACACGCAGGCCAACGTGCTGCAGGCCCTGGAATCGAAGCGCGTCGACGCCGCCGCGGTCGACCTGTCAACGGTGCGCTGGCTCGCCTCGCGCAACCCGGACAAATACTTCGATGCCGGCAAGAGCTGGTTCTCGATGCTTTATGGTGCCGCGCTGCGGCAGGGCGACCTCGACTGGCTGACCTTCGTCAACCAGACCTTCACCATCGCCATGTTCGGCCATGAAACGGCACTCTACGACGCTGCGTTCAAGGATTATTTCGGACAGGAGCCGCCGGCGCGCCATCCCGGTTTCCCGGTCATTTGATGCAAGCAGGCGGAAGGACAACGTCCTTCCGCCTTCTCTCATCACAGCCCTCCATGACGAGGACGCATGGGTTATACTCTCAACTTCAACCTTATCTGGCGGCATTTCGACAAGCTCTGGGGCGGACTGCTGTTAAGCCTCGAACTGGCCGTCATCTCGATCGCGATCGGCATCGTCATCGGGCTCGTTCTGGCGGTCTGGTACGTGTCGGCCGGACGTGCGGTGCGGACCATCATCGCGGGGTATGTCGAGTTCATCCGCAACGTGCCGCTGATCCTGCTCGTCTATCTGGTCTTCTACGGCTTGCCGACGGTGGTCGACATTGCCTACAGCGCGCAAACCTCATTCATTGCCACGCTGTCGCTCTACAGCGGCGCCTACCTGGTCGAGGTGTTTCGCTCGGGGCTCGAGGCGGTGCCGCGCGGTCAGCTCGACGCCGGCAAGGCAATCGGCCTGACACCATGGCAAAGGCTGCTCGATGTGCGCCTGCCGACGATGCTGCGCATAACCCTGCCGGCGCTTTCCAACACATTCATATCGCTCTTCAAGGATACGTCCGTGGCGTCGGTCATCTCGGTACCCGAACTCACCTATGGCGCCCAGTGGATCAACTTCAACACGTTCCGCATTGTCGAAGTCTATCTGGTGGTGACGGCAATGTACCTGTTGACCGGCTACACGCTGCTTTTCGCGCTGCGGCTCGTCGAGCGCCGGTTCAAGGCGGCGCGCTGACATGCTGAGCCAGATCATCTACGCCTTGCCGTTCCTCGCCGAAGGCTTTGCCGTAACCTTGTGGGTGTCGCTGCTGGTCGTGGTGTTATCGCTCATCGCCGGCGTGCTGATGGGTGTCGGCCTTGTCTACGGTCCTTCTCCGCTGCGCTGGGCAGTGCGCATCTTCAGCGACACCATCCGCGGCATTCCGATCCTGGTGCTGATCTTCTTCGTCTACTACGGCCTGCCCGCGGTGGGGCTGCATCTGGAATCCTTTTGGGCGGCCGTGTTCGCCCTCACCCTCTTCAAGACCGCACAGGTGGTCGAATATCTCAGGGGCGCCGTTGGCTCGATTCCCAAGGGTCAGTCCGAGGCGGCGATGGCGATCGGACTGACCTTTCGCCAGCGGCTGGCCTACGTCATTTTTCCGCAGGCGTTCAGGCGTTTCCTGCCACCCTGGATCAATGGCGTCACCGACGCGGTAAAGGGTAGCGCGCTGGTCTCGCTGCTCGGCATCACCGACCTCATGCAGGCTATCAACCAGGTCATCGGCCGCACCTATGAGGCGATGCCGCTCTACATTCTCGGTGCGCTCGTCTACTTCGCCGTCAACTACGCCCTCTCCTTGGCCAGCCGGCGCCTGGAGCGGCGTTTCTCCTTCATCCGGGAATAGCACGATGTCCAATGCCTCGCACCAGAATCCGGCACTTCTCGATGTCACCGAGGTTTCCAAAGCCTTTGGATCCGTCGAGGTCCTGCGCTCCGTCAGCCTGCAAGTGACACGCGGCGAGGTCGTGACTGTCATCGGCCCCTCCGGCAGCGGCAAGACCACGCTGCTGCGCTGCGTCAACTTCCTGGAGAGCTACGACAGCGGCTCGATCCGTATCGACGGCAAAGAAGTCGGCTATCGCGAGACGGGAACGCGCCAGCGACGCAGCGAGCGCGACCTGGCGGCGATGCGAGCCGAGACCGGAATGGTGTTCCAGAGCTTCAATCTGTTTCCGCATTTGACTGCGGCCGGCAACATCATGCTTGGCCTGCGCAAGGTGCGCGGCAAGAGCAATGCCGAGGCCCGCACCATTGCCGAGCACTGGCTCGGCCGCGTAGGCCTCGCCCACAAAGCCGACAGTCTGCCGGCCGAGCTTTCCGGTGGCCAGCAGCAGCGCGTCGGCATCGCCCGCGCCGTGGCGATGGAGCCGAAGATATTGCTTCTCGACGAGATAACCTCGGCGCTCGACCCCGAATTGGTTGGCGAGGTGCTCGAGGTCGTGCGCAGCCTCGCCGAAGACGGCATGACGATGCTGATGGTCACGCATGAAATGGCTTTTGCGCGCGACGCATCGAGCCGCATCGTTTTCATGGCGGATGGCGGCGTCAGTGCCGTCGGACCACCCGCCGAGATTCTGGCGGCGGGGTTCGGCAATGAACGCCTTCGCAGTTTCCTGGCGCGGTTTCGCGCCTCACATTTTTGACATCGGACGGCGAAAGCTGTCGCAAGGAGCTTTCATGACGCCTTACATCCGGCTCGCGGAATTGGGCCTGACACTGCCCGAGCCGCCGAAGCCCATCGCCAACTTCGTCACCTATGCCGAGAGCGGACGGCTGATCTTCCTCTCCGGCCAGGGGCCGTTGCGCGCCGATGGCGCGCTCTGCACCGGCAAGGTCGGAGAGGATGTCAGCGTTGAAGAGGCCTACGGGCATGCGCGTCTGACCGGCCTGAACCTGCTCGCCGTCATGCATGCGGCGGCCGGCGACCTCGGCCGCATCGTGCGCGTCGTCAAGCTGCTTGGCTTTGTCAATGCGACGCCGACATTCAGCGAGCATCCCAAGGTGGTGAACGGCTGTTCCGATCTTTTCGCGGCCGTCTTTGATACGCTTGGCGGACATGCCCGTTCGGCGATCGGTGTCGGCTCGCTGCCGGGCAACATCACAGTTGAAATCGAGGCGGTCGTCGAGATCGCCGCCTGAAATCTTAAACAGGATCTACAGAGATGACGACCTATGCCGCTGACCGTTCCAACACGACAATCCGCGAACGGCTTGGCCTTCGCCCAATCATCAATGTCTCCGGCACGATGACGGCACTCGGTGCTTCGATCATCGTGCCAGAAGCGATTGCCGCAATGTCGGAAATGGCCTCGCAATGGGTCGAGATGGACGATCTGCAGCGCGCCGCAAGTAGGGTGATTGCACGCCTTACCGGCGGCGAGGCCGGCTTCATCACCGCATGCTGCGCCAGCGGCATAACAATGGCGATTGCCGGCGCGATGACCGGGACCAGCCTTCTTGCGATCGAGCGGCTGCCGGACGACACCGAGGGCCTCAAATCGGAGGTCATCGTTCAGCTTGGTCACATCGTCAATTATGGCGCGCCGATCGACCAGTCGATCCGGCTTGCCGGAGCCAAGGCAGTGCCTGCCGGCACGGTCAGCGTCACCCAGGATTATCATGCTGCCGAGGCGATCCGGGACCGGACCGCGGCAGCCCTCTACGTCGTTGCGCACCACACCGTGCAATACGGCATGCTCTCGCTTGAGGAGTTCTGCGAGATTTGCCACGCCAAGGGCGTGCCGGTGATCGTCGACGCCGCCTCGGAATACGATTTGCGTGGCTTTCTGGCGCGCGGCGCCGACATTGTTGTCTACAGCGGGCACAAATTTCTCTCAGGGCCGACAAGCGGCATCGTTGCCGGCCGCAAGGATCTGGTACGGGCCGCCTATCTCCAGAACCGCGGCGTTGCGCGCGCCATGAAGGTCGGCAAGGAGAGCATTGCCGGCACCATGGCGGCCCTGGAAGCCTGGGAGCGGCGCGACCATGCCGGCATTCGCCAGCGGGAAGAAGCCGCACTGCATCTGTGGCAAGCCGCATTGCAGGGCCTGCCTGGCATCGAGGCACGTATCATTCCAGATCCGACCGGAAATCCTCTCGACCGCCTGCAGGTGTTCGTTGCGCCGGAAAGCCGCTTCACCGCCGCCGGCCTCGCCTCGGCGCTTGCGGCGGGTTCACCGCCCGTGATCGTGCGCAACCACGAGGTCGAGCGCGGTCACTTCTTCCTTGATCCGTGCAATCTCCATCCCGGCGAGGCGGAGATCGTTGCCGAACGCCTGCGGGCGGTGTTGAGTGCTGCCGATCGGCCCGCGGATGCGATGAAACCCGCTCGCAAGCAGTCCGCCGGAGCGCTGCGCTGGCCGGACTAGACATCGCCAGAGCGTGGTCGAGCCAGTGCCTTCCAGCACCGGCTTCGCATCGGGCCAGTGCGCCATCACGGCAGTGTGAATGAACTTTTAGTCTTCGGGCGGAATAAACCACCCCGCCCATTGGTCTCCCAAACAGACGCCATTTCCGGCGTGCAGGAGACCGGTATGACCCACCACCACGACAATGAAGCTGACGGCATCAGCCGCCGTCATGCACTGGAATGCATGATCTGGGCCGGCACGGGAGTGCTGTGGACAATTTCGGCCGGCGTGCCGGTTTCGCTCAGCCTGCTCGGTGCGTCACAAGCCGCCGAGGCCTTGGCCACCGGCTTCACTTTCCTCCAGATCTCCGACAGCCACATCGGCTTCGACAAGGCTGCCAACCCGCACGCCATCGACACGCTGAAGGAGGCGATCGGCAAGATCCAGGCGTTGCCGCAAAAGCCCGCTTTCATGATCCACACCGGCGACATCACCCATTTGTCGAAAGTCGCGCAGTTCGACAACGCTGCCCAGATCATCGGCGGCGCAGGCTTCGACGTGCATTATGTGCCCGGTGAGCACGACCTGATCGATGACGGCAATGGCCAGGCCTATCTCGACCGCTACGGCAAGGGCACCAAGGGCGCCGGCTGGTATTCGTTTGACCAGAACGGCGTCCATTTCATCGGGCTGGTCAACGTCGTCAACCTGAAGGCTGGCGGGCTGGGCAATCTCGGCGCCGACCAGTTGGCATGGTTGGCCGATGATCTGAAGGCGGTCACCGCCTCGACGCCAATCGTCGTCTTTGCCCACATCCCGCTATGGGCTGTTTATCCCGAATGGGGCTGGGGCACCGACGACGCGGCGCAGGCCTTGGCCCTGCTCAAGCGCTTCGGCTCTGTCACCGTACTCAACGGCCATATCCACCAGATCATGCAGAAGGTCGAAGGCAACGTTACCTTTCATACCGCGCGCTCGACCGCTTTCCCGCAACCGGCGCCGGGCACCGCAGCCTCACCCGGGCCGATGACGGTACCTGCCGGCCAGTTGCGCAGCCTGCTCGGCACAAGCAGCGTGACAGTCACGCAAGGCGGGCAGGACCTCGCCATCATCGACAGCACGCTGGCCTGAGGGGAAATGCGATGATCCGCTTCCCATCCCGCGTCTTGGTCGTATCCCCTGTCACGTTCGGTTTGGCGGCGATCCTGACAATGGTTGCCATGCCACTGAACGCAGCAGACCAGCCAATGGTCAAGATCGAGAACTTTGCCTTCACACCGGCGGTGCTGACGGTAAAGCAGGGCACTACCGTGACCTTCGAGAATGACGACGACATCCCGCATCTGGTGGTCGCCAACGATGCCTCGTTTCGCTCCAAGGCGCTTGACACCGGTGACACATATGCCTTCACCTTCACCAAAGTGGGCGACTATGCCTATTTCTGCGGGCTTCACCCGCACATGCAGGGCAGGATCACCGTCGCTCCGTGAGGATTTTCGGAAGGTTCTGCCCGGGATGCCGGGCGATGCGACGGTGTTGAACCAAGAGGCCGCGACCGAGCGCTTTCGCGAGGTGGTTCTGCCCCATCTCGCCGATGCGCTTGCGCTTGCCCGCTGGCTGACCGGCAACGCCGCCGACGCGGAGGATGTGGTGCAGGAGGCCTGTTTGAAGGCGCATGCGGGCATCGCCGGCTATGCCGGCGGCAATGCGCGCGCCTGGCTGCTGGCGATCGTGCGCAACGCCTCTTACTCCTGGCTGGCGCGCAACCGGCCGCGCAGTATCGTCGCCGTCGGCGACCTGAGCGACCTCGATGACATGACGGCTGCATATGGCGCCGGCCTGCCGGATACGGATAGTCCTGAGGCAAGCCTGATCGCCAAGGCCGACACGGCCGCACTCGAGGCGGCGATCGCCGCGCTGCCGCACCAATTTCGCGAGACTGTGGTGCTGCGCGACATCAACGGCCTCAGCTATCGCGAGATCGCGACGCTGCTTGGCGTGCCGCTAGGCACGGTGATGTCGCGACTGGCGAGGGCGCGCGGTCTGCTGATATCCCAACTTGGGAGGGCGCCATGAGCGCGCACAACGATGGACTGCCCGATGACCCGGCGGGCGTGGAGCTGATGATCCATGCCTTGGTCGATGGCGAGCTCGACGCAGCAGCAGCATTGGCTGTCGAGCGACGCATCGCGGCCGATCCGGCGCTCGCCGCCGAGCATGCCCGCATCGCTGCGCTGCAGTCCGCTGTCGGCAGGCTGGCGCTGCCACAGGTCAGCGACGCCCTCAATGCGCGCATCGCGGCGATCGGCGCGACTGGCGAGGCACAGGATCGGCCGGCGCCGACGCGGCCGCAGCAAACCGTGCCAACCCACATGCGGCCAACCCAAACGCGGCCGGGCCGCTTCGGCGCGTTCGACTGGCGCGCAATGGCGGCATCGATCCTCGTCACCGCCGTGCTGGCCAGCGGCGCGACGCAATGGGTGACGCTCAGCGGGGCGCCCGACAGCTTTGCAACGGCGGTCGCCAGCGGCCACCGCCGCAGCCTGCTGGCCGCCAGCCCGGTGGACGTCGTCTCGTCGGACAGGCATACGGTCAAACCCTGGCTCGATGGCAGGGTCGGCCTGTCGCCGCCTGCGCCAGACCTTGCCAATGACGGCTTCGCGTTGCTCGGCGGCCGGGTCGAGGTGATCGCCGACCAGCCAGTGCCGGCACTGGTCTACAGGCACCGCGAGCACCTGATCACTCTCGTCGCCGCGCCCGAGGAAACCGGCTCGACAGCCGGACCGGTCGATCTTTCTGCTGGTGGCTTCTCGCTGGTCCACTGGAGCGACAGCGCTTTTTCCTACTGGGCGATTTCCGATGTCGAACGGCCTGAACTTGACGACTTCGTCAACCGCTTCCGAGCAGCGGCCACCCGATGACAGACCGCTCCTGTGCATGTGCGCAGCCACGGAGACGACACAAGCGGCTTTGCCGTTTCCGGCCATCCTTGCGGCTCCCCTCGATTTCAGCTAATGCGCGCTTTTGCCGCCGGAGAGCTGAAGCTTGGACGATCACCGCGCCGACGTCGCCATCATCATGGGCAGCCAGTCCGACTGGGCGACGATGCGCCACGCCGCCGAAACGCTTGAGGCGCTTGGAATTCCGCACAAGCGCCTGATCGTCTCGGCCCACCGCACGCCCGACCGGCTCTATGATTTCGCCAAGGGCGCCAAGGCGGCCGGCTACAAGGTGATCATCGCCGGTGCCGGCGGTGCGGCGCATCTGCCCGGCATGACGGCGGCGATGACGCCGCTGCCGGTGTTCGGCGTGCCGGTGGAATCAAAGACGCTGTCGGGCCAGGACTCGCTGCTATCAATCGTGCAGATGCCGGCCGGCATTCCGGTCGGCACTTTGGCCATCGGCAAGGCCGGCGCCGCCAACGCTGCCCTTCTGGCCGCCGCGGTGCTGGCGCTGAGCGACGAAAAGCTCGCCGCCCGGCTGGATAGCTGGCGCGCCGCGCAGACCGCCAAGGTGGCCGCCGAGCCCACGGACGCGCCGTGAGCCTGCCGGCGGGATCGAGCATCGGCATCATCGGCGGCGGCCAGCTTGGCCGCATGCTGGCGATGGCCGCGGCCCGCCTCGGCTACCGCATCGTCGTGCTGGAGCCGCAGCCGGATTGCCCGGCGGCACAGGTCGCCAACCGGCAGATCGTCGCCGCCTATGACGACGCGGCCGCGCTTAGCGAGCTGGCTGCGGCCAGTGCCGTCGTTACTTATGAATTCGAGAACGTACCGGTCGCGGCGGCCGCGGCACTTGCCTCTACGGTGCCGGTCTATCCGCCGGCACGCGCACTGGAAGTGGCGCAGGACCGGCTGGCGGAAAAGAAATTCCTCAACGGCATCGGCATACCGACCGCGGATTTCAGCCCCGTCGACAATGACGAGGAACTGACGGCTGCGCTGAAACAGTTCAACGGCAGCGGAATATTGAAGACGCGCCGCATGGGCTATGACGGCAAGGGCCAGCGTGTCTTCCGCAACATGGAAACAGGCGGCTTTGCCGGCACTTGCGAGGCGATGGGCAACGTGCCGTTGATCCTGGAATCCTTCGTCACCTTCGAGCGCGAGATTTCGGTGATCGCCGCGCGCGGCAGCGACGGCTCGCTCGCCGCCTACGATCCAGCGTGGAATGTCCATCGCAACGGTATTCTTCACAGCTCGACGCTGCCGGGCGGAGTAAAATCCGAGACGGCGGCTGCGGCTCAAACGGCGGCGGCAGAGATCCTTGCAGCGCTCGACTATGTCGGCGTCATCGGCGTCGAATTCTTTGTCCTTGCCGACGGTTCGCTGTTGGCCAACGAGATAGCGCCGCGCGTCCACAATTCCGGCCACTGGACGGAGGCCGCCTGCACCATCTCGCAATTCGAGCAGCACATCCGCGCCGTCGCCGGCCTGCCGCTGGGAAATCCCGCCCGGCAGTTCGACTGCGTCATGGAAAACCTGATCGGCGACGATGTCAGGCGCGTTCCTGAGCTGCTCGCCGAGCCCGATCTGATGCTGCACCTCTATGGCAAGGCCGAGGCGCGGCCCGGCCGCAAGATGGGCCATTTTACGCGCGTGAGCCGCCGCAGCTAGAGCATGATCCCGAACCGAAGGTCCGCGCTAGCGAAAAGTGGAATCCGGTTTTCGGAAAAGATCATGCTCAAACACAAAGTTAGAACCTACGCTTACTGGATTTCGCCGCTCTCGTCCTCGTCGGGGCTGGCGCAGCTAACATCGCCTTCCGCGCAGGTCGAATCGGCGGTGAGCTGCTTGGTGCGATCGTCGGTCAGCCGCGTCAGGCATTCCGATATCAGCATCGGATAGATAGAGCCGCCTTCGCTGTCCGCGGCCGAATAGCTGCATTCCGCGTCGCGAAAAGCGATCCAGGCGCGCTGCGCCGTCTGCAACAGCTTCCTGGCTTTTGCGTCAGTTCCGCCGATGAGATCCTGGTAGGCCTTGTTGAGCTTGGCGTCGGCGGATTTGTAGTCCGTGTCGGCGCAGATGTTCATCATCTGCTGGCTGTCGTCGTTGCGGTCGCATTCCTGCGCATAGGCAACAGAACCTGCCGCGAGGACGACAAGACAGGCGGACACAAGAATTCGGCGCATGACGATCTCCAATTCGCAACCGCATCATTCCAGCCGTCTCAAGCCTGCGCAACGCCAGTGACGGATATTTGATGATACGAAACGGTCCGTATCGTTTAGGCAACGCGCTTGCGGTTGACACGGGCAACGCTCCTCGTCTATGAGCCACGCACAGTTCAAAGGCGCGTCTGTGGGCGCGCCTTAATAATTCGGCCCGTGACCGGGCCCAGACCGACGGGCAAGACCATGAAAATCAAGAATTCGCTCAAGGCGTTGAAGGCGCGTCACCGCGACAACCAGCTGGTTCGTCGCAAGGGCCGCGTCTACATCATCAACAAGACCGCGCCGCGCTACAAGGCGCGCCAGGGTTGAGTTTTCGACGGAGGCTGCGCGCCTCCGTTCGCATGATACGACTCTCACGCTAAATTCAGTTTGACGATCCGGCGTCGGGGGCTAGATTCCCGCGATGCGGATTCTTTTTGCATTTTTCACGGCCTTCCTCGTTTCCGGCGCTGTCTCGCTGCCGGCGTGGGCTGAAGATCCGACCACAACTCCGCCGGCAGCACCTCCGGTCGTCAAGACGAAACAGGCGCGGCTCGATCAGCTGTTTGCCGATCTCAAGCGCGAACGCAATGAAAAGGCGGCCGAGCGCATCGCCGGACGGATCGGCAGCGAGTGGTCCCAGTCGGGCAGCGCCTCTATCGACCTGATGATGCAATGGTCGCAGAAGGCGATCGAAAACCAGAAATTCGATGTTGCACTCGATTTCCTCGATCAGGTTGTGACTTTGCAGCCGACCTATGCGGAAGGCTGGAACCGGCGCGCGACTGTTCATTTCATGATGAAGAACTACGGGAAGTCGATGGCGGACATCGACCGCACCCTGCAGCTCGAACCACGCCATTTCGGCGCGCTTTCGGGCCTGGCTCAGATCATGGCCGAAACCGGCCACAAGCAGTCGGCACTTGAGGCCTGGCAGCGCGTGCTCGGCATCTACCCAATGATGCGCAGCGCCCAGGACCAGGTCGCCGCACTTTCCGAGGAGCTTGCCGGCGAAGGCATTTGAGACCAGTAAGGGAGTAGGGGAGTAAGGGAGTAAGGGACTATGTGAGAGGTGCAGATTGCACTGTGGAACACATGCGCCCTACTCTCCTACTCCCCTACTCCCCTACTCCCCTATAGGCCCGATCTATGCCGTTTGCTTCCGTGACGAGTTTCTCCACAAGGGCGGCGGCCGGCATCTCCCGCAGCTTCGCAACGCCCTGCCCGGCCCAAATAGGCAAAAAGTCAGCCCGCTTGCTTTCATCCTTTGCCATCGAAAGCGGCATGACCAGACTCGCCTGTAGCGGAAACGCCAACACTGCATCTTCCTCACCAGCCATTTCCATCACAAACCGGTTGCGCACCACGCGCGCTGGGCGGCCAGTGAAGCAGCGAGTCACCGACGTGCTCTCGTCGTTGGCCGAGCGCAATGCTGCGCGATAGACTGGCTGCACATTGGCTTCAGGACAGGCCAGGAAAGCCGTGCCGATCTGCACACCAGATGCACCAAGTGCAAAGCTGGCAGCAATGCCGCGACCGTCGAAGATACCGCCGGCGGCAATTACAGGCACCCGTACGGCATCAACAATCTGCGGTACGAGTGCCATAGTGCCGGCTGTGCCGATAGCAGGGTCGCCAGTGAATGTGCCGCGATGCCCACCCGCCTCGTATCCCTGGGCGATAATGGCGTCCACCCCTCCTGCCTCAAGCTGGCGCGCTTCCGAGACGGTGGTGGCCGAACACAAGACAGTACAGCCGGCCGCCTTCAACTGCTGCACAATTGCGGTGTCGGGTAGACCGAAGTGGAAGCTGACCACCTTGGGGCGCAGCTCGAGCACAATTTCGAGACGCTCACGATCGAAGGTGGGGAAGGGCTCGCCCGGCTCGGGCACCGGTCCGAGGCCGACCTCCTCATAGGAGCCGCGAAGGCGGTCTCGCATACTTTGGGCTGCCGCATCATCGTGTATCGGCGCCGGGTGCGCAAAGAAGTTGACGTTGATCGGACGATTGGTGGCGTGCTGTGTCGCCGTGAGCTGCTCGCGGATAGCCGCCGCAGGCAGAATGCCGCATCCGAGCGAGCCAAGCGCCCCGGCATTGCTGACTGTCGCCGCCAGTTCCGGCGTGGTGATGCCGCTCATCGGCGCCTGGATTATCGGGTGCTCAATGCCGAGGAGTTCCAGAAGATCAGTGCGCATCCACATTGGATCACCCTCCTCTTTCTCCCAGGAGAGATTACCTTAACTGACTTCCAGCTCAAGATCGGATAGGGCCTTCGAACCGCTTCACGGCCGGCCACAGGCTGATGCAAGCTGGCGGAGTTCGGCGTTGATCGCAGCCCAACTGCCGTCGATGCACCGGGCCGCCGCGTTTACGACGCGCCATGCAGCCGGCCTATCCGGCAGCCGCGGCCGACATTAGCGGCCGACTTCCGATCCGACATAGGCGATGCGCAGCATGTTGGTCGAGCCCGGCGTCCTCAACGGCACGCCGGCCGTGATGATGACGCGGTCGCCCGGCTTGCCGAAACCTTCATCGAAGGCGATGCGGCAGGCGCGGTCGACCATGTCGTCGAGGTCGCTGGCGTCGGGGGAAACGACACAATGCGTGCCCCACAACAGCGACAGCCGCCGCGCCGTGTTGAGGATCGGCGACAGCGCCACGATCGGCACTTGCGGCCGCTCGCGCGCGGCGCGCAAGCCGGTCGTGCCGGACGCGGTATAGGTGATGATCGCCGACAGCTTCAACGTCTCGGCTATTTCGCGGGCGGCGAGCGAGATCGCGTCGGCTCCGGTCGCTTCCGGTTCCGAGCGTTGCGCGTTGATAATGCCGGCATAGGTCGGGTCGGTTTCGACCTTGGTGGCGATCCGGTTCATCATCGCCACCGCCTCGACCGGATAGGCGCCGGCGGCGGACTCCGCCGAAAGCATGATCGCGTCGGCGCCTTCAAACACGGCGATCGACACGTCCGACACCTCGGCCCGCGTCGGCACCGGCGCGGTGATCATCGATTCCAGCATCTGCGTGGCGACCACCACCGGCTTGCCGGCACGGCGCGCGGCACGGGTGATCTGCTTCTGAATGCCAGGCACGGCTTCGAGAGGCATCTCGACGCCGAGATCGCCGCGGGCGACCATCAGCGCATCCGAAAGCTCGATGATCTCGGCCAGCCGGGCGACGGCCTGCGGCTTTTCGATCTTGGCCATGATCAGCGCCCGGCCGCGTGCGATCTTGCGCGCTTCGGCCAGGTCCTCGGGCCGCTGCACGAAGGACAGCGCCACCCAGTCGACGCCGGTCGCCAGAACCGCGTCGAGATCCCGGCGGTCCTTTTCCGTCAGCGCGCCGACCGGCAGGTCGGTGTCGGGCAGGCTGACGCCCTTCTTGTCGGAAATGGTGGTGCCGGCGACGACGGTGCAGACGATCGCCTTGCCGTTGCTGCTGACCGCCTTGAGCTCGAGCTTGCCGTCGTCGATCAGCAGGCGATGACCAGCCTCGACCGAACGCAGGATTTCGGGATGCGGCAGGTAGACCCTCGTCGAATTGCCGGGCTCGGGATTGTCGTCGAGCGTGAAGGTCTGACCGACGGTCAGCACCTCTTTGCCGTTGGCGAACTTGCCGACGCGCAGCTTTGGCCCTTGCAGGTCGGCGAGAACGCCGATCGGCCGGCCGACCGCCTCCTCGACGGCACGAATGCGGCCGACAAGCGTCCGCATCAATTCATGGTCGGTGTGGCTCATATTAATGCGGAACACGTCGGCGCCGGCTTCGAACAGCTTCTTCAGCATCTCCTCGGACGAGGAGGCCGGACCGATGGTGGCGAGGATCTTGACCTTGCGGCTGCGTCTCATTGACTGTTTGTTCCCGGGGCGGCTGGAGCGCCATCCGTTGCGGGCTCGTCAGTCAGCTGGACCATCCAGCTTGCCTGCTCGCCCGTGTCATATTCCTGGAATCCGGCGCGCTGAAAGCCCCGGGCGACGCAATCGGTAACGCCGGCGATCTTGAACTCTTTTTCGGCCACGCACATGTTGATCGGGCCATCCCAGCGTCCGCCGCGCTCGGCGTCTTCTGCATAAAGATAGTAAAACCTTGATGACAACGGTCCCTCGATCAGCGTCTTGCAGCTCGATCCTTCGATGTGCCACCAGCCTTCGGTGATCCAGCCGGCCTTGGCGCGATAGCCGATGCCGACACCGACCAGGTTCTGCGTGGCGTTGCAGACCCGGAAATCGGCCCGTGCCGGCGAGGCCGAAATCACCGCGAAAAGAGCCATGGCCGGTACCAGGAGCGGCATGGCCAAGGCGTGGCGCACACGCAGCCTGCCGGCGAAACCCATCCTGAAACCCCTCAAGAACCACATTTGCATCTCTCAACGCCCCTTTTCGGAAAAGTCCGTACGCATGTCAACGCGCCGATCTGTCCAATTCCAATCGATTTAGAAGGCTCTGGCGCGCTTGCGGTCGCCCCTGCTCAGTTTTTTGGCAGAAACCGTGGCCAAACAACGGCATTGCGCAAGCGTTCTCTTCGTGGAATGACGATACCACCCTCCCCGAAAGCCAGCGAACAGACCTTTCCCGCCAATGACCCGATCCACAGTTTTCGCGCCTTTCGATATCGTCGAAGGCGATCGCAAGCGCGGCATGGTGCTTCTGGCCGATCACGCCCGCCGCGACCTGCCGGAGGAGTATGGCAGTCTCGGCCTGCCGGCGGCGGAGTTCGACCGCCACATCGCCTACGACATCGGCGTCGAGACTGTAACCCGCGAACTCGCAAGTCTGCTCGGCGTTCCGGCCGTGCTTGCCAATTTTTCGCGACTGCTGATCGACCCCAATCGCGGCGAAGACGATCCAACGCTGATTCGTCAGCTCTATGACGGCACCATCATCCCGGGAAATTATCCCATGGCCCCGGAGGAGCGCGAAAGACGGCTGGACCGCTTTTACCGCCCCTATCATGATGCCGTCAGCGCCATGATCGCCTCTGTGGCGCGAGCATCCGCGCAGGCACCCTTCATCTTTTCGGTGCATTCCTTCACACCGACCATGCAGGGATTCGTGCGGCCGTGGCACGCCGGCATATTGTGGGACCTGGACGACCGCGTTGCGCGGCCGCTGATCGACATGTTCGCCGAGGACAAGAGCCTCATCGTCGGCGACAACGAACCCTATGACGGCGCACTGCGCGGCGATACCATGTTCAGGCACGCCATCGTCAACGGCTTTGCCCATGCGCTGCTCGAGGTCCGCCAGGACCTGATCGCCGACCGCAAGGGTGCCCTCGCCTGGGCCGAACGGCTGGCGCCGATCGTTGACGCGATAGATCGACGTGCCGATATACATGCGGTGAAAATATTCGGCTCTCGCACCGGGCCGGTATGATGAGGCCCAAGGGAGGCCAACATGACATGACCGAACTCAGCGACGAACAAAAGCGCGATTTCGAAGCCGCTGCCTTCCGCCGGCTGGTCGCGCATCTGCGCGAGCGTTCCGACGTACAGAACATCGACCTGATGAACCTCGCCGGCTTCTGCCGCAACTGCCTGTCCAACTGGTACCGCGATGCGGCGCAAGCCGAAGGTGTCGAACTCAGCAAGGAACAGTCGCGCGAGATCATCTACGGCATGCCCTATGCCGAGTGGCAGGCACTGAACCAGGTCGAAGCCTCCGACGCCAAGAAGGCCGAGTTCGAGGCAAGGCGCCCTAGGGATCACTAGGGAGGACGCCGTGCCTAAGATTGACGTTGCAAGGGCTCATCCTATCCACCGCCGTTCGATGCACCCTGTGCCGAACGCGTGCGCCAGCGGCTAGGCAACGCAGGCGGGCTCACCGACTTCGGCATCAATCTCATGCGCCTGCCGCCGGGCAACTGGTCGAGCCAGCGCCACTGGCATTCGCACGAAGACGAATTCGTCTACGTGCTTGAAGGCGAGCTGACGCTCGTCGAAGATGCCGGCGAGACGGTGCTGCGCGCCGGTGATTGCGCGGCCTTTCCGAAAGGATCAGGCAACGGCCATCACATGATCAATAAATCGGGCGCGATGGCGATCTATCTCGAAGTCGGTTCGCGCTGGCCCGACGACGTCGCCACCTGCTCCGACATCGACATGATGAGCACCAACGCTGACGGCCGGTTTGTGCACAAGGATGGCGGGCCTTATCCCGAGCCGTAGGAATTTCGGAGTGGACCGCCGAGGTGGTTGGCCGACGCGAGAGGACGTAGCGTCTGGTCCAAGCACTTTCGGCGAAGAGCGCTTGACTGCGAATTGAATCGATCTAATTTGCCGCGCAACGCCATTTCCGGACCGGATTCTACCCGATGGACGCGCAGAAAATCACGCAGATCGCGATTCGTGGACGCTGGGCAGTGGGCGGCATCTTCCTCGCCAACGGCTTCTTGACCGGCAGTTGGGCGCCGCAGATCCCGGTGTTCCTGACGCGACTCGACATTTCGAAGTTCACGCTCGGCTTGCTGATTCTGTTGTTCGGTGCCGGCGCCGTCACTGCCATGACCTGGTGCGGCCATCTGATCTCGAAGCATGGCTCGCGCACGGTGCTGCGCTGGTTCGGACTTGCCGGCAGCTTCGGCCTTTTGGTTGTGGCTCTGGCCCCCAACGTGCCCCTTGCGGCCGTCGCCATGTTCATCTTCGGCGGTTCAATCGGCGGCATGGACGTCGCCATGAATGCCAATGCAGTGGCAGTCGAACGGCGGCTGTCCCGTGCCATCATGTCGTCCTCGCACGGCTTCTGGAGCCTTGGCGGTTTCGCCGGCGGCGCTTTGGGCGGTTTCGCCATCCAGAACTACGGTCACCTCGCCCATGCGACGGTGGTGACGGCTCTTGCCTTTGCCGTCATCGCCGTAGCGGTCCGCTACCTGATCGCCGAGGACAAGCACCCAGTCGCCGAGCACCACAAATTCGCGCTGCCGGCAAACCCGCTGGTCTATCTGGTTGGGCTCATGGCGCTGCTGACAATGATCTCCGAAGGTGCGGTACTCGACTGGGCGGCGCTGTATCTCAGGCAGGAGCTCGGCGCCGATCTTGCCATCGCAGGCCTGGCCTATGCCGCCTTTTCCGGTGTCATGGCCGTCATGCGCTTCCTCGGCGATGGCGTCCGCAACCGTTTCGGTGCCGTTACGACCTTGCGCGCCTCGGCTCTTGCCGCTGCTGCCGGCATGCTGGTGGCCGGGCTGGCTCCCTCGCCTTGGCTGGCCATTGCCGCCTTTGCCTTTTGCGGCCTCGGCATTGCCAACATGGTGCCGATCATCTTTTCGGCCGGCGGCAACCAGGAGGGCATGGCGTCCGGCACCGGCATGAGCGTCGTCACCACAATGGGTTACTCAGGCATTCTGGTGGCGCCGTCGGCGATCGGCTTCATCGCCGAACACTCGAGCTTCGGCCCGATCTTCGTCGCTCTGTCCGGGCTGCTGGTCGTCGTGCTGGTGATGGCTGGGCTCGCTCACCGCGCTGAATTTGCTGCCGAGCCTGCACCGGCTGAATAGCGCTTGAACTCTTCGTAGAGGAAATCCGCGACGCGGCGGATGCGCACGCTGGTGCGCACGTCGCGATGCATGGCCAGCCACACCGGCAGCGTCGGCAGTGGGAGACCCGGCAGCACTGTCTCGACCAGCGGATCACGGTCGGCGAGCGGCTCCTGGCCAAAGCCGATGCCGTTTCCCGCCCGCACCGCTTCCCACAGCACGATCTGATTATCGGTCCTGAAGCGGAAGGCATTGTGGGCGAGCGGGACGCCGAACTGGGCAAAGCCGCGAATGATCTCGTCGCTGCGGTCGAAGCCGACCAGATCATGGCCGGCAAGATCGCGGGCCTCGCGCGGACGGCCACGCCGGTCGAGGTAGGATTTTGCCGCGCAGGCGCGGAGCGGAATGTCGGTCACCTTGCGCGCGACCAGTTCATTCTGCGCCGGCTTGACCATGCGGATGGCAATGTCGGCGTCGCGACGCAGCAGATTCTCGACCTGGTTCGAGGCGACGATCTCGACCTCGATGCCCGGCTCCTCGAACCCAAGCCTCGCTGTGATTTCCGGCAGCACATAGGCCGCCACCACTTCGCTGGCGGCAATGCGCACCGTACCCTCTATCGCCTCGACCGATCCCAGCGCCAGCAGCGAAAAGGCGCTCGCCTGCTCGCTCACCGCGCGGCCCCGTTCAAAGAGCGTGTTGCCCGCTTCCGTGAGCCCGTAGCCACGCCGCCCGCGCCGGAAGAGCGTGACACCGAGCGCCTGTTCCAGCTCGGTGATGTGGCGGCCGAGCGTCGGCTGGCTGGCGGCAAGTTTTCGCGCGGCGGCCGACAGGCTGCCGGTCTCCGCCACGGTGACGAAACTCTTGATCAGGTTCCAGTCAATATCCATTCAAAATTGAATATCATATCGCCAATCGTAGTCAATTTTCATTCGTTTGCGAAGAGACAATATTGGGGTCGTAACGCAACACGGAGACGAACAATGACCACGATCGCAATTCTCGGCACCAATGGCCGCCTCGGCCGCACGGTCGCCAAGGCCTTCCTCGATGCCGGCTACGATGTCCGTGCCATCACCCGCAGCGGCAAGGTGCCGGCCGAGCTCAAAGGCGCTATGGCGATCGCCGGCGACGCGCTCGACCGTGCTGCGCTGATCCGCGCGACCGAAGGCGTCGACATCATTTTCAACGGCCTCAACCCGCTCTACACCGACTGGAGCAAATGCCTGCCGATGGCCGAGAATGTGATGGCTGCCTGCCGGGCGAACGGCGCGCTGCATCTCTTCCCGGGCACCGTCTACAATTACGGCTCGCAGATGCCGGCGGTGATCGCCGAAGACACGCCGTTTCGCCCGACGACGGAAAAGGGCCGTATCCGCGTCGCCATGGAAGATCTGTTTCGCCGCGAGGCTGATGCAGGTCGAGTGCGCACGATCCTGCTGCGCGCTGGTGATTTCTTCGGCGGCACCGGCAGCGGATCGTGGTTCGATCTGGTTGTTGCCGCCAAGATGACCAAGGGCGTCTATACCGCCCCAGGGCCGGTCGATCTCGTGCATGAATGGGCCTATTTACCCGACCTGGCCAAGACCTTCGTCGGGCTGGCTGACAATCTCGACAAGCTCGGCTTCTACGAGGCGCTGAACTTTCCCGGCCATGCGGTGACCGACCTGCAGATCAAGGCGGCCGCGGAGAAGGCGCTCGGGCGCTCGCTGAAACTGACGTCGATGCCGTGGTGGGTGCTGCGTGCCGGCGGCCCGTTCGTGGCGATGTGGCGCGAGATCGTTTCGATGTCCTATCTCCGCTTCGAGCCGCACCGGCTGGTTTCAGGCAGGCTGGAAAGCGTTATCGGTACGATCCCGCACACGCCGCTGGAAAATGCGGTGTCGGAAGCGCTCGAGGATATCGGCATCGCCACGCTCAAGACGACGCAAAAAGCTGCCTAACAACAAACCAAAAAAGGCGGATGGCCTCACGGTCATCCGCCGCTGGTCGGGGAGGAAGGTTGCGCTCAGATCCGGCCCATCAACAGCAGCACCAGGACAACGATCAGGATGACGCCGACGATGCCGGATGGTCCGTAACCCCAGGACCGGGAATGCGGCCACGCCGGAACCGCGCCGATCAGAATAAGAATAAGAATAATGATGAGAATGGTGCTGATCGTCATCAGAAAATCCTCGCTTTGAGGTTGCAATGACGGAACAATGCAGAAGGCCGCCCATTGTTCCCGGGCGGCCTTTGCTTGATCAGGACGGCGATCCGGACTCTATTCGGCGGCCTTCGGGAAGGCGATCGCCGGTTCGGCGCCCAGATCGGCGTCCAGGCCTTTCGACGGGATTTCGGCCTTGCGACGCCCGAACAGGCGGCTGAACCAGGCCCGACGCGCACCGGGTTTGACCTTGGCGCGGGTGAATACCATCAACATCGACGGCGTCACCACCAGCGTCAGCACGGTGGCGAAGGACAGCCCGAAAACGATCGCCGAGGACAGCGAAATCCACCATTGCGTCGACGGCGCGTTGATCGTCGTCTCGTGATGAAAGATTTCGAGGCCGAGGCCGAAGGCAATCGGCAGCACGCCGAGGATCGCCGACACCGCGGTCAGCACCACCGGGCGGGCACGCTCGCGGCAGGTCTGCAGAACGGCCTCGTATTTGTCCCAGCCCTCTTCGCGCAACCGGTCATAGGTGTCGATCAGCACGATGTTGTTGTTCACCACCACCCCGGCCAGCGCGATGACACCGATGCCCGACATGACGATGCCGAATGCCTCTCCCGTCAGCAGCAGCCCGAGGAACACGCCGATCGTCGCCATGACCACGCAGGACAGCACCAGCCAGACGCTGGTGAACTTGTTGAACTGCGCCAGAAGCACGATGAAGATCAGGAAGATCGCCGCACCGAAGGCTTTGCTGAGGAAGGCACCAGCCTCTGCGCTGTCCTCATTCGAACCGGCAAGCTTCCAGCGAATGCCGCTGCCGAGGTTCATGTCGGCGACAGCTTTGGTGACCTCCTGCTGGACGGCTGCCACCTGGGCGCCGGCAGCGACGTTGGCCTGGACGACCACAGTTCGCGCGCCGTCGATGCGGTTGAGGATACCGACCGTCGGCTCCGGCTTGCGCACGACGAAGTTCGAGATCGGCACCGAGCCTTGCGCGGTCTGCACCCGCAGTTCGTCGAGCGTCGACAGCGTGCGCCGATCCTCGGGCAGGCGCAGCCTGATGTCTACCGCATCGTCGGCGCCGGCGGGCCGGTACTCGCTGAGCTTCAGCCCGTTGGTCACCAATTGCACGACCGTCCCGACCGCGGTTGGGCTGATGCCGTACTGCGCCGCCTTGGCGCGATCGACCTCGAGCGCCCAGTCGACGCCGGGCGGCGCCAGACCGTCGGAAATATCGATGACGCCGGGCACCTTGGCAATGCGCGCGGCGACGGCGCGGGCCTTGTCGTCAAGGCCCTTCGGATCGACGGCCGAAAGCCTGATCTGGATCGGCTTGCCGGTAGGCGGGCCGGCTTCCGGCACGCGAACCTCGACGTCGACACCGGGAATGCCGGCCATAACGCCGCGCAGTTCGTCCAGGATTGAGTTCGCCGATTTACGCTCGCGCCAGTCGACGAATTCGTACTGGATCACGCCAACCACGTCTTCCGGAACATCCTGGCCGCCGCCCTGCGTCTTGCCGACACGGGTATAGACAGACTTCACGCCCGGCCAACCGAGCAGCCGATTTTCCGCGGTCTTGGTGGCCGCGTCCATTTCGGCGAGCGAAAGATTGCCGCGGGCGTGGACATAGAGCAGGCCGTAGTCAGGCTCGACATTCGGGAAGAATTCGACGCCGGCGCCGAATTTCGAATAGGCGTAGCCGACGCCGAACAACAGCGCCACAGTGAGGACAAGCACGGTGATGGGATAATGCACCGCCTGCTTGACCACGGCCATGTACCAGCCGTCGCGATTGTCGTCGGGGTGATGGGCCGGCGCCTTGGCAAATATCGCGCCCAGCGTCGGCGCGAAGACCAGCGCATAGAGCATCGAGGCCGAGAGCGTCACGATCAGCGTGATCGGCATGTATTTCATGAAGTCGCCGATGATGCCCGGCCAGAACAACAGCGGCGAGAAGGCGGCAATGCGCGTCATCGTCGCCGCGATGACCGGGCCGGCCATGCGCTTGGCGGCAAGCGCGAACGCTTGCTCCTTCGGCATGCCCTCGCTCATGCGGCGCTCGGCGAATTCGGTGACGATGATGGCGTCGTCGACCAGCATGCCGACCGCCAGGATGAGGCTGAACAGCACGATCATGTTGATCGTGTAGCCCATCATTGCCAGCAACAGGATGCCGATCAGGAAGGATGATGGGATGGCCAATCCGATCAGCAGCGAGGCACGGCCAGACAGCGCGTAGAGAATGACGATGAACACCAGGATCACGGCGATCATCACGTGGTTCTGCAGGTCGCCGAGCAACTGATTCACGAAGACCGACTTGTCTTGCGTGTAGGTGACGTGCATGCCCTCCGGCATCGTCTTGATGAAGGCGTCGGACACCTCCCTGACCTTGCCAATCGTATCGATCAGGTTGGAGCCGATGCGCTTCTTCACCTCGATGGCGATCGCCGGCTTGCCGTCGAGGCGGGTGACCGTCTCGGCGTCCTTGAATGTGGAGCGGATGGTGGCAATGTCCTTGGCCTGCACCACCGCATTGGGGCCGGCGACGACCGGAAGCGCCGCCACATCCTCTGGTGTCTCGATAAGCGAGGGCACCTTGACCGCGTATTTGCCCTCGGATCCTTCGATGTTGCCGGCGGCGACAAGACTGTTGGAAGCGCCGACCGCACCGATCAACTGGTCGAGCTGCAGCCCGTAGGAAGACAGCTTCATCGGATCGATGACCACTTCGACGAGGTCGTCGCGCGCACCCTGCAGCGAGCCCTCGAGCACGCCAGGCACTTCCTCGATGCGGTCGCGCAGCTCGCGCGCCGCCGCCGTCAGCACACGCTCGGGCACCTCGCCCGACAGCGTCACGACCAGGACGGGGAACTCGGAGATGTTGACCTCGGAGACCACGGGCTCCTCAGCCGCTTGCGGCAGGTCGGCCTTGCCGTCTTGCACCTTGCTGCGCGTGTCCTGCAGCGCCGTGGCGAGATCCGTCTGTGGCTGGAATTCGACCAGCACATAACCGCCGCCCTGGAAGGCGGCCGAGCGCATCTCCTTGAGGCCTTTCAGGCTCTTCAGCTTGGCTTCCATCGGCCGCAGCAGGAGGCGCTCGGAGTCTTCCGGCGAGATGCCCTGGTAGATCAGACTGACATACATCATCGGAATCGGAACGTCGGGTTCCGCTTCCTTCGGCGTCGACTGGTAAGCGACCGCACCGGCAAGGATGAGAAAGACCAGGACCGAAATGGTCAGCCGGGCATTGCTGATTGCAAGTTTGACGATGTCCATGATTACTGCGTCCCGGCCGTCGCTTCGCCCAACAGCTTTTGAATGGTCGCCTGGTCGGCTGCGACCGGCTTGACCACTTCGCCTTCCTTCACCAGCTCCTGGCCGGCGACGATGATGCGGGCGTCGGCCGGAATGCCGCCGAGCACCAGGCCGGTCGGCGTGTCGTCGACCAGGTCGATCGGGAAGAACACGACCTCGTCGTCCTTGTCGACGGCGCGAATGCCGAGATCGCCCTTGTCGCCGAGCGTCACCACCGAGCGCGGCAGCATGACGGCGTCGGTCGGCTGGGCGCTGAGCGCAATTTCTGCCGTCATGCCGGCCGGTACGGAACCATCGGCGTTGGGGATGGCGACTTCGACGCGGAAGGTACGGGTAGCCGAAGATGCATCGCGGCTGATGTAGCGCACCGTGCCCTCGACATTCTGGCCGCTGACCAGACGCACATCGGCCTTGTCGCCGATCTTCAGATAGCCGAGATCGCGTTCGCTGACTTCGCCGCGGGCGATCACCGGATCGAGCTTCAGAATGGTCGCCACTTCGCCGCCCTGCATGACGGAACTGCCAAGCTCCACTGGCACCCGGTCGATAACGCCGTCGAAGGGCGCCTTCACCTCGTTGCGGTCGAGTTCGGCTTGCGCTGCGTCCAGTAGCGACTTGGCCAGCGTCAGGTTGGAGCGGGCTGTGTCGAGCTGCAGCTTGGGCAGATTGCCGGTTTTCATCAGCCCCAGGGCCGCAGCCAGCTCTGCCTCACGTTGCACGACAAGCTGCTTGGCATTGTCGACCGCCGAGATTTTTTCCTCGGCGGCAAGCATCAGGATCAGGTCGCCGGTCTTGACGTGCTGGCCCTGCTTGACCGGCAGCTTGTCGATGACGCCGGCGACGCGTGTCGCCAGGACGGCGCGCTTATCGGCTTCGGTCAGTCCGGAAATGCGGATAGCGCGTGCATAGGTGCGCCGCGGCGGGGTTATGACCGCGACCGTGCGCAACGGCGCCTTGGGCTGTTCCGCCTCGGCAGTCCCCGGCTTGGCAGCCCCCTGTTTGCCAGTTTGGGGCTTGCCTGCGTCGGCTGTTTTGGGCTGCTCGACCTCTCCTGCCTTGGGCTTGTTGTCGGCGGACGCGCTGCCGACGGACGAGAACTCGCCTGTCGCCATCCAGCCGGCGAAACCGATAAGCACAACAATGGCTGCAAGCTTGTGAAACCTGAATTTCGGCATCGTCATTTTTTCCAGTGCGCGGGGTTCGGCCAGGCCGCATCTTCTACTTGGGGCGCGTCGCCGATATGGGTGCGCGCGAGGCCGTATTCAAATTGCCGTGATCGGCGAAGCGCGCTTCTACCTCAAAGTTGCATCGCAATATAGTCAGAAAAGTTGATGGATTGTTGCTTTGTCCGCAAAGATGCGGCCGCAGCATCGGCTGTTGATTGCCAAAACAGCGGCATGGCAGCAAGTGTCAGGATGATTGGACAGATTGCGAATGCCATCTGCTTTGCGAAGCAGCTAGGCCGGACGGCGGGCGGCCTCGGGCTGCTTGCGCGCCGCAAGAAACTCCTTGACCCGCCGACCCGGCGCCGGCCCGCGCAAAGGCTTCAAGCCGTCGTCGAGTTCGCCGGACAGATCGATCGTCGGCCGCTTGCCGACGGCGTCATAATTTTCTTCCAGCCAATCACTGGCTGCGGTGCGGCCGAGGTCGCGCAGATAGGCAAGGAACGCCCATTCGGCATTGACCTTGGACGATGCCGACAGATCCTTGAACGCTTCGTCGGCATCGATGCGGTGCATGCGGATGTCGCGATATTCGCCGTGCGGCAATCGGCCGGCGGCGATCAGTTCCTTGACGAAGGCGATCGAGCGGAATTCGCGCAACAGCCCGGCGTTGAAGGTGATCTCGTCGATGCGGTTCTGGATCTCATTGGCGCTCTTCGGCGTTCCCTCGCGGACCACCGGATTGATCTGCACCAAAAGCACGTCCTCGGTGGCCGCCGTCTTGAAGAACGGGAACAGTGCCGGGTTGCCGCCATAACCGCCATCCCAATAGGGCACGCCCTTGATCTCGACGGCACGGAACAATTGCGGCAAGCAGGCCGACGCCATCACTGTGTCGAGGTCGATCTCGCCGTCCGAGAAGACCCGCAACTGGCCGGTCTCGACATTGGTAGCGGAAATGAACAGTTCCATCGACTTGCAGGCGCGCACATTGTCGAAATCGATCTCACGTTCGACCACGTCGCGCAGCGGATTGATTGCGAGCGGATTGGCGACATAGGGCGAAAATACCCGAGACATCGTATCGAACAGGAAATAGCCGGGCGTGTTCTCGATCGACCAATTGCCCCAGGCGACGTCCCAGGGCATGCGCTGTACCGGGCTGAAGCGGCCCTTTGCCGCCACCGCACGCCAGAAATCGTCGAGCTTCCGCCGCGCGCCCTCGACACCGCCGCGGACAAAGCCGTCGGCCAGCGCCACGGCATTCATGGCGCCGGCGCTGGTGCCCGAAACCGCCGTTATGTCGAGGCGCCCGTCCTCGAGCAGCCGATCGAGCACGCCCCAGGAAAACGCCCCGTGCGAGCCGCCGCCTTGCAGCGCGACATTGATCTTCTTTGGCTCTTCCGCCTTGCCGTTTTTCGGCATGGCGTGGCCCTTGACCGCTGGAAGCCTCACTGAGCGGTCCAGCCGCCGTCGACAGAGATGTGCGTGCCGTTGATCTGCGCCGCCGCATCCGAGCATAGGAACACCGCGGCCGCCGCAACCTGCTCGACGGTGACGAACTCCTTGGTAGGCTGCCTGTCGAGCATGACCTCACGGACCACCGTCTCGCGGTCCATCTTGTTGGCCTTCATCTGGTCGGGGATCTGCGCCTCGACCAGCGGCGTCAGCACATAGCCCGGACAAATGGCATTACAGGTGATCTTGTCGCGCGCCAGCTCCAGGGCGACAGTCTTGGTCAAGCCCATAATGCCATGCTTGGCCGAGACATAGGCCGACTTGAACGGCGAAGCGACAAGGCCGTGGGCCGAGGCGACGTTGACGATCCGGCCGCCACCGGCCTGTTTCATCAACGGGATGGCGGCTGCGATGGTGTGGAAGGCCGATGACAGGTTGATGGCGATAATCGCATCCCATTTCTCGATCGGGAAGCTTTCGACCGGCGCGACATGCTGGATGCCGGCGTTGTTGACCAGGATGTCGACCGAGCCGAATGCCTCGGCTGCCTTCGCCACCAAAGCCCGGCACTCGGCCGGCTTCGACATGTCGGCCTTGACGTAGACGGTCTTCACCTCGTGGTGCTTCGCGATCGCGTCGGCGATGGCGTGATCGTCGGCGGTGTCGGAAAAGGAATTGACGACGACGTTGCAGCCTTCGGCCGCGAGCGCGTGGGCAATGGCCAGGCCGATGCCCGAGGTGGAACCGGTGACGATGGCGGTTTTTCTGGCGGTCAAGGCGGCTTTATTCCTTTCGAGGCGGGCTCCCGTGAACCATGCTGCACTGCAACATATAGGCTCTCTGTCACCCAAGAACAGCGGATGTGTGGAGCAATGACATGAAATTTTTGTCATGTAGACCTCTCTCGTCCCGACGAGAGAGGTGTTCGGCACCGGCTGTTGCGACCGGTTTTCGCAAGTATGCGAGGGAAACATCCTCAGGCGACGAGGTCCGGCACCGGCCCGATATAGCGCGACTGCGGCCGGATCAGCCGTCCGCTCGTCTGCTGCTCGCGCGCATGGGCAATCCAGCCGGCGACGCGCCCGGCAGCAAAGACGTTGGTGAACGCCTCTTTCGGAAAGCCCGCCGCTTCCAGCAGGAGCGCTGTGAAGAACTCGACATTGGTCTGGAGCGAGCGCGACGGCTTGGCGATGCGGAGCACTTCGAGCGCCGCCTGCTCCACGCTTTCGGCAAAGGCCAGCCGGTGGCCGCTTTCGCCCCTGGCGCCGAGCTGGCGCACCACCGCTTTCAGCACGTCGGCACGCGGATCGCGCACGCGATAGATGCGATGCCCGAAGCCCATGATGCGGCGGCCACGCGCGATCTCGCTACGCAGCCAGCCGGCGGCGTCGCCATGCGCCTCGATCGCATCCAGCATCTCAATCACCGGACCTGGCGCGCCGCCATGCAGCGGCCCCTTGAGCGCTCCGAGCCCGGCCAGCACCGCCGAAGTAAGCCCGGCCTGCGTCGAAGAGACCACGCGCGCGGCGAAGGTCGATGCGTTGAGGCCATGGTCGCAAACCGTCACGAGATAGGCATCGAGCGCCTTCGCCAATTTAGGCGAGGCCGCAATGCCGGTCAGCATCCGCAGCATGTCGGCGGCATGATCGGCCTTGCTATCGGGCGCAATCGGGCGTTCGCCGCGCTGCAAGCGCAGCAAGGCCGGCGTCACCACGGCAGGTGCCGCAACCAGCCGCAGCGCGTCCGACAATTTGTCACCATCCGGCAGCAGGGCAATACCGGCGCGCATCGCGCTGTAGATATCGACGGATGTGAGAAACGGCAGCAAGGGTTTGATCTGCTCGAACACTTCGCTGCGCGCCCGACCGATCGCGTTCGCCAGCTCCCTGCCGTCGGGAAGATCGTCGAAAAAGCCGTCGAACAGCAGATGAACCACCTCGGCGTATTTCCAGCGACCTGCCAGTTCGGGCAACGAATGGCCCCGGATGGTCAGGCGGCCACCAAGACCGTCGACATCGGAGAGCACCGTTTCCGCCGCCACAACATCATCGAGCCCATTCGCCATCGGTTTTCTCCTTGACCCTTTCCGGGTGGTAGATAAGGGTTGGTGACTGGACCATCAATCTTGATCAATGGAATCAACATGACAAGGCTGACATGACGGAGTGGCTGACGCGGGACGAAGCCCTGAAGCGTCTCAAGGTGCGAGCCCAGACCCTCTATGCCTATGTCAGCCGCGGGCGCATCGGCGTGCGGCCGGACCGGGCGGATCCACGCCGCAGCCAGTATCGCGCCGACGACATCGCGGCGCTGGCGAGTCGCCGGGCTCGTGGCCGAAATCCGCAGGCAATCGCCGAAAGTGCAATTGCCTGGGGTGAGCCGGCGATCGCCACCACGATCTCGACCGTTTTGCATGGCCGCCTTGTCTATCGCGGCCAGGATGCGGTTGCTCTCTGCGAGGCTGCCACGCTGGAGCAGACGGCAAACCTGCTTTGGGCATCTGACGCACCGGTGTCGTTCGTCTCGGCGAGCCGCCATGGCAACGGCGCAACTGGCCGGCCGGCTGCCTTCGCGGAATTGGCCGCGTTGGCGGCCAACGGCCGGCCTTCGCTCGGCCGAAGATCGGCTTCGCTCAACCACGATGCGGCCGGCGCCATCGCCGCTTTGGCCCAGGCGCTCGGCGCGATTCCCGGAACTGGTGCCGTGCACGAAAGGCTGGCGCGGGGATGGTCGCTCGATGCGGCCGGCGCAGACTTGATCCGCCGCTCACTGGTACTGTTGGCCGATCACGAATTGAACGCATCGACCTTCGCCGCACGGGTCGCCGCGTCCACCGGCGCACCTGTTTCGGCCTGCCTGCTTGCCGGCCTCGCCACGCTCTCCGGGCCGCGTCATGGCGGCGCCGCGGAGGCGGTCATGATGCTGGCGGAAGATGCGCAGAGATTGGGGCCGGACGCGGCTGTCGGACGCTGGCTCGGTCACGACAGGCCGCTGCCCGGATTTGGCCATCCGCTTTATCCCGACGGCGATCCGCGTGCGGAACCGTTGCTGGCCGCGATAGATGTCGATGATGGGCTGTTACGGCTTTGCGATGCGGCCTTTGCGGCAACGGGCATGCGCCCGAACGTCGATTTCGCTTTGGCCGCGCTGACGCGCGGTCTCCGTTTGCCGTCCGATGCGCCGTTCCGCCTGTTCGCGCTCGGCCGCAGCGTCGGCTGGGCCGCGCATGCCGTGGAGCAGGTGACGAGCAACGGCCTGATCCGGCCACGCGCCCGCTACCAGGGACCGCTGCCGGAGCAGCTCTAGTCTAGCCGCGCTGCTTGCGAAGTCTCAGCAGCACCTGAAGGAAGGTCCGACGCTGCACTTCGCCAGCCGGCAGTCAGGACATCGTGTCGAGCTTGCGCTGCATCGCGGCGATCTGCTCCTTCAGCTCCTGAAGGTCGTCGGGTTTTTCCGGCGTTTCCTTCCTGGCCGGTTCGGCCGGCGCTGCTGCCGGCGCCGAGCCCGCGGGCGGGAACGGCGTGAACAGCCGCATGGCGTTCTGGAACATTTCCATGTTGCGCCGCGTCTGCTCCTCCAGCACCTTGATCGGCGTAGCGATCTTCATCATGTCCATCGGCGACTTGCCGAGCGCATCTTTCATCTGCTCGCGAAAGCGCTCCTGCTCCTTCGAGAAGGCCAGCATCGACTGTTCGAGAAAGCTCGGCACGATCATCTGCATCTGGTCGCCGTAATAGGCGATGAGCTGACGCAGGAACGGGATCGGCAGCATGTTCTGCCCGTCCTTGTTCTCCAGCTCGAAGATGATCTGGGTCAGTACCGGATGCGTGATGTCGTCACCGGTCTTGGCGTCCTGGACAGTAAAGTCCTCGCCTCTTTTGACCATTTCAGCGAGATCCTCGAGCGTCACATAGGTGCTGGTGCCCGTATTGTAGAGACGGCGATTGGCATATTTCTTGATAACAATAGGTTCGTCTTTTGCGGCCATCTGCATCCTCCCCGGACACCGGGCAGCTTAAGTAAGCCGCCGGTAACGATTGCGCCTTTTTAAAGGATATGCGCAAAAGCGTCATGAATCCAAGCAGTTTGTGCAGTGCGGGAACATTTTATGCTGCGCAGCACGGACGGGCCGCCGTTGCAGCGACGGGCGGCATACTTGCGGGAGTGGGACGCCATGCCCATTTCGGGTTTGACTCGGGTTGTGGAAAGGGCAAGAAAAGTCCCCGACGGCACCCGAAATCATTCCCCGAAAGCCTGGAGAAGAACATGTCCGCTTCCAACGCCATCGTTGTCGCCAGTGCAGCGCGCACGCCCGTCGGCTCCTTCAACGGCGCCTTCGCCAACACCCCAGCCCATGAATTGGGTGCCGTCGCCGTCAGGGAAGCGCTGGTCCGTGCCGGCGTCGACGGCAAGGAGGTGGACGAGGTCATTCTCGGCCAGATTCTGACCGCGGCTCAAGGGCAGAACCCGGCGCGGCAGGCGGCAATGGCTGCCGGCGTACCGCAGGAGGCGACCTCCTGGGGCCTGAACCAGCTCTGCGGCTCGGGCTTGCGCGCCATCGCGCTCGGCATGCAGCAGATCGCCCAGGGCGACGCGAGGATCATCGTTGCCGGCGGCCAGGAATCGATGTCGATGGCTCCGCATGCACAGCATCTGCGCGGTGGCGTCAAGATGGGCGATTTCAGGCTGATCGACACCATGATCAAGGACGGCCTGACCGATGCCTTCTACGGCTATCATATGGGCAACACCGCTGAGAACGTCGCCCGCCAGTTTCAGATCACCCGCGACGACCAGGACCAGTTCGCACTGGCTTCCCAGAACAAGGCCGAGGCCGCGCAGAAAGCCGGGAAATTCAAGGACGAGATCGTTGCCTTTACAGTCAAGGGCAGGAAGGGCGACACCGTAGTCGACCAGGATGAATACATCCGCCACGGCGCGACAATCGATGCCATGACCAAGCTCAAGCCCGCCTTCGACAAGGAAGGCACGGTGACGGCTGCCAATGCTTCCGGCATCAACGACGGCGCCGCCGCCGTGGTGCTGATGACCGAAGCGGAAGCCGCAAGGCGCGGCATCACACCGCTGGTGCGTATCGTTTCCTGGGCGACCGCCGGTGTCGACCCGCAGATCATGGGGACGGGACCGATCCCCTCCTCGCGCAAGGCGCTGGCCAAGGCCGGCTGGTCGGTTGGCGACCTCGATCTGGTCGAAGCCAACGAGGCCTTTGCCGCGCAGGCCTGCGCCGTCAACAAGGACATGGGCTGGGATCCGGCCATCGTCAACGTCAATGGCGGCGCCATCGCCATCGGCCATCCGGTCGGCGCCTCGGGCGCCCGCATCTTCAACACGCTGGTCTACGAGATGCGCCGCAGAAGTGCCAAGAAAGGCCTTGCCACGCTGTGCATCGGCGGCGGCATGGGTGTTGCCATGTGCGTGGAAGCATTGTGATGAGACAAGCGATACGAATACGATGCTGGCGCAAAGCGAGTAGGGAATAGAGGGCAAACCCCACCGCTTCAACGCTCAGTCATCTGCATTTCCCGGGAGGACATATGATAAAGGTTGCAATCGTCACAGGCGGGTCGCGCGGCATCGGCGCGGCGATATCGGTCGCCTTGAAAAGCGCCGGCTATTCGGTCGCCGCAAACTACGCCGGCAATGAAGAAGCGGCGGCAAAGTTCAAGGCCGCGACCGGCATCCCGGTCTATAAATGGTCGGTCGCCGACTACGAGGCCTGCGCCGCCGGCATCAAACAGATCGAAGCCGATCTCGGTCCCGTCTCGGTGCTGGTCAACAATGCCGGCATCACTCGCGACGCGATGTTCCACAAGATGACCCGCGAGCAATGGAAAGAGGTCCTCGACACCAACCTTTCCGGCGTCTTCAACATGACGCATCCATTGTGGGGCGGCATGCGCGACCGCAAGTTCGGTCGCATCATCACCATCTCCTCGATCAACGGCCAGAAAGGCCAGGTCGGCCAGGTCAATTATTCGGCCTCGAAGGCCGGCGATATCGGCTTCACCAAGGCACTGGCCCAGGAAGGCGCGCGCGCCGGCATCACCGTCAACGTCATTTGCCCCGGCTACATCGCCACCGAGATGGTCAAGGCAATGGACGAGAAGGTCCTCAACGAGCGCGTCATCCCGCACATCCCGGTCGGCCGTCTCGGCGAGCCGGAGGAGATCGCGCGCTGCGTCGTCTTCCTCGCTTCCGACGATGCCGGTTTCATCACCGGCTCGACCATATCAGCCAATGGCGGCCAGTACGTCGCCTGATCGTTTGTCTTTACGTTGAGACAGATCCTCGCTTGGACGAACGGGCCTGCAAAACGGCCCGTTTCTATAGCGGTCTTCCCGTTGCAAGATCTCGATGCAGCACGCTGCCCCAATCCGGCACGCAAAGGTTAACGGCAAACTCGCAGCTTGTGCAAAAGCCGCCCGGCAGCCTGTGGATTCTCGGTGGAAAAGCTGTTCACGACACAACATGTTGCGGTGAACAAACCAAGAAACTTCAGCTATCGCTGATTCGTCGCCGATTCGTTCCGGCTTTGAGCGGAGCGTTAACGGCGAGAGCTGAAAACACCGCGAAATGATTAAAGCGCATTAGGAAACATCAATAATTTCATAATGTTGTGCGAAGCAGGTTGGCCAGCCACGACCATTCACCGGCAAAGGTTAACCGCAGTGCTCGCTTGGATGCCGCTTGCATAAATCGGGCCAGTTTCCGTGATTCAGCATGTGGTGAGGTATGCCGACAGAAAACCCAGATGTAGCCGTGAACAAACCCTGAATCAGCGCGAGTCAGTGATTCGTCGCTGATTCGTTCCAGACTCGTTCCAACTGTTAATCGGGAACAGATTTTCTGGCTTCGAACCAACCAATCGGCCTGCCCTCGGCATATTCCGCTTTCGCTTCGCGCCCGAAATCCCTATGTGTCGCCTGTCATACGCGGCCAATATGGGCGCGCTCCCGACAATGCGAGGCAGAGAGCCTTATTTCCAGGCCGATGAACATCCATCCGAAACATACTGAACCGCTGATCCTGTCGGGTCGAGACGTGACGGCCGTGCTCGGCCCGACCAACACCGGCAAGACCCATCTCGCTATCGAGCGCATGGTGGCGCATGAAAGCGGCGTCATCGGCCTGCCGCTCAGGCTGCTTGCCCGCGAGGTCTATACGCGCGTCTGCGAGAAGGTCGGCGCCCATAAGGTTGCGCTCATCACCGGCGAGGAAAAGATCCAGCCGGCTGGCGCGAAATACTCGGTCTGCACCGTGGAAGCGATGCCGCGCGAGACCGACGCCGCCTTCGTTGCCATCGACGAGGTCCAGCTCGCCGGCGATCTCGAACGCGGACACATCTTTACCGATCGCATCCTGCATCTGCGCGGCCGGCAGGAGACGCTGCTGCTGGGCGCGGCCACCATGCACGGCATCCTGCAGCGCCTGCTGCGGGGCGTGTCCGTGGTGACCCGGCCACGCCTGTCGCACCTTGCCTATGCCGGCTCGAAGAAGCTGACCCGCCTGCCGCGGCGCACGGCGATCGTCGCCTTTTCGGCCGACGAGGTCTATGCCATCGCCGAGCTGATCCGCCGCCAGCAGGGCGGTGCCGCCGTCGTGCTCGGCGCACTCAGCCCGCGCACCCGCAACGCCCAGGTGGCGCTGTTCCAGTCGGGCGACGTCGACTACCTCGTCGCCACCGACGCCATCGGCATGGGCCTCAACCTCGACCTCGACCACGTCGCCTTCGCCCAGAACCGTAAATTCGACGGCTACCAGTACCGCAACCTGACGGCGGCCGAGCTCGGCCAGATTGCCGGCCGCGCCGGCCGGCATCTGCGCGACGGCACCTTCGGCGTCACCGGCCAGGTCGATCCGCTGGATGATGAACTGGTCAACAAAATCGAGGCGCATGATTTCGACCCGGTGAAAGTACTGCAGTGGCGCACCGCGCATTTCGATTTCGCCAACCTTGATGCGCTGAAGCGCTCGATCGAGACCAACGCCCCGGTCGAAGGCCTGACGCGCGCGCTGCCGGCCGTGGACGCGCAGGCGCTCGAGCATCTGTCGCGCGACGAGGACGTGCGGGCACTCACCACCGATGCCAGGCGCGTGGCGCTGCTTTGGGAAGCCTGCGCGCTGCCCGACTACAGGAAGATCGCGCCGGCCCAGCACGCCGACTTGATCGCCTCCATCTACATGGACCTTGCCAGGCATGGCCATGTCGACGAGAACTACATGGCCGAGCAGGTGCGCCGTGCCGACACAACCGAAGGCGACATCGACACGCTGTCGCACAGGATTGCCCAGATCCGCACATGGACCTTCGTTTCCAACCGGCCCGGCTGGCTGGCCGATCGGGCACACTGGCAGGAAAAGACGCGCGAAATCGAAGACAGATTGTCGGATGCGCTGCATGAGCGGTTGACGAAACGTTTTGTAGACCGCAGGACTTCCGTCCTCATGCGGCGCCTTAGAGAAAACACGATGCCTGAAGCCGAAATCAGCCCAACCGGAACCGTCCTCGTCGAAGGCCATCACGTCGGCGAGTTGCAAGGTTTCCGCTTCACCGCCGACCAGAGCGCCGGCGGCGAAGACGCCAAGGCGGTGCGGGCGGCGGCGCAGAAGGCGCTTGCCGCCGAGTTCGAGGCGCGGGCCGAGCGCTTCGGCGCCTCGGCCAATGGCGACATCGCGCTGGGTTCGGATGGCACGCTTCGCTGGATCGGCGCGCCGATCGGCACGCTGGTCGCCGGCGAAGACGCTTTGAAGCCGCGTCTGGTTCTGCTGGCCGACGAGCAACTCACCGGCCCGGCCCGCGACAAGGTTGCGGCGCGCGCCGAGCGCTTCGTCAATTTCCAGATCGAATCCCTGCTGAAGCCGCTGGTCGACCTCAAGAATGCCGAGCAGATCACCGGCATCGGCCGCGGCATTGCTTTCCAGCTCGTCGAGCATTTCGGTCTCATCAACCGTCGCGACATCGCCGACGAGATGAAATCGCTCGACCAGGAAGGCCGCGCGGCGCTTCGCCGTCTGGGCGTGCGCTTCGGCGCCTACCATGTCTTCGTGCCGGCGCTGATCAAGCCGGCGCCGGCCGGGCTGATAACACTGCTGTGGGCGCTGAGAAACGACGGCAAGGACAAGCCCGGTTTCGGCGATGTCGTTCACGCACTGGCCTCCGGCCGCACCTCGGTGGTCATCGATCCGACCTTCGACAAGACCTTCTACAAGCTTGCCGGCTACCGCAATCTTGGCCGGCGTGCTGTACGCGTCGATATTCTCGAACGGCTGGCCGACCTGATCCGGCCGGCGACCAACTGGAAGCCGGGCCTCGGCCCTCGCCCCGACGGCGCCTATGACGGCCAGTCCTTCATGGTGACGCCGCGGATGATGTCGATTCTCGGCGCCACCGCCGACGACATGGAAGAAATCCTGAAGGGACTCGGCTATCGCGCCGATGCCAAACCGGCGGCCGAGGTCAAGGCGCGGCTCGAAGCACAGGACAATGCCGCGCGTGAAGCTGCCGCTGCAAAGCAGGCGGCGGAAGAGACTGCGCGCGTCGAGCAGGCGAGGATGGCGGAAGCATCTGCCGCGGCAGAGCCGCCGGCGGAGGCTTCGGAACCTGTGTCGGATGCGGCTCCTGTTGCGGAGGCGGCGGCCGAAGCTGTGACCGAAGCGACGGCAGAGCCTGTCGCGGAAGCTCCAGCCCCTGAAGCTGCGGCAGAAGTCACGCAAGAGACCGGGCCCGCCGCGGAGGCAACTGCTGAAGCGCCTGCGGAACCAGCGGCCGAGCCAAGGGCGGAACCTGGGGCGGAAACTGTGGCTGCGGCACCGGCAGAACCGCCGGTTTCCGACACTACGGAAGCATCGCCGGCCGAACCTGCAGCGACGGCAGGAGCCGTCGCCGGCGAAGCTGCTCCAGAAGCCGAGGAGCCAAAACCCATCCTGTTGTGGCGGCAGGGTCGTTTCGACCAGCGCCCGCGTCATCGCCAGCATGACAACCGCCCCCGGGACAATCATCGGGACAATCGCGCGCGCAGTGGTCAAGCTGCGCCGGACAGCCGCAGCGATGCGCCGGTAGATGCCGGCGGGCAAGCGACGCCGGGCGACCGGCCCGCCCGTCAGGGGCGCCACGACCAGCGCGACGGCGCCGGCAAGCCACGCTTCGATCGCAGCAAGTTCAAACCCAGGCCGCAAGGCGAGGCGGCAGAGCAGCGCGCCGGCAAGCCGCAAGGTGAACGCCCGGACCGGCGCGAAAACCGGCCCGACTGGAAGGCTGGCCGGCAGGACGGCAAAGGCGGCGCCCAAGGCGCAAAACCCGCCTTCCAGCCAAAGCCGCGTGAGGAACGCCCGGTCCGCTTCGACCCGGACTCGCCGTTCGCCAAGCTCGCCGCGTTGCGCGACCAGCTGAAGAAGTAAGCTGCTCGTCCAATGGTCACTGATGCCCGCCAGCGCATCGACAAGTGGCTGTTCTTCTCGCGCGCGGTAAAATCGCGCACGCTGGCAGCCAAGCTGGTCGTCGCCGGACGCGTCCGCATAAATCGCGACAAAGCAGCGCAGGCCTCCGACACGGTCCGGCCGGGCGACGTTTTGACCATCACGCTGGAGCGGCGGATCTTCGTCTGGAAAGTCCTTGGCACCGGCGTACGGCGTGGCCCGGCCGAAGAGGCCCGCCTGCTCTACGAGGACATGTCGCCGCCCCCCGCGCCCAAGGGCGAGGCGCTTCCGGATGCGGTGCCGCCGTTGCGCGAGGCCGGCAGCGGTCGCCCGACGAAGAAGGAACGCCGCCAGACCGACCACCTGCTCGGCGACGATTGAGCAAGGTCGAACGCCCGCTTTGCCGGCCTTCCGGAATTCCATTCCGGAAACCGCGGCACCGCTGGCAGGGGCCGCCCTTGCCACCAGCGGACAAAGGCGTTACCTCACCAAAAAAGCCCAACAAAATGGGACGTCCCGGAGCCGACCAATGACCTATGTCGTGACCGACAATTGCATAAAATGCAAATACATGGACTGCATCGAGGTCTGTCCGGTCGACTGCTTCTACGAAGGTGAGAACATGCTCGTCATCCACCCGGACGAGTGCATCGATTGCGGCGTCTGCGAACCGGAATGCCCGGCCGACGCAATCAAGCCCGACACCGAGTCGGGTCTCGACAAATGGCTGCAGATCAACACCGAATATGCCGAGAAATGGCCCAACATCACCGCCAAGAAGGAGCCGCCGGCCGACGCTAAAAATTTCGATGGCGAAACTGGCAAGTTCGAGAAATATTTCTCCCCGGAGCCGGGCGAAGGCGACTGACGAGCCTGCCGGCTGCGGTGGCCTGACGCCGCGTAACAGACGTGATACATTAACTGCCTTGACAGGCGGCGACGCCGCGCGGCCTTCGCGCGTGCAGCAAAACCTTGATTCTTCCGACTTTTTGTGTTATATGAGCCAAACATGCCGGTGACACAACGTCGATTTATGGCGCAAACGCCCCAAATCACTGAAAGGTGAATTTCTCAATCCGGACCAGAGCGATCTGGGGCAGGCGGTCGCAATGTTGCGATTTGCCGGTCCTGGCCTTTCCGGTGAGTTCATCGTTGTGTGGCTGAGGACCGGTCACCCCGGTCGCACGAGTTCGGGCCGGCACGATGCCGGTACCACAACAAGGAGTTCAGGGCGTAATGGCAACGATCACCCCGCAGAAGAAGTCCACCGCAGCGCGCCACGGTTTCAAGACCGGCGAATACATCGTTTATCCGGCGCATGGTGTCGGCCAGATCGTCTCGATTGATGAGCAGGAAGTCGCGGGCCACAAGCTGGAGCTGTTCGTCATCGACTTCCAGAAGGACAAGATGCGCCTCAAGGTGCCGGTCGCCAAGGCGACCTCGATCGGCATGCGCAAGCTGTCGGAAGAGGATTATGTCGAGCGCGCGCTGAAGGTCGTGCAGGGCCGCGCCCGCGTCAAGCGCACCATGTGGTCACGCCGTGCCCAGGAATATGACGCCAAGATCAACTCCGGCGATCTGATCTCGATCTCGGAAGTGGTGCGCGACCTTTACCGCGCCGATAACCAGCCGGAGCAGTCCTATTCCGAGCGCCAGCTCTACGAGGCGGCCCTCGACCGCATGGCCCGCGAGATCGCGGCCGTCAACCGCATGTCGGAGACCGAAGCGGTCCGCCTCATCGAGGTGAACCTCAACAAGGGTCCCAAGCGCGGCGCCAAGGCCGACAACGAGGAAGCCGAGCAGGAAGAAGCTGCCTGAGTTTTTCTCGTCTTCGAATTCACAAAAAACCCGGCCTTGCGCCGGGTTTTTTTGTCTTAGCTGACCGGCGACGAGGCATACCTAACCTTCGCCGCCCTCCCTTTCCGCCTCGTGCTTCAGCGTGGCGATGAACCGCTTGGTCCGCTGGCGCTCCGGGTTGCTGAACAGCACCGCGGCCGGGCCTTGTTCGACGATGTTGCCGGCATCGAGGAACACCACTTCCCGCGCGATCTTGGAGGCGAGCCGCAGATCATGCGTCGCCATCACCATGGTCGTGCCCTCGCTGGCGAGCTTGCCGAGCACATCGACCACCTCCTGCGCCAGTTCCGGATCGAGTGCCGAGGTCGGCTCGTCGCAGAGCAGGACCTTCGGCGAAGGCGCCAGCGCCCGGGCAATCGCCACGCGCTGCTGCTGGCCGCCCGACAGGGTCGCCGGCCAGGCATCGGCCTTGTGCGCCATGCCGACCTTTTCGAGCAGGGCCAGCGCCCGTTCGCGCGCCCTCTCCTTGGGCCATCTCAGCACCGTCACCAGCCCCTCCATGATGTTCTCGATCGCGGTGCGATGCGGAAACAGCTGGAAATTCTGGAACACCATGCCGGTCTGCAGCCGCAGCCGCTGGATATCCCTGGTCGAGACCCTGCCGCCGGGGCGGAATTCGAGTGCATCGTCGCCGATCCGTACCGTGCCTGAAGTCGGGAGCTCGAGCAGGTTGATGCAGCGCAAAAGCGTGCTCTTCCCTCCGCCCGACGGTCCGACAAGCGCCGTAACGCTGCCTTCCTCGATGGTGACGGTCACGCCCTTCAGCACAAGATTGTCGCCGAAACGCTTTTCGATGTTGGTGAGGCCGATCATGCGCGCGCCTCCAGGAAGCCGCCATAACGGTTGAGCCGCGTTTCCAGCCGCGCCTGCAAGGCCGACAGCACGGAGCTCATGATCAGATAGAGGGCCGCTGCCTCGACATAGAGGATCAGCGGCTCATAGGTGGTGGCGACGATGCGCTGCGCTGCCTGGAACATCTCCGGCACGGTGATGGCGGCGGCGAGCGAAGTGTCCTTGACCAGCGAGATGAAGGTGTTGGACAGCGGCGGCACGGCGACGCGCCCCGCCTGTGGAAGAATGGTGCGCCGCATTGCCTGGGCCCAGGTCATGCCGATCGAATAGGCCGCTTCCCACTGGCCCTTGGGCACCGAACCGATGACGGCGCGGATGATTTCCGACGAATAGGCACCGATGTTCAAGGTGAAGCCGATCAGTGCTGCCGGAAAGGCGTCGAGCAGGATGCCGACCGATGGCAGGCCGTAGAAGATAAGGAACAGTTGCACGAGAAGCGGCGTGCCGCGGAAGATCCAGACGTAGAAGCGGACCACGGCGACCAGCGGTTTGGGACCGAACAGCCGGACAAGCGCCACAACCAGGCCTAGTACAAGACCGAATGCAAACGACAGCAGCGTCAGCGGCACGGTGAAGATCAGTGCAGCCCACAGCAGCGTAGGCAGGGATTCCAGCATCAATTGCAGCCAGTGCGGCACGAAGGCTCCTCCTTGCCAGATTGCCGTCGCTCATATCACGCGAAAGCGGCGGGCCGTCAAAAGACAGCTCGCCGCGATATGAACGACGTGGGCCTGCGTTCGGCCCACACGAGAAAGCCGTTTTACTTCGAAACGTCCTGGCCGAAATAGGTGTCGGCGATTTTCTTGTAGGTGCCGTCGGCCTTGATGTCGGCCAGCGCCTTATTGATGGCGGCCACCAGTTCCGGATCGCCCTTGCGCACGATGACGCCGGAATAGTCGGCGTTTTCTTCCTGGGCGGCAATCTTCACATTGGCGTCGGGCTTGTGCTTCTTGAAGTCGAGGAAGGACAGGCTGTCGTTGATGGTGGCGTCGGCGCGGCCGGTAAGAAGCAGCTGGATCGACTGGTCGAAGCCGTCGGTGCCGACGAGCTCGGCGCCATTGGTTTCAGCCAGCTTGCCGAAATTCGAGGTCAGCGATTGCGCCGCCTTCTTGCCCTTGAGATCGGCGAAACCCTTGATGTCGGTGTTGTCGCCGCGCACGATCAGCACCGCCTTGGAGGCGATGTAGGGATCGGAGAAAGCATATTTGGCCTTGCGCGCCTCGGTGATGCCGACCTCGTTGATGACGGCATCGTAGCGGTTGGCATCGAGACCGGCGATCAGCCCGTCCCATTTGCCTTCGAGGAACTGGGCTTTGACGCCGAGGCGCTCGGCGATGGCCCGCGCGATCTCGACGTCGAAGCCGACCAGCGCGCCGGAAGCATCATGATAGGTGAAGGGCGCATAGGTTCCTTCTGTGCCGACCTTGAAGACGCCGGACTGCTTGATCTGGTCGAGATTGGCGCCGGCGTGACCGGCGGCGATGGCCAGAACCTGCAGCGTTCCGGCGATGATGAGCGATTTGAGCCATTTCATTTTTCTGTGATCCGTCCTTGGCCGGTGTCCGGCGTCATTGCGAGTGCCGGAAAATGACAGATGCGCGATGCCAGAATAAGAAACTGAATTTCAAAAATCCCGCGCCCTTGAAATCCAATTCTCAACCAGCATCTTCCGGCGCCATCCGGCTGAGTCAAGGCCGGTGGCGAATCGCCTGGAACAGCGCAATCGACATGACAGTCCGGGGGAACATTCCCCCGCATGGCACGTTCTTCGCTGTTGTAGGGCGCGGCGCCGCCATTTCAACTATCGGCGCCAACTCACGATTCGATCGCACCGCAACGCCTGAAGCAGGAGCGCGGCATGATGGAAGACAGTGCAGGACGGACCATGGTTCGCGCGGCGATGAAAGCCCCTTATCTGGAACGTGACGAAGAGCATCTCCTGGCGCTGCGCTGGAAGGAAAACAATGACCAGCACGCGCTGCACCGCATCACCGTCGCGCATATGCGGCTGGTCATTTCCATGGCGTCGCGGTTTCGCCACTACGGCCTTCCGCTGGGCGACCTGATCCAGGAAGGCCATGTCGGGCTGCTGGAGGCCGCGGCCCGTTTCGAACCCGAGCGCGAGGTGCGGTTCTCGACCTACGCGACTTGGTGGATTCGCGCCTCGATGCAGGACTATATCCTGCGCAACTGGTCGATCGTGCGCGGCGGCACCAGCTCGGCGCAAAAGGCGCTGTTCTTCAACCTGCGGCGTCTGCGCGCCCGCCTGGCAAACGGCGCCGAGCAGACGTCGAATGCCACGCTCTACCGCGAAGTGTCGGCGGCTCTCGGGGTATCGGAGGCCGATGTGGCGATGATGGATTCCCGCCTTTCGGCGCCGGACAGCTCGCTCAACACACCGCTAGCCGACGATGCGGGCGCAACCGAGCGGATGGAGTTCCTGGTTTCGGATGACCCGCTGCCCGATGAGGTCGTCGGCGATACGATCGACGTCGAACGCCGCTCGGTGTGGCTGAAGACGGCACTCGGCGCTCTCAATGCGCGCGAGCTCAGGATTATCGAGGAACGCCGGCTGAGCGACGAGGGCGCGACGCTCGAAGCGCTCGGCGAGACGCTCGGCATCTCCAAGGAACGTGTCCGGCAGATCGAGGCGCGCGCCATGGAAAAGCTCAAGGCGGCGCTGGTAAAGCAGAATCCGGAATTTCTCGCAGCCTGAATCGCGTCGCCTGCTATTTGTCGGTGACGATCTTGACCTTGTCGCCGGCCGAAACCGCGGCACCCGGCGACAGCGCGTTGAGCACCCTGAACAAATCCAGCTTGCGGTCGACGCCGACCATCTGCGCGGCCAGGGAGCCCATTGTCTGGCCGGGCTGCACCGTGACGATGCGGATACGCAGCGGCTTCAACGCCGCCTTCTCGGCAGCACTCAGGATGCGGAACGAGCCGCTGACCGAGCGCGCCACCGTGCTCAGCGAGGTGCTGGCCGACGGTGCAGCAGTCAGCAAGCGGTAGACCTGGCCGCCGGCGCGGATCACCGCAATGTCGAATTGCCAGCCATCGGCGCCGGCATGCGCGGTTGCCGCTTCGTTGCCGTTGATCGTCTCCTGGCGCACGCTGCTGTCGTCGAGGCCGGCAACCCAACCGCTGCGGATGTAGTCGGTCAGCGAGCGGTTCTTGTCGATCGAAACGCCGTCGAAGCGGATCGCCATGTCGCCCGGGCCGGTCGCCGTCACCGCCGCCGCCGAATTGTCGATGACGAAACCGTTGGGCACCGAGAACGACACACCGAGGCCAGGGTGCAGGAAGGTTTCGCCGCGCACGTAGCCTTCCTCCGGCGTGTCGCCGTAAAGCAGCCCGTCTACGCCGGCAAGAAATGAATCGCGGTCGCGCGACCCGACACCAGGCGCGCCGAACTGGCGGGCGTGGCGCTGCGCGAGATCGATACGCTGCGGCGTGTTGGGGTGCGTCGCCAGGAAGTCGAGGCTGGCGTCGGTGGCGCCGCTGATTGAGCGGAAATCGGTATAGGCCGACATCGACTGCAGGAAGCGGCCGGCGGCGTAGGGGTCGAAACCGGCTTCGCCGATCGACTTGATGCCGATGGCATCGGCCTCCAGCTCCTGATTGCGCGAGAACTGGGCCAGCCTCAGCTTGCCGCGGATCAGCGCCGCCTTGGCCGTCGGGTTGTCGCCGAGCACGTCCGAAACGACCTTGGTCGCCAACCCCTCTTCGGCTTCCAGCTGCTGGCGCTGCAGGCCGTGGTTGGCCGTAACGTGGCCCATCTCATGCGCGATGACGGCGGCAAGCTCGGCGGAATCGTTGGCCAGCGCCAGCAGCCCGCGGGTGATGTAGAGATAGCCGCCCGGCAGCGCGAAGGCATTGACGTTGGGCGAGTTGAGGATGGTGATGCGGTAGGTCTGGGTTGGGTTGGCCGACACCACGGTCAGCCTGCCGACGATCTTGGCCACCATGCGCTCGAGCTTGGGGTCGGAATACTCGCCGCCATAGGTGGCGAGGATGCGCGGGTGCTGCGCCTTCGCCAGTTGAGCGAGCTTGCCGTTGGCGGCGACATTGTCGACCGTGATCGGCTTGTCTGAGGGCTGAAAGCCTGATTCCTGCACGTCGGGAGGCGTGAACATCTGGCAGCTTGCCAGCGCCACGGCAAGACCGGCCAGCGCCAGAAAGCGCGCCAGCGGTTTCACCCTCCGATTGTCGATGCCGGTCGGCAGATCGGCTTCCTTTCAAGTCCTGGCACGTGACCGCGAAAATCGGGCGCGATTTCCGGAAAGCATCACGCACAAATCAAGTGCTACGGCGTCCTTCGTGCGTCCGACAGATACGAGGCAGCAAGGGCAAATCACGGCCTAGGCCGGACCAGCTCCTGGCGGACCTAGCCACACTACCTCGACCATGGCAAGCAAGCGCCGCTTCGCCTTCCGCCGGTTTGACCATAAATTATGTCCGCTTCCGGGCAACATCTCGTGATCCAGCCGCAAACGGACCCGAGCCGATATAGCGTCGGAATGCCTCCGGTCCAGCCCCGACGAAAAAATCGGCGGCGGTGCCCGTCGCGGCAACCGTGCCACCATCCAGGAAAACCATGTTTTGGCCGATACGGCGCGCATCGTCCGGCTGGTGCGTGACGAATAACACCGTCATGCGCTGCTCCGAATGGACGTCGGCCACCAGGTCGAGCATGTCGTCGCGCAGTGCCGGTCCGAGCGAAGCGAACGGCTCGTCGAGCAACAGCACCGGCCGGTCGCGCACCAGGACCCGGGCGAGCGCGACGCGCTGCCGCTCGCCGCCGGAGAGTTCGCGCGGCAGCCGGCTTTCCTTGCCGGCAAGGCCGACGCGCTTCAGCGCTGCGGCGATTGCGGCGCGGTCAGCCTCGCTCAGCCTGAGCGAAGGCGAGCGGCCGAGCCCGACATTCTGCTCGACCGACAGATGGGCAAACAGGTTGTTTTCCTGGAACACCATCGATACCGGCCGCGCTGATGGCGGCGCAGTGCTGACGTCGGCGCCGCCGATCAGCACGCGGCCCGACCGCGGCGTCTCGAAGCCGGCCACCAGATTGAGCAGCGTCGACTTTCCCGAACCGCTCGGCCCCATGATGGCGGTGATTTCCGACGCCGGGAAATCGACATCGAATATAAGCGGCGTTTCACCATAGCTGAACGAGACATTATCGAGCCGCACGGCCGCGCCTTTTTCCACCGAAATGGACCGTTCCGGGCTGATCGGCATCATGATTTCTCCCTCCTTCCCAGCCAGTCCGCGGCCAACACCAGCGCCAGGCAGGCAAGGCCGAGCAGCAGCGCCAGGCCGGCGGCATCCTCGGTGCGGTAACTGCCCATGCGCGCCAGCAGCAGATAGGGCAAGGTCTGCACGGAATCGCTGCCGAACAGCGCAATGACGCCGAGATCGCCGAGCGACAGCGCCATGGCGAACGCGAAGCCGGTGGCGAGCGGCCGCCGCAGCGACGGCCAGTCGACCAGCCGCAACCGGTTCCAGCCCGAGATGCCAAGCTGTGCGCAGAGCCGTTCGTGGCGTTCGCTCGCCGCGTCATAGGCAGGGCGGATGGCGCGGATGGCGAACGGCATCGCCATCACCGCATTGACCGCAACGACCATGACAGGGGCGATCGCAAAGACATCGCCGACGGTGCGCAGGAGCAAGAACCAGCCGGCACCGATGACGATGGGCGGCACCACCAGGACGAACCCCGCACCGGTGTCGGCCAGGTGTTCGAGCAGCGTCCTCCTGCCGCTCCGCCGGGTGAGCGCCAGCGCCCGGCGCGCCATCACCAGCGACAGCGACAACGCCACAGAGAGCAGCGCCGACAGGAGGGAGAGCACGGCACTGGTCGCCGTCGCTTGCCGCACCGCGCTCTCGCCGGCCAGGCGGCCGAGATCGGCGCCAAGCCCGGCTGCCAGCGTGGCCGCCATCGGCCCGGCGACAAACAGCAGTGCGAGCCCGATCGCCAGCGCGTTCAGCACGGTCTCGGCCGCACCGGCTGAAAAATACCGGCGCGGCGCCACCGGCAGATTGGCGTCGCCGGTCATATTGGCGCCAAGCCGCGTCAGTGCCAGCACGACGACGAAGGTCAGGGCAATCTGCAGCAGGGTCAGCGTCACAGCCCGCGCCGGGTCGAAGTCGAAACGCAGCGCCTGGTAGATGGCAACCTCGAGCGTCGTCGCACGCGGCCCGCCGCCGAGCGTAAGCACGATGGTGAAGGAGGTGATGCACAGCATGAAAACGAGCCCGGCAACGCCCGGCAAGGCCGCACGCAGCGGCGGCCATTCGATCAGCCGGAAGGCCGGCGCAGCACCCATGCCAAGCTGGCTCGCCAGCCGCCATTGGTTAGCCGGCACGGTCTGCAACGCCTCCAGGAACAGCCGCGTCGCCAGCGGCAGGTTGAAGAAGACATGCGCAACGAGTATGCCCGACAGGCCATAGATGCCGGGCCAGCTCTGGCCGCCTAGCGCGCCCAGCGTGCCGGCAAAATAGCCGGCGCGGCCATAGAGCGCCAAGACACCGAGTGCGGCAACAATGGCCGGCAGCGCCAGTGGCACGGCGAAAAGCTGGAGGATGAAGCCTCGCCCGAAAAAACGCGGATGCCGCGACAGGGCGCGCGCGACGAACAGCGCCGGTGCAACGGAGAGCAGGGTCGACAGCAGAGCCTGCCAGAGCGTGAAACGGACGACGCGCAAGAGATAGGAATCGAAAGCAGAGGCGGCGCCGGACAGGTCGCGTGTGGCTTCGACGACGAGCCCGGCGAATGCACCGCCGATCAGCAGCGCGATGGCGGCGAGCGCGACGATGCCGGCAGTGACGCGGGGATCGGCCGGATGACGCGTACGCATGTCGCCCTACCCGACACTACGACAGGCGTTGATCGAAGGAAATACCTGGCAAAGGCCGAGCCCACCCCTCTCTGGCCTGCCGGCCATCTCCCCCTCAAGGGGGGAGATTGCGCACTCAGCCGCCTTCGCCAATCTCACAAGTGGCAGGGCGAGGAGAGGCGACAAAGCTGCCGATCTCCCCCCTTGAGGGGGAGATGGCCGGCAGGCCAGAGGGGGGTGGCTTGGCGCAAACATCCGACGAGGCTTGAGCCCTACCTGCTCATCGCCGCAAGCCACTCATCGACCCAGGCCTTGCGGTTGGCCGCGACGTCTTCCGGGCTGAACAGCAAGGTCTTGGTCGGCTTGACCAGCTTGTCGAACGCCGGGTTGAGCGGCTTGTCGGTTTTGCCGGCCGGGAACATCCAGTTGGTTTCGGGAATGACATCCTGGAATTTCGGTCCGGTCATGAAGGCGATGAACTTTTCCGCCAGCGGGTTCTTCGCACCCTCGGTGGTGATCCCCGCGACCTCGATCTGCAGATATTCGCCCTCCTCGAAGGACGCCGCCTGGTAGCGCTCGGTGTTTTCGGCGACCATGTGGTAGGCCGGCGAGGTGGTGTAGGACAGCACCATCGGCGCCTCGCCCTTGGTGAACAGGCCGTAGGCCTCGCTCCAGCCCGGCGTTACCGTCAGCACCTTCGCCTTGAGTTTGGCCCAGGCTTCCGGCGCCTTGTCGCCATAGACCGACTTGACCCACAGCAGCAGGCCAAGGCCCGGCGTCGAGGTGCGCGGATCCTGGATGACGATCTTCTCTCCGGCATCGCCCTCGACCAATTCCCTGAGGCTCTTCGGCGGGCTCTTCAGTTTTTCGGTGTCGTAGACGACGGCGAAATAGCCATAGTCGAACGGCACGAAAATATCGTCGCTCCAGCCGCCCGGCACATTGACGCCCGAGACGGCGCCGTGCGGCGAAAACAGGCCGGTTGCCTTGGCGTCGGCGGTTAAGTTGGTATCGAGGCCAAGTACGATATCGGCCTTGGTCGCGGCGCCTTCCAGCTTCACACGGTTGAGCAGCGCCACGCCGTCGGCGACCGAGACGAATTCGACGACGCAACTGCATTCGGCCTCGAAGGCCTTCTTCACTGCCGGTCCCGGACCCCAATCGGCGGTGAAGCTTTCATAGGTATAGACCGTCAGTCTATCCTGTGCCGATGCCTGCCCCGGCAGGGCGAGCGCGGATGCCGCAAGCAGGACAATTGAGACAAGAGAGTGGAAAAAACTGCGCATCGGCGCCTCCTTCGTTCGCGTTGAAAGGAATTGAGGCGTCGGGCTGTCCGAAACGTCTAATCCCTCCGCCGGTACAAACCGGATCAGGTTCAGCGGGTTGGCAGTCTTGCCTCTCAGCCGGTCCGCGAAGATCGCGTCCGGCACCCCGTTAGAGCGTTGCGACACATAGGCCCGGCCGAAGTGCTGCGCAAGCGGAAGTTTGCCGGACATCCAAAGCCCAGCCTTCCGTTTCGTCTGCCGTTTCATCTTCCGTTTCCGGGGCAGGGCTGGTAAGGGCCACGAGATATGAGCACATTCACCATCCTGCTTGGCGGCGATCTCATCCGCACGCCGCTGCTCGACCGCCAGGTCGAAGGCTCGCGCGTCATCGCCGCCGACGCCGGCATCGGCCATGCCCGTATGCTGGGCCTGAGGCCGGAACTCTGGGTCGGCGATTTCGATTCCGTGCCTGCCGAGTTGCCGGAGGATCTGGCCGCCGTGCCACGGCAGGTGTTTCCTGCCGAAAAAGACAAGACCGACGGTGAACTCGCTATCGCCGCCGCGCTCGAACGCGGTGCGACCAGCCTTGTGCTCGCAGGCGCCTTCGGCGGCAAACGTACCGACCACATCTTCCTGCATCTGGCGCTGAGCGTCCGGCTGGCGGAAGGCGGGACGGAAGTGCTTTTGACCAGTGGCGTACAGGAAGGCATTCCCTTGCTGCCGGGAAAGACTGGCTTCGACTATGCCGACGGCACGCTGTTTTCGGTGCTCGGCTTCTCCGATCTCGCCGGCCTGAGCGTCACCGGCGCCAAATGGCCGCTCGACCATGTCGAGGTTGCGTTCGGCTCGTCGCTGACCATTTCCAACGAGGTCAATGGCCGGCTCGAAATCGCGCTGGCCAGCGGCCGCGCGCTGCTGCTCGCGCATCCCTACCCTCTTCCGGAAAGCTGAGCCCAGAAAGCTGATATGGCGCCGCCACTTCTCAATCTCGACGGGATAAAGCTGACCTTTGGCGGCACGCCGTTGCTCGACGGTGCCGCCCTAGCGGCCTCGGCTGGCGACAAGATCGCCCTGGTCGGCCGCAACGGCTCTGGTAAGTCGACGCTCCTCAAGATCGCCGCCGGGCTGATCGAACCGCAGGATGGCGAAGTCTTCCGCCAGCCCTCGGCAACCGTGCGCTACTTGCCGCAAGTGCCCGACATGGACGGTTTTGCGACCGTCCGCGCCTATGTCGAGGCGGGGCTCGGGCCCGCCGACGATCCCTACCGCGCCACCTATCTGATGGAGCATCTCGGCCTGACCGGCGAGGAACGGCCGAACGACCTTTCCGGCGGCGAGGCGCGGCGCGCCGCCCTCGCCCGCGTCATGGCGCCGGAGCCCGACATTCTCCTCCTCGATGAGCCGACCAATCATCTTGACCTTTCGGTCATCGAATGGCTGGAGGAGGAGCTTGCCCGCACCTCCTCGGCACTGGTCGTCATCTCGCATGACCGCCGTTTTCTCGAGCGCGTGTCACGCGCCACAATCTGGCTCGACCGCGGCCAGACCCGCCGTCTCGACAAGGGCTTTGGCTATTTCGAGGAATGGCGCGACACGGTGCTGGAGGAGGAAGAGCGCGAGCAGCACAAGCTCGGTCGCCAGATCGTGCGCGAGGAGCACTGGCTGCGCTATGGCGTGACAGCGCGGCGCAAGCGCAACATGCGCCGGCTCGGTGAGTTGCAGACCATGCGCCAGCGCTTTCGTGGTCATCGCGGCGCCGAGGGTGCGGCGACGATGACAGCCAGCGACGCCGCCGAATCCGGCAAGCTGGTGATCGAAGCCAAGAACATCGAGAAGACCTTTGGCGATCTGACCGTGGTCAAGGGATTCTCGACCCGAATCCAGCGCGGCGATCGCGTCGGTCTGGTCGGGCCGAACGGCGCCGGCAAGACGACGCTGTTGAAGATGCTGACCGGCGAATTGAAGCCGGACGCGGGCACGGTGCGGCTCGGCACAAATCTGGAGATCGCCACGCTCGACCAGAAGCGCGAAGCCGTCGACCCGCAGGAGACATTGGCGCAGTATCTTACCGACGGGCGCGGCGAGAACCTCGTCATCAATGGCGAGCAGCGCCACGTCGTCTCTTACATGAAAGACTTCCTGTTCAAGCCGGAACAGGCGCGCACGCCGGTGCGCGAGCTTTCGGGCGGCGAGCGGGCGCGGCTGATCCTCGCCCGCGTTTTGGCGCGGCCGGCAAACCTGCTTGTGCTCGACGAGCCGACCAACGACCTCGACATGGAGACGCTGGAGCTGCTGCAGGAATTGGTCGCCGGCTTTGCCGGCACGGTGATCCTGGTCAGCCACGATCGCGATTTCCTCGACCGCACCGTGACCAGCATCATCGCGCCGGATGGTGACGGCCGCTGGATCGAATATGCCGGCGGCTATTCCGACATGCTGGCGCAGCGCGGCGGCACCAGGCTGGACGACCGCAAGGCGCGACCAAAGGCCGAGACGGGCGACGCGACGGCGGCAAGCAGGAACGAAGCGGCCGCAACGAAGGGCCCGGCCAAGAAACTGTCGTTCAAGCAGAAATTCGCGCTGGAAATCTTACCCAAGAAGATCGAGGCGGTGTCGGCCTCGATCTCGCGGCTGGAGAACAACATCGCCGATCCGGCCTATTACGAGCGCGATCCGGCCTCGTTCCAGAAGACGATTGCCGCGCTCGACAAGGAGCGCGTCACACTGGCAGCGCTCGAGGAGGAATGGCTGGAACTGGAAATGCTGCGCGAGGAGATGGAGGGGTAATTCGCGAGTTCAAGCACCTTGTCATTGCGACTAGAGAGGAATGCGCATATGTTATGCGCATACTGTGGAGGTGATCATGCGCAAGATAGCTGTGAATGCGGTTCGCCAGCCGGCAAATCTGTCGATCGACTCAAAGCTCATGAAGGAAGCCAAGGGGCTCGATGTGAATGTCTCGCGCGCCGCTGAAGCCGGCATCGCCGAGGCCGTGGCCGCCGAAAAGACGCGGCTGTGGAAGCTTGAGAACCGCGCGACGATAGATGCGTGGAACGAATATGTCGAAAAACACGGTATTCCGCTGGCAGAACATCGGCAATTCTGATGGCGCGCTACGACGTCTTCGCGGGTAGCATCGAAGGCGGCTATCTCCTCGACGTCCAGGCCGATCTGCTAGACCATTTCAAGACCCGGGTGGTCGTCCCGCTTCTGCCGGCTGCGATGGCGCCATCACCAATGCGAAAGCTCCATCCGATTTTCGAGATCAATGGTCGGAAATTGGTCATGGCCACCCATTTGATCGCCACGGTTGCGGCGACGGAACTGGGCGAGAGCCGACTGAATCTGACGAGGCATCACGACGAGATCGTGGCCGCGCTCGATATGCTGTTCCAGGGCTTCTGAGCCAGAGAGGCGTTGGGCTGGTGAGCCGACCTCACCCCGCCGTCTTTGTCTGCCAGGCCTTTAGCGCCTCGTCAAACACCTTCTCGCCGGGAATGCCCTTTTCCATGGTGAGCAGCGCCCGCCGCCCGGTCTTGTAGACGACCGGCACGTCGATCCAGTCCTGACCTCTGAGCAAGGTCAGATTGGCGTCTTCATCCGCCTTGGTATCGTTGAGCGCAACCAGGAAGAAACCGTCGGCGATCTTGGCCGGGATGCCGATCAGCGGGCTTCCGGCATCTTGCTCGGAGCCCTTCATGGCGACACGCAGGATGTTGTCGACGCCGCCGCCCTCGAAGCCGTCAGGCGTCAGGAAGATCATCTCGATAATATGGCTGGCCGGCAGCGTCTGGTCGGTGTTGCGACGGATCGTCATGCGCAACTGGATATCCTTGCCTGGAATGGTCGCCTCGGCGCGGATCGCCGGCTCGGGCGGCAGGTCGCCGCCGGGCGATTCCTGCACCAGCGACCAGACGATGTTGCCGGGCTCGGCCGAGCCTTGAGCGGTGCTGGTGCGCTCCTCGTAGAAGATCGCCTTCTGGCCGACGGCCAACGTGGCTTGCGGCGGAACTGCCGTTGGTGCCGCTGCCGGTGCTGGCGGCGGGGCGGCCGCTGCAGGCGCTGCTGCCCCGTTGGCGGGCGGCGTTGCGGGAGTTGGTGCAGCGGACCCATCGACTGCTGGAGCATTGGCCGTGGCTTGCGTGTCGGCGGGTGCGGCCGGAGCCGGCGCGGCCGGTGCCGGGGTGGTCGGCGCTTGTGCGGCCGATGGCGGCGTGGTCAGTGCGGCGACGGATTCGCCTTCGCCGATGCCCGCCTGCCCGGCCGCGGGGCCGGGATCGACTTCGTGCCCCTCGGGCGTCAGGCGCTGCGTGAACTTCGCGCCCTCGCCGGCATCCGTCGGAGGCGCGGCGGCCGGTACGGCCGCATCGGCCACCGGCTTGGCCGGGGCTGGTTTTACCAGCGGTTCGGTGGCGACGGCTGTGGTCGAGTCGAGGCCGAGCATGCTGCCGAACGCATCCTTGTTCAGCCAGATGCCATAGCCACCACCGGCAATGACGAGCAAGGCAATGGCGGCGGCGATCACACCGCCATAGCTGCGCCTGCGCTCGGCAGGATAGAGCCGCTGGAACCTGTCCTCCGCGGGGCCGCCGTCGTTGGAAAAGTCGTCGCCCGGAAAAACGCCGTCTTGGCCGTCAGCCGTCGGAAGATCCATATCGGACGGCGGCGGACCAGCGCGCTCCTGAGAAAGAGCGACGGGCTGCGGCTTTTGCCAGTTCGGCGCCGCCTTGGCGGGCGTGGGCTGCCAGGCCGGCCCAGTCTTTGCTGGCTCCGTCTTTGCCGGCTCGGTCTTGGCCGGCTGCCATGCCGGCTCCGTCTTTGCTGGCTGTCGGATATGGCTGGACTGGTTCTTGTTGCGGTCGATGGAGGAGAAGATGTCCTCCAGTTCCGCCAGCGGGTCGGGTGGCGGCGCAGGCTTGGCATAGTCCCGCTCGACTTTGGCGATGGCGTCTTCCAGTGCACGCATCTGCCGGTCGACATCGGAAGGCGTCATGGTGGCCTTCTCTGCGAGTTGTTTCGCGATTGACGAACGGGCCCTGTCATAGACCCTGGCGCGCACTTCCGCCGACGGCTCACCGAGTTTATCGAGCGCCTTTTTCAGAATAGGAACAAAATCTACCATACGTCAGTCGACCTGCATTTGTTTCTGGGCCGGCCCCCGCAAATCAGCCGCAATGCCCGGAAAGGCTGAGAAACTAGTCTTGAAACGGATCGGTCACAAGTATCGTGTCGTCCCGTTCAGGGCTGGTGGAAAGGAGTGCGACCGGCGCGCCGATCAGCTCCTCGATGTAGCGGACGTACTTCACCGCCTGGGCCGGCAGGTCGTTCCAGCTGCGTGCGCCGGCAGTGGTGCCTTTCCACCCCTCCAGCGTCTCGTAGACCGGTTCGACGCGGGCCTGCGCACCCTGGCTGGCCGGCAGGTAATCGATCGCCTCGCCGTCGAGTCGGTAGCCGGTACAGACCTTGATCTCGTCCAGCCCATCGAGCACATCGAGCTTGGTCAGCGCAATGCCCTTGATGCCGTTGACGGCGACGGCCTGGCGGACCAGCACGGCATCGAACCAGCCGCAGCGGCGCTTACGGCCGGTGACGACGCCGAATTCATGGCCGCGCGTGCCCAGGAACTCGCCGATCTCGTTCTTCTGTTCGGTTGGAAACGGGCCTTCGCCGACGCGCGTCGTATAGGCCTTGGTGATGCCGAGCACATAGCCGATGGCGCCCGGGCCGACACCGGAGCCTGCGGCGGCCTGACCGGCAACCGTATTGGACGAGGTGACGAACGGATAGGTGCCGTGATCGATGTCGAGCAACGTGCCTTGCGCGCCCTCGAACAGGATGCGCTCGCCGGCGCGGCGCTTGTCGTCGAGGATTTTCCAGACGCGGTCCATATAGGGCAGGATCTCGTCGGCCACCGAGATCAGCTCGCTCATGATCGCCTCATGCGTGACCTCGGCATGGCCGAGCCCGCGCCGCAGCGCATTGTGGTGCGTCAGCAGCCTGTCGACCTTCAAGGGCAGCGTTTCCAAATCCGCCAAATCCATCACCCTGACCGCGCGCCGGCCCACCTTGTCTTCATAGGCGGGACCGATGCCGCGACGGGTCGTGCCGATCTTCGTTCCGGAATTGGAAGCGGCGTCCTCGCGAAATCCGTCCAGCTCCCGGTGCAAGGACAGGATAAGCGCGGTGTTTTCGGCTATTTTCAGGCGGTCTGGCGTCACCTCGACGCCCTGCGCCTTCAATTTCGCAACCTCCGCGACGAAAGCGTGCGGATCGAAGACGACGCCATTGCCGATGATGGACAGCTTGCCTTGCCGCACCACGCCGGACGGCAGCAGCGACAGCTTGTAGACCTTGCCGTCGACGACCAGCGTATGGCCGGCATTGTGGCCGCCCTGGAAGCGCACGACAACATCGGCGCGCTCCGACAGCCAGTCTACGATCTTGCCTTTGCCCTCATCGCCCCATTGCGAGCCGACGACCACCACATTGGCCATATTTCTTTTCCCTTGAGACGCCGCACGAGCAGCTTGAAACAGTTCGAAACGACAGGCCTCTATCGCATCGGCCCCCAAAATCGGAATCGATTTTCGGAAAAGCACGACGCGAGGATTAAAGCCTTCCGACGCGTACTTTGTAGCGTCCAATTGCACGCACGTCGTTCTATAGCGTCAAGACCCGGCGAGCGCGACCACTCTTTGCCGCCCAAAACGCTCCGAGGCACAACAATTTTCGCCTTTGACATCATTTACTTGGGCTGGCGGTCGCAATACGCCCACACCGACCGTCAAATTCCCTCTGCCTGGCCGGGAGCTCACGATGCATCGAGCCGCCTATCTGTTCCTGCTGTTCACCACCTTGCTGTGGGGCGGCAACTCTGTGGCGGGAAAGCTGGCGGTCGGTCATATCTCGCCGATGACGCTGGTCTTCCTGCGTTGGCTGCTGGCGGTTCTGATTCTGCTGCCGATCGGCTGGGGAACGCTACGCCAAGACTGGCCGGTGGTGCGCAGGCACTGGTTGCTGCTTGGCGGGCTCGGCGCTTGCGGCTTCGCCTTTTTCAATGCGATCTTCTACACGGCGCTCAACTACACCACGGCGATCAACGTCTCGATCGAGCAGGCGGCGATACCGATCGTGATCATCATCGCCAATTTCGTGCTGTTTCGCCTGCGGGTGAACCGGGTGCAGATCGCTGGCGTCGTGCTGACCATCATTGGCGTCGCGGTGACGGCGAGCCATGGCGACCTGCGCCAGCTTCTCAAGCTGGATCTCAACTTTGGCGACGCGATCATGCTGGTCGCCGTGCTTTGCTACTCCTTCTATTCGGTGGGGTTGCGGCTGAAGCCGGTCATCCGCTGGCAGAGCCTGATGCTGGCGCTGTCGGTTGCCGCACTCGTCACATCGCTGCCTTTCTTCCTGTGGGAGATTGCCGCCGGCAAGGTCATCGTCCCCGATGCCCGCGGCTGGGCGGTCGCGTTCTATACCGCCATCGGTGCTTCGGTCATCTCGCAGATCTTCTATATCAGGGGCAACGAGCTGATCGGCGCCAACCGGGCCGGCCTGTTCATCAATCTGGTGCCGATCTTCGGTACGCTGCTATCGGTGCTGATTGTCGGTGAGACATTCCAGCTCTATCAGGCGCTGGCTCTCGCGCTGGTGCTCGGTGGCATCAGCCTCGCCGAATACAGCGGACGGAAGATGGCGGCATCCGCTGCTGAATGAAGTCGCTTGCCGCGACGTTCCGCCGCCCCGCGTGCTGCTGCACACGGGGCGGCCGAATTTCAGGCTATCCCCACATCGAAATGCAGCCGCTTGGCGGAGTCGATCGATTTGTGCGAGCGCACCTGCGCCAACACGTTTTCCGGGAACGGCGCATCGAGATAGAGCAATGCGATGGCATCGCCGCCCGGCCGGTTGCGGCCGAGCTGGAAGTTGGCGATGTTGACGCCGTTCTCGCCGCACACCGTGCCGAGCAGGCCGATGATGCCGGGCGCGTCGGCATTGGTCGTGTAGAGCATGTGCTGGCCGACCTCGGCGTCGAGATTGATGCCCTTGATCTGGATGAAGCGCGGCTTGCCGTCCGAAAAACAGGTGCCGGCGATCGAGCGCGTCCTGTGCTCGGTCTTGACCGTCAGCTTGATATAGCCGTCGAACACGCCCGACTTGTCACGCTTGACCTCGGCGACGATAATGCCGCGCTCCTTCACCATGATCGGCGCCGACACCATGTTGACGTCGGAGACCTGCGGCCGGATCAGCCCGGCAAGGGTGGCACTGATCAGCGCGCGCGTGTTCATCGTCGCGGTCGAGCCGTCGAACAGTATCTCGACCTCCTTGATCGGATCCTCGGTGACCTGTCCGACAAAGGCGCCGAGCACTTCGGCAAGCTTGACGAAAGGTTTCAGCCGCGGCGCCTCTTCGGCGGTGATCGACGGCATGTTGATGGCGTTGGAAACGGCGCCCTTGATCAAATAGTCGGACATCTGCTCGGCGACCTGCAGCGCGACATTCTCCTGCGCCTCCATCGTCGACGCGCCGAGATGCGGCGTCGCCACGACATTGTCCATGCCGAACAGTGCGTTGTTCTCCGCCGGTTCGACCTCGAACACGTCGATGCCGGCGCCGGCCACCTTGCCGCTCTTCAGCGCCGCGATCAGGTCGGCCTCGACGATCAGCCCGCCACGGGCGCAGTTGATGATACGCACGCCGGTCTTCATCTTGGCGATCGCCGCGGCGTCGATGATGTTGCGCGTCTTGTCGGTAAGCGGCGTATGCAGCGTGATGAAGTCGGCGCGGGCGAACAGCTCGTCGAGCTCGACCTTTTCGACGCCGAGCTCCTCGGCGCGGCTGTCCGACAGGAATGGATCGAAGGCGATGACATGCATCTTCAGGCCGACGCCGCGCGTAGCGACGATCGAACCGATATTGCCGCAGCCGATGATGCCCAGCGTCTTGCCGGTGATCTCGACACCCATGAAGCGGTTCTTTTCCCATTTGCCGGCATGCGTCGAGGCGTTGGCCTCCGGTATCTGGCGGGCCAGCGCGAAGATCATGGCGACGGCATGCTCGGCGGTGGTGATCGAATTGCCGAAGGGCGTGTTCATCACGATGATGCCCTTGCGGCTCGCCGCCGGTATGTCGACATTGTCGACGCCGATGCCGGCGCGGCCCACGACCTTCAGCCTGGTCGCAGCATTGATCAGCTTCTCCGTGACCTTTGTCGCCGAGCGGATGGCCAGCCCATCATATTGGCCGATCACTTCGAGCAGTTTTTCCTTGTCCTTGCCGAGATCCGGCAAATAGTCGACCTCGATGCCGCGATCCCTGAAGATCTGCACGGCGGTGGTGGAAAGTTTGTCTGAGACGAGAACGCGGGGCATTGGCTTGGTCCTTTGCGATTGGCGTCCCTCCCCCTTGAGGGGAGGGTCGGCGCGAAGCGCCGGGGTGGGGTCGTTGCGGCCGGATGCGGCCAAATCTTTTTCTTTCTGGATGGCGGATCGTTGAACGGGTGGAGGCGACCCCACCCGGCCCTTCGGGCCACCCTCCCCTCGAGGGGGAGGGAGTCAGGCCGCCGCTTTGAGCGACGCCTTTTGCGCGGCAAAGGCCCAGTCGAGCCAGGGCAGCAACGCTTCGAGATCGGAGGTCTCGACTGTCGCGCCGCACCAGATGCGCAGGCCGGGCGGTGCATCGCGGTAGGCACCAATGTCGTAGGCGACGCCTTCCTTGTCGAGCGCCGAGACAATTGCCTTGGCGAACGCAGCCTGTCCATCGGCGTCGAGTGCAGCGACTTGCCGGTCGGTGAAGGAAAGGCAGACCGACGTGTTCGAACGCGTCGCCGGGTCTACGGCAAGATGGCCGAGCCAGGAAGATTTCCGGACAAAGCGATCGAGAACGGCGGCATTGGCATCCGCTCTGGTGACCAGCGCGTCGAGGCCGCCGATCGACTTCGCCCAACGCAGCGCGTCGAGATAGTCCTCGACGCACAGCATCGACGGCGTGTTGATAGTCTCGCCCTTGAAGATGCCTTCGATCAGCTTGCCGCCCGAGGTGAGGCGGAAGATTTTCGGCAACGGCCAGGCCGGCTTGTAGCTTTCCAGGCGTTCGACGGCGCGCGGGCTGAGGATCAGCATGCCGTGCGCGCCCTCACCGCCCAGCACCTTCTGCCAGGAGAAGGTGACGACGTCGAGCTTCCTGAAATCGAGCTGTTGCGCAAAGGCCGCCGAAGTCGCGTCGCAGATGGTCAGGCCCTTGCGGGTGGCCGGGATGAAATCGCCGTTCGGCACGCGCACACCCGACGTCGTGCCGTTCCAGGTGAAGACCACGTCGCGGTCGAAGTCGATTTCGGTCAGGTCGGGCAGTGCGCCGTAGTCCGCCTCTAACCTGCGCACATCGGCGAGCCTCAGCTGCTTGACCACATCGGTGACCCAGCCGGAGCCGAAGCTCTCCCAGGCCACCATGTCGACGCCGCGCTCGCCGAGCAGCGACCACAGCGCCATTTCGACCGCGCCGGTATCCGAGGCCGGCACGATGCCGATGCGGTAATCCGCCGGAACCTGGAGGATTTCCCGGGTCAGCTCGATCGCTTGTTCGAGCTTGGTCTTGCCGATCTTGGCACGGTGCGAGCGCCCGAGCGCGGCATTTTTGAGCGCCTCGACCGACCAGCCGGGGCGTTTTGCACAGGGACCTGAGGAAAAATTGGGATTTGCCGGACGGAATCCGGGCTTCGTATGCGTCGTCATCGTGGTCTATCCTTCCAGATAGTGGCCCCTCGTTGGGGAGGGGTGGCCCACGGACGGCGATATGCGTTCAGGCTTTCGGCGTCAAGGGGAAAGTTTTTGTCGCTGCCGGGATATTGCCGGCGACGAAACGCAAACGGCGGGCCTGCGACCCGCCATTGTCAACGCCTCGGCTTCGATCGAGCCTACCAGAGATCGTAGCGTAGTCCGACTTTGACTTGATGATTGTTGATTCCTTTGCGGATCGGAAAGGAAGTCAGGCTCTCGGCAGTCACATATTCGGCGTCTGGCGCGGAAAAATACTGATAGCCCAGATCGACTGAGACGTTCTTGGACACTTGGTAGGCAAGGCCGGCATTCAGCGTGTAGGCGAAGGAGTATTGGGTCTTGTTGTCACGCAGGACGAAATCGTCGGTGGGGTCGGCGTTGTCGGTGAAGTAGCTCGCCGAGAGGCGACGCTTGCTCTGCAGGATACCGACACCAGCGCCGAGATAAGGTGTGATTCCGACATAGGTCCCAAGATCGACATAGCCATTGAGTATGCCTGAGAAGGCATAGTTCTTCAGGGTCGCCGATGCCACGGTCGTTCCGTCGTTATAGCCGACGTCGATCTTGTTGCCGGGAAGATAGCCCACATTGAGATCGGCGCGCAGATAGTCGTTGAAATGGTAGCCGAAGCCGATGCTGGCGAAGATGGGATCTTCCTTTTCGTCGAAGCTCGCGGGTGTAAAGGCGAAATGCTCATCCTTGAAGCTTTTCTGCACCAGATAGGAGACATCGCCGCGCAGATACCATCCCGAGCCAACCTCGACCGGTACATAGTCGGGCGCCTGGTCGACATAGACCGGCGGTTCGTAATCGGCGCCAAGCGCCGGCGTCAGCGGCACCAGGACGACTGCTGCAAGCGCCAGTGCTACAGGCGATTTGAATGTCATGGTCCTCGGCTCCCGAACTTGGCGCATTCGCGATCGCGCGCCGTTTCAGACAGCATTGTTAACCATAGTGGTTAAGTGCGGGTTAAGGATAACAAGGCGTTAGCAATTGATTTGATCCGTTTTCGCTCCTCGAGCCGGACGGTGTTACAGGGCAACGCAGCATCTTTAGGCAGCCAAACGAAACCGCCCGGCATCAGCCGGGCGGTCGACGAATTCCTCGATTTCGAAGCGACTACTTCGTGTAGACCGGCTCGGGTTCCGGGACGTAAGGCTCCGGCGGCGCGCAGTCCGACCTGCCGAACTGGTAGCGCAGGCCGCCGCGCACTTCGTGAACGTTGATACCTTTGTCATAGCCGGGGCCGACATTGGGGAGGGAGGCATAGTCGAACATCTTACCGCCGTTGATGTGGCTGAAGCGGTAGCCGACATCTAGTTTGACGCGGTCAGTCAGGCAGTAGGATGCGCCCGCCATGGCAGCATAGGCAAACCGCCAGCCCTTGCCACCGGCATGATCAAATGAACCGTCGCTGTCCACGTTGTGCAGTTCATCCCACTTGACCCAGGCACCGCCGATGCCGGCGCCGACGTAAGGCGTGATCCCATGCCAGGTGCCGATATCGACATAGGCGTTGGCCAAGAGCAGCAGCGCCGAATAGGACGAGGTATCGACGGACGTGCAAGGCGTTTGCTGTGGGCCGCAGAAGCCGTTGGTCGAGCCGCGGAATTTGGACTTGCTCATCCAGTCCAGGGTGAGATCGGTGCGGAAATGCTCGTCGATCTGGTAACCAACACCGCCGCCGGCCGAGAAGGCGCCATCCAGCTTGCCTGTATCGAACTTGCCGGGATTCTGGGGCGCCACACCGTAGGTGATGTAGTCGCCACCACGAAACTTCGACCAGTGATAGTCGATGTCGCCGCGGATATACCAGCCGCCGAATTCGGCCGGCTGCTCATAGGCAACCGGTGGCGGTGCCTCCTCGACGACGGGCGGCTCGACGAAATCGGCGGCGAATGCCGGTCCGACGCCGGCAAACAGCGCGGCCAGAAGAGCCATTCTAGCTGTGTTGAACATGCTTATCACCCCTGAGAACCCTCGAACGGCGAACGCGCCCGAAATGTGATTGACCTCAGTTGTGGATAATGAATCGGAAAGGTTAAAAGGCGTTTAACCGTATTGATTAACCACGAATCTCTAAAAGTCGAGCAATCTGGCGGCCGTTGCTGCAGGCGGAGCTGGCCGCGACCCAATAAAAAAGCCCGCCGGCAAGGCGGGCTTTTGAACCGATGTTGGAGGGAGATCAGGCGGCGCTGCGCGTTTCCGAAATGATCTCGACGATGTCGTTGACCACGGACTCGACAAGCTGCGGGTCGTCGCCCTCCGCCATGACGCGGATGAGCGGCTCCGTGCCGGATGGCCGGATGACCAGGCGCCCGGCCTTGCCGAGGCGATTGCGCGCATCTTCGATCGCCGCCTTGACCGGCGCCTCCTCCAGCGGCTTGCCGCCGGAAATATGCACATTCTTCAAAAGCTGCGGCACCGGCTCGAATTTCTTCGACAGTTCGCTGACCGGTCGGTTATGCCGCTTGATGCAGGCGAGCACTTGGAGCGCCGAGACGAGGCCGTCGCCGGTGGTCGAGAAATCGGACAGCACGATGTGGCCCGACTGTTCGCCGCCGACATTGAGTCCATGGGCACGCATGTGCTCGACGACATAGCGGTCACCGACCTTGGTGCGATGCAACTGCAGGTTCATGTCGCCGAGGAAGCGTTCGAGGCCGAGATTGGACATCACCGTCGAGACGACGCCGCCGCCGGCCAGCCGTCCGCTCTGCTGCCAGGATTCGGCGATCAGCGCCATGATCTGGTCGCCATCGACGATCGCGCCGTTCTCGTCGACAATGACGACACGGTCGGCATCGCCGTCGAGCGCAATGCCGATATCGGCGCGCACCTCGTGCACCTTCTTTTGCAGGCCGGCCGGATGAGTCGAGCCGCATTCCTTGTTGATGTTGAAGCCGTTGGGCTCGACATTGATGGCAACGACCTCGGCGCCGAGTTCCCACAGCGCGTCGGGCGCCACCTTGTAGGCGGCGCCATTGGCGCAATCGACGACGATGCGCAGGCCCGACAGCGACATCGAGCGCGGCAGCGTGCGCTTGGCGAATTCGATATAGCGGTCATGCACGCCGTCGACGCGTTTGGCGCGGCCGAGCCCATCGGAATCGGCGAGCGCCAGTTCGATATCCTTGTCGAGCATCCCCTCGATACGCTCCTCGATCTCATCGGACAGCTTGTAGCCATCGGGGCCGAACAGCTTGATGCCGTTGTCGTAATAGGGGTTGTGCGAGGCAGAGATCATCACGCCGATATCGGCGCGCAGCGAGCGCACCAGCATGGCAACAGCCGGCGTCGGGATCGGGCCGAGCAGGAAGACATCCATGCCGGCGGCGCACAGGCCCGACACCATGGCGTTCTCGATCATGTAGCCGGAAAGCCTGGTATCCTTGCCGAGCACGACGCGGTGGCGGTGGCTGCCGCGCTGGAACGAGAGGCCGGCGGCCATGCCGACCCGCATGGCGACCTCCGCCGTCATTGGAAACTTGTTGGCGCGCCCACGAATGCCGTCCGTACCGAAATAATGTCCTGCCATGTTCGCCAGCTTCCCGATGGTTCTTTCCGAGCATCTCATGCCATAAAATGGCCCAAGCCCCGTCATCACATTGTATGATTATGGACGACCAATCCTTAGAAAATTGTTGTTTTGTGTGTTTTACGTCACGCTAGTGTGTTGATTTTCAAGTTCCGAGCCCTTGTTGCGGCAGCAGCATCAGAAACATCAACTCAAACCTCATCTGGATCCTTTGGGCTGTGGCAGTGTGGCCTTGAACCTGAATCCGCATCGTGCTGCTCCAGACAGCGGTGGGCTCAGGTCCGCCGCAGCCGCCGATTTGACTGGCTGTCATTCGACGCAGTGTCCTCGCTGGGAACCAGCCATAGGCGCGCGCTCCGTGCAATGCACCCGGACGAACTTGGCGGGGAGACGGTCCCGGCAACGAATTCATCACCTTAAAGAAAAGAATGCACTTCTAAATTTGTCTCTACGCTACTTAGCATCTGGCGCAACCAGCCGTTGAGCGCTATTGCTGCACTGGGACATATCATGAACCGCCGCAGGGAGAAAACGCATGCTCATCCACCGACTTGCCACTTTGACGGGTCTTGCCGTCGCGACCTTATTCCTGGCGGCGCCTGCCAGCGCGCTGACCATGGCCGAGTGCAGCACCAAGTATAACACGGCCAAGGACGCGGGAACGCTTGGCGGGCAGAACTGGAACCAGTTCCGCAAGGCCCAATGCGGCACCGATGCTTCCGCCGCTACAACCGAACCTGCGCCAGCCAAAGCCACGGCCAAGGCTGCCGACACGACCAAGGCAGCCGCCGCCGACGATGCGGCGCCGGGCCTGACGGCGAAGGAGTGCAGCACCAAATACCAGGCCGCCAAGGCTGCCGGCACGCTCAACGGCATGAAGTGGAACGATTTCCGCAAGACCCAGTGCGCCGCCGGCGCGACGGCAGCCGCACAACCCGCCGCCAAGACCAAAGCAGCGGCGGCCAGCAGCGATGACGCAGCGCCTGGGCTGACGGCCAAGGAATGCAGCACCAAATACCAGGCCGCCAAGGCTGCCGGCACGCTCAACGGCATGAAGTGGAACGACTTCCGCAAGAGTGAATGCGCCGCCGGCGCAAGTGCAGCCGCACAACCCGCCGCGGCACCTGCCAAGGCGACGACAGCCGCCGCGACCGATACCGGCAAAGGCGTCAGCATGGCGGATTGCAGCGCCAAATATCAGGCTGCCAAGGCCGGCAACACGCTGAACGGCATGAAGTGGAACGACTTCCGCAAGAGCCAATGCGGCGCCGGCGCAGCCGACGACGACACCCTGCCGGCTCCCGATGCCAAATACACCGGCGATCCGCAACCGCCGACCATCACCGCCCCCCAGGGCGTGAAATTCCCGACGGCGATCTCCAAGAAGTATGCAACCGAGACCCCGGCCAAGGGCCGCATGCACACCTGTCTCGACCTCTACTACGCCAACAAGGACGCCAACACGCTGGGCGGCCTCAGGTGGATCCAGAAGGGCGGCGGCTTCTACAGCCTCTGCAACGCCAAGCTGAAGAGCTGACCGGCGCCACCATCCGACGACATGAGCCCGCGAGCCGCAAGGTTCGCGGGCTTTTTGTTGCTGCCGAACAAGTGAGAGGGCCTTCCGAGGTCGAACCAACTGTCAGATCGTGTTTCTTGGCTCTGTCCGGCCGACATCGATCTCGGCACCACCGGAACTCTCATAGCCGGAAGCAGAAAACCCGCCTCGGCGGGCGGGTCATTCAGCGCCAATTGGCACCACACCCAAATTGATAGCATAGCTGCCGGCACAAAGCAAGAACAAAATGTGGCGCCGCCGGCAAAAAATGCGAGCTTCATTCTCCGGCGCGCTTTGTCGATCTTCCCGAAGTCGTCAACGAGGCCGATAGAAGGCTCCATTCCTTCGCGCCTCTCTCTGTCCTGCCGGACATCCCCCCGCGAGGCGGGAGATTGGCCGTCATCGTCACTTTCGCCAATTTCCTGCGATGCAGGAAGGGTCGCATTCCCCAAGAGAAAACGCCGCGGTTAGAGCCGCGGCGTTTCGAAATCGATCTGTGCCGGGCCGGAGCCTAGCTTGACGGCTGAGGTTCCATGCCGCCTTCGGGCTCGGGGCCTTTCTTGCGGCGGCCGGACTTCGGCACGGCCGAGCCGCGGCTCGGCGGCGTGTCGTCGCCAAGGTCGCGCGCGGGCTTATTGCCGGCGATCAGCTGCTTGATCTCCTCGCCGGACAGCGTCTCGTATTCGAGCAGGCCCTGCGCCAGCGCGATCCATTCCTTCTTTTTCTTGGTCAGGATGGACCTTGCCGTCGAATAGGCCTCGTCGATCAGCCGGCGCACTTCGGCGTCGATGATTTGCGCCGTCTCTTCCGAGATGTTCTGCGTGCGCGCCACCGAATGGCCGAGGAACACCTCCTCCTGGTTGTCGCCATAGGCGACATGGCCGAGCTTGTCGGAGAAGCCCCAGCGCGTCACCATGGCACGCGCCAGCTTGGTCGCCTGCTCAATATCGGAGGAGGCGCCGGAGGTGATGTTCTCCTTGCCGAACTTGAACTCCTCGGCGACACGGCCGCCCATCATGATGGCGAGGCGCGAGATCATGTATTTGTAGCTCATCGAATAGCGGTCGCCTTCCGGCAGCTGCATGACCATGCCGAGTGCCCGGCCGCGCGGAATGATGGTCGCCTTGTGCAGCGGATCGGCCGACGGCACGTTGAGCGCCAGGATGGCATGACCAGCCTCGTGATAGGCGGTCAGCTCCTTCTCGGCCTGTGTCATCGCCGACGAGCGGCGCTCGGCGCCCATCATGATCTTGTCCTTGGCGTCCTCGAATTCGGCCATGGTGACGAGGCGCTTGTTGCGCCGCGCCGCCATCAGGGCGGATTCGTTGACCAGGTTCATCAGATCGGCGCCGGAAAAGCCCGGCGTGCCGCGCGCGATCACCTTGAGGTCGACATTGGGCGCCAGCGGCACGTTGCGCACATGCACCTTCAGGATCTTCTCGCGGCCGACGATGTCGGGGTTCGGCACCACCACCTGGCGGTCGAAGCGGCCCGGCCTCAGCAGCGCCGGATCGAGCACGTCTGGCCGGTTGGTGGCGGCGATCAGGATGATGCTTTCGTTGGATTCGAAGCCATCCATCTCGACCAGCAACTGGTTCAGCGTCTGCTCGCGTTCATCATTGCCGCCGCCGAGGCCGGCGCCGCGATGGCGGCCGACCGCGTCGATTTCGTCGATGAAGATGATGCAAGGCGCGTTCTTCTTGGCCTGGTCGAACATGTCGCGAACGCGGCTTGCGCCGACGCCGACGAACATCTCGACGAAGTCCGAGCCCGAAATGGTGAAGAACGGCACGTTGGCTTCACCCGCGACCGAGCGGGCGAGCAGCGTCTTGCCGGTTCCAGGAGGACCGACGAGCAGCACACCGCGCGGGATCTTGCCGCCCAGCCGCTGGAATTTCTGCGGGTCGCGCAGGAACTCGACGATCTCTTCCAGATCTTCCTTGGCTTCGTCGACGCCGGCGACGTCCTGGAAGGTGACGCGGCCATGTGCTTCGGTCAAAAGCTTGGCCTTCGACTTGCCGAAGCCCATGGCGCGGCCGGAACCGGACTGCATCTGGCGCATGAAGAATATCCAGACGCCGAGGATGAGGATCATCGGCAGCCAGGAGATCAGGGTGCCGAACAGCGAATTGGAGCCGTCGGATTCAGGACGCGCATTGATGGTGACGTTCTTGTCCTGCAGCCGCGAAACCAGTGACGGGTCCCCAGGCGAATAGGTCTGGAAGCCGTTGGAACTGTCCGTGTAATTGCCGGAGATACGGGCGCCGGCGATGGTCACCGACTTGATCCGTCCCGCCGCGACTTCCTGCAGGAACTGCGAATAGGGAACATCGCTCGAGGCTCCACGCGTCTGCGGCGTCTGGAAAAGATTGAAGAGAGCGATGAGCAGGACCGCTATGATCGCCCAGAGCGCGAGGTTGCGATAATTCGGATTCATCAATTGTCCCGTTGGCGCCCGCTGGGCGGACACGCGTCGTGAGAGGAAACTTGGCCCTAACATAGGGAGAGCGTCTCCCATTGCCAAGCATAACAGCAGGTCTCGGTTAAGCTTTCGCCCGTGGTAGGCCGGCATTGTGGCCGCCGAACGGCACGGCTGGAACGGGCGCCGCGCCAAGCAACGCGGCGACGGCATCGGCCGGCGCCAGATCGAAGGACGGCAGGAAACGGGCGAAGGGCGCGACTGCCGGATATGCGGCGACAGCCGCCTGCATCGGGCCTTCCCCGGGCAAACCCCGGCCTTCCCCGAGCAAACCGAGGCATTCGCCGTCCCGCCAGAGCGCCGGCTCGGCGGCCAAGGCGGCACGCACAAGGCTTGCCGGCGTGCCATGCCCTTCAATTGCCCGCTTTGCGGCAAGAGCCGCCCCGAGCGGTGCTACCAACAGCGGCGCGATCAACAATGCACCTGGGCTGTCGCCCAATGTGATCCGTCTGCGGCCGTCCCACAGGGCATTGCCGGAAACCGCAACAGCGGGCGGCAGATCGCGCAATTCGCGGTGCAGAAAGATGCCGGTACGCCGGGCATCGACCACGGTCCGCGACAATGTGGCACAAAGCGGCCCGGTGCGGAACCGGCCGAAAAGGGCTTCGCTGCGGGCCTGGTCGGGAAGGAAGGCGGTGCCGCCGGTCGCCGCCAGCAGGATGCGCAGCGCATAAATGGCCGACCGGCTGTCGGCGGCCGTCGCAAAATCCCGATCGAGCCGGACGAGGCCGGCGGCCGGCCTGGAGGCCAAGCTGCGGATCAGCATGGCCGCGCGATGTCCCAGCTGCTCACGCTCGACCGCCGCCTTTCTGGCCAGCGCCATAGCTTCAGCCATGCGAGGCGCATCGTCGCCTTCAACAAGTGCTGCGCGGACGCGCGGCCGCTCGAAAGCGGTGTCGGCATTGGTCGGATCTTCGATCCAGACAACCTGTTCACGCCGCAGGAATTCGCGCAGCTCAGCACGCCTTACGCCGAGCAGCGGCCGCACGATCCAGTGCCGCCACTCGTAGAGGGTTGCCGGCGCCATGCCGGCAAGGCCCCGCCCTTCCTCGCGCGGCCTCTCCTCACCTGGCCCGTCGTCACGTGCTTGCCTCATCAGCACGGTCTCGGCCTGGTCGTCGGCGGTGTGGCCGGTCAGGATCAGGCCGATGCCTGCCGCTTCGGCGGCCTCGGCGAGCAGCCGGTAGCGCGCCTCGCGCGCGGCGGCGGGCAGGCCGGTCGATGGTTTGTGCCCCGACCAGGCGAGGATGCGATGGGCAATGCCGCGCGCCGCGCACAGCCTGGCCACGGCTTGCGCTTCCGCTGCCGCTTGCGGCCGCAATTGATGATCGATCGTTACCGCCAGCAATTTCGTTGCCGGGGCGTTACGATCGAGATGGGCTTTGAGGAGGAGGAGAAGGGCGGTCGAGTCGCTGCCGCCGGACACGGCCGCAACAGCGCCGTTGGAAAAGTCGATCCGCGAAAAATCCGAAAGGTCAGGCTCGCTGTCGAGCGTCATGCATGTCGCCCAAGCGTGGGCCCGGTTTTGCGGCAACGACACGCAACGGAAAAACTAGCACGCCGCGAGTGCCCTTTCCTGCTTGACCCGCTCCTTGAGCGCGCCGGAAATATCGGGGTAGCGCTTGCCGATCTCGCTGAAAGTGGCACAGGCCACGTCGCGCTGCTTCAGCCCGACCAGTGAAACGCCGAGCTTCAGCAGCATGTCTGGCGCCTTCTTGGCCTTGGGATAGTCCTTGCTGGCAGCGAGGAAAGTCTCGGCCGCATCGCGGTATTTCTGCTGGCCGAGCAGCGATTCACCAAGCCAGTAATGCGCGTCCGCTGCTTTGGCGTCCTTGGGAAAACGGGCGATATGGTCGCGGAAGCCCTGTTCGGCGGTGCTGTAGTCGCCCGACAGGATGAACTGGTAAGAATTGCGGTAAAGCTCTTCCGGATCGTTGGTCGACGGGAGTGCCGCGACCACCGTATCATCGGATTTACCGGCCTTGTTGCCGGCTGCGCTGGCGCCGTTGGCTGGGGCCGTATTCTGCCGCGGCGCATTCGCTTGCGCATTGCCATCGGCTTCGACGACATTGCCGTTTTTGTCGACGGTGATGGTGCCGAACGTCTTGGGCGGCGCGCCGGGGATCAGCTTGCCGGGATCGCCGTTGGGCGATTCGACGATGACGTCCTCGACGCTCTTATCGCCTGCTGGCGGCGCGTCCGCAGCGGCTGGAGCCGGCGTTGCCGGCGCCTCCGCCACGTTACCGTCGCCATTGGGGCTGTCGCTGCTGGGCGCGGCCTCGGACTTCTTCTGCTCCGCCGGCTGCTGCGCGCCTTGCGGACCGCCTTCCAGCTGCTGGAAGCGGAATTCGTTGTCTTCCTGCTGCTTGCGGATCTGCTCCTGCATCTGCAGGACCTGGAAATTGAGTTCCTCGATCTTGCCATTCATCTGCCGGAGCTGTTCCTCCAGCGCCGGAGTGCCGGTACCATCCTGTTGCGCGAATTGAACCTGATCCGGCTTTTTCTTTTCGCCGAAAATGCCGGGCAGTTTGATCGTCGGCAGGTGGAAGGAAAAACCGCTTTCCGATGACTGCCCTGTGCCGTTTGCCCCGTCAGCAAGTGCCGCGATACTTGATACGAGCAGCAGCGCAAGCGTGCCGCTCAAGACCGATCTGAAATGCATGTGCCTCTCGCCGTGAAACCGTTAGCCTGTTGCGCGCCCTTTCCAACCGAAGTGGCCAGGCGCCCTCGGCTCTTAACAGGACGTGAGACTTCGGCCAAATTTTGTTTGGAGCGGGCAGATATGAAAAAGGCGGCCTTTTGGCCGCCTTTCGCACCAGGTGTTGCATTTATGCCGATCAAGAACCGGCGCCGCCCAGTGTGGTTACGGCGCGGCGGTTCTGCGACCAGCAGGAGATGTCGTCGCAAACCGCGACCGGACGCTCCTTGCCGTAGGAAATGGTCTTCAGGCGCTGCGCCGAAACGCCCTTGGCGACCAGGAAGTCGCGTGTGGCGGCAGCACGGCGGGCGCCGAGCGCCAGATTATATTCGCGCGTGCCGCGCTCGTCGGCATGGCCTTCGATGACGATGGCATACTGCTTGTACTGGTTCAGCCACTGCGCCTGGCGCGACAGCGTCGTCTGCGCATCGGCGCGGATCGAGGACGAATCGGTGTCGAAGAAGATGCGGTCGCCGATATTGACGGTAAAGTCCTGGGCCGACCCGGGCGTTGCCGCGCCAGCGCCGTTGAGGCCGAGATCGGCGGCGCTGTTCGGCGTCTTCTTCGAGGCGCAACCGGTGATCGCGAGCATAGCGACTAGAGCGATCATGACCGGGTTTGTGGTAAGTGCTGCGATACGGCCCATGCCGCCTCTCCTTCGCAATTCGAGTGATTTCATTGATCGTCCAGTAACCACGTTTGGGTTAACCGACGCTCAAGAAACACGGTTAAAATTTGGTTTCGGCTGCCGTCCGCAACCGTTCTGCCGAGGGGCGACAATGAGCGCGGACCGTAGGCGGAAATGCGGCCAAAACATGAAAAAGAGGGAATTGAGGAAACTGAAGAACTGAGGAATTGAGGAAAGAGATCACCTCAGCTTCTCTATGAGATTGACCAGCATTCCGTAGATGCGGGCATAGGATTGCAACCAATCGTCGCGTTGCGCCTGTGTGATGTACTCGAGGTCGAACGCATACGAACTCCAGGTCTCCACCTCACTGCATGATCCTATGGCCATTGAAATGAAGCGTGCGAATTCGGGCTTGGAGTGAGCCTGTTTGGCAAAGCCTTCGGCCAAAGTGGCGCAGATCGCCTTGCTGGAACGACGTAGTTGATCGGCGAGCGCGTATTGCTCCATTTTCGGAAAAGCAAGCGTGGCTCTGTGTACCCCAAGGGAAACCGCATAGGCACGCTTATAGACTTCTAAATCCCTCGCGTGCTCGATGTAGACCCCCCTGCCTTCTCCATTCTTCAGTTCTTCAACTCTTCAATTCCTCAGTTCTTCAATTCCTCAATTCTTCTTCCATCACTCCAGCAGCGGCGACCAGGCCGGATCCGAGGCGAAGTTCGCCGTCGGGATCGACTGTTCGTTGCGGCCGGTGAGATCGACCGAAACAAGTTTTGGTCCACCATTGGAATCGCGGAAGAACATCAGCACCCGGCCGTTGGGCGCCCAGGTCGGCCCCTCCTGCTGAAAGCCGGTGGACAGGATGCGCTCACCCGAACCGTCGGTGCGCATGACGCCGATCTGGAATTCGCCGCCGGTCTGCTTGGTAAAGGCGATGAGATCGCCGCGCGGCGACCACACCGGCGTCGAATAGACGCCGTCGCCGAACGAGATGCGGGTCTGGCCCGAGCCGTCGGCGCCCATCACGTAGATCTGCGCGCGGCCGCCGCGATCCGAGGTGAACACCACCTTGCTGCCGTCAGGCGAGTAGGATGGTGAGGTGTCGATGGCGGTCGAGTTGGTGAGCCTGGTTGTCGAGCGGCTTCTCAGATCCATGGCGAAGATGTTGGAATTGCCGTCATCGCGCAGCAGGCTCATGATCACCTTCTGGCCGTCCGGCGAAAAGCGCGGCGCAAACGTCATGCCGGGGAAATTGCCGACCAGCTCGCGCTGCCCCGTCTCGATCTGCAGCAGGTACACCCGCGGCTGACCGCTTTCATAGGACATGTAGGTGATTTCCTGCCGGTTCGGCGAGAAGCGCGGCGTCAGCACGATCGATTTGCCGTTCGAGAGATAGCGGACGTTGGCGCCGTCCTGGTCCATGATGGCTAGCCGCTTCTTGCGCGCATTCTTGGCGCCGGACTCGTCGATGAAGACGACGCGCGTGTCGAAATAGCCCTTCTCGCCGGTTAGCCGCTCGTAGATCGCATCGGCGATGATATGGGCGACGCGCCTGGTATTGGCGTCGTTGGCGAAGAACTGCTCGCCCGACATCTGCTGGCCGGCAAACGTGTCCCACAACCGATACTGGGCGCGAATGCGGCCGTCAGCCTCCTTGCCGACACTGCCGGTGACCAGCGCCTGCGCATTGATCACCTTCCAGTCTTCGAAGCGCGGCGTTGCATCCGGGTTCGAGATCTTTTCGATGAAAGCGCTCTTGTCGATCGGCGCGAACAGGCCGGAGCGTTTCAGGTCGGCACTGACGATGCCAGAAATCTCGGCGCCGAGCGCATCGCCGCCCTGGAAGTCCGTGATGGCGATCGGCAACGGCTCGACATTGCCCTTATTGACGTTGAGCTCAACGAGCGCCCGCGCCGGCAGGGTGACAGCAACGGTCATACCCAGCGCCATCGCTGCGATCGTCAGGAGCGGCTTGAGGATGGATTTCATGTCTTCTCGCTTCTTTCGCTGATTCTGTGAGCGCCAGGCCTAAAGACCGAGCATCTCCCTGGGGTCAAAAGTGACCCGAACGTCGGACCAGATGTCTTGCTTGCCCGCCGGAACCTGCAAGCCGGCCACATCGCATTTCTGAACCGCGCGCACTGCACTTTCGTCAAACGGGCGGTTTCCGCTCGACTTTTCAACGCTCGGCCGGCCATCCAGCTTGCCGGAGGCGTCCAGATTAAACCGGACCACGACGACGAAATTCTCCGAACCCTCGAGCCCTGCCGGAAGCGTCCAGCAACCACCAAGCTGGGCCTCCAATGCCCCCTGCTCCGATTTCGAAAGCTTCTGGCCCTGATCCTTCTCGCCGCCGAGCGATGCCTGCTGGGTCGAGCGCTTGGCGCCGCCGCCGGACGGCTTCCGCTTGTCGAGCAGAGCCGAAATCTCGTCGGCGTTGAATTGCTTGTCGTCCGATTTCGGCCTGGATGAGGCTTCCTTGACCGGCTTGTCGGCGTCCTTGCGCTCCGGTGCCTTCGCGCTCTCGGCCTGGGCCGGCTGCGGCTTTGGCCGAGCCTCGGGTGCCGGCGCCGAGTCGGGAAGCTGCGCCTCCTCGGTTGGCGGTTGCTTGGCAATCGCCTCGGCGACGGCATCCGGCTTGACCTCGGGCTGCGGATCGATCGCGGCAGTCTTGTCCTGCGGCGGCGTGGGCGTCGGCTCCTTGGCCGGCGTCGGCTTGGGCTCGGTCTGCTTGACAGGTTCGGGCTTGACCTCTTCCTTCGGCTGCGGCACCGGCGCCACCTCCGTAGCAGGAATAGGCTTCGGCTCTTCCTTCGGCTTCGGCACGTCCTCGGGCTTGGGCTTTTCGACCGGCGTCGGCGCGGGTGGCGGAGCCGCCGTCATGTCGACTGGCTGGGGCTTGGACTCCGGTGTCGGCGGCTTGTCGGTGTCGACGCTGTTATCGCCGACTTTCTGGGCATCGGGAACGATGTCGGGACGCTGCGTCGGTACCGGCGCCGGCTTGTCGTGCATTACAGCCTTCTTGTCGCCTTGCAGGACCTGTGCCGTCGCTTCCATCGGCACGATCTCGACCGACACCGATTCCGCATCGGACGCAGGCATCGCAGGCGGCGAGGACAACGTGAACAGCCCGAAGGCGATCGCCACCGTATGCAAGATCACCGATGTGGTGAGGCCGGTCCTCATCTTGCGTCTACTGATCCTGTTCCTGCAGTGAAACCAGGCCGATATTCTTGTAGCCAGCAGCCGAGATGCGGGCCATCACCTTCATGGCAGTGCCATAGTCGGTGGACTTGTCACCCCTGATGAAAATGCGCTCGTCATAGCCGGTCTTCGAGATCGCCTGCAGCTTTGCCACCAGCTCCTCGATCGGGATCTCGGTTTCCTGGAGGTAGATCTGACCGGCCGAGTTGATGGACACGGTTATAGGCTGCGTATCGGCGTTCATCGCTTTGGCCTGGGTATCCGGCAGGTCGATCGGCACACCGACCGTCAGCAACGGCGCCGCGACCATGAAGATGATCAGCAGCACCAGCATCACGTCGACCATCGGCGTGACGTTGATCTCCGATATCAAGGCGTGATGGCGGCCGCGCCGCCTGTGGCCGCGCCCGCCGCGTCCTCCGCCACCTGCGCTTACGGACATTCCCATGATCGTTCCTCAGGCCTTCTGCGCGACTTTTTCATCGATTTGGCGCGAGAGTATGGCGGAGAACTCATCCGCGAACCCTTCCATGCGCACCGCGATCTTGCTCGCGTCGGACGACAGCTTGTTGTAGGCGATGACGGCGGGGATGGCGGCGAGCAGGCCGATGGCCGTCGCCAGCAGCGCTTCGGCGATGCCGGGCGCGACCACCGACAGGCTGGTGTTCTTCGAAGCGGCGATCGCCTGGAACGAGGTCATGATGCCGATCACGGTGCCGAACAGGCCGATGAAGGGCGCCGCCGAGCCGGTGGTGGCGAGGAAGCCGAGCCGCCCTTCCAGCTTTTCCATCTCGCGGGTCAGCGCCAGATCCATAGCCTTGTCGATGCGGGTCTGCAGGCCGAGCGGCGATTTTGCGCCCTTCTCGAAGCTCTTCTTCCATTCGCGCATGGCGGCGACGAAGATCGCGCTCATGCCGGTCGTCTTGCGGTCGGCGAGCGTGCGGTAAAGCTCTTCCAGCGACTGCCCCGACCAGAACACCTGTTCGAAGCGGTTGAGCGCCAGCCGCATGCGGGCATAGGCGACGAGCTTGTCGACGATGATCGCCCAGGTCCAGATCGAGGCACCAAGCAGCCCGATCATGACCAGCTTGACCACCCAACCGGCCTGCATGAACAAGGCCCAAATCGATAAATGCGCGCCCGGTTCGGCGAGAGCGATGTTTTCCATGTTACGTCCTTAAAGATTTTCGGGGCGTGGCTGGCGGCTGGCCCATGGGCATCCCTTGTGGTCCGTTCGCGTTAAGCTTGCGGAATAACCCCAAATGCACCGTTGGCGGCCTTTTCGGGGCAAATATTGGTGAAAGGAAGGCGCTTGGATTCTTCCAATCTTAACCAATCCCTTCATGGACCGTTATGGTTAAGGATGGGTTAGGACGTACAGCGCGGCGCATTGCCGCGCCCCGACGACCAGCCCGGCGATCCTCGCCTCGACCGGGAGCTCCGGATCTTCCGCCTCTGAACTCTTATTTGCGCGTTCCGGGCATGAAGGCTGCCACCCAATCCTTGGGAAAGCGCCGCGGCCGTCCATTCTCGCCGACGATCGCCGCTTCGACCCGCGCCTCGACCAGCACTTCGCTGCCGCGCTTCAATTGCTGCGCCATGACGATGCGCGCGCCGGAAATCTCGTCGGTGCGCGTATCGATGGTCAGGATGTCATCCATGCGGGCCGAACCGCGGAAGTCGATCTCCATGCGCCGCACCACCCAGACTATTTTCTCGCCATGCTTGCCGTCGGCAAGCTCGGTGTGGTGGACGCCAGCCAGCCGCAGATAGTCGGACCGGCCGCGCTCGAAGAATTCGAGATAGCGCGCGTGGTAGACGACGCCGGAAAAATCGGTGTCGGCATAATAGACCCGCGCCATCAGTCGATGGCCGAATTCCGTCAGCGCGCCGGAAAGTCCGGCGGACAATGCCGATTCACCGTGATCGTCCATTGCGCTGTCCTTTTGGCCCGACAGGCCCTGTTTCAAGCAACACCTGTTTTGCGCATAGACCGGCGATGATCAAGACCTGGAGGGCTGGGCCGGGGACTGCGAGCACCGAAGCCATAAGCAGCGGAACCTAGGGTTCTTCCTGGAACAGGCTGATCTGCTGCTGCGCCAGGTCCTTTGGCGCGTCGAGGCCGAGGTGCCGCCAGGCATTGGCCGCCAGCACGCGGCCGCGCGGGGTACGCATGATGAAGCCTTGCTGGATCAGAAAGGGTTCGATGATGTCCTCGATGGCATCGCGTGGCTCGGAAAGCCCGGCCGCGATGGTCTCGATGCCGACCGGCCCGCCGCCGAAATTCCGGGCGATCATCGACAGATAACGGCGGTCGAGCGCGTCGAGGCCGAGCCCGTCGACCTCCAGCCGCGTCAGCGCCTCGTCGGCGATCTTGCGGTCGACATGGCCGTCGCCGGCAACGCTGGCGAAGTCGCGCACCCGGCGCAACAGCCGGCCGGCGATGCGCGGCGTGCCGCGCGCCCTCCGGGCGATCTCCAAAGCACCGTCGTCGCCGAGCGGCATGGCAAGGATGCGGGCGCCGCGCCGCACGATCTGCTCGAGTTCCTCGACCGAGTAGAAATTGAGCCGCACCGGAATGCCGAACCGGTCGCGCAGCGGGTTGGTCAACAGGCCGAGCCGGGTGGTGGCGGCGACAAGCGTGAAGCGGGCAAGGTCGATCTTGACCGAGCGCGCCGCCGGCCCCTCGCCGATGATCAGGTCGAGCTGGAAATCCTCCATCGCCGGATAGAGGATTTCCTCGACCGCCGGGTTGAGCCGGTGGATCTCGTCGATGAACAGCACGTCGCGGTCTTCGAGGTTGGTGAGCAGCGCCGCGAGATCGCCGGCCTTGGCGATGACCGGACCCGAGGTCGAGCGGAAATTGACGCCAAGCTCGCGCGCCATGATCTGCGCCAGCGTCGTCTTGCCGAGGCCGGGCGGGCCGACGAACAGCACATGGTCGAGCGCTTCGCTGCGCCCCTTGGCGGCCTCGATGAACACTTTGAGATTGGCCCGCACCGCCGCCTGGCCGACGAAGTCGCCAAGCGTCTGCGGCCGCAAGGTCTGCTCGGCGTCCTCGCCGCGTCTGTCGGGAGCAATGAGGCGTGGCGAAAGGCTCATGCCGCCTTCCTTGCATATGGCAAGGGACCGGACAAGCAACGTCTCACCGTGCCAGCTCCTTCAGCCCGAAGCGGATCAGCTTCGAGGCGTCCGCCTCCTCGCCTGCCGTCTTCAGCGCTGCCGCCACCGCATTGGCCGCGGTGTCGCGCGAATAGCCGAGATTGACCAGCGCCGAGACGGCGTCGGTGATCGGCGCCGAGGCGACGCCCTCGCCGAGCTCCTGCTTCAGGCCGATGGTGCCGGAGGCAGTGCCCGCATAGGCCGGCGCCTTGTTCCTCAATTCGGTGACGATGCGCTCGGCGACCTTCTTGCCGACGCCGGGAGCACGGCTGACCATGGCGATATCGCGCAGCGCAATCGCATTGGCGAGGTCGGCCGGCGCCAGCGTCGACAGGATGGCCAGCGCCACCTTGGCGCCGACGCCTTGCACATTGTTCATCAACAGCCGGAACCATTCGCGCTCCAGCACCGACTGGAACCCATAGAGCCGCAGCATGTCCTCGCGCACATAGGTCTCGATGAACAGCACCACCGCCTCGCCGGGCGGCGGCAATGCCGCCAGCGTGCGCGCCGAGCAATAGGCAACGTAGCCGACGCCATGTACGTCGACGATGCAGAAATCCTCGTCGATCTCGTCCAGCGTGCCTTTTAGCTTGCCGATCATTTGAGCGTGCCGATCATGCCGGGTGGGTTTCCGGAGAGATGATATCGAGGTCCGGGAAGTAGCTGCGATAGCGCGCGGCATCGCGCGTCAGCAGCCGATGCCCGGCGACAACCGCATGGGCGCCGATAAAGAAATCCGGCAGCGTTCGTTCGCCAATGCCGCCGGCGCGGCGATAGCGGGAATGCGTGACACCAGCGAGGAAGGCTGCCTCCCACGGCAGGAATTCGCGATCCATCTTGAGCATGTCGACTGCTTGGCGAAGGGCCTGTTCGGTCGCAATCAACGGCGCGAGCTCGGACCAGACGATTGCATTGATTACGAGTGCGCCGTCGCGCCGGCATGCGGCAATCGCGGATGCCGACCATTTCGTCTCCCGTCCGGCAGGACCCCAAACGTCGATCAGGACATTTGTGTCAATCAATGTCGAGATCTTCACGCGGGCCCCTCAGCCATTCCATATATTCGTCCGTCGTCATGCCCCCCAGATCCAGCGTACCGGCCATACGGCCGAGCATCTGGCTGAATCTGCGCGAGGCTTCCTCCTCCGACATGTTTTCGTCGACGGCTATGACACGAGCCCCGTCCTCGGTGGGGACGAACTCCACCTCCGAGCCCGGGCCGATACCCAGATGATCCCGTATTTCCTTCGGGATGGTCACTTGGCCCTTGGTGGTAACGCGCATGGTAATACCTCGTTGGTATTACTTATTGCCCACTGGAGAACAAGTCAAGAACAACCTTATCCGGCCAGCGCCACCATCCTGTAGGCGATGCTCTGCCGGTGATGCGCGTGACAGATGGCGATAGCCAGCGCGTCGGCGGCGTCATCGCTGTCGAACGTCGCCTTCGGCATCAGCACCTTGACCATCATGTGGATCTGCTTTTTGTCGCCATGGCCGACGCCGATCACCGCCTTTTTGACGGCGTTTGGCGCATATTCGGCAACGACAAGGCCGGCACGCGCCGGCACCAGCATGGCGATGCCGCGTGCCTGGCCAAGTTTCAACGTCGCCGCCGCGTCCTTGTTGACGAAAGTTTGCTCGACCGCCGCCTCGTGCGGCATCGCGGCATGCAGGACCTCGGCGAGCCCGTCATGCAATTGGCAAAGACGCAGCGCCAGCGCGGCCTTGTCGTCGGACCGCACCGTGCCGGAAGCGACGAAGCGCAGCGAATTGCCGAGGCTCTCGACGATGCCCCAGCCGGTGCGCCTCAGCCCCGGATCGATGCCGATGATGCGAATCGCTTCCCCCATCCGTCAAGTCTACCTTCGGGGGGACAGCGATGCCAGCGAAATGTGAACAAACCAGAAACAGCAAGCCGAGTCTGTTTAGAGAATGTTTGAGAGTCGCTCTGGCGAGACAGATGGCTTGGTTTTCGAGAACCGGAGCGGAGCGTACATAAGTACGCGAGCACCGGAAGCGCGGAAAGCTGCGCTAGTCTTGTCGTTTGAATAACTGTTGGCGCGAGCGACAGACGGTCCTCTGATCCTTTGGCGGATGTGACAGCCATCTCGGTTTCAACCGCGCAATGCTGCCGCAACGACGCTCTCCAGTGGCGTTGTCGGTCGACCGATCAGCCGGCTCATGGCGCCGCCGTCATCGAACAACGCTCCGCGTGAGGCTGCAATGTCGGCATCGGCCAGGATAGCGGCGAGATCGGCGGGCAGCCCGGCGCCCGTCAACAGACCCTCATAGGCCGCCCCGGCAAGGTCGTTGTAGGCGATCGCCTTGCCCGATTGCCGCGAGACCTTCGCCGCAAGCTCGGCGAGCGTGAACGCTTGGTCCGCGGCGAGCTCGTAAATCCTCCCTGCTTGATCTTCGCTCGTCAGCACCACGGCCGCGGCCTCGGCATAATCCTGCCGCGCCGCGGACGAGAAGCGCCCCTCATTTGCGGCGCCGATGAAGGCGCCGTGCTCCAGAGCCGCCGGGAGCGCCATCAGATGGTTCTCGGTGTACCAGCCGTTGCGCAGGATGACGGCGGGTAGGCCGGAGGCCGCGATGACCTCCTCCGTCTGCCGATGTTCGACCGCGAGCCTCGCGGGAGACGTGTCCGCATGCAGCATGCTTGTGTAAGCGATCAGCGAAACCCCCCACCCGTTGGGCGGCCCTGATCACTGACCGATGCTGCGGCAAGCGGCCGCTGACTTCGGTCGAGGAAATCAGCAGCAGTCTATCGACGCCGGCCAGCGCCATCGGGAGCGTGTCGGGACGATTATAGTCCGCCTCCCGCACGACTACGCCGCGTTGGACAAGATCGCTGGCCTTTGCCGGATCACGAACCGCCGCAACGATCCGGCTGGCCGGAACTGTCTTCAGCAGTGCGTCGATCACGAGACGGCCAAGCTGTCCTGTTGCTCCAGTTATTGCGTACATCGTTCTGTCCATTTCGTGGTTGGATGGATTGAGAGCCTCAGATAGCGGCTCTCGTTACCCTCGGAAACCACGTATCTTGTAGTTACCATCATTTTCCGGTACCCAACTGGAAACTCTCATGGAAGATGCGCGATGGTCCTCAGGATGCGAACGAAGGTGAAGGCGCTTCCCGGCTGCCCCATGTCGAGGTGCATGGCGCTGCTTGGCGGGTGCTGGACACCCGAGGTGCTCTGGTCCTTGAGCGACGGCCCGCGCCGGTTCTCCGAATTGCGCCGCGATATCCCAGCCATTTCGGCGAAGGTGCTGACCGGCAGGTTGCGCGATCTCGAGGAGCGTGGCGTCCTCGCACGCCACGTGATGCCGACATCGCCGCCGACCGTGGAGTATGAGCTGACGTCATTGGGGCAGGAGCTGCTCCCAGCGATCAGGTCTATCGTGGAGGTCGGATCGCGCCTGCTGCTGCGTGATTCTCCCCGCCTGATGATCGCGAGCCCGTCCCTTCGCGGTTAGTCTAGATGGCCGCCGGAGTAGAATTATGAAACGGTCTCTCAGCCGCGGGCGAAAGCCGTGTTGAGCAGCGTGATCTGGTCGGAGACCGGATTGAGGCGACGGCTCGACGGCGGCACCTCGGCAAGGCCGCCATAGATCTCCTCGTCCATCCGGCGCACCAACGCCTGCAGCCGCAGCGAACGGTTGACGAGGTCGATGAAATCCTTCGGCAGCTCGGCCCAGCCGGGCGCCTCGTCATGCGCCGAGGCAGTGTCGAGACGCACCTTGGATTTTTCTGAGGCCACCTGATCGCGGGTCATCTCGCCGGAATTCGCCGCCCGCTGCAAAAGCAGCCACGAGGCGACCTGCATCAGCCTGGTGGTCAGCCGCATCGATTCGGCCGCATAAAGCGTCGCCGCCAGCCTCGACAGCTTCTTGGCCTCGGCGCGGCCCTTGCCGTCGAGATATTCGGCCGCCTGCTCGACCAGGCCCATGCCTTCCTGATAGAGCGGCTTGAAGGATTGGGAGAAAACCCGGCGCTCCGCCAGCTTGATGGTTTTCGCGCTCGCCTTCGAAGGCTCGTTCATCGCTACGCCCCTGCACTTGCCTGACAGCCGGCCGATTCGGCTCTTGGCCGCCATATCCGGCAGCCTAAACGACTGAAGCTTGAAAATGCGCTTCGCTGCCAGCGAAGGCAAGCACATGTTTAACAAACGGTTAACGGCCGCATTTAGTCGGAAGGACGCCCATGCCGGCGGACAAAAAAAGAGCCGCGGATAAGGCGGCTCTCAGGAGTTTAACAGGGAGGCGTCAAACAAAGTGGCTCCAACCACTCGGTAAGAATCCAGATCACTGGATGGACATAGTAAACGCCTGTAAAGCTTAACGAAGCCTTAACGCGGGGCATATTTTTTGATCAAGCGCCCAGCATCTGTGCCGTAACAGCACAGCTGACTGGCCACGGCACCCGTTCACACCACCGGCTGGAAAGTCGGGGCGACGCGCTTGCGCCATGTTTCCTCCAGATCGTGACCGACATACCGAAACAGATCCACTCGCCGCGCGACATCGTTCCGAAACAGGCGCCGCGCTAAACGCCCGTTCCTCGCAACGAGGCGGAGCAAACCTTGCGCTCCGGCAAATCATCAAATCTCTCAAGGAGCGAATAATGGACTGGTACTCGGCCGTTAAATTTCTGCATATCGTCTCGGCGATCCTCTGGGTCGGCGGCGGCTTCACGCTGATGCTGCTCGCGGTACGCGCCGACCGCGCTGGAAACGTCGAAGGCATGCTGCAGGCGATGTGCGCTACCGGCGAGCTCGGCAACCGGTTCTTCGCGCCGATGTCGATGCTGACATTGCTTTTCGGCCTCATCATGTGCGGCTTCTGGGTCGGCTTTTCCGATCTGTGGGTGCTGATCGGCCTTGCCGGTTATGCGACGACCTTCTGCATCGGCATGTTCATCTTCAAGCCGACTGCCGACCGCATGGCAGGCATGATCGCCAAGGATGGCGTGACGCCGGCAGTGCTTGCCCAGGGCCAGCGCGTCCTCAGCGCCGCGCGTTTCGACTATTCGGTGATGCTGGTGATCATCGCGGACATGGTGCTGAAGCCGACGCTGCACGACATCACCATTCTGGGCTGCATGGCGCTCGTACTCGCAACCGGCATTGCCCTGGCGCTTGGCAGGACGCGGCAGCTGCTGCCGAGTGCCGCCTGAGGTGTAAGGAATCCGGCGGCGGCCGAATGGGGCCGCCGTCTTACAGGAGGCCGGCGATGCCGTCCCACAGAAGCTTGACCGCGACGACCGCCACGGTCGCATAGGTGAAGGGATAGAACAGCTCCGGCCGCATCCGCCGCACCAGCCAGGCACCGGCGATTGTCGACAGCGGCGCCAGTGGCATCAGCACCGCCGACGCCGTCAAATTGGTGGTATCGAACTGGCCGAGCGCGAAATAAGGGATGAGCTTCAGCGCGTTGGTGACGGCGAAGAAGATCGCCGCGGTGCCCGACAGCACCTTTGGATCGAGCCTGATGGGCAGCGCATAGACCTGAAAAGGCGGGCCGCCGACATGGGCGACGAAGCTGGTGAACCCGGCAACAGTACCCCAGAAGCCGGCGGCGACGCGGTTGGGCTCCGCCGCGTGGCCGGCACCGTGGCGGAGTTGCAAATAGAGCCAGCGCAGCACGAAGATCAGGGCAACCGCGCCGACGATCAGCCGCACCATCTCTTCGGTTACAAGTGCCGCCGTCAGCCAGCCAAGGGCGATGCCGATCACGGCGCCCGGCATCATGTCGGCCAGCATCTTGCGGTCGAAGATGCCCCACCACGTCCATACCGAGACAATGTCCATCAGGCACAGAATTGGTAGAAGAATTGCGGCAGCCTGAACCGGCGGCATGGTCAGCGCCATCAACGGCACGCCGACAAAGCCGACGGCGCCGCCGAAGCCGCCTTTCGACAGGCCGACGAGGATGACGGCCGGAATAGCCGCGGCATAGAACCAGGGATCGACGAGCAGGCCTGACATGGGGAAGGGACGCTGGAGGGAAAGTTGAACTCTGGAATAGACCAGAAATGGCCAGACCGCGACCGCAAATATGTGGGCCACGCCACCGAAACCCGTCACATGTTTGGCATGTCGAGCGGCGGTGGGCGTCTCCGGATCGGCTGCGCCTTGATGATGGCGGTGCTGGTTTCGGCCTTGTCGGCGATGCGGTCGAGAATCCCGTCGAGCTCGCCGATCGAGCGGACGAACAGCCGGGCAACGAAGCAGTCATCGCCCGTCACCTTGTCGCATTCGCCGAATTCCGGGATTTCCTCGATCAGCTTCTGGATGATGTGCAGCTTGCCCGGCAATGGCCGGATGCGAACGATCGCCTGCAAGGCGTAGCCGAGCGCCTGCGGATCGATGTCAATGGTGAACGCGCGGATGACGCCGCGATCCTCAAGCCGCCGAAGCCGCTCCGAAACGCTTGGCGACGACAACCCGACCTGCAGCGCCAGTTCCTTCAGCGAGGTCCGTGAATCCTTGACCAGGATATCGAGGAGCTTTCTGTCGAGCTCGTCCAGCATTTTACAATTCCAAGAAAAAGCCGATGTTTACCTAATTTAATGAGGTTCGTCCTGCATATCACCAGCTAGAAGCCATGGAAAGACCCGATCCGCTGTGGGATTATAAAATCTCAACGGGTTTCAGGAGCATCCATGGACAACACGGTACGCGGCACGATCGAAATGACGGCGGCGATGGCGATCCTCGGCACGATCGGCTGGTTCGTCGTCCTTTCCGGCCAGCCCATCATGGACGTAGTGTTCTGGCGCTGTGCTTTCGGGGCGGTAACGCTGCTGATCATCTGCGCGGCGCTGGGACTGCTGCGTGGCAGGCTGTCGCTTCGCATCGTCGCGATCGCGGCTCTTGGCGGTGCTGCCATCGTTATCAACTGGCTGTTGCTGTTCAGCGCGTTTTCCCGCGCGTCGATCTCGATCGCCACGGCCGTTTACAACACGCAGCCCTTCATGCTGGTGGGTTTTGGCGCGCTCTTCTTCTCCGAACGGCTGACGGTGACCAAGCTGACCTGGCTCGGCATCGCCTTCGCCGGCATGCTGCTGATCGTGCAGGCCGCGCCCGATGCAGGCGATCATGGTACGGATTACTTTACCGGCATTGCGATGGCGCTGGCCGCGGCTTTCTTCTGGGCCGTTGCGGCTATCGTCACCAAGAAGCTCAAAGGCACGCCGCCGCACCTGATCGCCCTGATCCAGGTCTGCGTCGGCGTTCTCATGCTGGCACCCTTCGCCAATCTCACCCACCTTCCCGCCGATGCGCGGAGCTGGGTCATGCTGGCGACACTCGGCATCGTCCATACCGGCCTGATGTACATCCTCATGTACGGTGCCATCCAGAAGCTGCCGACGCATCTGCAGGGATCGCTGTCCTTCATCTATCCAGTCGTCGCCATCCTCGTCGATGTCGTCGCCTTCGGCCATCGGCTGCAGCCGGCGCAGATCGTCGGCGCCGCCGCCATCCTGGTCGCCGCCGCCGGCATGAATCTCGGCTGGTCGCTGTGGAAATCGAAGGTGCCTGCGTAGGGGCCGCAAGCGACCGGCGGGGAGAATTTCGGCCAACGGCAGCCATGCGCCGAGCCCCATAAAATCGTTGACGGCAAACGTGATCCCCCTGCCGCCTGTTCAACTCCCGCACTTTGCTCTATGCCGCAATGCAACCATCTTCGCCCGGCATAGGCGATAACCGGGACCGAACACCAATGAATGACGCAACGCCGCCCAACCGCTGCCGCATCGTGCTGATCGCGCCGCCGAACGTGCCGGCCGAGCGCATCGCCGCGGCCTTCGACGGCGGTGACGTCGCCTCGCTTATCCTGCCGGAAAACGGTATGGACGAGGCCTCTTTCCAAGCCTTTGCCGAACAGATCGTGCCGGTGGCGCAAGCGGCCGGCATTGCGGTCATTATTGCCGGCGACACCCGCATCGCCGGCCGCGTCCAGGCCGACGGCATTCATGTCGAGGTCGGCAAGGACGAGCTCGCCGAAACGATCGAACACTTCCAGGCCAGGATGATGGTCGGCACCGGCGGCGCCAAGACCCGCGACGATGCGCTGGAACTCGGCGAGGTCAGGCCTGATTACATTTTCTTCGGCCGTTTCGGTTACGACAACAAGCCTGAGCCGCACCCCCGCAACCTGTCGCTCGGGCAATGGTGGGCGGACGTCATCCAGATCCCCTGCATCGTCATGGCCGGATCGGATCTTGCCTCGGTGGAAGCGGTCGCCGCCACCGGCGCTGAATTCGTGGCACTGTCCAGCGCCGTTTTCGCCGACGACGTCGATCCGAAGATGGCGGTTGCCGCCGCCAACGCGCTGCTCGACGAAACCGCGCCGCGTTTCGAGGACTGACGTGCTCTCGCGGAGAATCCTTTTCAGCGCCTTTCTCGCAACGGCCGTGACGCAGGCGATAGCGGCGGAACCCGTTCCTCTGCCGCAGCCCAGGCCGGATTCCAGCGAACCTGCCGACAAGCCGATCGCCGCACAATTGCCGCAGCCCGCCACCACCGCCCCGTTGCCGTCGGCCGATACCATCAACCCCGACCGCTTCGGCGCAAAGCCGTCCGACGCTGCCTATGGCGCCTTTCAGCGCGGACTCTACAAGACGGCCTACAACCTTGCGCTTTCGCGCGCTCAAAACGGCGATCCGGCGGCACAGACGCTGGTGGCCGAGATATTGTCGCGCGGCCTCGGCGTGCCGGTCGACGCGGCAGGGGCGGCGAAGTGGTATGCGCTTGCCGCCGAGCAGGGCGTCCCGGAATCGCAATTCCAGTATGCGCTGATGCTGCTCGACGGCCGCTACGTCAAAAAGGACGAGAAGGAGGCCTATGCGCTGATGCAGGCCGCCGCCGAGGCCGGCAACCGCCTGGCGCAGTTCAATTTTGCGCAGCTGATGGTCGAACAGGAGCCCGGCGATGCCGGTATTGCCAAAGCCGTATCCTATTACGAGCGCGCTGCCGCGACCGGGCTTGCCGACGCACAATATGCGATGGCACAGGTCTACGCCAATGGCGCCGGCGGCAAGCCGCGCGACGATGTCCGCGCCCGCAGCCTGCTGGCACAGGCCGCGCGGCAGAACTACGACACGGCACAGATCGATCTCGCAACCTGGATGATCGAGGGGCGCGGCGGCGCCCGCGACCTGAAATCCGGCTTCAACTGGATGAAGCAGGCCGCCGAGGGCGGCAATGTCGCCGCCCAGAACCGTCTCGCCAAGCTCTACATGAACGGCATCGGCACCGACCCGGATCTGATCCTCGCCGGCGCCTGGTATGTTGTCGCCCGCCGCGCCGGGCTCATCGACCAAGAGATGGACGATTTCCTGCAGGGCCTGACCGACGAGCAGACGCAGCAGGCGCTGCAACGGGCCAACCGCCTGCCCTGACCGCGGTCTCGAGACTCATCGCACCGGGCTCGTCAGGCGGGCTCATTGGGTATGATCGAGCACGACCTTGCCGAAGGGCGAGCCGTGTTCAAGGTACCGAAAGGCTTCGGCGGCCCGGCTCCATGGCACGACCCGGTCGATCACCGGTCTCAACCGGTTGACGACAATGGCTCGGTTCATCGCCTCGAAGGATTCGCGTGAGCCCACCGGTATGCCTCGCGCCCGGACCTGCCGGCGGAAGATGTCGAGCGGGTTGATGGCGCCGTCACTGCCGCCGAGATAGCCTATGACGTTGATCTGGGCGCCGCGCGCCGCTGCCCTCAGCGATTGTGCAAAACTCTGCGGTCCGCCAACCTCGATGATATGGTCGGCGCCGCGGCCATCCGTCAATCCCAGCACGGCCGATGCCCAGTCGGGGACGCTGCGATAGTTCACGCCGTCCTGCGCGCCAAGTTGCCTCGCCCGCGCAAGCTTCTCGTCGCTGCTCGACGTCACGATGACGCGCGCCCCGGCAGCGGCGGCGAACTGCACCGCAAACAGCGAAACGCCGCCGGTGCCGAGGCAAAGCACGGTGTTGCCGGGTTTGACGCTGCCCTCCGTAAACAGCGCGTGCCATGCCGTCACGCCGGCGCATGGCAGCGTCGCTGCTTCGAGGTCGCTCAGATTGGCCGGCGCCAGCACCGCCGCCTGTTCGTCGAGCCGGGCAAATTCGCTGAGCAGCCCGTCGATCGGGCCGCCGCGTTGATAGGAGGGCTCGGCCATGGCGAAACTGCCGCCGACCCAGCGCTGCCAGAACGTGGCGCAGACCCGGTCGCCGATCTTGAACCGGCTGACCTCGGCGCCGATGGCAACGACTTCGCCGACGCCGTCCGACAGCGGCACCAGCGGCAAGGCAAACTTCGTGTGATAGCTGCCGCGGACGATCTCGGCATCGCGGTAGTTCAGCGCCGTCGCCTTGACCTTCACAATCATCTCCTGGCGCCCTGGCTCAGGCATCGGCCGCTCGATCATTCTGAGGTTCTCGAGGCCGCCCGGGCTCTGCAATTCGATCGCCTTCATCGTCGTTCCTTTCCGGCTGGGTCCTGCCAGAGGAAAATCGCTTGCCATCCACCGGATTTCAAATTCATAATGTTCAGCATAATTATGCTTCTGTGACATGTTCGGGTGTGTCGTGCTTGAAGAACTGAAAACACTGGCCCTCTTTGCCGAGGAGGGTTCGATTCAGAAGGTGGCTCGACGCCTGCCGTTGACGCAGCCGGCCGTCACCCGCCAGATCCAGCGGCTGGAGGAGGTGCTCGGCACGGAATTGCTCGACCGCCGGCTAAAGCCGTCGCGACTGACCCCGGCCGGCGTAGAGGTGCTGGCACGCGGCAAGGAAATTCTCGCCGCCGTCGACGCGCTGAGATCATTCGCCAAGGGCAACGAGCCGGAGGGCCTGCTGCGGCTCGGCCTCGCGCATGGACTTTGCGACAAAGCCGTGGCCGCCGCCATTGCTGATGCCGTGGCGCGGTTTCCGAAGGTTTCGCTGCGTCTGAAGAGCGGCTGGAGTCTTGAGCTGGCCGACCAGCACAAGCGCGGACAGCTCGACCTCGCCGTCATCCTGGACGGCAGCAATTCCAAAACTGGAGACGGCGTTGTCGGAACCGAGCCCCTCGGCATCATCGCTGCCGAAAACACCAGTCGGCAAGCCGACGTCAAGACCATGCCCTGGGTCCTCAGCCCTGAACCCTGCGACGCGCGCCGGCGGCTGGCGGCTGCCCTGGCCGAGGGCGGCCACAGGTTGATGGTCGGCGCCGAGATTCAGGACGGCGCGCTGCAGATCGACTGGGTTCGTCGAGGCCAAGGCCTTGGCCTGCTGCCCAGGCGGCTGCTGCGGGAAAAGCTGCCTGAGGGCATTGCCCTGGTCGACGCTCCCGGCCTCGAGCTGTCGCTGCGAATTGTCGTGCTGCGTTCGCCGCACCTGCATCTTTTGAGAGAGGTCGCCGACGCGGTGACCGAGGCCGTCACCGCGACTGTCAGGGCGGACTGAGGCCACCACGCCGCGCTGCCGGGCCAGCTTCGTTCCCGCTTCATCGGAAGGCGCTCCTTGCCTCTGCTGGCGATTTGTGGTCTTGGAGGCGCCAAATTGCCCTTTGCGGCGATCATCTCATTTCCGGATCACCTCACCATGGCCAAGATCAATGGCAACGAAATCCGTCCCGGCAACGTCATCGAGCATGATGGCGGCCTTTGGGTGGCGGTCAGGACCAACACCGTCAAGCCCGGCAAGGGCGGCGCCTACAACCAGGTCGAACTCAAGAACCTGATCAACGGCACCAAGCTCAACGAGCGCTTCCGTTCGGCCGAGACGGTCGAGCAGATCCGGCTCGATCTGAAGGATTTTTCCTTCCTCTACGAGCAGGGCGACGCGCTGGTGTTCATGGACACCGAAAGCTACGAGCAGCTCGAATTGCAAAAGGAGTTCGTCGGCGATCGCGCCGCCTTCCTGCAGGACGGCATGATGGTGACGGTCCAGCTCTATGACGAAAGGCCGATCGGCATTTCGCTGCCCGACCAGGTGACGCTGACCATCACCGAGGCCGACCCGGTGGTGAGGGGCCAGACGGCAGCCTCGTCCTACAAGCCGGCGATACTCGAAAACGGCATCCGCGTGCTGGTGCCGCCGTTCATCGGCTCGGGCGAGCGCATCATCGTCGATACCAACGAAATCACTTACGTGCGCCGCGCCGACTAAGGCGTGATCCCAAAGAGTTGCAGACTTTTTGGATAAGATCATGCGTCAAGGCAAATAGGCGCAGCGACAGGAAGAACAGCAATGGCGCGTTCCGCGATCCTCAATGTCATGGTCCAGGCCGCAATGAAGGCCGGCCGCTCGCTGTCGCGTGACTTCGGCGAAGTGCAGAACCTGCAGGTCTCGATGAAGGGGCCGGGCGACTATGTCAGCCAGGCCGACCGCAAGGCCGAAGACATCGTCTTTGCCGAACTCTCCAAGGCGCGGCCCGGCTACGCCTTCCTGATGGAGGAACGCGGCGTGATCGAGGGCGACGACGGCCAGCACCGCTGGATCGTCGACCCGCTCGACGGCACCACCAATTTCCTGCACGGCATTCCGCTCTTTGCCGTTTCGATCGCGCTGGAGCGCCAGGGCCAGATCGTCGCCGGCGTCGTCTACAATCCGGCGATGGATGAGCTCTATACCGCCGAGCGCGGCGGCGGCGCTTTCATGAACGACCGCCGGCTGCGCGTCGCCGGCCGCACCAAGCTGGTCGATGCGGTGATCGGCTGCGGCATGCCGCATCTCGGGCGTGGCCAGCACGGCAATTTCCTCATCGAGTTGCGCAATGTCATGGCCGAGGTCTCTGGCGTCCGCCGTCTCGGCTCCGCCTCGCTCGATCTCGCCTACGTCGCCGCCGGCCGCATGGACGGGTTCTGGGAAACCGGCCTGTCGGCCTGGGATGTCGCCGCCGGCATTTTGCTGATCCGCGAGGCGGGCGGTTTCGTCTCCGATTTCGCCGGGGGACAGGATGTGCTGAACGCCGGTTCACTCGTCGCCGGCAACGAACTCATCCAGCGCGCGCTGTTGAAGACTATCAAAAGGCCACTCTCAGCCGGCTGATAGAGGCACGCCGCGCTGAACCGCCGCAGTCGCAAAACCGCAACCAAAGCTTGAAATACTGTCCCGCGGCCGCCCAGATAAGGTGGCGCAGGATCATCGATGACGAACAGCCGGCCCCAACCCCAGAGCGAACTCTCCCAGCTCGACATTCCCTTTATGGGGCGCTGGCATTACTCGCGCGCCGAGATCATCGCCGACGGCATTGTCCACGCCGTGGGCATCGTGCTGGCGATCGCTGCCGGCTCGACACTGCTGGCACTGGCCGCCTATCGAACCGGCCCCGGCGAATACGTCGCCGCCGCCTTCTATGTAGTCTCGCTGCTCACCGTGCTGTCGGTTTCGCTGGCCTACAATGTCTGGCCGGTGTCGTCGCCGGCAAAATGGATATTGCGGCGCTTCGACCATGCCGCGATCTATCTGCTGATCGCTGCCACCTACACGCCTTTCCTGGCCCAGCTCGGCGGCTCGCCGCTGGCCGTTTCCATGATCGTGCTGGTCTGGACCGCCGCGGCGGTCGGCATCGCCATCAAGGTCTTTCTTCCCGGCCGTTTCGACCGGCTGGCGATCGTCTTCTACCTAGCCATCGGCTGGAGCGGTATCGTTCTGGTGGAGCCGCTCGTGCGGACGCTACCGGCGACTTCGATCGCGCTCATCGTTGCCGGCGGCATCGTCTACTCCTGTGGCGTGATCTTCTTCGCCTGGAAGGGCCTGCGCTTCCACAATGCGCTGTGGCATGGCTTTGTCGTCATCGGCGCCGGCCTGCATCTGGCCGCCATGGTCGACTGCCTGGTCATCAACCGGCTTTGACCTCCGGTCGCGGACAGTGGCAATATTGCCAAGCGCCATTCAATTTCGTCACAATTCCGTTTAGAGTCGCAAACACAAATTGATCGGCGGCGACGGCATCGGAAACGGGGCACGGATGACTCTTCTCAGATCCTTCGGCATGGGCAGGCGCTCCGACGTTCTGATCTACGATCCGCACAAATTGTCGAGCCCGCAGGTGTTTCTGCTGACCATGGTGATCTTTCTGTTCATCGTGGCCTTTATCGCCGCCATCCTGACGCGCCAGATCTCGACCGCCTTCGTCACCAATCCCGGCCTCAACGGGCTGATCATCGGCGTGCTGGCGGTCGGCATCCTGCTGGCCTTCGTCCAGGTCGGCCGGCTGTTCCGCGAGGTGCGCTGGGTCAACTCGTTCCGCGCCGGCTCCGAAACCACCGAACCGGTGCTGCTGGCGCCGATGAAGGCGATGATCGGCCGCTCCTCGACGATTGCCTTCTCGACCAGTTCGATGCGCACCATGCTGGATTCGATCGCCACCCGGCTCGACGAAAGCCGCGACACGTCGCGCTATCTTGTCGGACTGCTGGTGTTCCTCGGCCTGCTCGGCACTTTCTGGGGCCTGCTCAACACGATCGGCTCGATTCGCGAAACCATCGAGTCGCTCGACCCCGGCACCGGCGATGCCGCGGCCGTGCTCGAATCCCTGAAGCAGGGGCTTTCCGCTCCGTTGGCCGGCATGGGCACCGCCTTCTCGTCCTCGCTGTTCGGCCTCTCCGGCTCGCTGGTGCTCGGCTTCCTCGACCTGCAGGCCGGCCGCGCCCAGACGCGCTTCTATACCGAACTCGAAAACTGGCTGTCCTCGGTCACCGACCTGTCCTCCGACATCGTCGTTGCCGACACGGCCAAGACCGAACCCTCCGAGGAAATCCGGCTGTTGTCGGAAAAGCTGCGCACTCTGCAGGAGAATGGCGGCGGCTCCAATCCGCGCGTCGCCACCGCCATGGCCAATCTCGCCGACGGCATTTCCGGCCTGGTCAAGAACATGCGCTCGGAACAGCAGATCATGCGCGACTGGGTCGAGGCCCAGTCGGACGAGCAGAAGGCGATGCGCAACACCCTGGAGAAGATCGCCGACGCCTTGAAGAAGCCTGGAGTGCATTGACGTGGCGTTGGCACGAGGCCGGCGCTCCGACCGCCGCATCGATTACTGGCCGGGCTTCGTCGATGCGCTGTCGACGCTGCTGTTGGCGATCATGTTCCTGCTGACTGTTTTCGTGCTGGCGCAGTTCCTGCTCGGCCGCGAGATCTCCGGCAAGGACACGGTGCTCAACCGCCTCAATTCGCAGATCAACGAGTTGACCCAGCTTCTGGCGCTGGAGCGCTCGACGACGCAGGACAAGGAGGACACCCTTGCCAATTTGCAGGCATCGCTGTCTGCATCGGAGGCGGAAAAGAGCCGGCTCGAGCAATTGCTGGCGCAAGGCGCGGGTGCCGGCGATGCCGCCAACCAGCGCGCGACGGCACTTTCCGGCGAACTCGACAGCCAGCGCCAGATCAGCCAGCAGGCGCTGAGCCAGGTCGAGATCCTCAACCAGCAGATTTCGGCGCTGCGCAGGCAGATCGCAGCGCTCGAACAAGCGCTCGACGTGTCCGAAACGCGCGACCGCGAATCCAACACCAAGATCGCCGATCTCGGCCGCCGCCTCAATGTCGCACTGGCGCAACGCGTGCAGGAGCTAAACCGCTACCGCTCCGATTTCTTCGGCCGCTTGCGTGAAATTCTTGCCGACCGCGAGAACATCCGCATCGTCGGCGACCGCTTCGTCTTCCAGTCGGAAGTGCTTTTCCCGACCGGCTCCGAGGTGATCAACGATGCCGGCAAGCTCGAGATGAAGAAGCTTGCCGATGCCATCATCGAATTGCAAAAGGAAATCCCGCCGGAGATCAACTGGGTGCTGCGCGTCGACGGCCACACCGACAACAAGCCGCTCTCCGGCACCGGCCGCTACCGCGACAATTGGGAATTGTCGACGGCGCGCTCGACATCGGTGGTCAAGTTCCTGATCGAGAACGGCGTGCCGGCCAACCGGCTGGTCGCGGCCGGCTTCGGCGAATTCCAGCCGCTCGACCCCGCCGATACCGAAGAGGCGCGCAACAAGAACCGCCGCATCGAGTTGAAGCTGACCGAGCGGTGATCTGCAAGCCTTTGGCTTGTATCATGCGCCAGGTCGGGCCGGCTCGAGCCGGCTCAAGTCGGCGGCATTTAGGGCACTGGTGCGGCAGCGGCAAGAGCTGAAAAAATTACCATTTTTTAATTACACTTTGCCGCCGTGGCCTTTTAGCCTTGGTCATGGGCCGAGAACCGCCGGCGGTGGAACCGCTCATCGCGACGCGACGGAACCTGACGGCCCGAGGCCGGAAGGCAGAACCCTCCCAACCACCGCCTTCCCCAGTAAAGGAGACGCAACCATGCGCTTCTTCGCTCCCAGGAATCTCAGGACTGCTACGCTCGCCACACTTCTCCTCGCCGTTCCGTTTGCTGGCGCTTACGCCGGCCCGCGTGAGACGGCCTTGATCAATCAGATCCAGAGTGTGGAGACCGGTATCCAGGGCGCCATCCGGGCGAACAAGCTCGAGCCGGGCGAGGCACGTGACTTGCGCACGCAGGTCGCTCAGCTCGATCGGGCCGCCCAGAGGGCCGCTCGCCGTGGAACGATGCCGAGCACGCAATATCAGCAGTTGATGGCGCAGCTCGACGATGTCAGCCAAAAGCTGCGCGCTGATACCGGCAGTGCCTTCCTCATCGGCAACGGCGCCGATGGCGGATACTATCCCAACGGCTATGGCCCAACTTATCCAGGCGGCTGAAATCGGCCGCAATGCCCGGCGCTGTGGCAATTGATTTTGCCCATGATCCTTTTCCAGCTTTCGGTTCAGGGATCATGCGCTAGTCCAACGCCAGCGCAAATCAGCGCCAGTACTGCCGGCACTGTCTCGATGAACAGGGATTTTGCGCCCGCCGTTGCCGCCGTAAAGGCCGGCGACGGCGACGCAGAGCAAGAAGAAGACTACTGAAAACCGGCTTCGCCGAGGTAAAGCCCCAGGTCAGGCCGGCTGCGAGAAAGCCGTCGTAAAGCCCTGATTGGCCGCGAGGACTTTCGAGGCACTGGCGAATTCCGGCGTCAGCCTGAATACCATATGGCCGCGCGGCGTGTCCCACAGCACCATCTCCAGATAGACGATGCAGAGGTGGATCACGGCCACCAGCCCGACCAGCACATTGGCGATCATGTTTCGTCTCCCCATCGCGGTCTGCCGCCGCCGGACGACATTGATCACGCACGCCACCGCTTCCGCGAGATGCCTTTCGACCGTTGCGGCCGGCAGTCAATGCGTCGGTCGCGGGCGGCTTTCGGGGTTGCCAACAGTTTTGCATTGGTATCTTTTCCCGCCGTCAAATCAGCGGAACCCACAATGTCCTTTCAAAAACTCGACGACCTCGGCCACAAGCTCGAAGCGCTGGAACACGCCCTCGCCATCCTCGGCGCCGACGAGGCGACCCATATGGCGGTCGGCGGCGGCGAGAAGCGCGCAGAGGCAATGTCGGCGCTTGCCGGCATGCACCATGCCCGGGCGACTGCGCCGGAGATTGCCGACTGGATCGCGGCGGCCGAGCAGGAGGCGCTGAACGAAGAGCAGCAGGCCGCGGTCAGGGAATTCCGCCGGCAATACACCAACCTGACCTGCCTGCCGGTCGAGTTCGTCGAGCGCCAGACGACCGCGCGCATGCGCTCCGAGCAGCTCTGGCGCGACCTGCGCGCCAAGAACGACTGGGCCGGCTTCCTGCCGGCGCTGGAAGGCGTCGTGGCGCTGGTCCGCGAGGAGGCGGCCCTTCGCGCCGAGGTGCTCGGGCTCGAGCCTTACGACGCGCTGATGGAGCAATATGATCCGGGCAATCGCGCCGCCGACATCACGCCTGTGTTTGTCGAGTTGAAGACCTTCCTGAAAGGCTTCGTGCCGGAGGCACTGGCCGTGCAGGAAGAGCGGCTGGCGAAACATCCGCTGAAGCCGCTTTCCGGCAGCTACCCCTTGGACAAGCAGCGCGAGCTCGGCCTCGCCATGATGGCGGCAGTCGGCTTCGACCTCACCCACGGCTCGCTGTCGGTTTCGCACCATCCGTTCTGCGGCGGCGTGCCGAGCGACGTGCGCATCACCACCCGCTACAAGACCTCGGATTTCCTGTCAGCGCTGATGGGCGTGCTGCACGAGACCGGCCATGCGCTGTACGAGCAGAACCTGCCGAAGGCGTGGGCGCACTGGCCGCTCGGCAGAGCGCGCGGCATGGCGGTGCATGAAAGCCAGAGCCTGTTCGTCGAAAAGCAGATCGGCCGCAATCCAGAATTCTGGCGCTGGGCGCTGCCGGTGGTCGAAAGACACCTCGGCGAGCGCTGGAGGATCGACGACATCCTGCCGCATGTGCACCGGGTCGAGCGCGGCCTGATCCGCGTCGATGCCGACGAGGTCACCTATCCGCTGCACGTCATCCTGCGCTACGAGCTGGAGCAGGAGCTTGTCTCGGGACGGCTGGAAGCAGCCGACCTGCCCGAAGCCTGGGATGCCAAGATGCGCGATTATCTCGGCCTGTCGACATCAGACAATCCGGCTGACGGTCCGATGCAGGACGTCCACTGGCCGGGTGCCGCCTTCGGCTATTTCCCCTCCTACACGCTGGGCGCCATGATGGCGGCGCAGCAATGGGCGGCGTTGACCAGGGATCATCCTTCAGCCGACGAAGACCTCGCCAAGGGAGATTTCGCCGCGATCAACGACTGGCGCCGCAAAAGGATCTGGTCGCAAGGCTCGCGCTGGTCGACGCCGGAACTGCTCGAACGCGCCACCGGCGAAAAGCTCAATGCCGTGCATTTCACCGATCACCTGAAGAAGCGTTACGGGAACTGAGCCGCTTCGTCTATTCCAGGTTCTTGCCGCGGTGACTGCAGAAATCCGCGAAACTGGCCTTTACTTTGGTGGGAAAGCCTCTGAAAAAGGAGTTCTTCCAAGTTGGGCGAGCGTAGATGTCTGTCTGTTACAGTTTTCATAGGATGAAGTCTTTCTGGCCCCGCTTGGTATTTTTCATCTTATTGATCGGCCTGAGTTCTCCGGCCATGGCCGACGACATGGTTCTCAAGGGGCCGGCAGAAAGCTGGGTAAAGCAGCTTGATATTCCGGCTGCCGATCCCACCCGATCGGATCAAATCAAGAATGGCGTTTCATGGCTGCTCTCGGACGACCAGATCACGCATCGCGCCGGCGGCTATGTCGAGTACTCGCGCACCGTCTATAAAATCGTCGACCGTCCCGGCCTGGATCGTGGCGCGAGTATCGATCTGCAGTTCGATCCGTCCCGGCACAAGGTCACGCTCAACCATCTTCACATCATCCGCGATGGCGCCGTTCTGGACCGGCTGGAAGGTGTCGAATTCGACATCTTCCGCAGGGAAAGAGACGCCGAGAAGGGTGTCTTCGACGGCTGGCTGACAGCACATGTCAACATCGATGATGTGCGCACCGGCGACATCGTCGACTACGGGTCGACCTATGAGATAACGCCGCTGGTCGGCAAGGACCTTTTCTTCAAGAATTTCTCCACCGAATGGGAAGAGCCGGTAGCGCTTATCCGCACAAGCATCATTTGGCCTTCGGACCAGCCGCTCCAGATCAAGACACGGGGAACCCGACTTAAGCCCTCAATCTCCCCGACTGGACCGGACACCACCTATCTGTGGGAGATTCCAAACCCGAAACCGGTCAATGTCGAGGACAACCTGCCCGTGACCTATCCAGGCTGGGGCTCCATCGATGTCGCGTCTACCGCGAATTGGCAAAGTGTGGTCGATGCCGTTGCGCCCTATTACAAGCCAGCGACCGTTTTTCCCCCGGCTTTTGCCGCAAAGCTCGACGACATCGCTCTGCGGCATCCGGTGCCCGAAGACCGCATGGTCGAGGCAATGCGGCTGGTGCAGGACCAGATCCGCTATGTAAGCCTGTCGATGGGTGCCGGTTCCTACGTTCCGCGTGATCCCGCGACGGTCATCCTGAGCGGGTTCGGTGACTGCAAGGACAAGGCCCTGCTGCTGGTTTCGTCGCTTGTGCGGCTTGGCATTGCTGCCGAGGTCGCCTTGGCCGATCTCGACGAGGGACGGGCCCTGGACCAGCATCTGCCGGCGCTCCGCGATTTCGACCATGCCATCGTCAAGGCAAGGATCGGAGCAAAGACATATTGGCTGGACGCCACGAACTATCTTCAGGGCGGCGGGGCGCACAATCTCGCACAGCCCGACTACGGCTTCGCGCTGCCGCTTTCCAGCACCGGCGGGTTGGAGAAGATGCCGAGCCCTGTGCTTACCAGCCCATCGATCCAGATCGCCGAGGAATTCGACTTTCCGCGGAAACCGGGCGATCCCCTCGTGCTGACGGTCTTCTCGACATATGAGGACGCCGATGCCGATTGGATGCGCGGCAATTTCGCCAGCCGGTCGCTGAGCGAGGTGTCGGACGCCTACCTGAAATACTACAACAAGCAATATCCGGGCATCCAAACCATCGCCAAGCCGGAAATCGTGGATCGCCGCGACGGCAACATAGTGAGCGTGAAGGAAAGTTATCGCTTGCCGGCGGAAGCGCTGACGGCCAACGATCTGGCAAAGAATTTCCCGATCCGCGCGGCCGATCTCGGCAACAACTCTCTTCCAACCCCGACAATCGTCGACCGAACCGGGCCCGTCTCCCTCGGCCCCCAGTTCTACCGCCGCCACAAGGTGACCGTGCGCAACCTCAAGGCGAGGTTTTCCGGCGAGTCGATGAAAAACGTCGTGACGCCCTATCTGTCTCTCAAGGCATCCTGGTCCAACACGCCCACCGAATTTCAAGTTGAATGGAATTTTCAGACGCTGGCGACTGAAGTACCGGCCAAGGCGATTGCCGATTATCTGAAAACCGTCGATGACCTCGCAGACCAGGTTCGCTGGCAGTACGATTTTACCTATGAAGAGCCGCCTGCCGATGTGCAGCTCAGCGATCCGGCAAAGGAGCAGCGACAGACCGTCGCCAGCATGCTTTTGCTGTCGTTGCTTGTCGGCGTTCCCCTGTTCATCGCCTATCGACGTGGCAAACGCCGAGCTTTCGGTAGCTGAAGAATCTCGGCGGCCGCTGGGCACCATGACCCCGAAAAGTGGCTGCCGGTTTTCGGAAGAGATCATGGTCAAACAAGAAGATGGAGCCTCATCTCGATTTCATCGGGATGGAGCGATGCTACTCGGCCGCGCCCCTGAAAGCACTCGCCCCGGTGTCGAACTGCAGCTTGGCCAGCCGCGCATAGATGCCGCCCTTGGCGACCAGGCTCTGATGCGTGCCTTCCTCGACGATGCGGCCGCCATCCATGACCAGGATGCGATCGGCCTTCAGCACGGTGGCCAGCCGATGGGCGATGACGATCGTGGTGCGGCCCTTCATCAGCCGGTCCAGCGCCGTCTGCACCAGCGTCTCGCTTTCGGCATCTAGCGCCGAGGTCGCCTCATCGAGCAGCAGGATGGGCGCATCGCGCAAAATGGCGCGGGCGATCGCCACGCGCTGGCGCTGGCCGCCCGACAGCGTCACGCCGCGCTCGCCGACCTGGCTGTCATAGCCCTTTTCGAGTTTCAGGATGAACTCGTCGGCAAGCGCGTCCTTCGCCGCCGCCTCGATCTCGGCCTGGCTGGCGCCAGGCCGGCCAAAGCCGATATTGTCGCGCGCGCTTGCGGCAAAGATGGTGACGTCCTGCGGCACGATGGCGATGCGCGCGCGGATCGCCGCCGGATCGGCCTCGCGCAGATCGACCCCGTCGATGATGATCCCGCCGGACTCCGGATCGTAGAAGCGCAGAAGCAGCGAAAACACGGTGCTCTTGCCGGCGCCCGAGGGTCCGACGATCGCGACCGTCTCGCCGGGTTTGACCTGAAAGCTCAGGCCATGGACGGCGGCGCGGTCGGGCCGGGCCGGATAGGAGAAGGAGACATCGTCGAAGCTGATGGCACCTCTCGCCTTTGCCGGCAGCGGCTTCGGATCGGCGGGCGCCTGGATCGCGGGTTTCTCGGCCAGGATCTCGGTCAGCCGTTCGGCAGCGCCCGCTGCCTGGGAAAGTTCGCCCCAGACCTCCGACAGGGCGCCGAGCGCGCCGGCGGCGAACACCGAATAGAGCAGGAATTGACCGAGCGTGCCCGGCGACAGCGTGCCGTCGAGCACGTCGCGCGAACCGAACCACAGCACCGCCACGACTGACGAAAAGATCATGAAGATGGCGAAGAAGGTGAGAAAGGAGCGGGCAAAGATCGAGGCCCGCGCCGCTTCGAACGCTGCTTCCACGGCGGACGAAAAATATCTGGTTACAAGCTTCTCGTTGGTGAAGGCCTGCAGGGTGCGCACCGCGCCGATCTGCTCGCTGGCATAGGCGGTGGCATTGGCAAGCGTATCCTGCGCCAGCCGTGACTTGCGCCGCACCGAGCGGCCGAAGGCGACCAGCGGCAGCACGATCAGCGGAATGGCCGCGATGACCAGGCCGGACAGTTTTGGGCTGGTGAAGACCATCATCGCCACGGCGCCAAGGCCGAGGATGACGTTGCGCAAAGCCACCGAGGCGGTAGCACCGACGGCCGATTTGACCTGTGTCGTGTCGGCGGCGAGCCGCGAGACGATCTCGCCCGACTGGGCCGTGTCGAAAAAGGATGGCGACAGTGTTGTGACGTGGGCAAAGACATCGCGGCGGATATCGGCAACGACGCGCTCGCCGAGCGTGATGACGAAATAGTAGCGGCTGGCCGACGCCGCCGCCAGAACGGCGGCCATCACCACCAGCATGGCGAAATATTCGGCAATGAAGCTGGAATCGGAAGCGGAAAAACCGTGGTCGATCATCCGCCGCACGGCCAGCGGCAGCGCCAGCGTCGTCGCCGCAGCGACGGCCAGCGAGACGATCGCGCCGATGACCATTTTGCGGTAATGCGTAATGTAGGGAAACAGGCGCTGCAGCGGCCTCAGCGAGCGCCTGCGCTCGTCTGCATCGCCGCTGATGTTCGCCATGACCGTTTCCTTTGGCCCTTTGAGGCTTGCGCCATCAATATGCGCTTGCCGCGGCCTTGTGATTCAATTCCGGCTGATGTATAGGCTCGCCGACCGTTTTAGAAGCCGTGGCTCCTCAATAGCTGCGGCTTCGAGTTTTAAAAAGGGGCGCATCGACGCAGGCTTCAGCCCGTCGGCAGCACCCGGCAAGCCAGGAACAGACCCATGAAGACCGATATCCATCCCGACTACCACACCATCAAGGTCGTCATGACCGACGGCACCGAATACATGACCCGTTCGACCTGGGGCAAGGAAGGCGATACGATGAACCTCGATATCGACCCCACCACCCATCCGGCCTGGACCGGCGGCCAGCAGACCCTGCTCGACCGCGGTGGCCGCCTGTCGAAGTTCAAGAAGCGTTTCGAAGGCTTCGGCCTCTAAGCCGCATTGGCATTTCGCAGATCGAGAAACCCGCCTTCGTGGCGGGTTTTTTGTTGGGAAAATACGGCCCTACTCGCCGAGCAACTCGCGCAGGGCCATCCGCTTGTAGGCCGCGACCAGCCTGTCGCCTTCTTGCCGCCCGACCGAGATCGCCAGCCGCATTGCGGCCTCGCCCATCTGCCAGATGAGAAACGCCGTCGTTTCGAGCGCTTCCGGATCGGCGGATGGCCGCAGCCGTTTCAGCACGGCTGTAAGGAATTCGGCGTTGGCCCGGCTGTCGGCAAGCTCGAGTTCGCGCAGCGCCTTGTCGGCCTGCGTGCCCGACCAGATGTCGCGCATCACCGGCTCCGCCAGGAACATTCCGTAGTAGATATCCACCAGTTCCGAAAATGCCCGGCGCAGGCCTTCGGCGTCATTGACCTCGGCTAGCGCTGCCGCAATGCAGGCCTGGCTTTCGGCGGTGTAGCGTTCGGCCAGCGCCCAGATGATCGCCCTCTTGTCGGGGAAGAACTGGTAGAGCGAGCCAATCGACACGCCGGCCCTCTCGGCCACCTCGCCCATGCGCATGGCGTCGCTGCCTTGCTCGGCGATCAACGCCGAGGCGGCGGCCAGCATGCGCTCGACCCGCTCGCGGCTGCGCTGCTGGCTCGGCGCCCGGCGCGGCGATGCGATCTGCTCGTTGCGGGAACCCGGTGCAGCGGTGCCTTCCATGACTGTCTCCAGAAAAATGGCTTGACTGAGAAAATACGAGGGTTTATCACGTTTTGCAAATGTGAGGATCATTCATATTTTTAGACGACACACCAATCGAACTGCTCGAATCTGAAGCCGGAGGAACTGACATGATCATGAAACTGCTTCCCACCCTCACCTTCGTCGCTGCCATTGGCTCAGGCGTTGTCGGCGGCGTTTTCTTCGCCTTCTCCAACTTTATCATGCCGGCGCTCGCCCGCTTGCCTGCCGGAGGCGGCATCGCCGCCATGAATTCGATCAACATCACCGTGATTACGCCGGCATTCATGACCGCGCTTTTCGGCACCGGGCTGGTCTGTCTTGTCCTTGCCGCCGGCGCTCTTATCGGCTGGAGCCAACCGGGTTCGTTCTGGCTCCTCGCCGGCGCCCTGATCTACCTCGTCGGCAACCCAATCGTGACGATGATGTTCAACGTGCCGCTTAACAACGCCCTGGCCGCGGTCGATCCGGCAAGCGCCAACGGCGCCGCGGTATGGGCCGCCTATCTCAGGGACTGGGTGATGTGGAACCATGTCCGCACCATCACCGCCATCGTGGCGCTGGGCTGCTTCATCTTCGCATGGCGGTGAATGCAGGACGGAAGTCCTAAAAGGCCGTCAGGCAGGGTCTTTTGACTTATGGCCCTTGCGGTCGGCATGGCCCAGATCGCGATCCGGATCGATGACGTCGCGAACCAGTTGCTTGAGCTTTGCGGCGTCGGGAAAACCGCCGTCACGCTTGCGGTCCCAGACCAGCGTATCATTGCAGGAAATGGTGAAGATGCCGCCGGTGCCGGGCACCAGCGTCACTTCGCCCAGATCGGTGCCGAAGGTCGACAGCAGCTCCTGCGCCATCCAGCCGGCCCTGAGCAGCCACAGGCACTGCGTGCAATAGGTGATGCGGACTGTGGGCAGCGCGTGTTGGATCATGCCGCGCTGAGCTTTGCCAAGGTCTCCTCGTCGACCTCGAAATTGGCGTAGACGCTCTGCACGTCGTCGTCGTCCTCGAGCGTCGCAACCAGCTTCATCAGCGATTGTGCCCGCTCCTCGTCGACCGCGATATTGGTCTGCGGCTTCCAGATCGGCTTCACCGATTCAGCCTCTCCGAGCGCGCCCTCCAGCGCCTTCGACACTTCGCCGAGATTCTCGAAAGCGCAGTAGATCGTGTGGCCGTCCTCGTCCGACTGGACGTCGTCGGCGCCGGCCTCGATCGCCGCGTCCATCACCTTCTCGGCGCTGCCGGCCGATGCCGGATAGTAGATCTCGCCGACGCGGTCCCACATGAACGATACCGAGCCGGTCTCGCCCATCGCCCCGCCCGCCTTGGTGAAGGCAGCGCGCACATTCGACGCCGAGCGGTTGCGGTTGTCGGTCAGCGCCTCGACGATCAGCGCGACGCCGCCTGGCCCGTAACCCTCGTAGCGCACGGCTTCGTAGGTCTCGGCATCGCCCATCGACGCCTTGTTGATGGCGCGCTGGATATTGTCCTTCGGCATCGACACCGCCTTAGCGTTCTGCACCGCAAGGCGCAGGCGCGGGTTCATCGATGGATCGGGCGTGCCGCTCTTGGCGGCGACGGTGATTTCGCGCGCCAGCTTGGAAAACATTTTCGACCGCACCGCATCCTGGCGGCCCTTGCGGTGCATGATGTTCTTGAACTGTGAATGGCCAGCCATGGCACCCCTGTCATCTTCTCGGCTAGAGCATCTGCCGCCTGGTGAACCACCCGGCATCTTGCAAAATGCTCGAATTCAAAATTTCAGAACGTCCTGCTGCGTCCCTGACGGACGGACGGCGCTCGCTGTCGGAATGGCCGGCTTATAGATAAATCGGCTCAATTCGTCCAGCCGCGCCATTGCTGCCGGCACGCAAGGGTTTCAAGATCCGAAAATCGGCAGGCTTCGGCAAACCTTTCATCCCTCAAGATCGGATTTCAGCCGGTCGAGGATGCTGATCGCGTGCGTGGCATATTGACTGATCCAGCGGTCGTGGATGTGCTTGATCGGCAGCGCGTTGAGATGGTTCCAGCGTTCGCGCCCCTCGCGCCGCGCCACGACCAGGTCGGCCTCCTCCAGCACCTTCAGGTGCAGCATGACCGTGCAGCGGTCCATGTCGGGGAAGGCATCGCACAACATGCCGGTGGTCTGCGGCGCATCCTTCAGCCGGTCGAGCAACGCACGCCGGCGCGGATGCGCCAGCGCCTTGAAAACATTGTCGTCCCGCGATTGGCTTGACATGTTATATTTCTATAACATATCATTGAGCCATTCAAGGAAGGAGCTGTGGATATGTCTCTTGGATTCAGGGTTTCTGGCCGCATCGGCAAACCCGTCGCCGAAGTCTTCGATGCGGTCGTCAATCCGAAGAAACTTAGCGGCTACTTCACCACGATCGGCGGCGCCAGCGCACTGCTGGTGGCGGGCGCCACCGTCATCTGGTGGGGCAAGGTTCCCGTCGAGGTCGACGAGGTGAAGAAAGACAGCCGCATCGTGCTGCGCTGGGATGCCACCGACGCCGACGGCAAGCCAGCCTACAAGACTCGCATCGAGATGAATTTCGAGCCGCTCGACGATGGCGGCACCTTCGTCACCATCGCCGAAACCGGCTGGCACGAGGACGCGGTCGGCCTGAAGAAATCCTACCTCAATTGCGAGGGCTGGTCGCAGATGCTGGCCTGCATGAAGGCCTATGTCGAATACGGCATCAATCTGCGCGACGGCTATTACCGCAGCGAGATGAAGGGCGAGCCGGCCAACCAGAACAACATCTGAGAGCAAATGGAGTAAGAATGTCCGCGAAGATCACCGGCGGCATCAACATCGCGATGAAGGTCCCGCCGCATCAATACCAGGCAACGGTCGCCTTCTATCGCGACGTCATCGGCCTGAAGCCATTCACCGCCAAGCCGCCGGCCGTCGGCTTCGAACTCGGTCCCAATCGGCTGTGGATCGACGAGGCGCCGATGATGAGCCAGGCCGAGATCTGGCTGGAACTGTTCACCGATGACTTTCCGGCCGCTGCGGAGCATCTCGCCGAGGCCGGTGTCGTGCGCTGCGATGCCATCGAGGCACTGGGTGAAGGCTTTCGCGGCGGCTGGATCACCAACCCGACCAACATCATTCACCTGGTGCGCGAACCCGATGCCTGGTGAACAGGGCGGCGCCGTGGAAAGGAGGATGAAATGGAAATCCGCGAAACACCGACCGCCGAAGCCGGCATGCTGATAAGGCGGCCGGTCGCCGACGTATTCGAAGCCTTCGTCGATCCGGCGATCACGACGAAGTTCTGGTTCACCCATGGCAGCAACAGGCTGGACAGCGGCAACAAAGTTCGCTGGGAATGGCGCATGTATGGCGTCTCGACGACGGTCAATGTCAGTGAGATCGTCGATAACAAGAAGATCGTCATGCAATGGAGCGATCCGCCGACTACGGTGGTCTGGACTTTCGAGGAGATGCCGGGCAACACGACCTTTGTCGAGGTCCGCAATTTCGGCTTTGCCGGCAGCCCTGACGAGCAGGTCAAGCAGGCGATCGGCTCGACCGATGGCTTTGCGCTGGTGCTCGCCGGCGCCAAGGCGTGGCTGGAGCAAGGCCTGACGCTTGGCCTGATCGGCGACCGCCATCCGAAGGGTGTGCCGGGGAATTAGGTCAGCCGCGGTGGGCCATCCTCAGTGCCCGCCGCCTTTTGCCTTCTTCCGCCGCCGCGCCAGCATGTTGAGCCCTTCGACCAGTGCCGAAAAACCCATGGCGGCGTAGATGTAGCCTTTCGGCACGTGGTAACCCATGCCGTCGGCGATCAGCGTCGTGCCGATCATCAGCAGGAAGCCGAGGGCCAGCATGACGATGCTGGGGTTCCTGGCGATAAAGTCGGCCAGCGGCCCGGCCGCCAGCATCATCACGCTCACCGCCACGATCACCGCGATGTACATGATCGCGATTTCGTCGGTCATGCCGACGGCGGTGATGATCGAGTCGATCGAGAAGACGAGGTCGAGCAGCAATATCTGGAAAATCGCGCCGGCCAGCGAAAGCTGCAGCGTCTCGCCCATCATGGTGTCCTGGTGATCATCGAGATCAACCGTGTGGTGGATCTCCTTGGTCGCCTTCCAGACAAGAAACAGGCCGCCTGCGATCAGGATCAGGTCGCGCCATGAAAACCCGTGGCCGAAGGCGGTGAATATCGGCGTCGTCAGTTGGACGATGATCGAGATGGTGGCCAGCAGGATCAGCCGCATCACCAGCGCGGCGGATATGCCGAGCCGCCGGGCGCGGGCCCGCTGCGCTACCGGCAATTTGTTGGTCAAAATCGAGATGAAGATCAGATTGTCGATGCCGAGCACGACCTCCAGCACGACCAGAGTCAGCAGCGCGACCCATGCCGTCGGGTCGGAGACAAAGGCGAAATGCGGCGCCAGGAATTCGACTAGCTGCATGGAGGTCGTCCCCTCTACGATCTAGAGCAGTTTCGCCGGCAATTGGGTATTGCAAGCGTCCATATCAATGTCACGACCAGAAGGATGGCGCCGTTTCCTCCAGCCGCGGGCCGCGGCGAAACGGCGCGATCCGTTCGGTCAGGCCGCTACGGTCGGAAATGTCGACGCCGACGCCGCACAATGTCGCCGGTCCGGTCGACGCCTCGAAGCGGCCTTTCGGCACCTTGGACAAGAACCGGTTGAGCGGCTCCTCCTTGTCCATGCCGAGCGAGGAATCGTAATCGCCGCACATGCCGGCATCGGAAATATAACCGGTGCCGCCATTGAGGATCTGGTGATCGCCGGTCGGCTGATGCGTATGGGTGCCGACAACAAGGCTGGCACGGCCGTCGACGAAATGAGCGAAGCACATTTTTTCCGAGGTCGCCTCGGCATGGAAATCGATGACGATCGCATCGGCCTGCTCGCCAAGCGGACAAGCGGCAAGTTCGCGCTCGCCGGCCTGGAACGGATCGTCGAGCTCGGGATGCATGAACACCCGGCCCATGATGTTGGCGACCAGCACGCGCGCGCCGTTCCTGGCGATGTAGACGCCTGAGCCGCGCCCCGGCGTACCCTTGGGGAAATTGGACGGACGCAGGAAGCGCTCTTCGCGCGGCGCGAAAATCAGCGCATCGCGCTGGTCCCAGACATGGTTGCCGGTGGTGACGACATCGGCGCCGGCCGAGATCGTCTCGCGAAAAATTTCCTCGGTGATGCCGAAGCCGCCGGCGGCGTTCTCGCCATTGACGATGACGAAGTCGAGTTTGAAATCCGAGATCAGGCCGGGCAGTTGTTCCCACACCGCCGTACGTCCTGTCTTGCCGACCATGTCGCCGAGGAAGAGAAGTCTCATATAAGCGTGATCCCGAACCGAAGGTCAGCGAAGCAAAAAGCTGCATGACTTTCGGAAAAGACCATGCGTCCAGGAACTTATCTACAATTTCGGCGCGAACCGGCGCAACCCGCTCTCGGTGAGTATTTCCGGAATGATCACGTCATGCGGCTCGTCCGGCACCAGGGCCACCTCCTGGCAGTCGAAGGCAATGCCGATCAGCCGCGGCTGCTGCCCCTTGTCGGCCAGCCGCGCGATCGCCCGGTCATAATAGCCGGCGCCGTAACCGATGCGGTGGCCGCGCGCATCGAAGGCGGCAAGCGGCACCAGCATCATTTGGGGATCGAGCACCTCGGCTTCCTCATGCGGCCCGACGGTGCCGAAGCCCATGTCGATCATCGGCGCGCCGCGCACCAGTTCGCGAAAAACGATGGTGGTCTTGTTGAGGATGGCCGGCAGGCAGAGCCTTGCCCCCTTTTCGCGCAAGGCAAACATCAGCGGCCGGACGTCGACTTCCGAGCGCATCGGCCAGAAGCCTGAGACGATCTGGGCCGGCTCGACCGTGATCCGGTCGCGCGCCGTCTCGGCCATTTCGAGTGCTGCCTCCACCCGCCAGAAAGGATCGAGCGCGTCGCGGCGCCCGAGGGCTTGGTTGCGGAGAGTTTTTTTCAGGTCTTTTGGGGATGTCATGCGCCGACGTTAGAAAAGGTCAGATTTGGATGGAGTTTTACGAGCGACGTTTTGGAGGAGCGGGGCGAGCTTTCGTTCGTGAGAGCACCGCACAAAGCGGCGCGACGACAAGATCCGCCAGACATTGCCTTTTCGACAGGTGACGATCCACACAACCGGTGGAGAGAGCGATCCCGGGAACCTACAAAGTAGGTGGGCGCCGTATGAGAAAACCCACGGGTCTTCCCAGGGACAGCTCCCTAGGGATCATTAAGGCCCCGGGGAAAATGTTCTCCTGCCGGGAAGCGCAGACCGTCTCCGCCAATATAGGCAGACGGCAGACCAAGCGCCAGAGAGACGACATGTTTCGAGTCTTAAATCGACGCAGAACCGCTCGACGAGGGTCGCGCCGGCAAGATCCCCGCTTTGCCAGCAGCGCCTTGCACAGCGAAGGCCGCCTCCTTAGGGTCGCGCGATGAACCCGGGAGCAAAAATGCGTTTTGAAGGCACGGCAGCCTATGTCGCCGACAAGGATCTGATGGTGGCGGTCAACGCGGCGATCGCGCTCGAGCGGCCGTTGCTGGTCAAGGGCGAGCCCGGTACCGGCAAGACCGAACTTGCCCGCCAGGTGGCGGCGGCGCTCGGCATCGATCTGATCGAATGGCATGTCAAATCGACCACGCGGGCGCAGCAGGGCCTCTATGAATATGATGCCGTCTCGCGGCTGCGCGACAGCCAGCTCGGCGACGAGCGCTTCAACGACATCCGCAATTACATCAAGCGCGGCAAGCTGTGGGACGCCTTTGCTGCCGGCAAGAAAGTCGTGCTTCTGATCGACGAGATCGACAAGGCCGATATCGAGTTCCCCAACGATCTGTTGCAGGAACTGGATCGGATGGAGTTCTTCGTCTACGAGACCGGCGAGACCATCCGTGCCACAGTCCGGCCGATCGTCATCATCACCTCCAACAACGAAAAAGAGCTGCCGGACGCCTTCCTGCGCCGCTGCTTCTTCCACTACATCCGCTTTCCCGACGTCGAGACGCTGCACAAAATCGTCGACGTGCACTATCCCGGCATCAAGCAGAACCTGGTGCGCGCCGCACTCACGCAATTCTATGAAATCCGTGACGTGCCGGGCCTCAAGAAGAAGCCGTCGACCTCCGAGGCACTCGACTGGATCCGCCTGCTGGTCGCCGACGAGATCGCGCCCGAGGACCTGCGCGCCGACCCGAAGAACGTGCTGCCCAAGCTGCACGGCGCCTTGCTGAAGAACGAACAGGACGTGCATCTGTTCGAGCGCCTGGCCTTCATGGCGAGACGGCAGGGATGAGGGGCCGGTCGGCCGGAAGCCCACGAAGTCACCGGACAGCGCTTTCCCGGTGCTGGACCGTTGCCTCTAGCCGGGCACGGAGGCAGCTTCAGGTTGCCGACTTCAGAGGGAAACGAAATGACCGAGATCACCATCCGCCCATTGGCGCAATCTGACCACGCCGATTGGCGGCGTCTTTGGACCGCCTATCTCACCTTCTACGAAACCAAGCTGCCGGAAGAGGTTTACGCCGTCACCTGGAAGCGGCTGTTCACGGCGGGCGAGTTCGAGCCGAAAGGCTTCATCGCCACCCTCGACGGCAAGGCCGTCGGCCTGACGCACTATCTCTACCATCGCTCCTGCTGGTCGCAGATAAACAACTGCTATCTGCAGGACCTGTTCGCCGACCCCGATGTACGCGGCAAGGGTGTCGGCGCCGCCCTGATCGAAGCGGTCAAGCAGGAAGCCGGCAAGATCGGCGTCAAGAACGTCTACTGGATGACCCACGAAACCAACACCACGGCACGCAAGCTCTACGACCACGTGGCGCGCAGGACCGGCTTCATCGAATACGATCTGCTATGATGAGGCCAACGATTGAAATAATCACCTGTGCGCAATATATTGCGCATGATCAGGGGCGACAGTGCCGCTGATCGAGACCAACACGCGCAAGATTGTCACGAGGCTTTTACGTGACGGCTGGGTGAACGTAGGCGGCGGCAAACACGAGAAGTACGAGCATCCGGAAAGGCCGGAGATCATGATTATCGTGCCGCGGCATCGCGAACAATCTCTGGGTGTTGCGCGGTCGATCGCCCGGCTTGCTGGATGGATTTAAGGACGAATCATGACGCACTATGTCGGAATTCTTGACGGCGCAGATGAAGTCTGGGGAGTGCGGGTGCCTGATCTTCCCGGATGTCACGGCGGTGGCGCAAGTCCCGAAGAGGCGATAGCCGATGCGACTTCTGCCGTTCGCGAATGGGCAGAGACACGAATGGCGAAGAACTTGCCCTTGCCCGCGGCGCGCACTGTGGCAGATCTGCTCCGACTGGGCGAAGTCGATAGCGCTGCCGGTGAATCCGCCGTGATGATCCCTGTGCTGATCGATTCCGGACGGCCTGTCCGGGCCAATCTGTCGCTTGACGCAGGTCTTTTGGCGGCAATCGACGAAGAAGCGGGTCGGCGTGGTCTGACGCGTTCCGCCTTTATCGCCAGCGCCGCACGGGAGAAGATCGAGGGACACAGATAAAGTCGGACCATGTTCATCCCCTTCTTCCTCGAACTGAAGGCAGCGCGGGTTCCGGTCTCGCTCCGCGAATATCTGTCGCTGCTGGAGGGGCTGGAGGCCGGGCTGGTCGACTATGATGTCGAGGGCTTTTACTATCTCGCCCGCGCCGCTCTGGTGAAGGACGAGCGCCACATCGACCGCTTCGACCAGGTCTTTTCGCACATCTTCAAAGGTGTCGAGGCGCAAGCTGGCGAAAACGCGGTCGATGTCGCAAACATCCCGGAGGAATGGCTGCGGAGGCTCGCCGAAAAGCACCTGACCGACGAGGAGAAGAAGCTGATCGAGGCGCTGGGCGGCTTCGGAAAGCTGATGGAGACGCTGAAGAAGCGGTTGGAGGAGCAAAACGGCCGGCATCAGGGCGGTTCGAAATGGATCGGCACCGGCGGCACCTCGCCCTTCGGCGCCTATGGCTACAATCCCGAAGGCGTGCGCATCGGCCAGCACGAAAGCCGCAACCGCCGCGCGGTAAAAGTCTGGGACAAACGCGAGTTCAGGAATTTCGATGACGCCGTCGAACTCGGCACCCGCAACATCAAGGTCGCGCTGAAGCGCTTGCGCCGCTGGGTGCGCGAAGGCGCCGAACAGGAATTCGACCTGCCCGGCACCATCCACGCCACCGCCGAGCACGGTTATCTTGACGTTAAGACACAACCCGAACGTCGCAATGCCGTGAAGCTGCTGATGTTCTTCGATGTCGGCGGCTCGATGGACGACCATGTCAGGAGTGTCGAGGAGCTGTTTTCGGCCGCCCGCGCCGAGTTCCGCCAGCTCGAATATTTCTATTTCCACAACTGCCTCTACGAGGGCGTGTGGAAGGACAATCGCCGCCGCCATGCCGAGGTGATTCCGACCTTCGATCTCCTCCATAAATATGGCCCCGACTACAAGGTGATCGTCGTCGGCGACGCCTCGATGAGCCCCTATGAGATCGCTCAACCCGGCGGCTCGGTCGAGCATTGGAACAAGGAGGCCGGCGCCGTCTGGCTCGGCAGGCTGCTGCAGCAATGGCCGAACGCCATTTGGCTCAATCCGGAAGACGCGAAGAACTGGGGTTTTACCCATTCGATTGCCATGATCCGCGATATTTTTGGCGGCCGCATGTTTCCGCTGACGCTCGCCGGCCTCGAAGCCGCGACGAAGCAACTTTCAAGGAAGCACTGAATGGATCCACGCAAAACAGGACGGTCGACCTGTTTCCTTTGCCTGCAATGCGGTGTCCAGTTCGCGGCGACAGCGACGCCGCCGCGACATTGCCCGATCTGCGAGGACGAGCGGCAATATGTGCGCTGGGAAGGTCAGGCCTGGACCACGCCGGAAGAGCTCGCCGCCGGCCATCGGGTCGTGATCAAGGATGATGCCGGCGTGCTCGCCTTCGGCATCGAGCCACGCTTCGCTATCGGCCAGCGCGCATTGCTGGCGCAAACGCCCCACGGCAATGTGCTGTGGGACTGCATCTCGATGGTCAGCGACGAGGCGGTGGCCGAGATCCACCGCCGGGGCGGCCTGGCCGCCATCGCCATTTCGCACTGCCATTACTATTCGGTGATGGTCGAGTGGAGCGCGGCGTTTGGCGGCGTGCCGATTTATCTGCACGCCGATGATCGTCAGTGGATCATGCGGCCGCATCCGGCAATCATCAGCTGGGAAGGCGAGATGCACGCCATAAACCCGTCGCTGACGCTCATCCGCTGCGGCGGCCACTTTGCCGGTGGCCAGGTACTGCACTGGAAGCGCGACCGCGGCAATGCCATCCTGGCCGGCGACATCCTGCAGGTGACGCCGACCCGCCGTCGTGTCAGCTTTATGTACAGCTATCCGAACTATATCCCGCTCAACGCGACGAAAGTGCGCGGCATCAAGGCCGCGCTGGAGCCTTTCACGTTCGACCATATCTACGGCGCATGGTGGAACCAGAACGTCATCGGAGATGCAAAGGCGGCATTTTCAGCATCGGTTGCGCGCTATCTCGCGGCCATCGCCTGAGGGATTCTTCGCAGCAGGATAGGAAATACGAGCAAACGCCGTAACAAATGCCTATTTCAGGCGAAGTTGCGAAGGCAACCCAAATAGCGACATAAGCTAAGAGGAAAAAATGGACAGCCACACCTACCCCGTTACCCGCACCGATGCCGAATGGCGCGCCCGGCTGACGCCCGAGCAATATGCGGTGATGCGCAACCACGGCACCGAGCGGCCGGGAAGCTGCGCCCTGCTGCACGAGAAGCGCGCCGGCACCTTCTCCTGCGTCGGCTGCGACCAGCCCTTGTTTGAATCCAAGCTGAAATTCGAGAGCGGCACCGGCTGGCCGAGCTTCAACGACCCAGTGCCGGGTTCGGTCGAGACCACCGTCGACCGCAGCTACGGCATGGTCCGCACCGAATGCCATTGCGCCCGCTGCGGCAGCCATCTCGGCCATGTCTTCGAGGACGGCCCGCCACCGACCGGTCTGCGCTATTGCATCAACGGCGTGGCGCTCAAATTCGAGCCGGCCGCCTGATCGTCAGGCCACAACCACCAGGATCAGCCACAACGTGGCGCCGAGAGTCATCAGCGAGGCCATGACGCCACTCGATTTTCCGGCAGTTCGCCAAACGGCAAAGGTCAGGAAGATATTGTAGGGCACCGGCGCGAAATGCACCGCCAGGACGAGCGCAAGCGGCAGCTTCAATCCTAGCAGAATGAGCGCCCCCACCGACGACGCGACGTTGATCGCTGTGCCGACAACGACCAGGTCGCGCCAGAACAGCCGATCGAGCGGCACGCCGCCGAACCAGCGTGAGCGGAAGAAGGCGGCAACGCGCGACATGATCGTCATCGATCGATCGGCTCCCTGGCTGCTCACCAGAGCAACCCTTCCACAAGGATTGCGTCTGGAAACCCTGCTTTATTCCTGACCCAGAACGTCGGCAATCGCGCGCTCGAAACGTGAGGCTTCCGTCACCAGCCAGTCGGTCATCGCCGGCCAATTGTCCTCGGCAAAACAATTCACCCGCCACATCGAATTGATGCCGAGGCCGTCGCAACTTTGTTCTGGCCTGAGCTTCAGCCTGTCTTCGATGGCCGGCTGGAACGGCTTCAACCGCGACCAGGCTTGCGTGGCACCGAACTTCTCGTTGCGGCCGAAGAAGACGCCGACATGATTGTGCGCAGGCGCGACATACATGGAAAGGACCAATGCGAAATCGGGCAGCCCACGCTGCCAGAACCACGGTCCGCGCCTCGCCAACAGAGCCCTTTCATCCGGATGCCGTTCCGCGAACAGCGTCCAGAAGCTGCGTTGGCGGAATTCAGAGGCGCGGCGGGCGCCAAAATCGAATTCGCTCATGGCTGGAATCCATGGTCAGAACCGCTTCTCCCGCGATCGTCTCCGGCGCCGAGGCCGGCCTTTACACCATGCCGAGCGCAGCCTTGTACAGATCGAGGATGGATTCCTCTTCCTGCCGCTCGGCCTGGTCCTTCTTGCGCAGCCGGATGATCGACCGCATCGCCTTGGTGTCGAAGCCAGTGCCCTTGGCCTCGGCGAACACTTCCTTGATGTCGTCGGCAATCGTCTTCTTCTCTTCCTCGAGCCGCTCGATTCGTTCGATGAAGGCGCGCAGCTGGCCGGCGGCAACAGTCTGGCTGGTCTCGGTGATGTCATCGGCCATATTCTTCTCTCCGCGTCGTTTCTCGCCGCGACTCGGGGTGACCCGAGCGGCGAATTGCAGCGGTTCGATGCCCGACCGGGCGCGGCGGGTCAAGGTACTATCGATGCGGCATGAAGGGCTGCTGCCAGGCGCCGACAAGTCTCTCTGATGCCGGCCTGTTTCACCCGAACGCGATCAGCAGATCCTTGGCATCGATCTGGTCGCCGGCCTTGACCAGCACCTCGGCTATGGTGCCGTCGCGTTCGGCATGCAACGCCGTTTCCATCTTCATCGCTTCGATCGACAGCAGCACGTCGCCGGCCTTCACCGCCTGGCCGGCAGCGACCGCAAGCGCCGAGACGACGCCAGGCATCGGCGCGCCGACATGCGCCTCATTGCCCGGCTCCGCCTTGCGCCGTGCCTTGGCAGCGGACGCGCCATGCGCCCGGTCCGGCACCTTCACCCGGCGCGGCTGCCCGTTGAGCTCGAAGAACACGGTGACCATGCCCTTTTCGTCGACATCGCCGATGGCAAGGCAGCGCACCACCAGCGTCTTGCCTTTTTCGATGTCGACGAAAATCTCGTCTTCCGGCTTCATGCCGTAGAAATAGGTCGGCGTCGGCAGAACGCTGACCGGCCCGTAGGTCTCCTGCGCGGCGGCAAAATCGGAAAACACCTTCGGATACATCAGCCACGACGCGAACTCGAACTCGCTGAGCTTGCGCTCGAGCTTTTCCTCGACCTCCGCGCGACTGGCCTTGAGGTCCGCCGGTTTGAGCAGCGAACCCGGCCGCACCGTGATCGGCTTTTCGCCCTTCAGCACCTTCTTCTGCAATGGCTTTGGCCAGCCGCCCGGCGACTGGCCGAGATCGCCGCGCAACATCGACACCACCGAATCCGGGAAGGCGATGTCCCTCGCCGGATTCTCGACGTCGGCGACCGTCAGGTCCTGGCTCACCATCATCAGCGCCATGTCGCCGACGACCTTGGACGACGGCGTCACCTTGACGATGTCGCCGAACATCAGATTGACGTCGTGATAGGTCTGCGCCACCTCGTGCCAGCGTGTCTCCAGCCCGAGCGAGCGCGCCTGTTCCTTGAGGTTGGTGAACTGACCGCCCGGCATTTCGTGCAGATAGACCTCCGATGCCGGCCCCTTCAGGTCGCTTTCGAAGGCTGAATACTGGTTGCGCACCGCCTCCCAGTAGAACGAGATGTTCCTGATCCACTGCGGGTCGAGGCCCGGATCGCGCTCGGTGCCCTTCAGCGCCTCCACGATCGAACCCAGGCAAGGCTGCGAGGTGTTGCCCGATAGCGAATCCATCGCCGCGTCGATGGCGTCGACGCCGCTCTCCACCGCCGCCAGCACCGTTGCCGCCGACAGGCCGGATGTGTCGTGGGTGTGGAAGTGGATCGGCAGGTCCGTCGCCTCGCGCAGTGCCTTGAACAGCGCGCGGGCAGCGCTCGGCTTTAGAAGCCCAGCCATGTCCTTGACGGCGATGATGTGGGCGCCTGCCGCCTGCAATTCCCTGGCCAAGCCGACATAGTATTTCAGATCGTATTTCGCCCGCGCCGGATCGAGTATGTCGCCGGTATAACAGATCGCCGCTTCGATCAGTCTGCCCTCGGCGCCGACCGCATCCATGGCCACGCGCATGTTCTCGACCCAGTTCAGGCAGTCGAAGACCCGGAACAGGTCGATGCCGCCGGCAGCGGCCTGGCGGACGAAATGCTGGACGACATTGTCGGGATAGTTGGTATAGCCGACGCCGTTGGCACCGCGCAGGAGCATCTGCAGCAGAAGGTTGGGTGCTGCCTCGCGCACCAGCGACAGCCGCTCCCATGGGTCTTCGGTGAGAAAGCGCATGGCGACGTCGAATGTGGCGCCGCCCCAGCATTCGAGCGACAAAAGCTGCGGCAGAGCACGCGCATAGGTGCCGGCAATTCCGGCAATGTCATAGGTGCGCACACGCGTCGCGAGCAAGGATTGATGCCCGTCGCGCATTGTCGTGTCGGTGACCAGCACCTCTTTTTGCTCGCGCATCCACGCGGCGAAGTTCTCCGGCCCGAGCACGTCGAGCTTCTGCTTGCTGCCTTGAGGCACATTGCCGTTGAGATATGGCACTACCGGTGGCGCCGCATCGGCCTTTGGCTGCGGCCGGCCGCGCGTCTCGGGATGACCATTGACCGAAACGTCGGCAAGGTAGTTGAGCAGCTTGGTCGCGCGGTCCTGCCGCTTCACACTGGCGAACAGTTCCGGCGTCGTGTCGATGAACTTGGTGGTGTAGGAATTGTCGGCGAAGCTCGGGTGATTGATGATCGCCTCGAGGAACGTGAGGTTGGTCGCCACGCCGCGGATGCGGAATTCGCGCAGCGCCCGGTTCATGCGGGCGATGGTCTCGGCCGGCGTCGGCGCCCACGCCGTTACCTTTTCCAGCAGCGGATCGTAGAAGCGGGTGATGACCGCGCCCGAATAGGCGGTGCCGCCATCAAGGCGGATACCGAAGCCGGTGGCACCGCGATAGGCGGTGATGCGGCCATAGTCGGGGATGAAATTATGCTCGGGATCTTCCGTGGTGATGCGGCACTGCAGCGCGTGGCCGTTGAGCCTGATGTCCTTCTGCGCCGGAACGCCCGATTCCGCCGTGCCGATGGCAAAGCCGTCGAGGATATGGATCTGCGCCTTGACGATGTCGATGCCGGTCACCTGTTCGGTGACCGTGTGCTCGACCTGGATACGCGGATTGACCTCGATGAAGTAGAATTTTCCGGTATCGGCATCCTGCAGGAACTCGACCGTGCCGGCGCCGATATAGCTGGTTTCGCGCGCGATCCTCAGCGCGTAGCCGCAAAGCTCCTCGCGCTGTGACATTTCGAGGTAGGGCGCCGGCGCCCGCTCGACCACTTTCTGGTTGCGGCGCTGGATCGAACAATCGCGCTCGAACAGGTGCACGGCGTTGCCATGAGTGTCGCCCAGCACCTGCACCTCGACATGGCGTGCGCGCTCGATCAGCTTTTCGAGATAGACCTCGTCCTTGCCGAAAGCCGCCTTCGCCTCACGCTTGCCTTCCATGACCTCGCGCGCGAGATCGGCCTCGGAGCGGATGGCGCGCATGCCGCGGCCGCCGCCGCCCCAGGATGCCTTGAGCATCACCGGGTAGCCGATCGTCTTGGCGAGTTCCCTTACCGCCGCCATGTCGTCCGGCAAGGGATCGGTGGCGGGAATTACCGGCACGCCGACTTCGATCGCGAGGTTGCGAGCGGCGACCTTGTTGCCTAGCCTGCGCATCGTATCCGGCTTTGGCCCGATGAAGATGATGCCGGCCGTGGCGCAGGCCTCGGCGAATTCCGGGCTTTCCGACAGCAGGCCGTAGCCTGGATGGATGGCATCGGCGCCCGATAGCCTGGCGACGCGGATAACCTCCTCGATCGACAGATAGCTTTCTATCGGCCCCATGTCCCTGGCCAAATGCGGCCCGCGCCCGACCTGGTAGCTTTCGTCGGCCTTGAAGCGATGCAGGGAGTATTTGTCCTCCTCTGCCCAGATCGCCACGGTTTTGAGGCCGAGCTCATTGGCCGCGCGGAAGACGCGGATGGCTATTTCGGAGCGGTTGGCGACAAGGATCTTCGAGATTGCCAAGGACAGGGCTCCGGACGCGGGAAAGGGAACTGTCGGACATGATTAGCGCGAAAATGCTGCAGTGCAAACAAAAATGGAGACGTCGGCTAAACCGATTTAAATCCTTGCGCCCATGCGATGAAGCAAAAGACAAATGAAAAATGCCCGGCGCGAGGCGCCGGGCATTTTTTGGGCTGCAGGCGTTTGCCGGCTTATTGTTCGAAGTAGGTGTACTTGCCGTCGTCACCCTTCTTCCAAGTGTAGATGACGTAGTCGGGACGGGTGATGTCGCCCTTTGCGTCATAGCCGATGTCGCCGATGGCGGTCTTCCACGGGCCACTCTTCTTGATCTCTTCCGCAACCTTCTGCGCGTCGTCGGAAGAGCCGACCTTGTTGGCGGCGGCGGCGACGATCTGCAGCGCGGCGTAGGAGTAGAGCGTATAGGCTTCAGGCTCGAAACCGGCGGCGCGGAACTTCTCCACGAGTTCCTTGGCGTTCGGGTTCTTGCGCGGATCGGGAGCGAACGTCATCAGCGTGCCGTCGACGGCATCGCCAGCGATGGAGGCCAATTCGTTCGACACGATGCCGTCGCCGGACATGAACTGGGCCTTGAGACCCTGATCGGCGAGCTGGCGCATAATCAGGCCGGCCTCGGTGTGCAGGCCGCCATAGTAGACGACGTTGACGCCGGCATCCTTCATCTTGGCGATCAACGCCGAGAAGTCCTTGTCGCCGACATTGATGCCCTCATACATGGCTTCGGTCACGCCATCAGCATTGAGTGCCTTCTTGGTTTCGTCGGCGAGACCCTGGCCGTAAGGCGTCTTGTCGTGGACGACGGCGATCTTGCCGTCCTTAAAGTGCGCGGCGAGGTAGTCGCCGGCAACCTTGCCCTGCTGATCGTCGCGTCCGCAGGTACGGAACGTGTTCCACAGGCCCCGCTCGGTCAGCTTCGGGTTGGTCGCGGAAGGCGTGATGACGAGAATGCCGTTCTCGGCATAGACCTCTGACGCCGGAATGGTGACGCCCGAATTGAAGTGGCCGACGACATATTTGACGCCATCGGCGACAAACTTGTTGGCGACCGAGATGCCCTGCTTCGGATCCGACACGTCGTCGCCGACCTCGATCTTGATCTGCTCGCCGTTAATGCCGCCAGCCGCGTTGATATCGGCGGCAGCCTGTTCGGCGCCCTTCTGCAACTGCGCGCCGAATGCTGCGTTCGGGCCAGTGATCGGACCGGCAACGCCGATCAGGATGTCAGCCCACGCGCTGCCGCTGAACGCGACAAGCGCGGTCAGGGCGACGGCGGACAAAAGTGACTTTTTCATTGAAACGCTCCCATTTACCGAGTGGGCGTGGATGTTGCTTTCATGCGATGCCCACTCTTGCTCGCAGAAAGAGTACTTTGCCGATTTTCAGGCACTTGTCACGCCGATTCATCCCTGAAGCGCCGTTAATGATAAATGTCAACCTTTTGGTTTCCAGCTCAAAAGAGAGGCTCTTTCGTAAAGCCAATTATACTGCGTTACCATCTGGTTGGTGCGCGTGTATTGGTAGCCAATGAAGCCCAATATCATCAGCACGATGGTGTCGACCACGTAGTAATGCAGCGAAAACATCGTTCCGCCGAACAGCGCATGATGGATGAATCTTACGCCGATGCCGAGCCCCAGCATGTAGGCGAACAACTGGGCGAAGCTGCGCCACGTCTGCGCACATGCCTTGCCCGTCATCCACGCCGCCCAGCCGCCGAGCAGGCAGGTGACGAAGAAGAACTGCCAGATCGAAGGTTCCTCATAGACAATGCCCTGCATGATTGATGTCTCCTGAAACTCAGTGATGGCCGCCTTCGAGATAGGCGGCGCGCACCTCCGGATTGGCGAGCAACTCCTTGCCGGTGCCGCTCATCGTCACGTTGCCGTTGACCATGACATAGCCGCGCGTGGCGAGCTTCAGAGCGCCGAAGGCGTTTTGCTCGACCAGGAACACCGTCAGTCCCTGCGTGCGGTTCAGCTCCCGGATAGCGTCGAATATCTGCTTGACGATCAGCGGCGCCAGGCCAAGCGACGGCTCGTCGAGCAAAAGCAGCTTCGGCCGCGCCATCAGCGCGCGCCCGATCGACAGCATCTGCTGCTCGCCGCCGGACAGCGTGCCACCACGCTGGGCAATGCGTTCCTTCAGGCGTGGAAACAGCGTGAACACCTTCTCGACGTCCTCGTCATAATGCTCGAGGTTGTCGAGGCTGGCGCCCATTTGCAGGTTTTCCATCACCGTCATGCGCGGGAAAATGCGGCGCCCTTCCGGCGACTGGGCGATGCGCATGCGCGCGATCTCGTGGGTCGGCATCTGGGTGATGTCGGTACCGGCGAATGTGATGGTACCCGCGCGGGCGCGGGGAGCACCGAAGATGGTCATCATCAGCGTCGACTTGCCGGCGCCGTTGGCACCGATCAGCGCTACGATCTCACCTTGCTTGACCGTGACATCGACGCCGTTCAGCGCCCTGATGTTGCCGTAGTAGGTCTGGACGCCCTTGATATCGAGCAGCGTTGTGCCGGCCATTATTTCCGCCCTCCACGCCGATTAGAGGTGCCGGGAGTTTTTGACTTCACCGGAGCCTTGGAGGCCGGCTTTGCAGTGGAAGATTTTGCGGCAGAAGATTTCGCGGCCGATTTGGCTTTGGCCGGCGATCCGGACTTTGCCGCGGCACTCGACCTTGCATCGATCTGCCCGGCTTTCGAAGCGCCCTTTGACACGGTGACGCGTTCGCCCTCGCTATGGCCGACCGTATCGGCCACCGGTCCGGCGAGATACGAAGACGATGTGCCCGGTCCATGCGCCGCATCCGGACCCGTATCCAGTTGCTCGATGACGTCCTCGTCGCCGACTTCGGTCAGCACCGTCTCGACGTCCTCGTCTTCGACGCCGAGGTAGGCAGCGATGACGCGCGGGTCGGTCCGCACCGATTGCGGGTTGCCGTCGGAGATCTTGCGCCCGTATTCGAGCACGACGACATGGTCTGAAATCTGCATAACCACCGCCATATCGTGTTCGATCAAAAGGATCGACGTGCCGGTGTTGTCCTTGATGTCCATCAGCAGTGCATTGAGCGCCGCCGATTCCTTCGGATTAAGGCCGGCGGCCGGCTCGTCGAGGCACAGAAGCTCAGGGCCGGTGCACATGGCGCGAGCAATTTCGAGTCGTCGCTGCGCGCCATAGGGCAGATCGCCGGCAGGATCGTCGGCGCGGTCGACGAGATCGGCCTTCTCCAGCCAGTGCTCGGCCAGTTCAACCGATTCCGCCGAAGCCTGTCTGTATCCGCTATAACCGAACAGGCCGAGAATGGTATAGCCGGACGCCTTCATCAGCTTGTTGTGCTGGGCGACCAGCAGGTTCTCCAGCAGCGTCATGCCCGAGAACAGGCGGATGTTCTGGAAGGTGCGCGCCACCTTGGCCCGCGCCGGGATTTCATGGTTCGGCAAACGTTCGAGCAGGAAGGTCGAGCCGTCGCGCCGATTGAGCGTGATCATGCCTTCCGACGGTTTGTAGAAACCGGTGATGCAATTGAACACGGTGGTCTTGCCGGCGCCGTTGGGACCGATCAGCGCGGTGATCTCGCCGCGTTTGGCCTGGAACGACAGGTCGCCGATGGCGACGAGACCGCCGAACTTCATCGACAAATGATCGACCTGCAGGATGGCATCGTTCACGGAGGGGCTCGCGTTCATCAGCCGTGTCCCTCCTTGGTGAAGGACCCCGACACCGCCCTGCGCACCTTGAGGAAGGCTGTCGGCTCGCGGCTGCCGACGAAGCCGCGCGGCTTCCACAGCATGACGATGACCATGGCCATGCCGAACAACAGCATGCGATAAAGCTCCGGCGTGAAGTCGGGGCCGAACCCGGGTATAACCTTGATGTTGCCCCAACTCAGGCCGGTCTTGAGGAAATCCAGTTCGCGCAGGATTTCGGTGCCGCCGATCATCACCATGGCGGCGACGGCAATGCCGACCAGCGAGCCCATGCCGCCAAGCACGACGATGGCAAGGATGATCGCGGATTCCAGGAAGACGAAGGATTCCGGGCTGACGAAGCCTTGCCGCGCGGCAAAGAACGAGCCGGCGAAGCCGCCAAACATCGCGCCCGTGGCAAAGGCCGTGAGCTTGGTGGTGGTGGTGTTGATACCGAGCGAGCGGCAGGCGATCTCGTCCTCGCGCAGCGCTTCCCAGGCGCGGCCGACCGGCAGGCGCCTGAGCCTCACGGTGACGAAGGCCGTCAGCAGGCAGAGCCCAAGGATCAAATAGTAGAGGAATATCTTGTAGTAGGCACCCGATTGGGCGATGCCGAGCACCTTCGAGATGTAGTTCGGATCGGAAACGTTGAACGACATCAGGCCGAAGAAAGACACCTTCGGGATGCCGGAAATGCCGGCCGAGCCGTTGGTCACCTCGCGCCAGTTGATGATCACCAGCCTTATGATTTCGCCGAAGGCGAGCGTCACGATCGCCAGATAGTCACCGCGCAGGCGCAGCACCGGGAAGCCGAGCATCACGCCCCAGAACGCAGCCATCAGGCCGGCGGCGGGCAGCAGGATCCAGAAGGAGAGGCCGAAATGCGTGCCGAGCAGCGCATAGGCGTAGGCACCGACGGCGTAGAAGGCGACATAGCCGAGATCGAGCAAGCCGGCCAAGCCGATAACGATATTCAGCCCCCAAGCCAGCATCACGTAGATCAGGATCTGGATGCCGTAATTGTCGACATATTTCAGCGAGCCCTGGAAACCGGCGGCCATCGACCCGGCATATAGAGCCAGCACCAACACCACGATAATCGGGTAGAGCGCCAGTGCGGTTATGCCCAATGCCGAGAAATGAGCGTGAATGAAGGCCCGGAACCGATATATCAGCCAAGCCAGCGCATAGATGATTGCGAGCGCCCGCAGGAACCGCACAAAATCGGAAAGTTCCGGCCCTAAGGCCTCGGTCAGAAAGCTGCTGAGCGCGAGCAGAATAACGGCGACGGCGAGCGCCACGATGAACGCGGGAAGGCGGAAGAATCGCGAAGCCAGGCTGACCGGCAGCAGGCCGGTGGCGACGTCGACGATCTTCTGGTTCGCCAGGAAGGGTTGGCCATAGGCGACATAAAGGAAGCGTCCTGCCATGGTGGCGATCACGACGCCGGCGAGCAAGCCCCAGCGTTGCACCAGGATCAGTTCGTTGGAGATGTTCTGGTCGGTCTTCAGGCCGATGAACAGCACGAACAGGCCAAGCGAGATGGCGCCGGCATAGAGCGCTTCGCGAAAAGCGCGCTGGACCGGGGTGGCGACGACGGTGCTTTCCGGAGACACGGTAACCGCCATGATCTCAGACCTTTTCGACTTCTGGCCGGCCGAGAATGCCGGAAGGCAGGAAGATCAGCACGATCGCCAGGATGGAGAAGGCGGCGACGTCCTTGTAGTCGATCGAGAAATAAGCCGACCACATGCTTTCGATGAAGCCAATCATCAGCCCGCCGAGCACGGCGCCGGGCAGTGAGCCGATGCCGCCGAGCACCGCGGCAGTAAACGCCTTCACACCGGGCGTAAAGCCGTCGGAAAACACCACCACGCCGTAATACATCAGGAACAACGTGCCGGCGACGGCGGCAAGGGCGGCGCCCATGATGAAGGTGATCGAGATGGTGCGATCGACGTCGACGCCGAGCAGTGCGGCCATCTTGCGATCCTGCTCGCAGGCGCGCTGCGCCCGGCCGAGCGAGGTCTTGTTGACCAGGTACCAGAACAGCGCCAGCAGGACTATGGTGACCAGGACGATGATGATCTGCTTCAGCGAGACGCTGATGCCTTCGATGTTGTAGACCTTGGACACCATTGGCGGGACCGGCTTGTTGCGCGGCCCTTGCGTCACCTGGACGAAATTGGACAGCGCAATCGACATGCCAATCGCGGTGATCAGCGGCGCCAGCCGGAATGAACCGCGCAAAGGCCGGTAGGCCACCTTCTCGATCGTCCAGTTATACAGGCTGGTCAGCAGCATCGCGACGATCATCATGATCAGCAGCGCAACGACGATCGGCAGCGAATAGAACAATGCACCGAGGATAAGGAAAACGATGAGCGCGGTGAAAGCGCCGATCATGAAAATGTCGCCATGGGCGAAATTTATCATGCCGATGATGCCGTAGACCATCGTATAGCCGATCGCTATCAGCCCATAGATCGATCCCAGCGTCAGCCCGTTGATAAGCTGCTGGACAAAATACTGCATGCTGTCGTGGCTCCCCTGGAATGTCGCCCATGCAGACGCATTCCTTTTCGTATTTTCCCTAGTCGTAAAGTTTCGAGCCCGGATTGCAACGTGATTTTTCGATCATTACGCGTGTTTTCGCCGCACGTCGTCCGATTGCCCGTTTGGTTCCCGTCCGCCCCCTGGACCATCGCGGACCCTACCATTGGCCTAACGCAATGTCTTTGACGATTCAATCGCAGCATGCGACCCATTTCGAAGAAATCGCCGTCAAAATAAGTTGATGAGCGGGATCGTTGCGCCGTCGAAGGCAATCCGTTTGCGCTCTCTTTCTTTCGCTTGCGTCAGCGTTTTCTCTATTTGACGACGAAGCCGTGCGCGAACGGGTCGCGGTCGTCGATGAAGATCGTGTTCAATCCGGTCATCCGCGCCCACCCGCCGATCGACGGAATGATTGCCGGCTTGCCGGCGACGGTGACCTCTTTCTCGACCCTGCCCTTGAACAGCGACCCGATGATCGATTCGTGGACGAAGTCGTCGCCGACCCCAAGCTTGCCCTTGGCGTGAAGCTGCGCCATGCGCGCCGAGGTGCCGGTGCCGCAGGGCGAACGGTCGATTGCCTTGTCGCCGTAGAAGACGGCGTTGCGGGCATCGGCTTGCGGGTTGGTCGGCGCCCCGGTCCACAATATGTGCGACAGCGTATTGATGCCGGGATTCTCCGGGTGGACGAAGGAATATTTCTCGTTGAGCCGCTGCCGCATCACCGGGCTCCAGGCGATCAGTTCGCCGGCCGAATGGTCGGCCATGTCGCGATAGGTCTTTTGCGGTTCGACGATGGCGTAGAAATTGCCGCCATAGGCGACATCGACGCTGATCTCGCCGAGCCCGGGGCATTCGACCGTCAGAGCCTCGGCATAGAGGAAGGAAGGCACATTGGTGATGCGCACCTCCTCGACATAGTCGCCGACTTGGCTGTACTCGGCTACGACCACGCCCGCCGGCGTATCCAGCCTGAGCACGCCCGGTGTCTTCGGCTTGATCAGCCCATGCTCGACGGCAAAAGTTACCGTCCCGATGGTGCCGTGGCCGCACATCGGCAAGCAGCCCGAGGTTTCGATGAACAGGATGGCGATGTCGCAATCTTCACGCGTCGGCGGATAGAGGATCGAGCCGGACATCACGTCATGGCCGCGCGGCTCGAACATCAGCCCGGTGCGGATCCAGTCATATTCGGCCAGGAAATGCGCTCGCCGCTCCATCATCGTCGAGCCCTTGAGCAAAGGCCCGCCGCCGGCGACCAGCCGCACCGGATTGCCGCAGGTGTGACCGTCTATGCAGAAGAAGGAATTCTTGGCCATGCCGGCTCCCAACTGACTGTCTTCGAACTCAAAACCGTTGCGGGCTGAACGGGCCGAGATCGAGCGATGGATTCTGCCCGAGAACGAGCTCGCGGATCAAGCGCCCGGTCACCGCGGCCTGGGTCAGGCCGAGGTGACCGTGGCCGAAACCATACACCACCGACGGCGTTTGTTGCGACCGCCCGATCACCGGCAGCGAATCCGGCAGCGACGGCCGGAACCCCATCCATTCGCGTCCATTGGCCGGATCCAGTCCCGGCAGGAATTTCTGCGCCTTTTCGAGCAGCGCTTTCGAGCGCGCATAATTGGGCGGCCTCTCAAGGCCGCCGAGTTCGACCGCGCCGCCGACGCGCAGGCCCGTCTCGAGCGGCGTGATGACGAAGCCATGCCCGGAGAAGATCAATTGCCGCTTTACGTCGAAGGCAGTCTTCGGCAACGTCGTGTTGTAGCCACGCTCGGTCTCCAGCGGGATTCCGTCGCCGAGATGTCTCGCCAGCAGATGCGACCAGGCCCCGGCAGCGATGACGACGTGCTTCGCCCGTCGCCGCGTGCCGTCGGCCGTGGTCAGGATCGCGCCGTCCTGTCCCGCCTCGACACGCTCGATCCGGGCCCTTTCGAACACGGCGCCCAACCTCTCGGCATAGGCCCACAAGGCCTTTCCAAGCAGCTTGGGATCGGCAACGGTTTTCCACCCCGGCACGAACGTTCCCTTGACGAAGCGCGGCGACAGACCGGGCTGCAGGGCTGTGAGAGCGCTCCCCTCGACATGGCTGAAGCCGATGCCGAAGCGCTGCCTTGCCGCCCAGCCGGGCAGTGAAGCCTTGAACTCGGCCTCGCTGTCGTAGAGTTCGAGCGAGCCGTCCTCATGCAGCATCGGCCGTGTGCCGGAACGGTCGAGCAAGCCCATCCATTCCGCCTCGGCGAGCTTCATCATCCCGGCCTGCGCGGCAAGGCCGGCTTCATAGCGGTCGCTTCGGCCGGCGCGCCAGAAGCGGACCAGCCAGGGCAGCAGCTTCGGCAGATACGCGGGTGGGATGCTGAGCGGGCCGAGCGGGTCGGCGAGCCATTTCGGCAACTGCTTGATCATGCCCTTGTGGGCGAGCGGCAGCACATCGGAGAAGGCAAAGGCAGCGGCATTGCCGGAACTGGTTTCCTCACAGATCCCCGTCCGATCGAAGATCGTCACGTTTCGCCCCGCCTCTGCCAGAAGGGCGGCGGCGCAGATGCCGATGATGCCGCCACCAATGATGGCGACATCGAGCGTAGCATTATCATTCATTGCCGTGCGCCGCGCTGCACATCTGCAAATGCCTTCAAAGCGACTGGATCAGAATGTCGGCAGCTCTGGCCGCACCGCCAGCGCATCCCTGACGATCTTTTCGACTGCCTTGCGCCGCTCGCCCGACAATGGCTGGCGCGGCATGCGCACGCGGTCGTTGGTGTTGATCGCCAGCACTTCGGCAAGCTTGATGTTCTGCACCAGATAGGTCGAAACGTCGAGGTCGAGCAGCGGCCGGAACCAGCGGTAGATCTTCAACGCCTCCTCGCGGCGGCCCTGTCGCATCAGCTGGTAGATGGCGACGGTCTCGCGCGGGAACGCGGTGACCAGGCCCGCCACCCAGCCGATGGCGCCGACCGACAGCGCCTCGAAGGCGAGATTGTCTACGCCGGTGAACAGGTCGTAGCGGTCGCCGAGGCGGTTGATGATCTCGGTCGAGCGGCGGATGTCGTCGGAGGACTCTTTTATGGCGACGAAGCGTTGGTCCTTCGCCAACTCCTCCATCTGGTCGACGGTAACGTCGACGCGGTAGGCAAGCCGGTTGGAGTAGATCATCACCGGCAGGTCGCCGGCCGCGGCGACGGCGCTGAGTGCCGCGACCGTCTCCTCGGCATTGGTATGGTAGATCGGGCTCGGCACCACCATCAAACCGTTGGCGCCTTCCTTGGCGGCGCGGCGCGCGATCGCCGCCGCCTCGCGTGTACCGGCCTCGTTGACCGTCAACAGCACCGGTTTCTTGCCGGCGATCTTCTGCGCGGTCTTCAGCACCGCGATCTTCTCGTCGTGCGACAGCATCGGGCCTTCGCCGAGCGACCCGCAGACGATGATGCCGTCACAGCCGGCCTCCATCTGCAGCGCAAAGCAGCGCTCCATCTCGGCATGGTCGAGGCCGTCGTCCTCGGTGAATTTGGTCGTAACGGCGGGGAAGACTCCGGCCCACATGTCGATCGCTCCATCTGATATATCAGTCGTATATTTCTTAAGAAGCCGGCTGTCAACGTTGAATCTGATATGATATATCAACAATATATCAGGAGATGCCGCATTGGTATATGACAGCCCGGGCTCCGAGCCGGCAACTGCGAAGGCCTACCGCAGGCTCGAGCACATGATCGTAACTCTCGAACTGGCGCCGGCGAGCTTCATCACCGAGGGGGCGCTGATTGACAGGCTCGGCCTCGGCCGCACCCCGGTTCGCGAAGCAATCCAGCGGCTGGCCTGGGAGGGCCTGCTCGAGGTCCGGCCGCGCGCCGGCATCGCCATCGCGCCGCTTCACCCCGGCGACTGGCTGCGTGTCCTCGACGCCCGCCGTGGCGTCGAGGTGGTGCTTGCCCGCTCGGCCGCCCGCTTCGTCACCCGCGAGGCCGCCGACTTGTTCCATGACGCTGCCCTTGCCATGCAAAAGGCGGTGATTTCGGAAAATGTGTTCTACTTTATCCAGGCCGACAAGGCGCTCGACGAGGCGCTGGCCCTGGCTGCCGACAACCCGTTCGCCGCGCGCCTGGCGGCACCCTTGCAAACCCATAGCCGTCGCTTCTGGTTCCGCTACAAGGCCGATACCGGCTTGGCCGAATCCGCCGAGCATCATGTCGCACTGATCCGTTCGATCCTCGCCGGCGACGAAGATGCCGCGGCCAAGGACGCCAAGCGCCTGATGGCGCTTTTGCGCGGCCATGCCGAGGCAGCTGCCACACGCTGAGCCTGCCATTTCGTCATGCGCCCTGGCCGGGCAGGGCCATCACGTTTTCCCAATTGTCGCCGGCCGCGACGATGCAGCTTCTGCCGGCGATATCGGTGACGACGATGGTCCAGGTTCCGGTCTCGGCGACAAAGACTTCCATGACCGCCTCATGACCGATCAGCCCCAAAGCAAACTGCCTTTCCTGGAACTTCTCGCTCAAATGGGCGACGAGCTCGCCATGTTCAACGCAGTGTTGATATTGCGCGCCTGCGGTGTTCGTACCCACCGCCAATGCGCCAGCAAGAACCAGGGTTTTCACCCATCTCAACAGCGATTTGCGTGCCATAGGGCACCTCCTTTGCCATCACGTTCCGGCAAAGGAGGGGTTTGACGGCCTCATTTTGCCGGAGCGATCCAGGCCGGTTCCGACGTCATCATCATCGCGTCGTTCCTTTCTGTGTTCCGGTCTGCCATTGGTGGGAACGATTTAAGATGTTCCCATTATGTTCTCGATATATGGTATCGATAATGGAAAAGCGCAAGCAGGCGCCCAAGCGGGCGCCTGCAGATCCGTTTTACGGCTGTCGCCGAAAGAATGAGCCACAGGCCGCGCGGCCATGCCGAGGCGCGCAGACCCGTGATAAATCGTTCAGGTGCCTGGCAGCGCCGCTTTCGTCATCGCGCTCTCCCAGCCTTCGCCGACTGAAATCACGCAGCTTTGACCTTTTGTGTCGCTGGCGAGGATGGTCCATGTGCCCTTGTCGGAAACGAAGACTTCAAGCACCACATTCGGATTGACGACGCCGACCGCGCTCGGGTTTTCATGAAACTTCTCGCCGAGCGCCTTGACCATATCGGCGCGTGCCGCACATTGCTCGGCAGCCATTGCCGGGACGGCGGAAAGGGCCATCGCAGCGCAAGCTATAGTCGCCATGAGACGTGCCATCTGACACCTCCTTTGCGCCGGACGATATCCCCCGGAGCCGTCACCAGCGCCGTTGGTTGATCTGCCAGCATCTCCTTCGCGGCAGGACTGCAACCTAAGAAGATTGCTGCCTTCTTGGTTCCATCACATTAGTGTTCATGCCGATGAAGACCGCGACAAAAAGGCCCGAGCTTGGTGCCCGGGCCTTTTCTTGCTTTCTGCGATTTGGATCAGTTCATCGTCGGGGTGACGAATTCGGCGCCATCCTTCACGCCGGCCCGCGCGCCCCAAGCCGAAGGCGAGGACGCGCTGACAGGAAACCGTTCGGTCAGTTCATCGTCGGGATGACGAACTCGGCACCGTCCTTCACGCCGGACGGCCAGCGCGACGTTACCGTCTTGGTCTTGGTGTAGAAGCGGAACGCGTCCGGCCCGTGCTGGTTGAGGTCGCCGAAGGAGGACGCCTTCCAGCCGCCAAAGGTGTAGTAGGCGATCGGCACCGGGATCGGCACGTTGATCCCGACCATGCCGACCTGAACCCGCGAGGCGAAGTCGCGGGCCGCGTCGCCGTCGCGGGTGAAGATGGCGACGCCATTGCCCATCTCGTGCTCGTTGGCGAGCTTGATGGCGTTCTCGTAGGTCGGTGCGCGAACGACCGAGAGCACCGGCCCGAAGATCTCTTCCTTGTAGATGCGCATGTCGGCGGTCACATTGTCGAACAGGCAGCCGCCCATATAGTAGCCGTTCTCATAGCCCTGCATGGAGAAGCCGCGGCCGTCGACGACCAGCTTGGCGCCTTCCTTGACACCGGTGTCGACATAGGACTTGACTCGCTCCAGCGCCTGCGCCGTGACCAGCGGGCCAAAATCGGCGGAAGAATCCGTCGACGGACCGACCTTCAGGCTCTCGACGCGCGGTACCAGTCTTTCCATCAGCCGGTTGGCGGTGTCGTTGCCGACCGGGACGGCCACCGAGATTGCCATGCAGCGCTCGCCGGCCGAGCCGTAGCCGGCGCCGATCAGCGCGTCGACGGTCTGGTCCATGTCGGCATCCGGCATGATGATCATGTGGTTCTTGGCGCCGCCGAAGCACTGCACGCGCTTGCCGGCCGCGCAGCCGCGCGAATAGATGTACTGGGCGATCGGTGTCGAGCCGACGAAACCGATGGCCTTGATGTCGGGATCGTCGAGGATGGCGTCGACCACTTCCTTGTCGCCGTTGACGACATTAAGGATGCCCGCCGGCAGACCGGCCTCGATAAACAGTTCGGCAATGCGCATCGGCACGCCCGGGTCGCGTTCGGACGGCTTGAGAATGAAGGCATTGCCGCAGGCGATGGCCGGCGCGATCTTCCACAGCGGGATCATCGCCGGAAAATTGAACGGCGTGATGCCGGCGACGACGCCGAGCGGCTGGCGCATCGAATAGACGTCTATGCCGGGGCCGGCGCCATCGGTGAACTCGCCCTTCATCATATGCGGCGCACCGATACAGACCTCGACCACTTCGAGGCCGCGCTGGATGTCACCCTTGGCGTCGGCGATGGTCTTGCCGTGTTCGCGCGCCAATATCTCGGCCAGCGCATCATACTCTTTGGCGACCAACTCGAGGAACCGCATCAGGACGCGTACGCGCCGCTGCGGATTGGTCGCCGCCCAGCCGGGCTGTGCGGCCTTGGCGTTTTCGACCGCCGCACGCAATTCCGCCTGCGAAGCCAGCGCCACCGTGCCGCGCACCGTGCCGTCCATCGGCTGCATGACGTCCTGCTTGCGGCCGCTGGTTCCGGCGACGCGCTTGCCGCCGATGAAATGACCGTATTCGATCATGGTCTCTCTCCCTGGTTCGTGATGAGGCATTGTCCGCCTTTGCGGGAGCGATGGCAACGCGAGCGAAAACGCAACCGTTGTGCAGAAAATAGATAGCGTTTGACCGCAGAGCATCAATTCTCGCAAATAGGAAGAATGCAGGTCCCCAGCAGCAAGGATTGAGATTGAGTTCCTTCACCGCCCCCCTCTGTCCTGCCGGACATCTCCCAAGAAAGACGCCTGCGGCGAAACTGCCAATCTCCCCCCTTGAGGGGGAGATGTCCGGCAGGACAGAGGGGGGCGCGAAGGAACGCGGTTTTGATCGTTATCGCCAGGACCCTCATGAACTGGGATGATGCCCGTATCTTCCTTGCCGTAGCGCGGGCCGGCCAGATCCTCGGCGCCGCCAGGCGGCTGGAGCTTAATCACGCGACCGTCTCGCGCCGCATTGCCGCCCTCGAGGCAGCGCTCAGGACAAAACTGTTTCGCCGGCTTACCACCGGCAGTGAGCTGACGCCGGCGGGCGAGCGTTTCCTCGAGATTGCCGAACGCATGGAGGGCGACATGATCGCCGCGCGCTCGACCGTTTCAGCCGAAGGCGACGACATCTCGGGCACCGTGCGCATCGGCGCGCCGGACGGCTTTGGCGTCGCCTTCCTGGCCAGGCACCTCGGCGCGCTGACCGCTCTGCACCGTGAGCTCACCATCCAGCTGGTGCCGGTGCCACGCTCCTTCTCTTTGTCCCGGCGCGAGGCCGACATTGCCATCACCGTCGAACGGCCGACGGAAGGCCGCCTGGTGGCGGGAAAGCTGGTCGACTACACGCTCGGCCTGTTCGCGTCGCGTGCCTACGCCGACACCCAAGGCCTGCCCGGAACCGCCGCCGAGCTAGGCCAGCATACGCTGATCGGCTACGTGCCGGACCTGATCGTCAGTCCCTCACTCGACTACGCGGCCGAATTCAGCCCCGACTGGCGGACCAGCTTCGCCATTTCCTCGGCGCTCGGCCAGGCCGAAGCAGTGCGTTCCGGCGCCGGCATCGGCATCCTGCACACCTTCGTTGCCCGCTTGATGCCGGAGCTGGTGCCTCTCGATATCGTCGCACCCATCCGCCGCGCCTACTGGCTGGTCTATCATGAATCGGTCAGGCCGCTGCGCCGCGTCCAGGTCGTCGCGAGCTTCATTACCAAGGCCGTCGAACGGGACAGGGGTTTGTTCGCGTGACCCTGCCGGCCGCTGGCTGTCTTAGCTGGTGGGCGTCTTACTTGGCGTATCGTCCGGGCCCGAGATCGCCGACGTCGATGTCGGGCACCCGGCTGGAGATGATGTCGGCCAGAACTTTGGCCGAGCCGCAGGCCATGGTCCAGCCGAGTGTGCCATGGCCGGTGTTGAGATAGAGATTGGAGAAATCGGTGCGGCCGATCAGCGGCGGCCCGTCCGGTGTCATCGGCCGCAGCCCGCACCAGAAGGTCGCCGATCGCATGTCGCCGCTGCCCGGAAACAGGTCGCCGACCGAATGTTCGAGCGTGCGCCGCCGCGATTCGTGCAGCCGCAGGTCGAAGCCGGAAATCTCCGCCGTGCCGCCGACCCGGATACGGTCGCCGAGCCGGGTGATCGCTACTTTGTAGCTCTCGTCCATCACGGTCGAGACCGGCGCGGCGGCGGCGTCCTTGATCGGCAGGGTGATCGAATAGCCCTTGACCGGGTAGACCGGGATGGGCCGCTTCAGCATGCGCATGAACCGTGCCGAATAGCTGCCCATCGCCATCACATAGGCATCGGCGACCATCCAGCCCTTGCTGGTGCTGATGTTGGTGATGCGATCGCGCTTCTTGACGACGCGCCGTATCTCCGTGTCGTATTCGAAGGTGACGCCGCGTGCCGCGCAAAGCTCGGCAAGCCTGTCGGTGAACATCTTGCAGTCGCCGGTTTCGTCGCCGGGCAACCGCAGGCCACCGACGAATTTCTCGCGCACGCCGGCCAGCCCAGGCTCGGCCGCAATGCAGCCGTCGGGGTCGAGGACCTCGTAGGGGACGCCATAGGCCTTCAGCACCTCGACATCGCCGCCGAAGCCGTCGAGCTGCTTTTGCGTTCGGAAGAGCTGCAGCGTGCCCTTGGCGCGCTCGTCATAGGCGATGCCGGTCGCCTCGCGCAGCGCCTTCAGCGTGTCGCGGCTGTATTCGGCCAGTGGCACCATGCGCGCCTTGTTCAGCGCGTAGCGTTCAGCCGTGCAATTGCGCAGCATCTTGACCAGCCATATCCACATATGCGGATCGAGGGCCGGTCGCACCACCAGTGGACCGTGCTTCATCAAAAGCCATTTGATGGCCTTCAGCGGAACGCCGGGCCCGGCCCAGGGCGAGGCATAGCCGGGTGAGATCTCGCCGGCATTGGCAAAGCTGGTTTCCAGCGCCGGGCCTTTCTGGCGATCGATCACCGTCACCTGATGACCGGCCTCGGCAAGAAAATAGGCGGTGGTGACCCCGATCACGCCGCCGCCCAGCACGAAGATCTTCATCGTTTGGTTCTCCGCGGCGGCATCTCGTCGGGATTCGAGACCGGGATCATCGCCGCCTCATGTCTGCCGGATTCTGTGGCGCCAGCCAAGTGCCGATGCTTAGGGAAAAGACATGCGTGAGGACAACAACCTTGCGTCCTAGCCATTCACATAGCGCCGGTGGAAACGGTGGCCGAGGCTGGTCAAGACCTCATAGCCGATGGTGCCGGCCTGGCCGGCTACCTGGTCCACCGTCTGCGACGACGGTCCGATCAGTTCGACGAGGTCGCCGGCCTTCAGCTTGCCGGGCGGCAATGCGGAAATGTCGAGGATGATCGAATCCATCGAAACCCGGCCGACGAAGGGCAGCCGCACATTTTCGAGCCAGGCGGAGGAAGCGGCGCGTCGATGCCAGCCATCGCCATAGCCGAGCGAAATCGTCGCCGCGGCAAGCGGAGCCTTGGTGTGGAAAGTGTGGCCGTAGCCGACACCGGTGCCGGCCTCCAGCATCCGCGTCTGGATGACCTTGGCTTGCAATCGCACCACCGGCAGCATCGGATTGTCCTTCGCCGGCGTCGGATTGACACCATAGAGAGCGGCACCCGGACGAACGAGGTCGTAGTGATAGCGCTGCCCGAGAAAAATGCCTGATGAATTGGCAAGGGAAGCCGGCGCTTCCGGCAGCATCCGGCGCAGCCGTTCGAATTCCAGCCGCTGCCGCTCGTTGGCCGGCTGCTCGGGTTCGTCGGCGCAGGCGAGATGGCTCATCACGAACGTCAGTTCGACACCGTCGAAAGCCTGCGGATCCTGCGCGACTGCCTTCACCTCGGATGGCGTCATGCCGAGCCGCGACATGCCGCTGTCGACCTGGAGGGCGGCCGGCAACTTACGGCCCACCCGCCCGGCCATCTCGCGCCATGCCGCGAGTTGGCTGGCGCTGTTGAGTACGGTGCAAAGCCCTGCCACAACCGCTTCCGTTTCCGCACCCGGCGGAATGCCGTTCAGCACATAAATGGCCGGATCTGAGCCGAGCGCCTTGCGCAGCAAGATGCCGCCGGCCAAATGCGCAACAAAGAAAGTATTACAGCCCTCACCCATCAGCGCCGCCGCCACCGGCGCCGCGCCAATCCCATAGCCGTCGGCCTTGACCACTCCAGCACAGCCGACGCCGCCCAGCCGCGCCTTCAGCCGCCGGTAGTTCTCACGGACGGCGCCGAGATCGATGGTCAGGATCGCCCCTGCCGCGGCTTCGCTGATCGGTTCGCTCAGGGTGACGGTCGGCGGAAGAGATTTGCTGGAGATGTTGTTCATGCCGACCTGTTTTAACGGAAGGCCGGCGGCTACGCCACCAGGTGCCGGAACGCCGCCACCACGTCTTCGTAGACCTTGCGCTTGAACGGCACGATCAGGCCCGGCAATTCCAGCATCGGCCGCCACGCCCACCGGTCGAACTCGGCCTTGTGGCCACCCGGCGGCGGATTGATCGCGATCTCGCTTTCGTCGCCATGGAAACGGAAGGCAAACCATTTCTGCGTCTGGCCGCGATATCGTCCCTTGAAGGCGACGCCGACCAGATGCGCCGGCAGGTCGTATTTGATCCAGTGCGGCGCCTCGGCCAGCAGCGACACCGAGCGCATGCCGGTCTCTTCGTAAAGTTCACGCGCCGCCGCGGGCAGCGGCTCCTCGCCATCATCGATGCCGCCCTGCGGCATCTGCCAGAGCTGCGTCGTTCCAGCGAATTCGCTGTCCGGCTCGGCAATGCGACGGCCGACCCAGACCAGGCCGGCCTCATTGAGGACCATCACCCCTACGCAGGGCCGGTAGGGCAGCGTCTCGGGCTCAACGAGCTTGTTCTTTGCCATCTCAGCCTTTTTCCGGATCTATGGCCACCGCCGAAACCGGCACGATCTCGATGCCACGCTTCTTGGCCTCGGTCACCCAGGAAGACACGGTATCCACCGTCAGGTCGAAAGCCGAGCCGATGCCGACGGCAAACCCTTTCGCCCGTGCCGTCGCTTCCAGCCCATCCAGTTTCTTCAATATGGCGCCGCGGTCCTGCACCGCATCGATCGCCGTATCGCCGCCGACGAACGGCACGCCGTCCTTCAGCGCCAGTTCGGGTGCCAGGCTGCGCGCCGACGAACCGTCGTCGACATAGGCCAGACCACGCTTGCCAAGCTCGGCCATCAACGGCCCCATCGCCGTCGCGTCGGCCGAAAAGCGGGCGCCCATATAGTTCATGACGCCGGTGTAGTTGGTCGTTCGCGACAGCGCCCAGCGTAAATTCTTCAAATTCTCGTCCGGCGTTGCAGCCACGGTCAGCGTGTTACGGCCGGGATTGACGTTCGGATAGTCGAACGGCTCAAGCGGTACCTGCATGATGACCTCATGGCCGCTCTGCCGCGCCACCTGCATCCAGCGGCCGATGCTGTTGCCTTGCGGCGCGAAGGCCAGCGTCACTTCCGCCGGCAGCTTGGCGATGGCTGCCTGCGTGCCGGTCTGCGACACGGCAAGCCCGCCGATGACGAGCGCCACGCGTGCACCGCGAGCCCCGGACCACGGCCGCGCATAGACATCGAACGGGCGCCTGCCGTCGGCGGCGCGGATCGGCAACGGACCGGTTTCGCTGGCCTCGACCAGCGCCTTGTCGGGAATATGCGCGATCCTGAGGTTCTGGCCGATCGTCGAAGGGTCGCGAATGACTATGGCCGCCTCGGGTGGAGCGTCGCCCCCCTCGGTCTGGACATGGATGATCTGCGGACCGCCCGTCTGCGGCCCGCTTATGTTGGACCCGCTTGCGTTGCCTGGCGCTGCCGTTTCGGGCGTCGCCTTGGCGGGCGCGGCGGCGGTATCCGCCGCCGGCGTCGTCGGCGTCGAAACGGCTACTTCTTGCAGCTTCCGGAACGGCTTGTCTCGCAAGGCGATCGCGCTGGAGACGCCGACCACGGACAGCACGACAAGCGCGGCCGCGACCGTACCGGCGCTGATCCCGCTGCCTGAGTGCGGCAGCCGGATCGCCTGTCCGAGAGGTCGTTCTATGTCCTTGCCGATATCAGCCAAGCCCGCACCCCCCGGCGTGCATCCCCGAAGTAAACCTTCTCCGGAGGCACAAAATCCAAAATGTCGGCGCGTCCCCTTGCTTCACTGGACGCGCAGCATGCCGGCCGCGGCCCCCGAATCAAACTGCCGGAGCCTCGCGGCCCCGGCAGCATCGCATCGCTTCGCTCAGGCAGCCAGACCTGTTTGGCCCGGCTTGCCCGCCCTTACTGGTTCAACACGGCCTTTTGCGGATTCGGCGGGAACGCCGGATCGGTCTTCTGGCCGCGCAGCAGCTGCTCGGCATAGATGAGCTGCAAATCGTCCTTCGGTTCCGGCGGCACATAGGCTGCCGAACCCGAACCGGTCGTGCTTTCGTCGGCGCCCTTGATATGGCCCTTGAGGTCCGATTCGCCGCGCGTCAGGTCCCTGCCCTGCAGTTCCGCCGGCAGCGGCTGGTCGACCTTGATGTCGGGCGTGATGCCCTTGCCCTGGATCGACTTGCCGGACGGCGTGTAATAGAGCGCCGTCGTCAGCCGCAGCGCCCCGTTCTCGCCAAGCGGAATGATGGTCTGCACCGAACCCTTGCCGAAGGACTGCGTGCCGACCACCGTGGCGCGGCGCAGATCCTGCAGCGCGCCGGCGACGATTTCCGAGGCACTGGCCGAGCCGCCATTGACGAGCACGATCAGCGGCTTGCCGCCGATGTCGTCGCCGGCCCGCGCGTCGAAGCGGGTGACGTCCTTCGGATCGCGGCCGCGCGTCGAGACGATCTCGCCACGGTCGAGGAAGGCATCCGACACGCTCACCGCCTGGTCGAGCAAACCGCCCGGATTGAGGCGCAGGTCGAGCACGTAGCCCTTGAGCTTGTCGTTCGGCACCTGCTTCTTGATGGTTTCGATGGCATTCTCGAGGTCGTCATAGGTTTTTTCGGTAAAGGAGGTGATCTTCATGTAGCCGATGTCGTTTTCGACCCGGAACTTGACCGCCTTGACCTTGATGATGTCGCGCACGACCGTCAGTTCGATCGGCTTGTCGGCGCCCTGGCGCAGGATGGTGAGCTTGATCGGCGTATTGACCAGCCCGCGCATCTTCTCGACGGCGTCGTTGAGCGTCAGGCCGCGAACCTCCTCGCCGTCGATCTTGGCGATATAGTCGCCGGCAAGCACGCCTGCCTTGGCGGCCGGCGTATCGTCGATCGGCGTGATCACCTTGACCAGGTCGTTCTCCATGGTGACCTCGATGCCGAGGCCGCCGAATTCGCCCTTGGTCTGCACGCGCATGTCCTGCGCTTCTTCGGCATTCATGTAGGAGGAGTGCGGGTCGAGCGACGACAGCATGCCGTTGATAGCATTTTCAACCAGCGACTTGTCGTCGGGCGGCGTCACATAATTCGCCCGTACCCGTTCGAAGATATCGCCGAAGATCGCCAGTTGCTTATAGGTCTCGGAGCCCGCAGCTTTCGCTGTCGAGCCGGGCGCGCCATAGACCAGGCTCATCGCCGATGCACCCATCAGCGCACCGGCAAACAGAAGCGACAGTTTCCGCATCATTCACGTCCTTCCAGAAAAACGGTCCGCCCACCATGGGGCCGGATCGACGGGTTTTCCATCCTTGCGGAACTCGACATAGAGCTCCGGCGTGGCATTTCCATTCTTCGATGCCGAGGTGCTCGCCACCCGGGCCTCTCCCATCGCGCCGACCGGCTCACCTGCGAGCACCGACTGGCCAGACGCGACGCTGATTCTGCTCATCCCCGCCAGGACGACATGATAGCCGTCACCCGCATTCAGGATCAAGAGTTGACCGTAAGAGCGGAACGGCCCCGCATAAAGCACATTTCCATCCGCCGGCGCTGTGACGATGGCTCCCGATTGTGTCGCAACCATGTCACCGAGCATCACCGCGCCGTTACCGTCGTTGGCCCCGAAGCGCCGCTTGATCCTGCCGGTGACCGGCAGCGCGATCTGCCCTTGAAGCGCGGAAAACGGCGCGGCAGCGGTGAGCCTGTTGCTCTCCGGCACCGGCAGCGAGGCCAATTCCGTCGGCGCCGCAGCCGATGCCGGGCCCTTGTCGGCGTCGGCCGTCTTTTGCTCGGCTGCCTTGGCCGCATCCGCCGCCTTGCGGGCTCTGTCGGCCTCGAGCGAGGCGATCAGTTCTTTCAGGCTGCCGGCCTTGGCCGCCAACGTCGCGGACCGCTGCTTTTCGGCGGCCAGCGCGGTTTGCGTATCGGCGGCGAGCTTCTGCTTGGCTTCGAGCAGCATGCCGAGCCGCTTTTTTTCCGCCGCCTGCTCGCCGACAGCTGCCGTCAGCCGCGCCCGCTCGGCCTCGATCGAGGCCGTCACCCGCGACTGCTCCTTGAGGTCGGCCAGCAACATGTCGGTCTGCTGGCGCAGTTCCGGCACCACGGCACCGAGCAGGATGGCGCTGCGCACCGACGACAATGCGTCCTCCGGCTTGACCAGGATCGCCGGCGGCGGATTGAGCCCCATGCGCTGCAGCGCGCCGAGCACTTCGGCCAGAACGTCGCGTCTGGCGGCCAGTGAGGCGCGGATCTTCTGCTCCTGCGCCTTCAGCCCTTCCAGCTTGCCGCCAATGTCCTCGATGTCCTGGCCGAGCTTCTGCTCGGTCATCGCCGACTGGATCAGCGCCGCGGTGATCGAGGCGTGGTCCTTCTTGACAGCCGCTATGTCGGCGGCGAGCTTGGCCAGCCGCTCGGACGACAGCGTGATCTCTTTCGATACTTTTTCGTATTCGGCGCGGCTCTGGTCCGGGTCGGGCGCCAGGTCGAGCGTGTTCTCGGCCCGCGCGACGCCGAGCGAAAGCGCGATCGTCGCCACGGCGATGCCGTAGCGCACGCGCCAGGAGCCCGTTCGTGATTTCCAGTCTTCAGACATTGAAGCCCAACTCTATGCGCGGCTTCGTTAACGAACCATCAACCATGTTCGAGCCCCGGCCGTCATCGACAAACCCCGTGAGGCCAAACTGTCGATGAGCATTGGGGCAAAAATCCGGGCGGCTGGCATCAATTCGCCGACGGAGCCGACTTCATGAACGATGGTAGGGGTGACCGGAAAGGATCGTGGCCGCCCGGTAAAGCTGCTCGCCCAGCATCACGCGGACCAGCTGATGCGGCCAGGTCAGCGCGCCGAGCGACACCGTCAGATCAGCCAGGTCGCGCAGTGACTGGTCATGGCCGTCGGCGCCGCCAATGGCGATCACCAGCGCCTTGCGCCCGCCATCGCGCAGCGAACCTATGCGGCCGGCGAAATCCTCGGAGGAAAGGTTCTTGCCGCGCTCATCCAGCAGCATCAGCGCCGTGCCCGGTTGCAAGTGCGTCTGCAGCTTCTGGCCTTCCTCGCGCCGGCGCTCATTGGCCGTCTGCGCGCGACCTTCGGCAATCTCGACGATCCCGGCGAATTCGAGGCCTACGGCAGGACCGCTCCTGGCAAAACGCTCGAAATAGCGGTCGGCCAACTGCTTCTCGGGGCCGGCTTTCATTCGGCCCACGGCATGAACCGTAATCTTCATCCCTGCCTCGAAGAGCCGCTGATGCATGTCGGACAACGACATGCATCAAGACGAATACGGCTCAGTGGAGGGTCTCCTCCTCGAGATCGGGCGCCTGCCACATCTTTTCGAGATTGTAGAAGTCGCGGACCTCGGGACGGAAGACATGGACGATGATGTCGCCCGAATCGATCAGGACCCAGTCGGCGCCAGCCAGCCCCTCGACGCGCGCCGTGCCGAGCCCGGCATCCTTGAGCGCCTTGAGGAGATGATCGGCAACAGCCGAGACATGACGGTGCGATCGGCCCGATGCGACGACCATGTAGTCGCCGAGGCTCGATTTCCCCTGAATGTCGATTGAGACGATATTTTCGGCCTTGGAGTCTTCCAGACTGGCAAGGACTGTCTTGATGGCGCGGGACACGGCGTCGTTTACGCTGATCCCGGCCGGCGAAGGCACGATGTCGGCCTTCTTCCGCAGTGCTGTTCTCAGTGTATTTCCTTTCGCAGCAAGAACAACCAAATCACCTCTGAAATCAGGTGACACTCCTTAGATAGGCAGAGTTAGGTTGCAGTTTCAAGACACCGCTCACAAGCAGACGCCCGGTAACGGCCGAATATCCGGCTTTTCGGGCCAGAAAATCGGAACCGCCTCGCCCCGCAGCGGTTATCGGCTCATCCACGAACCGGAATCCCGACATGCCGATCGATCCCCAGAACGCCCTCCTCACCGTGCAATCCGGCCTTGCGCAACTCAGCACGCTGATCGTCTCCTACTCGCTTTCGGCGGTCGGCGCCGTCATCCTGCTGGTCATCGGCTACATCGTCGCCGGCCTCGCCGAGCGTTCGATCTATGCCGGCCTCGGCCATATCAGCGGCTTCGACGAAACGCTCCGCCATTTCTTCTCGCAGGTCGTCCGCTACGCCATCCTGGGACTGGTCGTGATCATGGTTCTCGGCCAGTTCGGCGTGCAGACGGCTTCGATCATTGCCGCTATCGGTGCCGCCGGCCTGGCCATCGGCCTGGCGCTGCAAGGCACGCTGCAGAACATTGCCGCCGGCATCATGCTGCTGGCGCTGCGGCCGTTCCGCATCGGCGAATATGTCGAAGTCGGCGCGATATCCGGCACCGTCGAGGAGATCGGGCTGTTTGCCACAACGCTGAGGACGGTCGAAGGCGTCTACGTGCTTGCACCCAACTCGACCCTGTGGAACCAGCCGGTCCGCAACTTCACCCGCAACGGTGTGCGGCGCGGCGACATCACGCTCAGCATCGGCTCCTGGAACGACATCGATTTTGCGCAGAAGACCATGCTTGGCGTTGCCGCCGCCGACCGGCGCGTCAGGCGGCAGCCTGCGCCGATCGCCTTTGTCGCGACCGTCGGCGACAGCACCGTCGCCATCAGCTTGCGCTACTGGACGGCGGCTGCCGATTTCTTCGCCGCCCAGATCGACCTCACCAAAGGGGTCAAGCAGGCGTTCGATGCCGAAGGTCTTTCAATTCCGGCGCCGGCGCCGCAAGCGCCGCAGCCGGAGGCCTCAGCCACGCAGCAATAGAGCGTTGCAGCCAGCTGGCAGGATGCCCCTCAAAGCTCTCCGCGCCCGCGCTGATCTTCAGGCGCGAAGGCGAGATCGACAGGCAACGGCGCCTGCGCCGTCATTGGCGCGAAACTGCCGGTCTCGGTGGCGGGCACCGGCCGCACCATGACGACGCGCCAGAGAACGAACAGGCAGTAGGCGGCGGCAATGACGATTGCCACATAGATGAAGGCCTGCGTGCCGTAGGCGGCGGAAAGCCCGGTCACAATGCCGGGTACGACGAAGCCGGAAAGCGACCAGGCAAACAAAAGCGAGCTCGACAGCGCCACCATGTCGTCCTTGCCGGCGCGGTCACCGGCATGGGCGCTGGCCAGCGAGTAGATCGATTCCGAGGCGCCGTCCCAGACCACATAGATGACAAGCAGAGCCGCCAGCGCGCCGCCGTCGAAACCGAGGGCAAACAGGCCCGCCGCGGCGGCAAGCGCCGACGCCGCGATCAGCACAAAGCGCCGGTCGGTGCGGTCGGAAATCCAGCCGAGCGGAATCTGCAGGATCAGCGTGCCGACCGGCATTGCCGAAAGCAGCAAGGCGACGTCGGCCTGGCTGTAGCCCTTGGTCGTGGCATGGATCGGCGCAAAACCCGAGATCGTCATCGACAGGCCGCCGACGGCAAGCATGCCGGCGACGCCGACCGGGGAGATCCGCCAGGCGCGACCGAGCGCCACGGAAGCCGCTTGCGGCGCCGGCGGCTGCGCGAGCCGCGTCAGCCCGACGGGAAGGATCGACAGCGCGGTAAAGGCAATGCCGATCAGCGGCGCATCGGCCGCGCGGATATCGATCAACGCCAGCGTCGAATAACCGACGCCGAGCCCGGCGACATAGGCAACGTAGAAGATGGCCATGACCCGGCCGCGGATGGCGTTGGCGACGACATCGTTCAGCCAGCTCTGCGCGACGATGAACAGGCCGCATATGGCAAAGCCGTAGAGTGCCCGTGCAGCGATCCATGGCAAGGGGTGCGGCCCGGCGCCGACCGCGGCGTTGGACAGCACGATCAGTGCCGACAGCACCATGAACACGCGGGCATGGCCGACACGCCGCACCAGCGGCCCGGTCAGGATGCAGCCGGCAAGGCCGCCAGCCGAAAGGCCGGTGACGATCAGCCCCGCCCATGTCGGATCGAAGCCCTCGGCGCCGAGCCGGACTGGGATATAGGCGAACATCAGCCCATTGCCGACGGCGATCAGCGCCATCGACAAGAGGATGCTGGCAATGGCGATCGACGGCGCCGGCTGCCCTAGACCGTTCTTGTCCTGGTCGCGCGCGAGAATCGTCATGACCGAGGATCGCCCATCAAGCAGGTCAAGGCAGCGGCAAAAGCGACATCACCGGACTTGCCTTCCGCGCCGGTTCAGCCCTTTGCCACCTTGCGGATCGCGCTCGACGACAGCGACGAACGCGGGCCGTGGATGAAGGTCCAGGCCGGCGCCGTCATGCGGGCGAGCCGCGGTGCGTCGCCTTCGTCGACGCGGGCATAGTCGAAGGTCTTGGCGACCACCGACGACAGGAACGACAGCGTCGCACCCGGCCGGTCGACCACCGCGATCGGAAACGTCATCACGATGCGGCGCCAGCGCTGCCAGCGGTGGAAGTCGCGAAGCGAGTCGGCGCCCATGATCCAGACAAAATCGACGCCCGGGTTCCGCGCCTTGACCAGCGCCAGCGTGTCGGCGGTGAAGCGGACGCGGTGGGCCGCCTCGAAGGCGGTGACCTTGATCTTCGGGTTCTTCGCGATCTTTTCGGATAGCTGCAGCCGCTCGGCCAGCGGCGCCAGGTCACCGGCATTCTTGAGCGGGTTGCCCGGCGTCACCATCCACCACAGCTGATCGAGCGCAAGCCGTCTGAGCGCGATCTCGGCGACCAGCGCATGGCCGGCATGCGGCGGGTTGAATGAACCGCCGAACAGCCCGACCGCCACGCCTTTCCCGGCATGCGGCATGTGCAGATAGTGGGAGGATACGGGATGCTCAGACGAGGAAAGCATGCGTCAGGCACCCCCCTCTGTCCTGCCGGACATCTCCCCCTCAAGGGGGGAGATTGGCGGCTTCATCGCAGGCGCAAATCTTGCAACGCCGGCGATTGGCGAAATCGGAAATGGCAGCCAATCTCCCCCCTTGAGGGGGAGATGTCCGGCAGGACAGAGGGGGGTGGCTGGGCGCAAAGCTTCAGGCTCGAACGGCGAACAGCTTCAAGGCCTCACCTGTCCCGACCCGCGTACGCGGTATTTGAACGAGGTCAGTTGCTCGACGCCGACCGGCCCGCGTGCATGCATCTTGCCTGTGGCGATGCCGATCTCGGCGCCCATGCCGAACTCGCCGCCATCGGCAAACTGGGTCGAGGCGTTGTGCAGAAGGATCGCCGAATCGACCTCGTTGAAGAACCGGTCGACCGCTGTGGCGTCCTCGGCGATGATCGCCTCGGTGTGATGCGAGGAAAACGTCTCGATATGCTCGATGGCGCCGCCAATGCCGTCGACCAGCTTCACCGCAATGATGGCATCGAGATACTCGGTCACCCAGTCTGCATCGGTCGCGGGCTGGGCATCGGCATAAAGCCTCAGCGCCTCGGCATCGGCATGGATCTCGCAGCCTGCCGCCCGCAAGGCCTCGAGGATCGGCACCAGATGCGTGCCGGCGGCGGCACGGTCGACCAGCAGCGTCTCGGCAGCACCGCACACCCCGGTGCGCCGCATCTTGGCATTGACCGCGATCTTGACCGCCATGTCGAGATCGGCCGATCGGTCGATATAGAGATGGCAGATGCCCTCGAGATGCGCGAAGACCGGCACCCGCGCCTCGCTCTGCACACGCTCGACCAGGCTGCGGCCGCCGCGCGGAATGATGACCTCGAGATTGCCTGAAAGCCCTTTCAGCATTTCGCCGACGGCGGCGCGATCGGTAGTCGGCACCAGCTGGATGGCATCCTCCGGCAGCCCGGCTGCCTTCAGCCCCTCGACCAGGCAGGCATGGATAGCGGCGGAAGAGTTGAGCGAATCCGAGCCGCCGCGAAGGATTACTGGATTGCCCGCCTTGAGGCACAGCGCGCCGGCATCCGCGGTAACGTTCGGCCGGCTCTCGTAAATGACGCCGACGACGCCGAGCGGCGTGCGCACCCGTTCGATATGCAGGCCGTTCGGCCGGTCCCAAGCCGCGATGACATCCCCAACCGGATCGCCGAGTGCGGCGATTTCGCGAATACCGTCTGCCATTGCGCGGATGCGCGCCGGATCCAGCTTCAGCCGGTCCATGGACGAGCCGGAAAGCCCGGACTCGTGGCCATTCGAGACATCGATGGCATTGGCGTCAAGAATGTCCTGCTCACGGGAAACGACCGCGTCGGCCATGGCGAGAAGCGCCGCATTCTTGGCGGCGGTGGTGGCGATGGCCAGCGGTCGGGCGGCGGCGCGGGCCTTACGGCCCGTCCGTGCCATCAAACTGGCTACATCTTCGCCTTTGTGTTTGTTCAGCATCTGACCGCTCCGGTGAAGCTTGGTGGATTTACACGCGGCCGGCCTTCGCGGCAATGGCCGCAAATCTGGGGGAGTAGAATGAAGAGCTTCATAATTCTCGTTGCTGTCGGCGCGATGCTCCTGCCGACAGGCCTTCACGCCGCCGACTACTGCGACGACAAGTTCGAGCCTGGCGAGAGCCCCGACGGGATGGCTTTGATTGTGTACAGCTTGATGGTGCAACTTGCTTTTGCTGAACGCTACTGCGGCGCACCGGCGACACCGCCCTCTCGGATTGCCGTCGTTGTCGAGGAGCTCCATGGATGTGGGCCGCGGGCTCGGCTTGAAGCGGAAATAGAAAAAAGGACGAAGGAGGATACAAGTGCGAAAATAACAACGACCGACGGGCTTATTCGCGATGTCGTCGCCGGGGACGACAAGGACATTTCCCAAATCGAGGTGGATCGACGAGCCAAGGCTGGGATCGAAGCAGAGCTGGGAGGCTGCAGCGAGTTGCTGAGAACTAAACGCGACGTTGAGGAAAGATACCGCAACCCGCCTAAATGGCCGCCTGAACCCCACAAGTAGCGTGCATGGAGCCCTTTCTCAGTCGGTCGCGCCGCTCACCACAAGGTCGTCGCGGTGGATCATCGCCGAACGCGCCTCGTAGCCGAGCACCGTTTCGATCTCGGTCGTCTTCAGGCCAGCGATCCTTACGGCATCGGCGGCATCATAGGCAACCAGCCCGCGCGCGATCTCGCGGCCCTCGGGCGACAGGATCGCCACCGTGTCGCCACGCGCAAAATTGCCGCTGACCAGTTTGACGCCGGCCGGCAGCAGCGACTTGCCCGAGAGCAGCGCGCCGATGGCGCCGGCATCGACGGTCAGCCGGCCGGCCGGTTCGAGCTGCCCGGCGATCCAGGTCTTGTAGCCCTTGACCGGATTGGCGCTCGGCCGGAAGAAGGTGGCGCGCTCGCCGCGCTCGATTGCCAGCAACGGCGACAGCCGCGTGCCTGATGTGATGATCATGGCGGTGCCGGCGGCGGTCGCGATCTTGCCGGCGTCGAGCTTGGTGCGCATGCCGCCGCGCGACAATTCCGAAGCAGCGGCACCCGCCATCGCCTCGATGTCAGGGGTGATGCGGTCGACGACCGGAATGAACCGGGCTTGCGGGTCGCGCGCCGGCGGCGCCGTGTAGAGCCCGTCAATGTCGGAAAGCAGCACCAAAAGATCGGCGCCCATCATGGTGGCGACGCGCGCCGCCAGGCGGTCGTTGTCGCCATAGCGGATTTCGGAGGTGGCCACCGTATCGTTCTCGTTGATGACCGGCACCGCCTTCATTTTGAGCAGTGTCGAGATCGTCGCCCGTGCGTTGAGATAGCGGCGACGCTCTTCGGTGTCGCCGAGCGTCAGCAGGATCTGGCCCGATTTCAAGCCATTCTTGCCGAGCGCATCCGACCAGGCGCCGGCCAATGCGATCTGCCCGACGGCGGCCGCCGCCTGGCTCTCCTCGAGCTTCAGCGCCCGCTTGCCGAGACCGAGGATGGTGCGGCCAAGTGCAATCGCCCCGGAAGACACGACGAGAATTTCGGCGCCGCCACTGGCCAGCATGGCGATGTCGTCGGCAAGCGAGGCCAGCCAGTCGCGCTTCAGGCCCGTCGTGCGGTCGACAAGCAGCGCCGAGCCGATCTTGACGGCAATGCGCCGATAATTTTTCAGCGATTGCGCGGCCATGGCTATGTGTTCCAGCGCGTCTCGACCGGCGCAGCGACCGCCTCGCGTGCATCGGCCACCACAGCGATCAGCGCGCGCAACACCGCTTCGACGCCTTCGCCGGTGACTGCCGAAAGCAGCATCGGCGCGCGGCCGGCCGCGCGTTTCAGCGAGGCGGCCTTCTTCTTGCGCGCGTCGGCATCGAGTATGTCGACCTGGGAAAGCGCGATGATTTCGACCTTGTCGGTCAGCCCATTGCCGTAGGCTTCGAGCTCGGCACGCACGGTTTTGTAGGCATTGGCCGGATTTTCTTCCTGCGCCGAGACAAGATGCAGAAGGACACGCGTGCGCTCGACATGGCCAAGGAAGCGGTCGCCGATGCCGACACCTTCATGCGCGCCTTCGATCAGGCCCGGAATGTCGGCAATGACGAATTCGCGACCGTCGATGCGTGCCACGCCAAGGCCCGGATGCAGCGTGGTGAAGGGATAGTCGGCGATCTTCGGCTTGGCCGCGGTGACCGCCGCCAAGAAGGTCGACTTGCCGGCGTTGGGCAGCCCGACCAGGCCGGCATCGGCGATCAGCTTCAGCCTGAGCCAGATGTTGAGCTCTTCGCCCGGCAGTCCGGGATTGGCGCGGCGCGGCGCCTGGTTGGTCGAGGTCTTGAAATGCTGGTTGCCGAAACCGCCATTGCCGCCCTTGGCCAACAGAAAGCGCTGGCCGACGACCGTCAGATCGCAGATCAGCGTCTCATTGTCCTCGGCAAAGACCTGTGTTCCGGCCGGCACTTTCAGCGTCACGTCGGCACCCTTGGCGCCGGTCATATTGCGGCCCATGCCGTGCGTCCCGGTCTTGGCCTTGAAATGCTGCTGGTAGCGATAGTCGATCAGCGTGTTCAGCCCATCGACCGCCTCGACCCAGACATCGCCGCCGCGACCGCCGTCGCCGCCGTCCGGGCCGCCGAACTCGATGAACTTTTCGCGCCGGAACGACACCGAACCGGCGCCGCCGTCGCCGGAGCGGATGTAGACCTTGGCTTGATCGAGAAATTTCATCGGATTGTATGGTTTCTGTTATTGGCTTTGCGGGATTGCTCTAAACCAAGGCGGGTCGAAGGGCGAGGGCCGTTTTTGCTACTGTAACGTCGCGCGTATCTCTGGACGCGTAGCATTTGGTTGACCCTTGCCGAAAATCGATCTTCGGCTTTCCAAGCGCGAGATGTCGGAATGAAGCTGGTAACTTACAATATCCACTACGGCGTCGGTCTCGACGCCCGCTACGATGTCGGCCGTATCGCCGATGCCGTGCGCGGCGCCGACGTGATCGCGCTGCAGGAGGTCACCCGCGCTAACCCGAAGAATGGCGGCCGCGACATGGTGGCCGAGCTCGGCGAGGCGCTGCCCGACTATTTTGCCGTCTACGGCAGCAATTTCGAAGCCGACGCCGGCTCGCGCCTGGAGAACGGCCGCGCCATCACGACCACCTTCCAGCTCGGCAACATGGTGCTGTCGAGGACGCCGATCCATCTGTCGCGCAATCTCCTTTTGCCGCGCAGCCGCAGTGTCGAGGCGATGAACTTCCAGCGCGGCGCGCTGGAGGCGCTGGTCGAAACGCCGCTTGGTCCGATCCGCTTCTATTCCACCCATCTCGACCATCGCAGCCCGGTTGAACGCCTGAGCCAGATCCGCTTTCTGCGCCAGCGTCTGTTGAAATACCCGCTCGAGGGCGGCGGGCTCTCCGGCGTCGCCGAGATCGGCTTGCCGGAGCTGCCTTCTCCCGAAGCCTTCGTCGTCATGGGCGACTTCAACATGCTGGCCGGATCGCCGGAACATGTCGAACTCGCCGGCCAGCCTGACCACGAATTCGGCATGCCGGTGACCGCCGACCTCGCCATCGATGCCGCCGCACGCCTCGGCGCTGCCGGCGCCGATCTCGTCACCGGGGTCGACCCCAAGCAGCCGGGCGATACCAGCCGCTACAAGCGCATCGACTACATCTTCACCAGCGCCTCGCTTGCCAAATCGCTGAGGCGCCTGTGGGTCGACCGGCAAGCGGCCGGTTCGGATCACTTGCCGGTCTGGCTCGAGATGACGTGAGCCGCATCCATCAAAAATGCACCCAGTTCCGCAGGCTGGTCCAGGTCTTGCGATCGAGGCGGTAGCGTTCGACCGGCACCTGACCGGCAACGATCGAATTCAGCATGCCCTGGCCGGCATACTGGAAGCCGCATTTGTGGATGACCCGGCGCGAGGCCGGATTGATAACCCGCGTCGAGGCGTGCAGCACCTGGATCGTGGTTCTCTGGAAGGCAAGGTCGACCAGTGCGTGCGCTGCTTCCGTCGCGTAGCCGCGCTTCCAGTACGGCTCGCCGATCCAGTAGCCAAGCTCCAGCCCGCGATCCGTGGTGTTGAGCCCGGCACAGCCGACGAAGGTCTCGGTGCCGGCCAGCGTCAACGCATAGGCGATTCCGGCCCGGCGCGATGCCGTCATGGCCAGGAAAGCGCGTGCCTCCGCCTCGCCATAGGGATGCGGCATGCGAGCCAGCATTTCCGCGACATGGCGGTTGTCGGCGAGCGCCACCAATTGCTCGATGTCGCTTTCACGCGGGGCACGCATGACCAGCCGCTCGGTCGCGAGCACCGGGCAATCTATCGTGTAACTTTCGTCGTCTGTCGCTTCCGCTTCGGCAACCATATCAAAGTCCTCCAGGCACAAGAAAAAGGGGAGATGGAAACCCATCTCCCCTGATCCATTTCCTGGCTTGGCCAGACACCGGTCCCGAGATGGGTGCCGGTGTTCTCGTGCGGAACCGGCTACTCCGCTGCCTTCGTCATCGGGTTCACCGATACGTAGGTTCGGCCATTGGCTTTTTTGTTGAAGGTGACTGCGCCAGCTTCGAGCGCAAACAGCGTGTGGTCCGTGCCAATGCCGACATTGGTGCCGGGATGCCACGTCGTGCCACGCTGACGAATGATGATGTTGCCCGGAATCACGGCTTCGCCGCCGAACTTCTTCACGCCGAGCCGCTTGGAATGGGAGTCGCGACCATTGCGCGACGATCCGCCAGCTTTCTTGTGTGCCATCTAACTACTCCGATGCGCCGCGAGGCGCCTAAACGATCTTATGAACGCGTTCGCGTTCCGTTTCAAGTCCGATCCGGCGACGATTGCGTCGGTTCGTTCTACTTCTTCGCCAATTCCTTGGCCTGCTCACGCCAGTCCTTGATCTGGTCGGCGCTGAACGGCATGTGCTCGTCGATCTTGGCGACGTCCTTGTCGGACAGCTTGGCGATCTGGGCAAAGGTGGTGATGCCCTGTTCGTTGAGCTGGCCGGCGGCGACCGGGCCGATGCCCTTGATCACGGTCAGGTCGTCCGGCTCGCCTTTCGGCGCCTTGAACAACGGCGCGGCGGCTTCGGCAGCCTTGTCCTCGGTCGTCTCGGCTTTGGCTTCCTTCTTCGGCGCAGCCTCTGCCTTCGCTGCTGCCTTCGGCGCGGCTTCAGCCTTCGCCTCGGTCTTGGCGGCGACCTCGGCCTTGGCTTCGGTCTTGGCGGCGGCCTTCTTCGCCGGCTTGGCGCCACCCAGCAGGATTTCGGCGATCCTGACGGTGGTCAAAAGCTGGCGATGGCCGATCTTGCGGCGCGAATTCTGCCGACGGCGCTTCTTGAAGGCGATGACGGTGCGGTTCTTGCCTTGCTCGACGACTTCGGCGGTGACCATCGCACCATCCACGAACGGCGCACCGAACGTGACGTTTTCGCCCTCGCCATGCGCGAGCACACTACCGATCTCGACGATGTCGCCGACATTGGCTTCGAGTTTTTCGATCTTCAGGAGATCGTTGGCGGCAACGCGATACTGCTTGCCGCCCGTTTTGATGACTGCGAACATTTTTTGCCTTTCGCTGTTCGGTCGGCCTTGATGAACCGCCACAGGCGGTTCGGCCGTCTTTTTGTCAGTCTGCGGGTTCAAAAAACAAGCGGCGCGGAAGATCCCTCCACGCCGATTGCGCGCTGTCCCTAACCGAAGGTTCGGCTTGAGTCAAGGCAAGCGCCGCGGGCAAGCTGCGAATGGGTTGAGCCCGGACCTTGCAAATATCGAGCAGTGACCACCGGAGCCTCGAAGAAGCACGGACAGAAGCTGCGGCGCCGGGGCAGATTGGCCCTTGTAACCTGCCTGTCCAGCCGTTATCTAGTGCGCCGCGCCGGCAACGGCGGACCATGACCGCGGAGAGGTGGCAGAGTGGTCGAATGCACCGCACTCGAAATGCGGCATGGGTGCAAGCCCATCGGGGGTTCGAATCCCTCCCTCTCCGCCACTCGGAATGTGTCCATTCCGGACCCATAGGTAACAGCATCTCTCATCGCGCCGGCAATGGCTTAAGATCGCGGGCCTATGCAGCTTTCCGCCGCAATTGGCTCACGCTCAGCCACACCGCCGAAACCAGGAAGTAGAGGGCGCCTACTGCGGCATAGCCGGCCACGTTGGTGATCGATGGCGGCATCGGCATCCGCGCCTGTGCGATGAAAAACGTGCCTGCCAGTGCTGACTGCCCTCCGCTCAGGACCATCGCCCACTGCGCACCAGAGCTCTTCCAACGGCGGACAGCGGTACCGAGTTGAAGCAGGCCGGACAGGATCGCCCATAGGCCGAACACGCCCAGCACCCAGTTCATGCTCATCTTCTGCGCAACAACGACCGCGAACGTTGTCGCCACACTGACCACGACGTTAATGGCCTGGGTGCGATTCTGTCCCAATCCTCCGCTGCGCGATGCGTCGACAAAATTGGCCAGGCATCCCATGCAGGATAAGCCACGAGCAAAACCGCCGCGACCACCCCGGAATGCTGTCCCACCGTAAAGGCAGCCGCCACCCAGACAGCCGAGAACGTCGTCCGAGCGAAGTAATAGAGCTTGAGCCATTGTTCCTGGCTGGCGCGGGAGAGATCGCCACTGTGAACCGTCATTGGATTGTCCTTTCGACTAGTAGGTAGGGGCCCTCGACGAACGTCGCGGAGTGATTGCTATTATGGTTAGTTGAGATCTAGGCTCGTATCCGGGGGGAAGTGCGGAACCGCTCCAGGAGCGGGCCAGTCACGACGGCGAATATCTTCGGATCGCCATAGGCCCGGGCTGAAAGCATCGCGCCGTGAACGGTCGCCATGAACGCTTCAGCCTCGGCACGAGGGGTACTCATCAGTCGAAATTGGCCGTGCCGCGCACCGCGCTCCATCACCGATGTCAGCCAAGCCGACAGCGAGCGGAAATGCGCCCGGACCTCAAGGCCAACTTCCTCGGGCAGCACGGGGAGCTCGCTTGCCAACAGCGCGCAGATACAAAACGGGGCGCTGGCGTTCGCGATGCAGGCTTCCCAATACCCGGCATAGATCCGCAACTGTTCGAGCGGATCGGATTCGTGAAGTTCGACATTTGCCATCCCCGCTTCAGTTTCTTCGCGATACCGCGCAACCAGCGTCCGAACCAGATCGACCTTGCTTGGGAAATGGTGATGAATGCTCGCCTTACGGATCCCGACCACTTCAGCAATGTCGGCATAACTGAAACCGTTGTAGCCGCCAGCCACGATCAGTGAACGTGCACAAGCCAGGATGTCGTCAGAGGTGGTAGACAAGTTGCTCATGCTTTTACCTACCTTCTGGTAGGATGGCAGTCAAGCCTCCTTGCACCGCGAGTAGCGTGAATTGCGTGGCTATGGCGTAGACCTCATTCGATCTTCATTGTTTTCGGCCCGCCATCAATTCAAAAAGCTCCGGGTGTTTGTCGATCGAGGTAGCCATCCCACTTCGAGGACGAGGCAACACCCTCCGGCCGACCGGACCACCGCTAATAGCCGTGCGGCACTAGGCGTCTGCACCGACTGCGCTATCTCCCCATCGTTAGCTTGTTCTATCGCTGGTTGAAGACTGGGAGGTTTCCATGGATCGGCGACTATTTTTGACAGGAATGTTTGGCATTGCCGGGGCCGCGGCCCTTGCAAGCACGGTTCGGCCAATCAATGCGGTGGCCGGCGTTCCAACTGCCAGAAGGGGCATTCTCGATGAACTCGAGGCGCCGGATGTCGAGACCTTCGACGACGACGAAACTCAAGCAGAGTTGCAACCAGTCTATCATCGCCGGTGGCACATGCCGCGCCGGCGCCGCCGGCGCGCCTGGAGAAGGGTCTGTCGCGTTTACTGGCGAAACGGCTATCGGCGCAGGCGGTGCTTCCGCAGGCGCGTCTGGGTCTGGTTTCGATTCTAGCAACTGGCCGGCTTGAACCCTGGCCATCGCGGCCGGGGTTTTCGCCCCAGGCGGCCGTTAGCGCCCTTACGGAGCTTTCCTAAGAGCGCGGAGGAGGCTGACGGTGTTTGCAGGTTTCAGAGCCACCAGCCTACGACTGGACGATACGACGATTTTCGCAAGGGTCGGAGGCACCGGTCCGCCGCTGCTGCTTCTTCACGGTTTTCCAGAAACGCATCTGATGTGGAGGGATATCGCCGCAGCCTTGGCGCCCCGCTTCACGGTCGTCGCCGCCGACCTTCGAGGCTATGGCCAAAGCGGATGTCCGGTTTCCTCGGCCGATCATAGCCCATACGCCAAGCGCGCCATGGCCGGCGACATGGTTCAGGCCATGAAGCAAGTGGGGTTTGAGCGGTTCATGGTTGCCGGGCATGATCGTGGCGGGCGGGTTGCCTATCGCCTGGCGCTGGACCATCCCGACAACGTGCTCAAAATCGCCGTCCTCGACATCATCCCCACCGCCGCAACATGGGATCGGGCGGATGCCAGACTGGCGCTTGGCTTCTGGCCCTGGAGCCTTCTTGCCCAGCCGGAGCCCCTGCCGGAGCGTCTGATCGGCGCGGCTCCCGATGCTGTCGTCGACGATGCAATAACGCAGTGGGGATCGTCAGCGAAAATGGTCTCCAAAGAGGTCAGGGACGCCTATGTTGATGCGCTTCGCGATCCCGCGCATATTCATGCCATCTGCGAAGAGTATCGCGCCGCTGCGACGATCGATCGTGAACATGACGCGTTGGACCGCGCAAACGGTCGTCGCATCGACTGTCCGCTACTGGCGCTATGGAGTGGCGAAGGCGCCCTGGAGAACTGGTATGCGCAAGAAGGCGGGCCGCTGGCCATCTGGAGGAAATGGGCCGACAAAGTGGCAGGACGCGCTGTCCAAGGCGGGCACTTTTTCCCGGAAGAGCACCCCGACAAGACGGCAGCGGCTCTCTCGGAATTCTTTGAAGACAAACAGGTCGGTCAGCACAGGGTATTGTAGAGGTCACATGCTTCAGTTACTCGGAACCTCGGGAGCGCTTCACGGCCTGAGATCGAGAACCTCCGGAAATGCGCCCATCCGGCATCAATGTGCTTGATAAGGGAATGAAGGCGATCTCCACGGCCGCGCCTCTGATATGCAGCCTCATGTTTGTCGGAAGTTGCGCATCGCCTTTGCCGGCATCCTTTGATGCTGCGAAATACGACAAGATGAGTTGCGTCGAGCTCAACGTGGCGATGGGCGCTGTCGCCGACGAAATGTCGGCGACAGCCATCGCTCGTGGCAAAGTCGTCCACACCAACATTCCGGGCTGGCTGTTGGGAGGGCAGCGTGTCGCCTCGACCGTGGCTGCCCGCCAGAGTGCGAAGATCGAGCGCTTGCGGCAGCAGGAGGCTGCGATTGCGGCGGCGAGACGAAGCCGGTGCTGATTGCGTCACTGAAGTGGGTCTTCAGCCCGCCACCCCGGATTGATGCGCAGCGATCGCGCCGAGGAATATCTCGCCGAAATCCTTGAGCTTGGCGGCGCCGACGCCGTTGACCGCGGCGAAGGCGTCCAGATCACGCGGGCAGCGTTCGGCCATATCGATCAGCGTACGATCCGAAAAGATCACGAAGGCCGGCACCTGGCGTTCCCGGGCAAGACGCAGCCGCACAGCCTTGAGCGCGGCCAGCAGCGCCGAATCCAGACCTTCCGTGCCTGCTGCGGTATCCTCAGGACGTATCTTGCCTCGCGATGACTGGCGCGCGTCCACGCGATACCGGAACAAGGCCTCGCCCCGGGCCAGCGCACGGCCCTTCTCGGCAATGGCGAGGCCGCCATGGCCGGCTGAGTCCAATGTCAGGAACCCTCCCGCGACGAGTTGGCGGAGCAGCGACAGCAAGAAACTTTTTTTATGCGCCACACCGGTGCCGAAGCCGGCAAGCCTGTGGTGGTTCCTGGCCAGGACCTTCTCGGTCTCATGGCCGAGCAGGACATCGACGACATGGGCAACGCCGAAGCGCTCGCCGGTCTGTGCGATCGCCGCCAGGATGAGCCGTGCCTCCGCCTCACCATCCGCATGCGGCGCCTGGTCGAGGCAGTTGTCGCAATTGCCGCAAGGCGAAGCACTTTCGCCGAAATAGCCAAGCAGGATCTGACGGCGGCACTGCGTCGTCTCGCAATAACCGATCAGCGTTTCGAGCCGGCCATGCGCGCGCCTTTTGTGCTCAGCCGGTGCATCCTCGTCTTCGATGAAAAGCCGGCGCATGCGGATATCGCCGAGACCGAACAGCATATGTGCCTCGGCCGCCCGCCCGTCGCGGCCCGCGCGCCCGATTTCCTGATAATAGGCCTCCAAGCTGCCCGGCAGGTCGGTGTGGAAGACATAGGCGACGTCCGGCTTGTCGATCCCCATGCCGAAGGCGATGGTCGCCACCATCACCACGCCGGACAAGGTCATGAAAGCGTTTTGATTCGCTTCACGCGCGTCCTTGCTCATGCCGGCGTGATAGGCGAGCGCGCGTACGCCGTTCCGCTCGAGGAACGCCGCCATCTCTTCGGTCTTTTTGCGTGACAGGCAATAGACGATCCCGCTGCGGCCCGCATGGCGCTGCACGAAGTTTAGTAATTGGCGCTTGCTGTCCTGCTTGGGCTCAATGCCTAGCTTGATGTTCGGCCGGTCGAAGCCGAGCACCACGGTATCGACGCGCCCGTCGAACAGTTGCGCGGCAATGTCGGTGCGCGTCGTCTCGTCCGCCGTCGCCGTCAACGCAATGATCGGCACTTTCGGGAAGATATCACGTAGTCTCGACAATTCTTCGTATTCGCGCCGGAACGCCGGTCCCCATTGCGAGATGCAATGTGCCTCGTCGATGGCGATCAGCCGGACATCGAGCTTGGTCAACGCCTCGAGCATTCGCACCGTCATTAGCCGCTCCGGTGCAAGATAGAGCAGGCGCGTCTGGCCTGCCGCGACACGGCGCCATGCAGCGACATTGGCATCGCGGTCGAGCGAGGAATTGATCGTATCGGCCGCCACGCCGGCAAGGCGCAATGCGGCGACCTGATCCTGCATCAGGGCCACCAGCGGCGAAACGACAATGGTGAGCCCGCCCAGCACCAGCGCCGGGACCTGGAAGCAGAGCGATTTGCCGGCGCCGGTCGGCATGACAGCCAGCACATGATGCCCGGCCAGCAGCGCCTCCATCACGGCCGCCTGGCCGAGACGAAAGTCATCGAAGCCGAATACATCCTTCAGGACGCGCCGCTTGGAATCCTCTGTCGGGATGCTCGCTGCTACCTGCATTACAGAACTTTCGGGGATACGACCTGCCGAAATTCCCCGGCGAATCGCCAGGTGATTGCCTGGACAGCAGATTCGAACATTTATCGACCCCTCTGGTCCTGTCCGCGGTACCGCCTGAGGCGAACTTCTCTCTCATTGGCCGATATCAGACCGTCGTTCCAGCCCCTATTCGCCTTGGCTGTGAATATCGCACCGCCTCGGAGCGGTTAATCCTATCTTCACCATCATTCGGCAGGTTCAGGTTCTGCGGTGATGTTTTGAGTACCGCGGCGCCACAAGCGCCCAGGCAACACGCCCGCGTCTCTCCGGAGGCGCGGGTTTTTTCGTTCTGAGAACCGGCTGCCTGATCTTCGGGCCCGCAGCTCAGTCGAGGCCGTAGACTGCGCAGCCAGATGCGGATAGCGACGAGTTTAACGGCGGCAAGGTAGTTTTCTGCCAGCTTGTCGCAGCGTGTCGCGATCCGTCGGAACTGCTTGGCCTGGTTGAAGAAGCGCTCGACGAGGTTGCGGGCCTTGTAGAGGAAGGGGCTGAAGCACATCGGGTCCTTGCGGTTGGCCTTGGGCGGGATGTTGGCCCATGCCTTTTGACGGCATTGCGCAAGGCGTTGGCATCATAGCCCTTGTCGGCGAGCAGCATGGCACCCTCGGGCAAATCCTTGATCAAGTCCGCTGCGTAGGCGATGTCACTCATTTGACCTGCCGTGACCGTCAGCTTGATCGGCCTGCCTTCGGCGTCGACAAGAGCATGGATTTTGGTCGTCAGCCCGCCTCGGGAACGACCGAGACAATGATCTCGATTCCCCTTTTTGCCGTCGCACCCTGCTGATGGACGCGAACAATAGAGGTGTCGATCATCTGCACCGTGCCGTCATGGGCCTCGGTAATGGCGTCCATCAGCCGATCCCAGACACCTGCTTTCCGCCATCGAACGAAGCGGTTGTAGCCAGTGGTGCGAGGCCCGTAGCGCTCGGGCAGATCGCGCCATGGCGCACCAGATCGCAGCACCCAGAAGATGCCGTTCAGCACGCGTCGATCATCAACACGCGGCACACCTCTTGGCTTGTTGGGTAGCAGCGGCTCGATCACCGCCATTCAAAGTCTGTCAGGTCATATCGGCTCATGCTGAGCCCTGAATCAGAGTCCGGCGCGATGTGAAAGCAGCCAGTCCGGGCAGACGACCTCATTGCCGTCAATTCAATGAAACGCAAATGATGTCCATCAACTAAGCATTTTCTCAACTCTCAACGTCCTCGGTCACTGTCGGCGCGGGCTGTCAATTATGGTGCGGATAGCGTCGGCGGAATGTATTCGCTGTCCGGCACGGGAAGATGCCCGTCCGTTTCGATAGTGACGGCCCACATCTGGAAGTTGACAAGCGCTGTGCAATTCACGTCTGCCTGCCCGAGATATGGTGCGCCATAGCTGCACGATGCCCCAGCTACTTTGGCGATAAAACCGGGTTCGCTTCCGATTGCACCGAAAGCAACACCGTCAACAGCAAGGATAGTCTGATAGTTTTGCCGAAGCCGGGCTGATGCCTCTTTCGTACGGAAAATCAACCAGTTCCTTCCGTCCGAAAAGCTGAAAGTGATCGTTCCATCTGAGAACTTGGTCCGCGTGACTTCACCGGTGCAGTTGGAAGTCAGTTTTTCGTTTCGGACGATAAGATGCTTGCACTCACCCTTGACCGTCCAAGTGTCGGGCGGGCCATCTTTCGGTTCGCCGGATGCCCCAACTGCTCCTGTTGTAACCGCCAATATTACTAGAACGCGGGCTGCCCAATTGCACAAATCACACCTCGTTTTTGGCTGAGCTATCCCGAGTTTTTAGGCTAGTCCTGTTAAAACCACTGCTCAGAGCCCCTAGATTTGATTCGAAACGGCCAAGAAGCGGGTTCGCCAGTACGCCGCTTTCCACCTCATCTCAGCCGTTCGTGTTTTATGGTTCACTGCCTAGGAAATCGGCGCGGTGCGGCGTAAAGCTGTCGACTAGTCGTCCCGCCTCCAGCGCCTTGACGCCATGGACAAGGTTGGACGGGACGATGAAGCTGCTTCCGGTCTCTAGGATTTCGGTCCTGCCGTCGATGGTGACTTCGAAGCGGCCTTCGGCGACATAGCTCGCCTGGACGTGCGGGTGCGAGTGCAGCGCGCCGACGCCGCCCTTGTCGAAGGCAAACTCGACCATCATCAGTTCATCGGTGTGCAGGAGCACGCGCCTGCGGTTGCCATCCGGCGTCGGCGTCCATGCAGCCTCGCCGGCATGCGAGAAGATTTTGGTTCCGGTCATCGCCAAACTCTCACCTTTTGTTGTTCATCGTGCCAGCCAGCCGCCGTCCACCGGCATCACCGCGCCGTGCATATAGTTCGACGCCGGCGCCAGCAGGAAGACGGCTGCGTCGCCGATGTCTTCCGGCGCGCCCCAGCGCCCGGCCGGGATGCGCGCCAGGATCGAGGCGCTGCGGTCGGGATCGGCCCGCAGCGCCTCGGTGTTGTTGGTCTCGATATAGCCAGGCGCAATGCCGTTGACGTTGATGCCCTTTGCCGCCCATTCGCATGCCAGCAGCCGGGTAATGCCGAGCACGCCGTGTTTGGAGGCGGTGTAGGAGGCGACGCGAATGCCGCCCTGAAAGCTCAGCACCGAAGCGATGTTGACGATCTTGCCACGCCGCCCAGGCTCGGCAAGCACGTGCCTGGCAAAGCGCTGGCTGAGGAAGAACACCGTCTTCAGATTGACGCCGATGACGTCATCCCAGTCGGCTTCGGTGAGGTCGACCGCATCGGCACGCCGGATGATGCCCGCATTGTTGACCAGGCCGTCGAGCGGCCCGGTGTCGTCCCAGACGCGGTCAAGCATCGCCTGGGCGGCGGCATCGTCGCCAAGGTCGCAGCGGACCGCCTCGAAGCGTCCGCCGGCCGCTTCAATCTTCTCCGCCGTCTCGTCCATCGCCGACCGGCCGACGCCGACCACCGCGCCGCCGGCACGCGCGGTCGACACGGCGATGCCCTGGCCGATACCGGTATTGGCGCCGGTGACGAGGATGCGCTTGCCGGCAAGGCTGAACGCAGAGAGATCGCTCACTTGAGCTCCTCCATCGCCACCAGGTCGACATCGGTATAGTCGACATTGTCGCCGGCCATCGCCCAGATGAAGGCGTAGTTCGAGGTGCCGGCGCCCGAATGGATCGACCATCCCGGCGACAGCACCGCCTCCTCGTTGCGCATGACGAGATGGCGCGTTTCGTCCGGCTCGCCCATGAAATGGAACACCCGCGCCGTCACCGGCAAGTCGAAATAGAGATAGGCCTCCATGCGCCGGTCATGCACATGGCATGGCATGGTGTTCCAGACCGAACCGGGGGCAAGCTGGGTCATGCCGACGACAAGCTGACAGGTCTTTACGCCGCCGGCATGAATGAACTGGAAGATCGAGCGCTCGTTGGAGGTTGCCTGGCTGCCGAGATCGAGCCGCTTGGCATCGCCGATGCGGATCAGCCGGTTGGGATGGCCCTGATGCGCCGGCGCGCTGAGCAGGTAGAATTTAGCCGGCGCTGCCGGATCGGTCGCAGCAAACGATACCTCATCGGTGCCCATGCCGAGATAGAGCATGTCGCGTGCCTGCAGCTCGTACGATTGGCCGCCGGCTTTCACGACGCCTGCACCGGCGATGTTGACGATGATCATCTCACGGCGGTCGAGAAAATTCTTGGTCCCGGTCGGCTTGATCGCCTGCAGCGGCAGCGGTGTACCGGTGGGCATGGCGCCGCCGACGATCATGCGGTCGTAATGGGTGTAGGTCAGGCTGATGCGGCCGGGCTGGAACAAGTCCTCGATCAGGAAATTGTGTCGCAGCTCGTCCGTTCCCATGGCTGCGGCAGAAACAGGATCGATGGCGAAGCGGGAGGTGAAATCCGTATGATTGTCAGTGTGATTCATTGCTGTCCCATGGGGCTGCCTCAATTGCTTATTCAGTTGCCGCGGCCTTGACCGAGTCGGCATAAAAAATCTGGCGCGCGTGCAGGCGCTCGCGATAGCGCTGCTGGCTGGCACCGAGATGCGCGCGCATCGCCTCCCGCGCCGCTTCGGCATCGCTTGCCGAGATGGCGTTGAGGATCATCAGGTGTTCGCGCTGCAGGCCGCGCTGGTAGGCGTCGGACTGTGCGAACTCGGTCGACCAGGGCGAGGTCACATCGCAAGGAATAGCGCGCCGGCCGAGCACGTCGAGCATCTCGACATAGAACGGATTGTTGGTGGCGCTGGCGATTGCGCGGTGGAAGGCAAGGTCTGCCGGTCCAGTCGGCTCGCTGTTGAGGAGCAGCCGTTCGAACTCGAAGAAGGCTTCCTGGATTGCGGCTTCCTGCGCGGCGTTGCGGCGGATGGCGGCGAGCCCGGCGGATTCGATCTCGATCGCCAACCTGACTTCGAGCACGTTGAGGGCAATCGAATCCTTGCTGCCCATCTCCGCTGCCAGAGCACCGAACGCTGTCGAGATATGTTCGGTGACGAAAACGCCGGCGCCTTGGCGCGGCTCGACCAGGCCGTCCGCGGCAAGCTTGGCCAGCGCCTCGCGTATCACGGTGCGACTGACCCCGAAGGTTTCCGTCAGCTGGCCCTCGGTCGGCAGCTTTTGCCCAGGCTGGATCTCGCCCGCCTGCAGCTGCTTGCGGATCGCCGCGACGACGGTTTCCGAAAGCTTCGGTCTTCGTTCGACGCGGAGCCCGACGGCAGTGTCCGATGCCATGTCGCACCTCCTATTTGAAGACGCTCGGCAGCCATAGCGAAATGGCCGGAATGTAAGTGACGAGCGCCAGCACCACGAGGCCTGCGCCATAGAACGGCCAGATCGAGCGCATCGATTCCCACACGGATATCTTGCCCACTGCGCATGCCACGAACTGCACTGCGCCCACGGGCGGCGTGTTCAGCCCAATGCCGAAATTGAGGATCATGATGACGCCGAAATGCACCGGATCGACACCGTAGGCCTGCGCCACGGGCAGGAAGATCGGCGTGCAAATGATGATCGTCGGCCCCATGTCCATGAACGTGCCGAGGAACAGCATCAAGAGGTTGAGCAGCAGAAGCACGACCAGCGGATCGTCCGAGATCGCATTCATGGAGGCGATGAGCGCTGCCGGCACTTTCAGGAAGGCCATCAGCCACGAGAACGCCGCCGCCATGCCGATGATGAGCAGCACCATGGCCGTGGTGCGCACGGCGCCATGGGTGGCATGAACGAACCCTTCCCAGGTCATCTGCCGGTAAACGAAGACGGTCACGAGCAGCGCATAGATGACGGCGATACAGGAACTCTCGGTGGCGGTGAAGACGCCCGATCGCACGCCGCCGAAGATGATCGCGATCAGCAGCAGGCCGGGCACGGCGACGGCGAAAAGATGCGCGACCGCAGTGAAGCCCGGAAACGCCTCGGTCGGATAGCCGCGGGAGCGCGCCACGATATAGGCGGTGACCATCAGCGACAGGGCCAGCAGCAGGCCCGGGATGATGCCGGCCGTGAACAGATCGGCGATCGAGATCTTTCCGCCTGCCGAGATCGAGTAGATGATCATGTTGTGCGACGGCGGCAGCAGCAGCGCGATCAGGGCCGCCATCGACGTGACATTGACGGCGTAGTCCGCTCCATATCCACGCGCCTTCATCTGCGGGATCATCAAGCCGCCGACCGCCGCTGCCTCGGCCACCGCGGAGCCCGAAATACCGCCGAACAGTGTAGCGGTCGCAATGTTGACCTGCCCGAGGCCGCCGCGCAAATGGCCGACGAGCGAGCCGGCGAAGGCAACGATCTTGCTGGCGATGCCGCCGCGCACCATCAAGTCGCCGGCGTAGATGAAGAACGGAATGGCCAGCAGCGAAAAGACGCTCATGCCGGAATTCAGGCGCTGGAACACGATGAGCGGCGGCAGGCCCATGTAGAGGACGGTGGCAAAGCTGGCGACGCCGAGGCAGAAAGCGATCGGCGTGCCGATAAGCATCAGAACGGTGAAGACGCCGAAGAGTATCCAGAGTTCCATGGCGTCAGACCTTCACGTTGGCGGTGTCGAGTTCGGCCGCGACTTCGGCCGGCGGCAGTTCATCGAGGGCATCGTCGATCGGCGCGCCGGAGAGGCGAAGCACAATGCGCTCCAGCGTGAAGAGCACGATGAGCGCGCCTCCCGCCACAAGCGGGACGTAGTCCCAGCCCCCCGATATGCCGAGCGACGGCAAGACAGAGCCCCAGGTCAATGCGACCAGCTGACTGCCGTACCAGATCATGCCGATGCCGAAGGCGAGCGCGACGAGGTCCGAAATCATCCGCAGCCAGCGCTTGCCGCCTTTCGGCAGCACGTAGAGCAGGACGTCAAAGCCGAGGTGATAGTTCTCGCGCACGCCGACGGCAGCGCCGAGGAAAATGAACCAGCTCATCAGCATCACCGAGCCCGGCTCGGTCCAGCTCGGCGAACGGTTCAGAACATAACGGCCGAATACCTGCCAGGCGACGAAGGCGGTCATCAGCACCAGCCCGATGCCGGCGATCGACAGCGCCGCCGTGCTGACGCGCGACATCACTTGCGCGACGCCGGACAGAAGCGGTGTTGGTCTTGGGCTGGAAGTCACCGGTTTTCTCCCCAGGAGGATGGCGGCACGGAATGTCCGCGCCGCCGCTTGATCACTGCACGGCCTTGATGGCTTCGACCATGGCCTTCAGCTTGTCGTCCTTGACGTGCTTCTCGTAGACCGGCCCCATCGCGTCGATAAAGGGCTGCTTGTCCGGCGTCGTGATCTGCGAACCGGCCGCCTCGACCTTGGCGCGCGATTCCTTGACCTTGGCGGTCCACAGCTCGCGCTGCTTGGCGACGCTCTCCTTGGCGGCCGCCTTGAAGATCGCCTGGTCTTCCGGCGTCAGCTTGTCCCAGCTCGACTTCGCCATGACGAAGGCTTCCGGCACCATCGTGTGCTCGTCAAGCGAATAGTACTTGGCGACTTCCGCGTGCTTGGCGGTGTCGTAGCTCGGAAAATTGTTCTCCGCGCCGTCGATCACCCCGGTCTCGATCGCCGAATACACTTCGCCATACGGCATCGGCGTCGCGTTGGCGCCGAGTGCCGCCACCATGTCGACGAAGATGTCGGACTGGATGACGCGGAACTTCATCCCGGCCATGTCGGCTACGGTGTTGATCGGCTTCTTCGAATTGTAGAAGGAGCGCGACCCGCCGTCGTAAAAGGCGAGCAGCACCAGCCCGACCTTGTCGAACGCCGCCGCGATCTGGTCGCCGATCGCCCCGTCCATGACCTTGTGCATATGCTCTTCCGAACGGAAGATGTAGGGCAGCGAGGGCACGGTGGTCTCGGGGATGAGCCCGTTGAACGGCGCCATCGAAACGCGGTTGAGATCGATCACGCCGGTGCGCACCTGCTCGATCGTGTCCTTTTCCTCGCCAAGTTGCGCGGAAGGATAGATCTCGACCACATAGCGGCCGGCCGTGCGCTCCTTCACCAGCTCGCCGAAATATTTGACCGCCTCGACCGTCGGATAGCCATCCGGGTGCGTGTCGGACGAGCGCAGGACCGTCTGGGCGCTTGCCGATCCGGCCAGCAGTGCGGCGGCAAGTAGCGTAGCTCCCGCCAGTCTTGAAAAATGCAGCATTGGTTTCCTCCCGTTTGGACGATGGCGGCAAGCGCCGTTAGAGCCGGTACGCCTTTTTCGCGAGCGTATAGGCAAGTTCCTGCGCCAGCTCGTGCGCCTCGTCTTCGCCGAGCCGATGCTCGGCGACGAGACGCGCCAGAAAAGCGCAATCGACCCGGCGCGCCACATCATGGCGGGCCGGTATGGATGGAAAGGCGCGGGTGTCGTCGTTGAAACCGACGGTGTTGTAGAAACCGGCGGTTTCGGTGGTCATCTCACGGAACCGGCGCATGCCTTCGGGGCTGTCGTGGAACCACCAGGCCGGCCCGAGCTTCAATGCCGGGTAGACGCCGGCGAGCGGCGCCAGCTCGCGCGCATAGCTGGTCTCGTCGAGCGTGAAGAGGATGATGGTGAGGTCGCGCTCCAGCCCGACGCAGTCGAGCAGCGGCTTCAGCGCCGTCACATAGTCGGTTCGGGTCGGAATATCGAAGCCTTTGTCCCTGCCGAACTTGTGAAAGATAGAAGGCGAATGATTGCGCCAGGAGCCGGGATGGATCTGCAGGACCAGCCCGTCGTCGCGGCTCATCTTGGCCATCTCGGTCAGCATCTGGGCGCGGAACAGCTTTCGCTCGCGCTCGTCGTCCGAGCCCCGGCGGATGCGGTTGAACAGCTCCTGCGCGGCGGCATCTGAGAGATTGGCGGTTTCGGCCGTCGGATGGCCGTGATCGGAGGAAGTCGCGCCAAAGCTCTTGAAGAAGGCGCGCCGCTGGCGATGCGCATCGAGATAGCCGGCCCAATTGCCGGTGTCGCAGCCGGTGATCTCGCCAAGCCGGTCGAGATTGGCCGAGAAGCCTTCGAAGTCGGGATCGACGATCGCATCCGGCCGATAGGCGGTGACGACGCGGCCCTCCCAGCCGCTGTCGCGGATCATCTGGTGCCATCTGAGATCGTCGAGCGCGCCTTCGGTCGTTGCGATGACTTCAATATTGAAGCGCTCGAACAGCGCTCGCGGGCGAAAATTCTCCCACTGCAGCAAGGTCGAGATCATATCGTAATGGCGGTCGGCGGTTGCGGCCGTCAGCGGCTCGTCGATGCCGAACAGATGGGCAAGCACATGGTCGAACCACAGCCGGGTCGGCGTACCCCGGAACAGGTAATAATGCTCGGCGAAGCGCCGCCAGATCGTTCTGCCGTCGGTTTCTACCGGCGAGCCGTCAAGCGTCGGCACCCCAAGCTCCTCAAGCCGAACGCCCTGGCTGAACAGCATGCGGAAAATGTAGTGGTCCGGCACGATCAGCAACTGCGCCGGATCGGGAAACGCCTGGTTGAGCGCATACCAGCGCGGATCGGTGTGGCCGTGCGGGCTGACGATCGGCAGGTCTTTGACCGCGGCATAGAGATCGCGGGCCAGCGAACGCGGGCGCGCCTCGGCGGCAAACAGCAAGTCCGGATCCGTCAATGCGGCCACGTGAATCCTCCCAATCCGGACATCGGTAGGGTCGCAAAGAAATAATGTCAACATACAAAAACTGGGTTGTTGTATGATGACTTTTCGTCGGCCATTGCCCATTGTGCGTGACGGCATCGGGTGTTACGCCGCCTGCCAGCAGTGACCCAACAATCTCGATCAGACACGTGGCGCAATGATCAGTAGACGCCTTTCCAACAGCACGCTGAAGGCACTGCCGGCTTCGGTCGCGGTCCCGCGCTACGCCCGCGGCGGCGTCGCACCGGGCATCGTCCATCTCGGCGTCGGTGCCTTCCATCGCGCCCACCAGGCGGCCTATGTCGACGACTGCCTGGCGGCGGGCGAGGCGGACTGGGGCATTGTCGGCGTGTCCTTGCGCAGTCCTGACACGCGCGACGCACTGGCGCCGCAGGATGGCCTCTATACGCTGGCGATCAGGAGCAGCATCGGCGAAGAGCTACGCGTCATCGGTTCGATCCTGTCGCTGCTGGTGGCGCCGGAAGATCCGGCTGCGGTGCTCGCCGCCCTGACCGATCCGCGCACCCGCATCGTCACGCTGACGATCACCGAAAAGGCCTATTTGAGGGCAGCCGGCGGCGGCCTCGACAATACCCACCCCGACATCGTCCATGATCTGGCCAACCCGCAAATGCCACGGACGGCGCATGGTTTCCTGACCGAGGCGCTGTCGCGCCGCCGTGCCGCCGGCATCCAGCCTTTCACCGTGCTCTGCTGCGACAACCTTCCGGCCAATGGTGCCACGCTGCACCGCCTGCTGGTCGAATTCGCCGCACTGCGCGATGCCAGGCTCGCCACTTCGGGCGATGCCAGGCTCGCCGCACACATCGCCGACGGCGTCGCCTTCCCGTCGAGCATGGTCGACCGCATCGTGCCGGCGACCACCGATGCCGACCGGGCGCGTATCGCCGTCGAGCTCGGCGTCGAGGATGCCTGGCCGGTGATGACCGAGCCGTTCTGCCAATGGGTGGTCGAGGATGATTTCCCGGCAGGCAGGCCGGCCTGGGAAAAGTTCGGCGTCACCATGGTCGGCGACGTCGGGCCCTTCGAGGACATGAAGCTGCGGCTGCTCAACGGTTCGCATTCGGCAATCGCCTATCTCGGCCTGCTCAGCGGCTACGACACGGTCGACCGCGCCTTTGCCGATCCGGCGATCCGGCAATTCGTCGACGGACTATGGGCCGAGGCCATCCCGACGCTGCCGCAGGACGCCGGGCTCGATACGGCCGACTACACGGCCCAGCTCGCCGAACGCTATTCGAACACCGCGCTCGCCCATCGCACGGCGCAGATCGCCAATGACGGCAGCCAGAAGCTGCCGCAGCGCATAGTCGCCTCGGCCCTCGATCGGCTGGGCGCCGGTGACCCGCCCGCGCATCTGATGCTGGTGGTGGCGGCCTGGATCGCCGCTTGCGAGGCGCGCGGCAAAACCTTGCCGGAAGCCCATTTCACCGACCCGATCGACACTCGGCTTACGGCGCTCGGCAGCCGACCGGCTGGTGAAACGGTGACAGCGATATTCGATCTCGCCGGCTTCGCCAAGGACCATGCCCACCGCATGACACTGATCGATCTGACGGCAGCCCATCTCGAGCGCCTGCGGCGGGGCGGACCTGCCGCTGCCTTCGCGGCGCTTGGCATAGGCAGTGAGAAGCCATGAGACAGACCTGGCGCTGGTTCGGGCCGGACGATCCGGTGACGCTTGCCCATGTCCGTCAAGCCGGCGCCGTCGGCATCGTCAGCGCGCTGCATCACCTCAATGACGGCCGCGCCTGGCCGGCGGACGAGATCGCCAGGCGCAAGGCCGACATCGAGGCAGCAGGCCTGACCTGGGATGTGGTCGAGAGCATCGTCGTGCACGAGGACATCAAGACCCGCAGCGGCAACTGGCGCACCCTGATCGACAATTACAAGGCGTCGGTCCGCTCCGTCGCCGCCGCCGGGATCAATACCGTCTGCTATAATTTCATGGCGATCACCGACTGGACGCGCACAGACCTCGATTATCCCATGCCGCATGGCGGCACGGCGCTGCGCTTCGATGTCGTCGAGCTCTGCGCCTATGACGTCTTCATCCTCGAGCGAGAAGGGGCCGAGGCCGATCACCCACCGGCCCGCGTCGAGGCCGCGCGTGCGCGACTGCAAGGGATGAGCGACAGCGACAAGGCAAGGCTGGAGCGCAACCTGATCGGCTGGGTCCCGGCGCGCGAATTCATCTTCGATCGGGCAAGCTTCCGCCGCGCCCTCGACCTCTACAAGGACGTCTCCACCGAAGGCCTGCGCGAAAACCTGTTTGCCTTCCTGCGCGAGATCGTGCCGATCGCCGAAGAGGCCGGAGTCAGGATGGCGATCCACCCCGACGATCCGCCCTTTTCGCTGTTCGGCCTGCCGCGCATCGTTTCCAACGCCAATGATGCCCGCGCGCTGCTCGACGCGGTCGCTTCGCCGGCTAACGGGCTGACCCTGTGCACCGGCTCCTACGGCGCGGGCGCGCAGAACGATCTGCCGACGATGGCCGAGGCCTTCGCCGAAAACATCCATTTCGCCCATCTGCGCAATGTCACCAAGGAGCCAGACGGCTCCTTCCACGAAGCCGAGCACCTCGACGGCGACACCGACATGGTGGCGGTCGTGTCGGCGCTGATTGGCGAAGAGCGGCGGCGCAAGGCGGCAGGCAGGGCGGACTGGCAGATCCCGATGCGTCCGGACCATGGCCATGCCATTGTCGATGACATCGGCAAGAAGGTGAACCCCGGCTATTCCTGCATCGGCCGCCTGAAGGGCCTCGCCGAACTGCGCGGCGTCATGCGCGCAGTAGAGGCACTGACGGTGTGACCAGCCCCCCTTCTCCCCTTGTGGGAGAAGGGGGCCGAGCGGAGCTCGGTCGGATGAGGGGTGCTCCAGGGATCGCCGCCGTCTCAGTTCTTCCAACACCCCTCAACCGTCTCGGCGCTGCGCGCCGATCCACCTTCTCCCACAAGGGGAGAAGGCAAGGGGCGCCTGTTAAGCCGGCAACAGCGCACCTTCAAGCGTCGTAAGCTGGTTGAGGAACTGCTCGGCCTTGCTGCGGGTCTGGTCGTCCTTGGCGTCGGCGGCGTCTTCCCTGGCCTCCTGGATGCGGCGGGCAAGGTCGGCGCGGTCGATGTCGCCCACGGCCACAGCCGATTCGGCGAGCAGCGTGCAGCCGGCCGGAACGATGTCGGCAAAGCCGCCGAACACCACATAGCGCTCTTCCTTGCCTTGCGCGGTCTTTAGCGTGACGACGCCCGGCTTGATCGTGGTCATGACGGGTGCGTGATGCGCCATGACAGTCATCTCGCCTTCGGCGCCCGGAATGACGACGGATTCGACCTGCTCGGAAACCAAGAGGCGCTCCGGCGAGACCAGTTCGAATTTGAAAGCTTCAGGCATGATCAATTTAGCGACTGGTGAATGGTGAATGGTGAACGGTCAGAAAGAATGACCTTCACTCAGCCCCGATTTCCTGTCCGCTACTCCCCATTCACAATTCACTATTGACCATTCACCATCAGGCCGCTTCGGCGGCCAGGCGCTGTGCCTTCTCGACCGCTTCCTCGATGCCGCCGACCATGTAGAAGGCGGCCTCCGGCAGATGGTCGTAATCGCCGTTGCAAAGGCCCTTGAAGCCCTTGATGGTGTCGGCGAGGTCGACCAGCTTGCCCGGTGCGCCGGTGAACACTTCGGCGACGAAGAAGGGCTGCGACAGGAAGCGCTCGATCTTGCGGGCGCGGGCCACGGTCTGCTTATCCTCTTCCGACAGCTCGTCCATGCCCAGGATGGCGATGATGTCCTGCAGCGACTTGTAGCGCTGAAGGATCGACTGCACCTGGCGGGCGACCTGGTAATGCTCTTCGCCGACAACCATCGGGTCGAGCATGCGCGAGGTCGAATCGAGCGGATCGACGGCCGGATAGATGCCCTTTTCCGAAATCGCGCGGTTGAGCACGGTCGTCGCGTCGAGGTGGGCGAACGAGGTGGCCGGTGCCGGGTCGGTCAGGTCGTCGGCCGGCACATAGATCGCCTGCACCGAGGTGATCGAGCCCTTGGTCGTCGTGGTGATACGCTCCTGCAGCGCGCCCATGTCGGTGGCCAGCGTCGGCTGGTAGCCCACGGCTGAAGGAATGCGGCCGAGCAGCGCCGACACTTCCGAGCCCGCCTGCGTGAAGCGGAAGATGTTGTCCACGAAGAACAGCACGTCCTGGCCCTGGTCGCGGAAATATTCGGCAACCGTCAGCCCGGTCAGGCCGACGCGGGCGCGGGCGCCCGGCGGCTCGTTCATCTGGCCATAGACGAGCGCCGCCTTGGAGCCTTCGCCGCCGCCCTTCTTGTTGACGCCGGACTCGATGAACTCGTGATAGAGGTCGTTGCCTTCGCGGGTGCGCTCGCCGACGCCGGCGAACACCGAGAAGCCGCCATGCGCCTTGGCGACGTTGTTGATCAGTTCCTGGATCAGCACCGTCTTGCCGACGCCGGCGCCGCCGAACAGGCCGATCTTGCCGCCGCGGGCATAGGGGGCCAGCAGGTCGAGCACCTTGATGCCGGTGACCAGGATCTGCGCTTCCGTCGACTGCTCGACATAGGTCGGCGCCGGCTGGTGGATCGAGCGCATCTCGATGCCGTCGACCGGGCCTGCCTCGTCGACCGGCTCGCCGATGACGTTGATGATGCGGCCGAGCATGCCCGGGCCGACCGGCACGGTAATCGGTGCACCGGTGTCATAGACGTCCTGGCCGCGGACCAGACCTTCGGTCGAGTCCATGGCGATGCAGCGCACGGTGTTTTCGCCGAGATGCTGGGCCACCTCTAGCACCAGGCGATTGCCGACGTTGATCGTCTCAAGCGCGTTCAGGATCGCCGGCAGATGTTCGCCAAACTGGACGTCGACAACGGCGCCGATGACCTGGCGAACCTTGCCTGCCAGGCCGGTTTTCTTGATGGTGTCGGCCGGCGCATTCACAGCGGCGGCCTTGGTTGCTGCCGCCTTCTTGGCCGGAGCGGCCTTTGCTGCTGCCGGAGCCTTCGCTGGTGCCGCGGCCTTCGGGGCTGCCGTCTTCGGGGTCGCTGCTTTCGCCATCGTCCTTACCCTTTTCGTCTCTTTGTTTCTTACACGCTTGAGGTCGATGACCTCCTTGTGGGCGTGCCTAGAGCGCCTCGGCGCCCGAAATGATTTCGATCAATTCCTTGGTGATCTGCGCCTGCCGCTGGCGGTTGTAGGTGATCGACAATTTGTTGATCATGTCGCCGGCGTTGCGCGTCGCATTGTCCATGGCGCTCATCTTGGCGCCCATCTCGCCGGCAGCATTCTCGAGCAGCGCGCGAAAAACCTGCACGGAAATGTTGCGCGGGATGAGATCGGAGAGGATCTCGCCCGGCTCCGGCTCGTATTCGTAGACGGCGCTGCCGCCATCCCTCACTTCCGCGCCAGCCGCAGGCGCGCCCGCCGGGATAATTTGCTGCGCCGTCGGGATCTGGCTGATCACCGACTTGAACTGCGAATAGAACAGCGTGCAGATATCGAAGCCGCCTTCGTTGAACAGGTGGATCACCTTCTTGGCGATGGCATCGGCATTGACGAAGCCCAGCGTCTTGACCTCGCGCAGGTCGACACGCTCGATGATCAGCGCCCCGTAGTCGCGGCGCAATATGTCGAACCCCTTCTTGCCGACGCAGATGATCTTGACCTGCTTGCCGTCTGCCAGAAGCTTACGGATGTGGTCGCGGGCAAAGCGGGCGATCTGCGAATTGAAGCCGCCGCACAGACCGCGTTCGGCCGTGCAGACGACAAGCAGATGCACGTCGTCCTTGCCGGTGCCGGTCATCAGTGCCGGGGCATCGCCGCCGCCGCCGATCGCCTGGGTGATATTGGCCAGCACCGCGCCCATACGCTCCGAATAGGGACGCGCCGCTTCCGCCGCTTCCTGCGCGCGACGCAGCTTCGCCGCGGCGACCATCTGCATCGCCTTGGTGATCTTCTGCGTCGCCTTGACCGAGGCGATACGGTTACGAAGGTCTTTTAACGAAGGCATGCTTCAAACCTGATCCCGTCCGTCCTGCTCAAGCAAAGGTCTTGGCGAAGGCGTCGATTTCTGCCTTCAGCCTGGCGCGCAGATCGTCGGACAGCGCCTTCTCCTTGCGGATGCCGTCGAGCACGTCCTTGCCGGCCGAGCGCATATGCGACAACAGGCCATGCTCGAACTTGCCGACCTGGTTGATCGTCAGCTTGTCGAGATAGCCGTTGACGCCGGCGAAGATCACCGCGACCTGCTCCTCGACCTTGAGCGGCGAGAATTGCGGCTGCTTCAACAGCTCGGTCAGGCGCGAGCCGCGGTTGAGCAGGCGTTGCGTGGCGGCATCGAGGTCGGAGCCGAACTGCGCGAAAGCAGCCATTTCGCGGTACTGCGCGAGCTCGCCCTTGATCGATCCGGCAACCTGCTTCATCGCCTTGATCTGCGCCGAGGAGCCGACGCGCGACACCGACAGGCCGACATTGACCGCCGGGCGCACGCCCTGGAAGAACAGATTGGTTTCCAGGAAGATCTGGCCGTCGGTGATCGAGATGACGTTGGTCGGGATATAGGCCGAAACGTCGTTGGCCTGCGTTTCGATGATCGGCAGCGCCGTCAGAGACCCGCCGCCGTTTTCGTCGTTGAGCTTGGCAGCGCGCTCGAGCAGGCGCGAGTGCAGGTAGAAGACGTCGCCGGGATAGGCCTCGCGGCCCGGAGGACGGCGCAGCAGCAGCGACATCTGGCGATAGGCGACGGCCTGCTTCGACAGATCGTCGTAGCTGATCAGCGCGTGCATGCCGTTGTCGCGGAAATATTCGCCCATGGTGCAGGCGGTGAACGGCGCCAGGAACTGCATCGGCGCCGGATCGGAGGCGGTCGCGGCGATGATGATCGAATAGTCGAGCGCGCCGCGCTCTTCCAGGACCTTGACGAACTGCGCCACGGTCGAGCGCTTCTGGCCGACGGCGACATAGACGCAGTACAGCTTTTCCTTCTCAGGGCCGTTGTCGTGCACCGATTTCTGGTTGAGCATGGTGTCGAGGATGATCGCGGTCTTGCCGGTCTGGCGGTCGCCGATGACCAGCTCGCGCTGGCCGCGGCCGACCGGGATCAGCGCGTCGATGGCCTTGAGGCCGGTCGACATTGGCTCGTTCACCGATTTGCGCGGGATGATGCCGGGCGCTTTGACGTCGACGCGCTTGCGTTCGGTGGCCTGGATCGGGCCTTTGCCGTCGATCGGGTTGCCGAGCGCGTCGACGACGCGGCCGAGCAGACCCATGCCGACGGGTGCATCGACGATGGCGCCGGTGCGCTTGACGGTGTCGCCTTCCTTGATGTCGCGGTCGGCGCCGAAGATGACAACGCCGACATTGTCGGCTTCGAGGTTGAGCGCCATGCCGCGGATGCCGCCGGGGAACTCGACCATCTCGCCGGCCTGGACATTGTCGAGGCCGTAGACGCGGGCGATACCGTCACCGACGGACAGCACCTGGCCGACTTCGGAGACCTCGGCCTCCTTGCCGAAATTCTTGATCTGGTCTTTCAGAATTGCGGAAATTTCCGCGGCGCGGATGTCCATCAGCCGACCTCTTTCAGTGCAAGCTTGAGCGAATTGAGTTTGGTTTTGAGCGACGTATCGATCTGGCGCGAGCCGATCTTGACCACCAGTCCGCCGAGCACCGACGGATCGACGGTGACCGTGATCGCCACGTCTTTGCCGGCGACGCTTTTCAGCGCTGCTTTCAGCTCGGTTTCCTGGGCAGGCGTCAGCGCATGCGCCGAGGTGACCTCGGCAGCGGTCTCGCCGCGGTGTTCGGCGGCGATCTGGCGGAACGCCTTGATCATGCCGGGCACGGCGAACAGCCGGCGATTCTGGGCAACGACGCGCAGGAAATTGCCGGTGAGGCCGGTAATCCCTGCTCTGTCGGCGATCGCGGCGATCGCCTTGGCCTGGTCCTCGCTGGAGAAGACAGGGCTCCTGATCAGCCGCGAAAGGTCAGCGCTGCCTTCGAGCATCGTTTCGAACCTGTTGAGGTCGGCCTCGACGCTGGCGACCGAATTGGCCTGCAGCGCGAGTTCGAACAGCGAACCCGCATAGCGTTCTGCGACACCTGAGATTGGCGATGACGATTGGGCCACGGACCGTCTTTTCTCTTGTCTGACAGGCCGCAGATTGTTGGCGCGAGCAAAAACTCTGGCTAAATCTTTGACCTTACTGCATTTTTCCAAGCACGGAGGCGCGGCTTCCGCTATCCCCGGTCGAAAGTCGATTGCCGTCTAGCACAGGCATTTTCAGACCGCAATGCGTCGTCCGGCATGGTTTTCAGGCACTATTGTCGCATCCGCCGGGCGAGTTCAGCAACCAACCCCGGATTGATCCCTGATTCAGGGCAAAAAGCCGAAGGCGAAGGCAAGCGGCAGCGCCGCCAGCACCAGCTCGACGACGATGGAAGCCCAGTTGAACGGCGTGTTGGCGCCGTCCGACATCATCGATAGCAGCCGGCCGAAGGCGGTGAACAGCCAGGAGAAGCCGAGCGCCATATAGAGCAGCGGCTGCGCCAAGAGGATGCAGCACAGGCTGACACCAAGATAGAAGCCCGACATCCTGCCGCGACCTTCGGCGATCGCCGCCGCCTTCTCGGGCTTGACCTGCAGCCTGAGAATCCGGAAGGCCAGCCCTGGCGCCAGGAACAGCAGCAGCCCGAAAAGCAAGGTCACGACGGCGCTTGACCATGCCAGCCACTCGCCCTGGCTCATCGGCCATGGAAACGCAAATTCCATCCTTGTCCCCTCGTAAATGGATATTCAAAATTTTCGGGCATTCTAGCGAAGCAAGAGACATGCGCCAGATGGGCCGTCGCAATTTACGGGGCGTCAGCCCAACGCGAGCGCCGTTGTATCGACCGGGCTAACAGGACGTTACACAACGGGCTGTTTTTTTCTGCACAATTCCTATATTGTGACTACATGAGACCACAAGAGGTTCCGCGCATGAAGACGATGCAACTACGAGAGGCAAAGGCCAGCCTTTCCGCGCTCGTGGAGGCTGCTGAGAACGGTGAGCCCACGGTTATCACCAAGCACGGCAAGCCCGCAGTCATGGTGGTGCCAATCGGTGAGGGACGGAAACTTTATCCGCAGAACAGCCAAAAAGACTTCGTGGATTTCCTGCTTCAGTATCCAGGCGGCATCGAGCTTGAGCGAAACGAATCGCCGTCGCGGGAAGTGGAGTTTTGACCGGCTATCTGCTTGATACGTCTTTTCTCTCGGCATTTGCACCTGGTCGGCCTCTGCTTCCGGCACACGTGCAGAACTGGGTTGCCGAACAAGGAGAACGCGGCTCTTGGCAGCTCTCGTCGATCGTCATCTTGGAGGTGGAACGAGGAATCGCGAAACTGAAGCGGGCGGGCGGGCATATGAAGGCAGAGCGCATCAATGAGTGGTTCGAAAGGTTGCTTCTAGAGTTCAACCAGCGCATCCTTCCCATCGATTTAGCAATCGCGCGAGAAGCCGGAAAACTGGAAGACGCCACTATCGCCAGAGGCGCCAATCCGGGTCTGGCGGACGTTCTGATCGCAGCTACTGCCCGTTTGCACGGCCTGTCAGTTTTGACGGCCAACACCCGGCATTTTGCGATTCTCGACGTGCCTTACCTGAACCCATTCACCGAACGCGCCTCGAAAGGGTAATTCGACAGCTTACAAAAAGCTCTGCGGGTCGATGTCGACCTGGACTCGCACCGAGCCCCTTATCTTTGGTCCCTCGGCCAGCATGGTGCGAATGAACCCTTGCATGTCGGCGCGCCGCTCGCCCTGGATCAGCAGGCGAAAGCGATGGCGGCCGCCGATCAATGACAGCGGCGCCTCGGCCGGGCCGAGCACGAACAGGTCGGTGGCTTGCGGCGCGGCGCGACGCAGGCCACGGGCGTGCCCTTCGGCTTCGGCCCGTGTCGCCGCGCTGACGATGACGCCGGCGAGCCTGCCGAAGGGCGGCAGCCCCGCCCGCTCACGCTCGGCGATCTCGCGCTCGTAGAAGGCCTCGGCATCGCCTGAGACGATCGCGCGCATCACCGGGTGGTCGGGTTGGAAGGTCTGCAGCAGGCCGAGGCTTTTCTTGCCGGTGCGACCGGCGCGGCCGGTCACCTGGCTGAGCAGTTGGAAGGTGCGCTCGGCGGCGCGCGGGTCGCCATTGGCAAGGCCGAGATCGGCATCGACCACACCGACCAGCGTCATGTTGGGGAAATTATGGCCCTTCGCGACGAGTTGCGTGCCGATGACGATGTCGGCCTCGCCATTGGCGATGGCTTCAAGCTCGAGCCGCAGCCGCCGCACGCCGCCCATCAGGTCGGACGACAAGACGATGGTGCGGGCATCGGGGAAATGCGCGACGACCTCCTCGGCGATGCGCTCGACGCCTGGCCCGCAGGCGACCAGATGATCGAGCGTGCCGCATTCCGGACAGGCTTCGGGCCGGCGTTCATTGTGCCCGCAGTGGTGGCAGACGAGCTGGCCGCGAAAGCGGTGCTCGACCAGCCAGGCCGAGCAGACCGGACAGCCGAAGCGGTGGCCGCAGACCCGGCAGAGCGTCAGCGGCGCATAACCGCGCCGGTTGAGGAACAGCAGCGACTGTTCCTTTCTTTCCAGCGTCTGCCGCATATGGCCGAGCAGCACCGGCGACAGGAAGCCGCCGCGTGCCGGCGGCGCGCGGCGCATGTCGATCGTCTTGAGATCGGGAAGTGCCGCCTCGGCAAAGCGCGCCGAAAGCACCGCCCTGCTGTAGCGGCCCTGGCTGGCATTGACCCGGCTTTCGACCGACGGTGTCGCCGAGGCGAGCACGACCGGAAAGCCGCCGATATGGCCGCGCACCACGGCCATGTCGCGCGCGTTGTAAAAGACGCGATCCTCCTGCTTGTAGGCGGGATCGTGCTCTTCGTCGACGACGATCAGTCCAAGCTCCCTGAACGGCAGGAACAGCGCCGAGCGCGCGCCGGCGACGACCCGCGCGCCGCCTTCCGCTACCTGCCGCCAGACCTTTTCGCGCATCCTTGGCGGCAGGTCCGAGTGCCACTCCGCCGGCTTGGCGCCGAACCGCTCCTGGAAGCGTTCGAGGAAGGCATGGGTCAGCGCAATTTCCGGCAGCAGGATCAGCACCTGCTTGCCGCGATCGAGCGCGGCCGCGACCGCCTCGAAATAGACCTCCGTCTTGCCGGATCCGGTTACACCGTCGAGCAGGGTGACCCCGAATGTACCGGTCGCGACATTGGCGCGCAGCGTCTCGGCGGCATCGCTCTGGTCGGGCATCAGTGAAGGCACGGCGTAGCCGGGATCGGGTGCTGCGACCACCGGCCGCGGCGGGATCATCACCGTCTGGAATACGCCCTGCGCCCGCAGCCCGTCCACCACCGTCGACGACACGCCTGCCGCATGCGCCAGGCCGGATCGCGTCCAGGCAAGTCCGCCTTCGGCCGTCTCCAGCACGCGCGTCCTCGCCTCCGTCATCCGGTCGGGCTTGGCGAAGGTGCGCTGCAGCCCTTCGATCCACGGCTCCGGATCGAACGCCTCCGGCGCCCTGAGCAGCATGCGCGCCACCATGCCGGGCGGCGACAGCGTGTACTGCGCCACCCAATCGACAAAACGCCGCATCGCGCGGTCGATCGGCGGGCAGTCGAAAACCTGCTCGATCGGCCGCAATTTCTTCGCGTCGACCTTTTCGACGGCGCCGTCCCAGACGATGCCGGCGACCTGGCGGGGCCCAAGCGGAACGCGCACGATCGAGCCCGGCACCACGCGCATGCCAGCCGGCACGGCATAGGTGTAGGGGCGCTCGGCGGGCATCGGCACCAGCACCGGTGCGGCCGCGACAAAGGGCGAATCTTCGATCATGAGGCGTGACCTTGCCCCGACTTTGGTCTAGATCAAAGTCCGACCCCGAATGTGCATGACGTGCACATGAAAAATCTTCAGGAGACCGCCATGAAATTTTTTGTCGACACCGCCGATGTCAAGGAAATCCGCGAGCTGAACGATTTGGGGCTGCTCGACGGCGTAACCACCAATCCGTCGCTGATCCTGAAATCCGGCGGCAAGATCGCCGACGTCACAAGAGAGATCTGCGAGATCGTCAAGGGCCCAGTCTCGGCCGAAGTCGTCGCCACCGAATACAAGGACATGATGGCGGAGGCCAAGATCCTGGCCAGGATCGCCGACAATGTCTGCATCAAGGTGCCGCTGACGCTCGATGGCCTGAGAGCCTGCAAGGACATCCGGTCGGACGGCCGCATGGTCAACGTCACGCTGTGCTTCTCGGCCACCCAGGCGCTGCTCGCCGCCAAGGCCGGCGCCTCCTTCATCTCGCCCTTCGTCGGCCGCATCGACGACAGCGGCTGGGACGGCATGGAGCTGATTGCCGATATCCGCACCATCTACGACAATTATGACTTCCAGACCGAGATCCTGACCGCTTCTGTGCGCACCGTGAACCATGTCAAGCAGGCGGCGCTGATCGGTGCCGATGTCATCACCGCGCCGCCGGCGACGCTCAAGGCACTGGTCAAACACCCGCTGACCGACAAGGGCCTGGAACTGTTCCTCGCCGACTGGGCAAAGACCGGGCAGAAGATCGGCTGAAGCGACTATCCTACGAATAAAAAAAGGCCGAGCAATCGGCCTTTTTTTGCAGATTGCGCACTCCGGAAAGACCTAGCTTGCCGCCGGCTTGCCGTGCTTGATCAGATCCTGAGCGATCGACAGCCGCAGCACATCTGCCAGCTCGCGCGCCGCACGGTTCTCGGCGTCGATCTGGGCCCGGTATGACGCGAATTCCTGGCGCGGCCTGTCGTATGACGACGGAATCGAGCGCTTGCCCCTCGCTATGACCGTGCCCGTCTTGGCATCGCTGAGCACATAGTTGGCGGTCAGCGTCACAGTGCCGGCGGTCGGCTCGTCCTCGTCGGTCGTGACCTGCTCGATTGCCGCCGATTCGACGAGTTCGGAGACGCCGAGATCAAGCGAATAGACCGGCGAAGCCGGCTCGCCGGCGCCCTGGCCGAGCGCGAAGATCAAATTGTTGCGGACCTGCTGGGCGTAGCGGGTCTTGACCGGCTTGACCGAGATCGATGCCAGCTCGGCAGCGGCGCCGACCTGCGAGCCGGCGATCAGCGGCGCGCTCGAATAGAGCGGCCGCACCGTGCAGGCGGAAACCAGCGCCACCGAGGCGAGCAGCCCGTAAAGCACGACACGGCGCAGCGTCAGCTCCGCTTTTTTCGGATCAGGCAACGACATTGACGATCCTCTGCGGCACGATGATCACCTTGCGCGGCGCCTTACCTTCGAGCGCTTTCTGCACGAACTCGAGAGCCAGAACCGCTTTTTCGACCGCACCTTGGTCCGCGTCGCGGGCAATTGTCAAATCACCGCGCTTCTTGCCGTTGACCTGGACCGGCAGCACGATCTCGGCGTCGACGACAAGCGAGGCATCGTAGTCCGGCCAGGGCCGTTCGGCGACAAGGTCGGTGCCGCCGAGCGTCTGCCAGCACTCCTCGGCCAGATGCGGCATGACCGGCGCGATCAGGTGCACCAGGATCTCGACGGCCTCACGGCAGGCCGCTTGCAGGGCCGGACCGGCCTTGCCCTCTGCCGCCTCGTTGAGCGGTACGGTCAAGGCATTGGCGAGCTCATAGATGCGGGCGATGGCGCGGTTGAAGGCGAGCTTTTCGATATCCTCGCCGACCAACTTCAGGATCTTGTGCGCGGCCTTGGACACTGTCCCGGCCTCGCCGTCCTTCGCCGCCTCTGGCCGGACTCCGGCGAGCGATTCGGCAGCCGTCGACACCAGGCGCCAGATGCGCTGGATGAAGCGATGCGCGCCGGCCGCACCCTCGTCGGTCCATTCGACATCGCGCTCGGGCGGCGAGTCCGACAGCATGAACCAGCGCGCCGTATCGGCGCCGTAGCCGTCGGTGATCTCTTCCGGACTCACCGTATTCTTCTTCGACTTCGACATCTTTTCGAGCGGACCGATCACCGCCTCTTCGCCGGTGGCGATTTCGAAGGCGCGGCGCTTGCCGTCGGCGTCTTCCAGCCTGACCTCGCTTGGCGCAAGCCAGCGGCCGTTCGAGGCGCCGCCAACCCGATAGGTCTCGTGCACCACCATGCCTTGCGTGAACAGGCCCCTGAACGGCTCGGCGAGATCGACATGGCCGGTCTCGCGCATGGCGCGGGTGAAAAAGCGCGAATAGAGCAAATGCAGGATCGCATGCTCAATACCGCCAATATACTGGTCGACCGGCAGCCATTCAGTCGCGGCCTCGGGATCGGTCGGATCGTTTGCCCACGGCGCGGTGAAGCGAGCGAAATACCACGAAGAATCGACAAATGTGTCCATCGTGTCGGTTTCGCGCCGCGCATCCTTGCCGCAACGCGGGCATTTGACGTGCCGCCATGTCGGATGGCGATCGAGCGGATTGCCCGGCCGGTCGAACTCGATGTCGTCCGGCAGCTTGACCGGCAGGTCGGCTTTCGGCACCGGCACCACGCCGCAATCCTCGCAATGGATCATCGGGATCGGGCAGCCCCAATAGCGCTGGCGCGAAATGCCCCAGTCGCGCAGGCGGAAATTCACCTTGCGCTCTGCCATCGGCCGGTTGCCGATGGTCCTTTGTTCCAGCAGCTTCGCCACCTCGTCGAATGCCTGATCCGGCTTCATGCCGTCGAGGAAGCGCGAATTGATCATCGCGCCATCATCGACGTAAGCCTCGTCGATGACCTGGAAGCTTCCTTGATTCTCGCCTTCCGGCATCACCACCGGAATGACCGGAAGGCCGTATCTGTTGGCGAAGTCGAGGTCGCGCTGGTCATGTGCCGGGCAGCCGAAGATGGCGCCGGTGCCATAGTCCATCAGCACGAAATTGGCGACGTAGACGGGTAGCGTCCACCTCTCGTCGAACGGATGGACGACGCGAGTGCCGGTATCGAAACCCTTCTTCTCGGCCGTCTCCAAGGCCGCCGCCGAAGTGCCCATATGGCGGACTTCGTCGATGAACTTTGCCAGTGCCGGATTGTCTTCGGCGGCCTTTTTGGCCAGCGGATGGTCGGCCGCAATCGCCATGAAGGACGCGCCGAAGATCGTGTCGGGCCTTGTCGTATAGACTTCGAGCTCATGCTCGCCGGCGATTGGCTTGACCAGCGGCCAGCGAATCAGCAGCCCTTCTGAACGGCCGATCCAGTTCGCCTGCATCAGCTTCACTTTTTCCGGCCAGTCGTCGAGCTGATCGAGCGAATCCAGCAGATCCTGCGCATAATCGGTGATCTTGAAGAACCACTGCGTCAGCTCGCGCTGTTCCACCAGCGCGCCTGAGCGCCAGCCGCGTCCGTCGATGACCTGCTCGTTGGCAAGCACCGTCATGTCCTCCGGATCCCAGTTGACCTTGGAGGATTTGCGCGTCACCAGCCCCTTCTCGACGAAATCGAGGAACAGCATCTGCTGGCGGTGATAGTAGTCGACATCGCAGGTGGCGAACTCGCGCGCCCAATCGAGCGACAGGCCCATGACCTTGAGCTGCTCGCGCATGGCGGCGATGTTCTGATAGGTCCAGTCCTTGGGATGGACCTTGTTCTGCATCGCCGCGTTTTCGGCTGGCATGCCAAAGGCGTCCCAGCCCATCGGGTGCAGCACATTGAAACCCTTGGCCCGCTTGTAGCGCGCCACCACATCGCCCATCGTATAGTTGCGGGTATGGCCGATATGGATGCGCCCCGACGGATAGGGGAACATCTCCAGCACGTAGTATTTCGGGCGCGGGTCGTCATTGTCGGCTTCGAACAGCTTCTTGGCGTCCCAGGCCTTCTGCCATTTGGGCTCTGACGCGCGCGGATTGTATCGTTCGGTTGCCATCGGGTGTTTTTCACTTAAAAGCATGCGCGAGCCGCCGGACAATGCCCGGGCGGCTCAGGAAATGTCGTCGCGGTGTTCACCATGGATTGCCGGACCCGTCAACTGCGGCGATCCGGCGAAAAGCCAAACACAGGCAGGATATAGGCATGGCGAGCGCCGCCGAACAGCTTTTCACGGTCAAGGCAAGGATCGCTGCCGCCGAGCGCGAGGCAGGCCGTGAGGCCGGAGCGGTGACGCTGGTCGCGGTCTCGAAAACCTTCGACGCCGCCGATATCCGCCCCGTCATCGAGGCCGGCCAGCGCGTCTTCGGCGAAAACCGCGTCCAGGAAGCACAAGCCAAATGGCCGGCACTGCGGACGGCGTTTCCCGACGTCGAGCTGCATCTGATCGGTCCGCTGCAATCGAACAAGGCCAAGGAAGCGGTGGCATTGTTCGACGTCATCGAAACCATCGACCGTGAAAAGATCGCCGCAGAGCTGGCCAAGGAAATCGCCAGGCAGGGCAGGACGCCAAGGCTCTATGTCCAGGTCAACACCGGCTCCGAGCCGCAAAAGGCCGGCATCGAGCCACGCGAGGCTGTCGCCTTCGTCGCCCGCTGCCGCTCGGTTCACGCCCTCGCCATCGAAGGGCTGATGTGCATTCCGCCGGCCGACGAGAACCCCGGTCCGCATTTCGCGCTGCTGGAAAAGCTTGGGCTCGAGGCCTGCGTCGACAAGCTCTCCATGGGCATGTCCGGCGACTACGAAACCGCGATCGCCTTCGGCGCGACCAGTGTCAGGGTCGGATCGGCGATTTTCGGCGCCAGATGAGGCGCAGCCGACCTTAGGCCACAGGCTGACATTGACTAAGCCAGCGTATAGAAACGGAACGTTTCGTTCCTATATGGGTCGAGTTATTCTCAACCCGTCTGGAGCCACCATGCGTTACAATCAACTTGGAAATACGGGGATGTTCGTCTCCGAACTTTGCCTCGGCACGATGACGTTCGGCGCGGCCGGCGAGAATGCCCAATGGGGCCTGATCGCCAGCCTCGACCAGAAGGGCGTCGACGAGATCGTTGCCCGCTCCCTCGCCGCCGGCGTCAATTTCTTCGACACGGCGGATGTCTATTCCTTCGGCGCCTCGGAACGGCTTCTCGGCCAGTCGCTCAGGAACCTTGGCGTCAACCGTCAGGACGTGATCATCGCCACCAAGGTTCATGGCGCCATGGGCGGCGGCCCGAACCAGCGCGGTTCCTCGCGCGGCCACATCATGGATTCGGTCGAGAGCAGCCTCGAGCGGCTACAGCTCGATCACATCGATCTCTACCAGCTGCACGGCACCGACACGGTGACGCCGATCGACGAAACGCTGCGGGCGCTCGACGACCTGGTTGCCGCCGGCAAGGTCCGCTATGTCGGCGTCTCGAACTGGCAGGCCTGGCGCATCGCCAAGGCGCTGGGTATTGCGGAGCGCAAAGGCTTTGCCCGCTTCGAGACCGTGCAGTCGTATTATTCGATCGCCGGCCGCGATCTCGAGCGCGAAATCGTGCCGCTGCTCAACGAGGAGAAACTCGGGCTGATGGTCTGGTCGCCGATGGCTGGCGGCCTGCTCTCCGGCAAATACGGACCGGGCGCCCCCGGCAATGGCGAGGGCCGTCGCGCCAGCTTCAATTTCCCGCCGGTCAATGAGGACCGTGCCTGGGCAGCGGTCGCTGTCATGCGCGAGATCGCCGTCAAGCACGGCGTCAGCGTCGCCACGGTGGCGCTCGGCTATGTCCTGGCCAAGCCATTCGTGATGAGCGTCATCATCGGCGCCAGCCGCATGGAGCAGCTGGAACAGAACCTTGCAGCCACCGAGTTGCAGCTCGATGCCGATGATCTTGTTCGCCTCGACGAAGTCAGTGCCCTGCCCGCCGAATACCCGGGCTGGATGCTGGAGCGTCAGGCGGCCGGCCGGCGGCCGGCGCCCTTTGTGCCGAAAAAGTAGTTCAATTTACCTTCGATTTGATGCTTCGGGAGCCGGCAGGCTCCCTATCTTTTTTTGGGCTCAAGTCAGCCGAACAGTCTCGACCAAAAAGTCCAAAAACGCCCGCACCCGCGCCGGCAGATACTTGCCTTGGCCGACATAGACGGCGTGGGTGAGTTCCTCGTCGCCGGGATTGAAATCTTCCAGCAGCGGCAGAAGCCGGCCGGCGGCAATGTCGGCCTCCACATGCCAGCGTGCCAGCCGGGCGATGCCCGCCCCCGAGAGCGCCATCAGCCGCATCGCCTCGCCGTCGCTGACCAGCGTATTTCCGATGATCGACAGGGTGATCGGTTTGCCGGCCGCGTCGATAAAAGGCCAGCCCTCGAGGTGACGAACGAAACGGAATCCCATCCGGTTGTGACGATCGAGGTCGGCGGGCGTCTTGGGCGTGCCACGCGCTTCGAGATACGATGGCGCCGCAACGACGACCACCCGGCTCTGCCCGAGCTTGCGCGCCACCAGCCGTGATTCGCCGAGCGGCCCGGCGCGGATGGCGACGTCAGCGCGCTCCTCCATCAGGTCGATGACATCGTCGGTCAACACCAGATCGACCGAGATTTCGGGGTAGCGCTCTAGGAAACGCGGCAAAAGCGGGATCAGCCGATGCTGCCCGAAAGGCACGTAGCTGTTGATCCGCAGCCGGCCACGCGGCGCGGCACCCGCCGCTGCCTCGCGCTCGGCCGCCGCCATGTCGGCAAGGACGCGCACGCCGCTGTCGAAGAACGCCGCCCCCTCCGGCGTCAGTTGCAGCTTGCGCGTCGAACGGCTGACCAGCCGCGCACCAAGCCGCGCCTCCAGCCGCGCGATCAGCTTGCTCACCGCCGACGGCGTCATCCGCAACGCGCGGGCAGCGGCTGAAAAGCTGCCCGCCTCGACGACGCGGACGAACACTTCGATCTCGCCGGAGCGATTGATGTCGGGCCTGGCCATTGGTGAATCTATTTCACAGACGATGTGCCCGATGCAAGGCTGGTTCACAGCACATCGCGGCACGATCTTCCGGATCGGGGCGTGGGAGGACACGGCGCCCGTCGTCAAAACTGGTCGTCATCGAAGTGGGAACCGCCATGCCCCTTGCTCTTTACGCTCTTGCCGCCGGTGCCTTTGGCATCGGCGTCACCGAATTCGTCATCATGGGCCTGCTGCTCGACGTCAGCACCGATCTCGGCGTCTCGATCTCAGCTTCCGGCCAGCTGATTTCTGGCTATGCGCTGGGCGTCGTCATCGGCGCGCCGCTGCTGACGATCGCGACCGGCCGTTGGCCGCGCAAGACCGTGCTTCTGGCGCTGATGGCGATCTTCACGCTGGGCAACCTCGCTTGTGCGCTTGCCCCAGACTACTGGACGCTGATGGGTGCGCGCGTACTGACCGCCTTCGCCCACGGTACCTTCTTCGGCGTCGGCTCGGTCGTGGCGACCGGACTGGTGGCGCCCAACAAGAAAGCCTCGGCGATCGCCCTGATGTTCACCGGCCTGACCATCGCCAACATCCTCGGCGTGCCCTTCGGCACATGGCTCGGCCAAGCCTTCGGCTGGCGCGCGACCTTCTGGGCGGTGACCCTGGTCGGCATCGCCGCCTTTACCATCATTCTGCTGCTGGTGCCGCGCAGCCGAACAGAGCCTGAGAAGAGCAATTTGCGCGCCGATCTCGCCTTGCTCGGCCGCGCGCCGGTCCTGCTTGGCTTTGCCACCACCGTGCTTGGCTATGCCGGCGTCTTCGCCGTCTTCACCTACATCGCCCCGTTGCTGACCGAGATCACCGGTTTTGACGAGACAGCGGTGTCGCCGATCCTGCTGGTCTTCGGCGGCGGCCTCATCGCCGGCAACCTCGCCGGCGGCAAGTTCGCCGATCGCTGGCTGGTACCGTCCGTTCTCGGCAGTCTCGTCGTGCTGGCGCTGGTGCTCGGCACCATGACCTTCGCCCTGCACAGCCAGGTCATGGCCGTTATCTATGTCGGCCTGCTCGGCGCCGCCGCCTTCGCCACCGTCGCGCCGCTACAGTTATGGGTGTTGCAGAAGGCGCAAGGCGCCGGCCAGAGCCTAGCTTCATCCTTCAACATCGCCGCCTTCAACCTCGGCAATGCGGCCGGCGCCTGGCTCGGCGGCGTGGTCATCGCCCATGGTCCCGGCCTCGGTGCCGTCACCTGGGTCGCGGCGCTGTTGCCACTTTCAGCGCTTGCCGTAGCGGCGTTTGCGCTGCGTCTCGACCGAGATCCTGTCCTCGCTACACCGGAAATCGCGCGGTCATAGAACGCAAACCTCAGCCAATCTTTGAAACAGCCATCCTTCCACAAGGAGCAAACCCATGGATTATCGAAATCTTGGCGCATCAGGCCTGAAGGTCCCAATGCTCTCGTTCGGCGCTGGAACCTTCGGCGGTTCAGGCCCGCTGTTCGGTGCCTGGGGCAACAGCGATGCGGCGGAAGCACGGCGGCTGGTCGACATCTGCCTTGAGGCCGGCGTCAACCTGTTCGACACCGCCGATGTCTATTCGAATGGCGCTTCCGAACAAGTGCTCGGCGCTGCCATCAAGGGCCGCCGCGACGCCGTGCTGATCTCGACCAAGACCTCGCTGCCGATGGGCGACGGTCCCAACGATGCCGGCTCGTCACGTTCACGCCTGATCAAGGCCGTCGAAGACGCGCTGAAGCGTCTTGGCACCGATTACATCGACCTGCTGCAACTGCACGCCTTCGACGCCGCAACACCGATCGAGGAGGTGCTGTCGACGCTGGACAGTCTCGTGCGCGCCGGCAAGCTGCGTTATGTCGGCGTCTCCAATTTTTCCGGCTGGCAAGTGATGAAGTCGCTCGGCCTGGCGGATAGACATGGCTATCCCCGATACGTCGCCCATCAGGTCTATTACTCGCTGGTCGGACGCGATTATGAATGGGAGTTGATGCCGCTCGGCCTCGACCAGGGCGTCGGTGCGCTGGTGTGGAGCCCACTCGGCTGGGGCCGCCTGACCGGCAAGATCCGCCGTGGCCAGAAGCTGCCTGAGAAAAGCCGGCTGCACGACACGGCAAGCTTCGGACCGCCCGTCGAGGATGAGCATCTCTATCGGGTCGTCGACGCGCTTGATGTTGTCGCCGAGGAAACCGGCAAGACCATACCGCAGATCGCCATCAATTGGCTGCTGCAGCGGCCGACCGTCGCCTCCGTCATCATTGGCGCGCGCAACGAGGAGCAGTTGCGCCAGAATCTCGGCGCCGTCGGCTGGTCCTTGACAGCCGAGCAGATGAAGAAGCTCGACACGGCAAGTGAGGTCACCGCACCCTATCCGTATTTTCCCTATCGCCGGCAGGAGGGTTTTGCCCGGCTGAACCCGCCCGCAGTCTGACGCTCCAAAAGCTGGGCGGCGGCTCCCAGACTGCCGCCCGCCCGGCTAATGCAGAACGAACTCGCCGTCGACCTTGCGCCATTCGTTCGGCGCGATCAGCTTCTGGTGCGTGTAGCTGACCGAATGCAGCGGGCCTTCGAGCTTGGCCTTCCAGAACTCGATGAAGCGGATCAGCACGGGAAATTTCGGGGCGATGTCGTAATCCTGCCAGATGAAGCTCTGCAGCAGATGCGGATGATCTGGGAAGTGATAAAGAATCTTGGCCGTGGTCAAGCCATAGCCCTTGAGCATCAGGTCCATTTCTGAATGGTCGCGCATTGCCGGTCCCCTGGTTGATTCTCCTTCCTCCCAGCCTGAAATTGTGCACCCCATTTGCTTATTCGTCTATTGATATTTCTGCGATCAAACCAGATTCCTCCCGCAAAAACATGCGCTTAGCAGCCGCCTCACGAGAGTGCTGACACCGCCCGGCAAGGCACCTGCGGCATCCCGCCGCGCGAATCCAACGTCTAATGTTGCCGTCACCGCCGAACTGTTAATAATGCGCGCGAATTCGCGGCCGCATCGCCGCGATCCTGCCGGCGGTCAAGCCGGCGGTTTGGTTTTGGGGAGGAAGGCGAAGAAATGTCCGATGTTCATGTCCATCGCGTCCAGCCGGCGTGGAAGAAGAACGCGCTGATTGACAATGACACCTACCTGAAATGGTACGCCGACAGCGTCAAGAACCCGGACAAGTTCTGGGGCAAGCACGGCAAGCGCATCGACTGGTTCAAGCCCTACAGCAAGGTCAAGAACACGTCCTTCGACGGCAAGGTTTCGATCAAATGGTTCGAGGATGGCCAGACAAACGTTTCGTGGAACTGCATCGACCGGCATCTGAAGAAGCGCGGCGAACAGACCGCAATCATCTGGGAAGGCGACAATCCCTACGACGACAGGAAGATCACCTATAACGAACTTCACGCACGTGTCTGCCGCCTCGCCAATGTGATGAAGAAGCACGGCGTCAAGAAGGGCGACCGCGTCACCATCTACATGCCGATGATCCCGGAGGCCGCTTATGCGATGCTCGCCTGCACGCGCATCGGCGCCATTCATTCGGTTGTCTTCGGCGGCTTTTCGCCGGATGCGCTGGCCGGACGCATCGACGACTGCAAGTCGACCTTCGTCATCACCGCCGACGAAGGCCTGCGCGGCGGCAAGACTATCCCGCTGAAGGAGAACACCGACAAGGCGATCGAGATCGCCGCCAAGGCCGGAACGAAAGTCGAAAAGGTCTTGGTCGTGCGCCGCACCGGCGGCAAGACCGGCTGGGCCGCCGGGCGCGACGTCTGGTACCATGACGAGGTCGCCACGGTTAAGGCCGAATGCAAGCCCGAGAAGATGAACGCCGAGGACCCGCTGTTCATCCTCTACACATCCGGCTCGACCGGCAAGCCGAAGGGCGTGCTGCACACCACCGCCGGCTATCTCGTCTATGTCTCGATGACCCACCAATATGTCTTCGACTATCATGACGGCGATATCTACTGGTGCACCGCCGATGTCGGCTGGGTCACCGGCCACAGCTATATCGTCTACGGGCCGCTCGCCAACGGCGCCACCACGCTGATGTTTGAAGGCGTGCCGAACTACCCGTCGCAGTCGCGTTTCTGGGACGTGATCGACAAGCACAAGGTCAACATCTTCTACACGGCGCCGACGGCGCTGCGCGCGCTGATGGGCGCCGGCGATGCCCATGTCACCAAAACGTCGCGCAAGTCGCTGCGCGTGCTCGGCACCGTCGGCGAGCCGATCAATCCGGAAGCCTGGGAGTGGTATTTCAACGTCGTCGGCAACGGCAAGGTGCCGATCGTCGACACCTGGTGGCAGACCGAGACCGGCGGCATCATGATCACGCCGGTTCCGGGCGCCACCCACCTCAAGGCGGGTTCGGCGACGCGGCCCTTCTTTGGCGTCAAGCCGCAGCTGGTCGACGCCGACGGCAAGGTACTGGAAGGCGAAGCCAGCGGCAACCTTTGCATTGCCGACTCATGGCCGGGCCAGATGCGCACCGTCTATGGCGATCACGACCGCTTCGTGCAGACCTATTTCTCGACCTACAAGGGCAGGTACTTCACCGGCGACGGCTGCCGCCGCGATGCTGACGGCTACTACTGGATCACCGGCCGCGTCGATGACGTCATCAACGTCTCCGGCCACCGCATGGGCACCGCCGAGGTCGAATCGGCGCTGGTTTCGCATGAGAAGGTCTCGGAGGCCGCCGTCGTCGGCTACCCGCACGATATCAAGGGCCAGGGCATCTACTGCTATGTCACGCTGATGGCCGGCGAGACGCCAAGCGAGGAATTGCGCCAGGAGCTCGTCGCCCATGTCCGCAAGGAGATCGGCGCCATCGCTTCGCCCGACAAGATCCAGTTCGCGCCCGGCCTGCCGAAGACCCGTTCCGGCAAGATCATGCGGCGCATCCTGCGCAAGATCGCCGAGGATGATTTTGCCGCGCTCGGCGACACCTCGACGCTCGCCGACCCGGCAGTCGTCGACGACCTGATCGCCAACCGGCAAAACAAGAAGGGCTGATGCAACCCGCATTGGGCGCCGTCACCGAGCTTTGGCGCTATCCCGCGAGCTCGCTCGCCGGCGAGTTTCAGGAGGCGATCTCCGTCGACTGGTATACCGTCGAAGGCGACCGCCTGTTTGGTCTTGTCGATACCTCGACCGATGAAATCGCGCGGCCCGACCGCGAAGCGAAATGGCACAAGGTGCCCCGCATCCGCACCTGGCTGTCGCAGGCCGGCAGGCTGGAGGTCGCCATCCCCGACGGACGCTGGCTTTCGGCACCTGGCGCGCAAAGTGATCGCGCGGTTTCCGCGTATCTCGGCTTTGCGGCTTCCATCCGGCCGTTCCGCCGGGAAAATGCGGCGCCGGATTACCTCGGCCCCCTGCTGACGGAACGCTACGTCAAAACCCCTATTCATCTGCTGACCACCGCCTCACTGGCGCGTTTGAAAGTGCTGCATCCAGAGGGCACCGCCGACGCGCGCCGCTTCCGCCCCAACATCGTCGTCGATATGCCAGAGGTCGAGGGGTCGTTTCCCGAGACGGAATGGATCGGGTGCAAGCTGGCAATCGGCGACCTGCTCCTGACCATCTCCGAGCCGTGCCGCCGCTGCGGCTTCACCATCATTGGCCAGAACGGGTTCGACCACGACCCGGCAATCCTGCGCAGCCTGGTCCGCCACAACGCCCATAACCTCGGCGTCTACTGCACCGTCGACCGACCGGCCCGCGTCGAGATCGGCGCCACGATGCGCCTCCTGTAGCTATCGATACAAATCCGCCCGCGTCGGCGGCAGGCCGCTCGGGCCGCGCGCGCGCCTAGTGACAACGGTCTGGAAGATCTGCGCCGAGGCGCGTTCGAAGGTGATCGAGCAACCGGTCAGATAAAGCAGCCAGAGCCGCGCCTTGGCTTCGCCGACCTCGGCGATGGCTTCGTCGAAGCGTGCGTGGAGACGCTCTGCCCATAGCCTGCAGGTGCGCGCATAGTGCTCGCGCAAGTTTTCGACGTCGTAGACGAGGAAGCCGTGCGCCTCGAGATTGCCGAGCGTCATGCCGATCGTATCGAGTTCGCCGCCCGGAAAAATGTATTTGATCAGCGCCTTGAATTCCGGCCCCTTGCGCAGCGTCTTCTTCAAGCTGCCCTTGTCGCGCCGGGTGATGGCGTGGTGCAGATAGATGCCGCCGGGCTTGAGCAGGCGATGGATCCTCGAGAAATAGGCCGCATGGTTGGCAAGCCCCAGATGCTCGAACATGCCGATCGAGGAGATCTTGTCGAAGGAGCCGGACAGCTCGGCATAGGACTTGATCTCGATGGTGATGCGGTCCTCCAGCCCGGCGGCGCGGATGCGTTCACGGGCGAGTTCGGTCTGTGCTTCCGATAGCGAAACGCCGTGGCCGACGACGCCATAATTCTTCACCGCGTGAATGAGCATCGCTCCCCAGCCGCAGCCGATGTCGAGCAATCTGTCGCCGGGCTTCAGGCGAAGCTTGCGGCAGATATGGTCGAGCTTGTCTCTCTGGGCCTGATCGATATCGTTGGCGAAATCCTTGAAGTAGCCGCAGCTATAGACCATGCGCTCGTCGAGGAAGAGCCGGTAGAATGCGTTGGAAATGTCGTAATGGTGCTGGATCGCCTCCTTGCTCGAACCGCTGACGAAAGGATTGCGGCCGGAAAGATCGGTTCGCGTCGTCATCTGTTTTCGCGAAAACAGCACTGCCGGCAGGTCGCGCAGGATCGCCAGCTTCGGCAATGTCTTGAGCTTCGTCCTGAGCTTGCCGTGCGTGGGCAAGGCGTAGAAATCGAACAGCGATCCGTCTTCGACGTCGACCGCCTTGGCAATCCACATCTCGATCAGCGTCGATAAAGAGGGCCGACGTACGATCTGCCAGACGATGTCCTGGTCGTTGATAGTGAGCACCGGGCCGGTAGCCGGGCCGATCCGCTCGCCTGTCCACAGCCTCACCGCGAAACCCGGCTTCAGCGTCTCGATGACCGTCCGAACAATCCGGGCCGCTCTCTCGGCTGCCTCCATCCCCGTCCTCCCTTACCCGGCAAATAACGGCCCGGAACAATCGCGGCTCGATCTTGCCTGCCCGATCGGCCGGCCGCAAGCCGCCCGAGTGCACAAGCACGCTTGTTCAGGATTTTCGAGTGCCGCGCCTTGCCATTTGCCGGATGACACCCCATCATGAGGAAGTGTTCAACAAATCGAAAGGAGGTGATCCGATGTCGAGTGATTTCGTTTTCCAGAACGTGGCCTCAGCGGATCGCACTTTCGGGAAGCAGTCTTCCCGCTAAGGCGCGAGATGCGCGGCTGGCGACCAGGGTCGCCGCCAGGAGCCGCGCCATGGACGGAAACACGGAAGGCCGCCGGCTTCGCGAGAAACGGCGGCCTTTTCTTTTTTGGGCTGTTGTCCCCTATTTGGTTACGGTTAACATCTCGACGTTGCGCGCTATATCCTGGAAAGCCTGGTTGAGTTCCGTTCCATTGGCCGCCTGATAAAAGTGCTTGATCTTGGCGGTGTCCGGGCTCGCGCAATCCTGGAGCGTCGCCTTGGCATTCGTTTCGTTTAGGTCAAACCCAATGGTGAAGACCTCGATGCCCTTGTCGCGCATGGCAGCGCAAAGTTTCTTGGCGGCCGTGCGGGTCGGCTCCTTGCCGGCGTCATTGTAGACGTCGCTCACCGTGCTCGCATCGAAGTAGGACAGGTTGAATTCGCCGTCGGTCATCAGGATCGCGATCTTGGCGACCTTCTTTGGATCCATCTTGGCCGGCCGCTGCGAAGTCCTCATGATGCCCCCCCAGTTCTCCGAGAGCATGTACCAGGTCCACTGCACGCCGATATGGCCAGCGGTGCCGCCGGAGGCGACGAAATTCTTGATGACCGTCTTGAGCGCCGTCGCATCCGCTGTCAGCGGCATCAGCGCGGCGCTCGGGCAGGCGGCGGTGCCGGTTTGCCACGCGAAGGACGACAGCAGGTAGTCGCGGTTGACCATGCTGGCGTCGGGGCCTGCGTCCGAATATTGATAGATCCCCTTGCGCTCGGTGGCGCAATTATCGGGACGGATAAAGCCCGAGACATACTGCACGGCGTCATTGGCCGGCGCCTGTTTGCGTTGACTGGCGGTGGTTTCCACATAGACGCTGCTGACGGCAAGCGCGCCGGCATTCACCGAATTCGCGTAGGGCACGATGGAGACGCGCACTCGCGGGTTGGCAGGGACCTGGCCGCCCAGGAAACTGTCGACGGCATTCGCCGCGGCCGCCCGTAGATCGATGATTTTCTGGCCGGCCATCGAACCGGTCACGTCCAGCATCATAGCGACTTCGATCTGCTTGTCCGAATAGAGCGCCATCGTCGATGCGGGGACGCGTTGCATGCCAACCGTGCTGAAAAGCGGGAAATAGTAGTTGACGTTGACATGGACGTCCGCCTGAACGGTCCTGGCGGTCTGGTCGACGGTCAGTTTGTCGAGAACGATCTGATTGTCCTGGAGGATACCCGCCGTGCTGTTGGCATCGAGAAAGGCCTGCACCGATTTGCTGGCTTCGGCCTCGCTGATGACGCCGGTCGTCAGGTCGCGGGCCGTCGAGGTGACCGCTGCATCGACCACGCCTTGCAGGCTCGATTTTACATTGTAGAGTTGGGACACGTTGACCGCAAAGCCGACACTCAGTGCCAGCACTGAGCCGATTATCCCAAACAGGACCGCGAAATTTCCGCTGCGATCCCCGGCAAAGCCGCCGATCGTCTGACCAAGACCCCCGAAACGCCGCATTCCTTCCGCCTCCATTCGCTACAGCCTGCAGCTGTCCGAACGCGCATTGCAGGAATCCGGCCGGATCGCGCCGCAAGGCCCGGGAAAGCGACCGGCCCGCGATCAGGTCATTGTTTCCAAACGGTTTCGAGCGGCGGCAGGGTAAACAGCGGGTAAACGAAAGCTGCGCCGGCACGGCTTTGTCGACAAAGCGCTTACCACGAACAGGCTCGCAATTCAGGACGACTGGACTGCGTCCCAATCCGGTACAGACGAGATGTATCGAACCGGTTCAGCACGATCGCGGTGGCGGGAAATGGAAACGCGGACTGTGAATGTGTCCCGAAAGACTAGGCCAGCATCCGTGCGCTGACCGTCTTGTCGACGCCACGATAAGGCGGCTTGAACAGATTACCTTCCTGCTCGTGCGTCCAGACCTTGAACAGGGTGAGCCGATGCGGGCCAAAACTGTGCAGCAGCGGCACGTCGGTGGCGTCGCGGCCGCGGGCGATGACGACGCGGCCGATCCTCGGCACATTGTGGCGAGGATCGAAAGTGTACCACCTGCCGTCGAGGAACACTTCCACCCACGCCGAGAAATCCATCGGCGCCGGATCGGCGGGCACGCCGATATCGCCGAGATAGCCGTTCACGTAGCGGGCCGGGATGTTCATGCAGCGGCAGAGCGTGATCGCCAGATGGGCAAAGTCGCGGCAGACGCCGACGCGTTCCTCATGCGCCTGCGCCGCCGTGCGGGTCGAGCGCGCATAGCCGTAGCCGAAGGACAGGCGGTTGTGGACATAGTCGACGATGGCCTGCACCCGCGCCCAGCCCGGCGGAAGCTGGCCGAAAAGTTGCCAGGCCAGGTCGCCGAGATGGTCGGTCTCGCAGTAACGGCTGCCGAGCAGATAGCCGAGCACCTCGTCCGGCAATTCGGCAACCGGGACTTCCCCGGCCAGCGTGTTGACTTCGTCCATCTCGCCGCTGTCCTCGACCACCGCGTCATAAAGGATGCGAAAGCTTCCGGCCGGAGCCGTGAAGCGGCGGCAGCTATTGCCGAAAAGATCGTGGTAGACCCTGGTCGGAACCGACGGCGACGTCAGCACGCGCGTCTGCCGCTTGATGTCGGCCTGGCGATCCCGATGGATCTCGAGCAGCGAAACAATCGGCGTGGCTGCAGCGCATTCAATGGCAATTTCATAGCCGAGCCTCATCAGCATCGCCGTCCCCCTACGATCGTCATGGAAGATAGTGGTGGTCAACGCAGGAGAGTGTGCGGCGGTTCCTTGCAAACGTCGAAAACGACGCCTCGCGGCTTCCCATACGGACGCGGCAACGTTACGGTCGATCGACACGCGTCTTTCGAAATAATTCCTCCAAAATGACCCCGGGAAACCGATGTTCGCAGGCAGAAAATTCGCGGCCTTCCTGTTCGATATGGACGGCACGATTCTCAATTCGATCGCCGCGGCGGAAAGGGTCTGGGCAGCGTGGGCGCATCGGCAAGGTCTTGACGTCGCCGCATTCCTGCCGACCATCCACGGCGTGCGGGCGATCGAGACCATCGGCCGGCTGGCGCTCCCAGGCGTCGATCCTGCCCGCGAAGCCGAATCGCTTTTGCAGGCCGAGGCGGCCGATGTCGAGGGCATTCGCCCGATTACCGGCGCCGCGGCCTTCTTGGCGTCGCTGCCGCCTGGAAGCTGGGCGATCGCCACTTCGGCACCGCGCGAGCTCGCCCTGCTGCGCCTGCAGGCCGCGGGTATTCCGGCTCCCGCCGTGATTGTTGCGGCGGAGGATGTATCGCGCGGCAAGCCGGCGCCCGACTGCTTCCGGCTGGCGGCCGAACGGCTCGGCGTCGATGTGGGCGACTGCCTCGTCTTCGAGGACGCGCCGGCCGGCATAGCGGCGGCCGAAGCCGCGGGCGCTGCGGTCGTGGTGATCAGCGCCACGCACCGGCATCCGTTGGAGACGCCGCATGCCACCATCGCCGGCTATGACGCGATCGGCATCGCCGTCGATTCCAGCGGCTGGATTGCCATCGGAGTGGAGCGGGCCGCGCTGCCTGTTTGACTAGCACCCTGCCTGGGCTAAAAGTCGCTGGTCAGGCCCTTGACCTCCCAGTCGCCATAGCGGCCAGGCTCCTTGCCGCCGCGCCCGCCCATCTCCCTCGGCAGCGTGGCTTCCTGCTCGCGATATTTCTCCCGCCGGGCCTCGGCCTCGACCAAGGCGCGCCTGGCTGCCGGGGTCAGCGGCTTTTGCGGCGAGCCGTTAGCATGCGTTTGGCTGGTTTTGTCGATCATGCGATCTTCGGCTAGATTGAAACAGGCCCCGATTGAAACGGGAACCGCTGTTTCCCATCATATAGCGATGGGCCCACAAGGATCGACCCCTTTGTTGGGCCAGAACGGAGCAGACGATGAACACCCTTCGCACCGCCATGCTTTTGGCCGCAATGACGGCCCTGTTCATGGGTGTCGGCTATCTCATCGGCGGATCCGGCGGCATGATGATCGCGTTGCTGATCGCCGCCGGCACCAATTTGTTCAGCTATTGGAACGCCGACAAGATGGTGCTGTCGATGCACCGTGCGATCGAAGTCGACGAACGCAACGCGCCTGAATATTACGCCATCGTGAAGGGTCTCGCGCAACGTGCCGGCCTGCCGATGCCGAGAACCTATCTCATCGACAATCCGCAGCCCAATGCCTTCGCCACCGGCCGCAATCCGCAAAATGCCGCTGTCGCCGCCAGCACCGGCCTGCTCGAGCGGCTATCGCATGAAGACGTCGCGGCGGTGATGGCACACGAGCTCGCCCATGTGCAGCACCGCGATACGCTGACCATGACGATCGTCGCCACCTTTGCCGGCGCAATTTCGATGCTCGGCAATTTCGCCTTCTTTTTCGGCGGCAACCGCGACAATAACAATTCCTTTGGCATCGTCGGCGTGCTGGTGGCGATGATAGTCGCGCCCCTGGCCGCCATGATCGTGCAGATGGCGGTGAGCCGCACCCGCGAATATGAGGCCGACCGGCGCGGTGCCGAAATCTGTGGACACCCGCTGTGGCTCGCCTCGGCACTTGACAAGATCGCGCGGGGCGCCGAACGCATCCGCAACCCGGATGCCGAGCGCAATCCGGCAACCGCCCATCTCTTCATCATCAATCCTCTTTCCGGCGAGCGCATGGACAGTTTGTTTTCCACTCACCCGAGCACAGAAAACCGCATCGCCGCGTTGCAGAGGATGGCGAGCGAAATGGCCGGCGCACCCGAAGCGGCCGCGACGCCAAGGCCGGCGCCGGAAGGGGCCGGGCAGCAGCCGTCTGGTCCGTGGGACAGGGCCGCGCGGCCCGAGAGGCCGGCTGAGCCGGCCAAGCCGAGACCCAATCCCTGGGGACGCAATCCGACCGGCCCCAAAGGTCCGTGGTCGTGAGTTCAGCGAAGCGCCGGCACGGAATTTCAGGCGATCGTGAACACAATTCGAGCGGCGAGGCCGTTGCCGGCCTCGCCCCGCGCCAGGCACCCCCCCCCCAGCGTGCCGCGGTTATAGACGCGAGGACGCCGCTCGACGGGCTGACCGACCAAGAGAACGGCCATCCGCAGTACAAGGCGCTCGACCTGCGCGACCGCGCCTTGGTGCGCGCCATTCTGGTCACCGCCCTGCGCTACCGCATGACCATATCAGGCCTTTTGGCCCGTCGCCTGGAAAAGCCGCTGCCGCCCAACGCCACGGCGCTTTCGCACATTTTGCATGTGGCGGCAGCGCAGATCCTGTTCCTCGATGTTCCCGACAGCGCCGCCGTCGACCTCGCCGTGACACACGCCAAGTCCGATCCGCGCACGGCGCGCTTTTCCGGCCTCGTCAACGGCGTGCTGCGCACGCTGGCGCGGGCCAAGCAGGACGAGCTCGCCGCAGCACGTGCCGCTACCGACGAGGCGCCAAAATGGTTTTCCGACCGTTTGAAAACGGTCTACGGCCTCGACAAGGCCAGGCAGATACTGCTCGCCCATCGCCATGAGGCACCGGTCGATTTCTCGGTCAAGTCGGACCCGGCGCTGTGGGCCGAACGGCTCGGCGGCTTTGTCTTGCCGACCGGCACGTTGCGGGTGGAAAAGCTCAGCGCTTCCGTGACCGAACTGCCCGGCTTTGGGGAAGGCGCCTGGTGGGTTCAGGATGCAGCGGCCAGCCTGCCGGCCCGGCTGTTCGGCGACATCAATGGTTTGCGAATCGCCGACCTCTGTGCCGCGCCGGGCGGCAAGACCGCCCAGCTGATCCTCGCCGGCGCCCACGTCACCGCGCTCGACATGTCCAAAACGCGGCTGGCACGGCTGACGCAGAACCTCGAACGGCTCGGTCTGGCCGCCGAGATCGTCCAGGCCGATCTGCTCAAATACGAGCCGAAGGACCTCTTCGACGCCGTCCTCCTCGACCCACCATGCTCTTCGACCGGGACGGTGCGGCGGCATCCCGACGTTCCCTGGACGAAGACGGCGGCCGACGTCGAAAAACTGGCCGACCTGCAACGCCGGCTGCTTGCCCGCGCCGTCACCCTGGTCAAGCCTGGTGGACGCATCGTCTTTTCCAACTGTTCGCTCGATCCGCTGGAAGGCGAAGAGCTCTATCGCGACTTTCTCGCCGGCAATGCGGAGATTGTCGACGACCCGCTTCGGCCGGGCGAGATCGCCGGCATCGACCCGTTTCTGACGCCGCAAGGCACGTTGCGCACCACGCCTGCCGATCTGGAGCTAGGCTCGCCGGGCCGCTCCGGGCTGGACGGCTTCTTCGCCGCCCGCATGCGCAGAGCCGGCTAAGGGCCGATCTTGAAGTGCCGTCCGGCTTCATGGGGCGAGGAGGCATGGAAAACAGGCTGAACGGCCCCACCGCCGCGGAATTCGCCTTCGCACAAGTTCTTGAATCATATAAACTTGTGCTTGGGTGAGGACGATCAGGAGGGGTTTTGGCAATCGCTGCCGGTAACACGACGCGTCTGTGGACGCTTGTCGCGAGGGAGTTCTGGCGCAAGACGCGCCGGCGCTTGCGCGCCGGGCCACTCTATCGCTGGCGCTACTCAGGCCGCACGCCGGAGCGCGTCCTGATCGCCCCACCGGACCTGCGGCTCGCCGATCCTCAGATCGCGCTCGAGATCTATTACGGCCGCTATCCGCTTTCGGGGCATCTGGTCGAGACCGGCGGCAAATCGCCCTTCCAGATCGACGTGCCCAATCCCGGCTGGCAAAAAACGCTGCATGGCTTTCGCTGGCTGCGGCATATGCGTGCCGCCGGCACCGAGCTAGCCGCCGCCAACGCGCGGGCGTTGGTTTCCGACTGGATTGCAATCCATGGCAGCCATATTTCCGGCGTCGCCTGGGAGCCCGGCACGACGGCCAAGCGTGTCATTGCCTGGCTGCAGCATTCCTCGATCGTGTTGCAGGGCGCCGAATTTCCGTTCTACCGCGCGTTCTTGAAATCGCTCGCCGTCCAGATCCGCTATCTGCGCGCCATGGTGCGCGAGATGCCGGACGGCAAGGACCGGCTGCGCGCCCGCATTGCGCTGGCCTTTGCCGCTTTGTCGCTGCCGGCGCCGGCCTCGGCGCTACGCGGTGCTACCCGCAATCTCGCCGAGGAGCTCGACCGCCAGATCCTGCCTGACGGCGGCCATATCTCGCGCAATCCGATGGCCGTGCTTGAAATCCTCGCCGACCTTCTGCCGTTGCGCCAGACATACGCCAATCAGGCCGAGACACCGCCGGCCGCCCTGATCGGCGCCATCGACCGGATGCTGCCGGCATTGCGCTTCTTTCGCCATCAGGACGGCAGCCTTGCCCGCTTCAACGGCATGGGCGCCACCATTCACGATCGTATCGCCAGCATCCTGCATCACGACGACACCGCCGGCGCACCGTTGCTGCACGCGCCGCATTCGGGTTATGAGCGCCTGTCGATGGGCGGTGTCACTGTGATCGCCGATACCGGCCCGCCGCCCCCTGTCGACGTATCCAATGCCGCTCACGCCGGATGCCTCGCCTTCGAATTGTCGTCGGGCCGCCAGCACTATATCGTCAACGCCGGAATAGACACTTATGGCGCCGCCGAGTTCCGGCCGCTTGCCCGCGCCACCGCCGCCCACTCGACCGCCACCATCAACGACACGTCGTCGGCGCGCTTCAATCACTCCTTGCGCGTCAATGACCTGCTCGGCACGCCTTTGATCGGCGGGCCGCAGCATGTGCCTTGCAAGCGCACCGACCAGAAGGGCAGCCAGGGCTTCATCGCCCGCCATGACGGCTATGCAGCGCGCTTCGGCTTCCTGCATGAGCGCGAGCTGAAATTATCGACCGAAGGCAATGTGTTTGCCGGCAGGGACCGTTTTCTGCGCCCGGGCGGCGCTTCTATCCGCAACAATGGCCGTGACTTCGTCACGGTGCGTTTCCATGTCCATCCCGATATTAGCCTGCTCCAGGATGAGCATGACCGTCTGGTGCTGGCCGCCGACCATGCCGACACCTGGGTGTTTACCTCTACCGAAGTGGTGCCCGAGGTCGAGGAATCGATCTATTTCGCAGGGCTTGGCGGCCCGCGCCGCAGCCGCCAGATCGTGCTTGCGTTCAAGGCCTCGGAAACTTCGGAGGTCCACTGGCAATTGACGCGCACCATCATCGCCGGCCGTCCGGAAAAAGCTGAAGCCGGTGGCAACGGCAGACACTGATCAAGTCTTGCGGCTTGATTTCCGGGCCTCATATGCTACGGCCCGCGGACGCTCTCCAACCAGAACTGGAAAGGCCGCCAGCCCATGGCCGTCGCCGCCAAGAACATTCCCGCGCCCGACCTTGTACCCATCCGTCGCGCGCTCCTTTCCGTCTTTGATAAGACCGGCCTGATCGATTTCGCCAGGGCGCTGGCTTCGGCCGGCGTCGAGCTAGTCTCGACCGGCGGCACCGCAAGGGCGCTTGCCGAGGCAGGCATGGCGGTGCGCGACGTGTCCGAGCTCACCGGCTTTCCCGAGATCATGGACGGCCGCGTCAAGACGCTGCACCCGTCGGTGCATGGCGCACTGCTTGGCGTGCGCGACGATCCCGAGCACGCCGCAGCGATGCGCGACCACGGCATCGAGCCGATCGATCTCGTCGTCTCCAATCTCTATCCGTTCGAAGAGGTGCGTCGCTCCGGCGCCGACTACGCGGCGATCGTCGAGAACATCGACATCGGCGGCCCGGCGATGATCCGTGCCTCGGCCAAGAACCACGCCTATGTCGGCATCGTCACCGATCCCGATGACTATGCCTCGGTGCTCAACGCGCTGGAGATGAATTTCGGCTCGTTGTCGCTGGATTTCCGCAAGAAGCTGGCAGCCAAGGCCTTTGCCCGCACCGCCACCTACGATGCGGCGATCTCGGGATGGTTCGCCGAGGCGCTTGAGATCGAGCATCCGACATGGCGCGCCTTCGGCGGCAAGCTGCAGTCGGTGATGCGCTATGGCGAAAACCCGCATCAGGGCGCCGGCTTCTATGTCAACGGCGACAGGCGGCCGGGCGTTGCCACGGCGCGCCAGCTTCAGGGCAAGCAGCTTTCCTACAACAACATCAACGACACCGACGCTGCCTTCGAGCTGGTCGGCGAGTTCGACCCGTCGCGCTCCGCAGCAATTGCCATCATCAAGCACGCCAACCCGTGCGGCGTCGCTGAGGACGCTTCGCTGCAGGCGGCCTATGCCAAGGCGCTGGCCTGCGATCCGGTCTCGGCCTTCGGCGGCATCGTCGCCATGAACCGCATCCTCGATGCCGGAACCGCCGAAGAGATCGTCAAGACCTTTACCGAAGTGATCATCGCACCGGAGGCGTCCGAAGAAGCAGTCCGCATCATTGCCGCCAAGAAGAACCTACGCCTGCTGGTCACCGGCGGCCTGCCCGACCCGCGCGCGGCGGGCCTTGGCTTGAAATCGGTTGCTGGCGGTTTGCTGGTCCAGGGCCGCGACAACGCGGTGGTGGATGACCTCGAGCTGAAAGTGGTGACCAGACGCGCTCCGACGCCGGCCGAATTGGCCGATCTGAAATTCGCTTTTCGCGTGGCAAAGCACGTCAAGTCGAACGCCATCGTCTATGCCAGGGATGGCGCTACAGTCGGCATCGGCGCTGGCCAGATGAGCCGGGTCGATTCCTCGCGCATCGCGGCGCGCAAGGCGCTCGACGCGGCCGAGGCTGCCGGCCTGACGGAGCCTTTGACCAGGGGCTCGGTCGTCGCCTCGGATGCCTTTTTCCCGTTCGCGGATGGGCTTTTGTCGGCAATCGAAGCCGGCGCCACAGCCGTCATCCAGCCCGGCGGCTCGATGCGCGACGACGATGTCATCGCCGCCGCCGACGCTCACGGCATTGCCATGGTCTTCACCGGAGTGAGGCATTTCCGGCATTGAACGCGTTACCCCCGCTGTGGGAGAAGGCAAGAGCAGCTCACTCCGCCGGCCGATCCGCCGGATAGGGCGTGCCGATCAGGATCGCCATGCCGGCGCCAAGGAACAGCACGATCGCCGCCATGCCGAGCCGCGCCGAGCCGCTGGCCAGGGTGATCGTGGCCACCATGAAGGGTGCGGCAAAACTGGTTGCCCGGCCGGCCAGCGCATAGATGCCGAAATAGCGGCCCGATTCGGCAGCGGAGACGCTGCGCGCCATGTAGGAGCGCGACGATGCCTGCACCGGCCCGAAAGCAAGCCCGATCAGCAGGCCGTAGAAAATGTAGGCTTTTTCCGCCGCCGTGCCGAACAATCCGCCGCCGTCCAGTCCGGGCATCACCCAGGCGCCGAACAGCGTATAGCCCGGGCCGGTCGAGACGATGCCGAGCGTAGCGATGCTTAGCATGACCAGCGAAATCATCACTATGGTCTTGGAACCCAGTGCTGTGTCGAGGCGTGCGGCAACCAGGCAGCCGACGATGGCAACGACGTTGAGGATGATGCCGAATAGGCCGATCTCGGTAATCGACCAATGGAACATTGCTGCCGCAAACGTTCCGCCCAGCGCCAGCAGTGCATTGACGCCGTCCTGATAGATCATGCGGGCGACGAGAAAGCGAAAAATGCCGCTGCGCTTGCGCACTTCGGCCAGCGTCGACTTCAGTTCCGACAGGCCTTCGCGCACCGCCGGCCCGATTGGAATGCCTTTGATCGCATCAGGCGTGAAGAAGAACATCGGCAGGATGAACAGGAAATACCAGGCCGCCGACAACGGTCCGGTGGCGCGCGCGTCCTCGCCGAGCCTGGGGTCGAGGCCGAAGATCGGGTCGAGCCCAACGACGGTCTTGCCGGTTTCAGGCGAGCCGGCCATGACGGTAACGACGAAGATCAGTGCGATCATGCCGCCGAGATAGCCGAGTCCCCAGGCCATGTTCGAGATCCTGCCGATGTCGCTCTTCGGCACCAGGCGGGGCATCATCGAATCGTTGAACACAGTCGAGAATTCCGCCGCGACCGACGCCAGCGAGAACAACGCCACGACCAGAAAAAGATTAGAGCCGGGCGCGGCGAACCACAGCAGGGTGAGGCAGGTGATTTTAACCGCGGCGAAGAAGGCTATCCACGGTTTGCGTGGTCCAGTCTGATCGGCGATCGAGCCGAGGACCGGCGACAAAACGGCAATGACGACGCCGGCGGCGGCAATGCCGTAGCCCCAGGCCGCTTGCCCGGTCTCTGGATTGCTGGCCATGCGCGAGACGAAATAAGGACCGAAGATGAAGGTGGTAACGACCGTGAAAAACGGCTGTGCCGCCCAGTCGAACAGCATCCATCCCCAGATGCCGCGTCCCGATGCCCGCTGCACTGCCATCTCAGCCATGTCCCCTCCGCTGGAGCTTGCTCCATGCCGATCGAATCGGAATGATGCTCCGTCTTGTTGTTGAGCACGATCTTGTCCAAAAGCCGATCGTCACTTTTTGGGATCATGCTCCGGCGCCCCCCAACGCAGGGCGCCGTTCGCTCAATAGCGCAGTTCTTCCCGGCAATCCCGCGCGATGTGGAAGACGTCTCACAGCCCTGTCAGATCGCTCATCAGGCCGGACGCCACCGACAGCCGCGACACGGTGATGTCGCCGCCCTCGGTCAGAGCCTGCAGCCGCTCGCGGATGCGTCCGACCCGTTCGCCGCCCGCCTCCAACCATGCTGTCACCGGATCCGCCGCCTCGGCATGACTGGTGAGTGCCGCCACCGCGATGCCGCGCCTGGCCGCGCCGATTGTGTCGGTGGCGCGCGAAAGCGCCAGTTGATCGTAATAATCCGAGGGCGTGATCGACCGCGCCGCATCTTCGACGCGCGGTATGCGGAAGACATCGCTGACTGCAAAAAACGCCTTGGCGGCAGCGACGATGCCGGCAGTTGCCGTCCGCGCCGTCAGCGCAATGTCGGGGATGAGTTCCGCCACATCGGTCAACGCCAGTTGCTCGGCCAGGCTCTCGGGCGCGCCGCCCTTCGACAGACTGTGCCGCCGCTCCTCGATCCGCTCGCGCGAGAAGGCCGGCAACAGCGCAACGAGCTTCGGCTCCAGCGCCTTGCGCGCATCCTGCAACTCGGTGATCCGCTGCCCGAGCGGTGCGGTGCCGGCATCGTTCTTCAGGTGCCAGCCGCTGGTCACATAGATCAGCCGGCTGACCGCCTGATAGAGGTCGAGCTGGATCTGTCCGTCGATCCGGTTGTCGAGCGCGTCGATCTGGCGATAGAGCGCCGGCAGCGCAAAGCCATCCCGCACCACGGCGAAGGTGCGCACGACATCGGCGGCACTGCGCCCGGTCGCTTCCTGCAGCCTGTTGACGAAGGACGGGCCGCCGCGATTGACCAGGTCATTGGCGACGGCACGGGCGATGATCTCGCGGCGCAGGCGATGGCCGTGGATTTCCGCCGCATATTTCTTTGCCATGCGGTCGGGAAAGTAACCCATCAGGTCGCGGTCGAAATGCGGATCGTCCGGCACGTCGCTGGCGACGATATCGGAAAACAGCACGATCTTGGCATAGGCAAGCAGCACGCCGAGCTCGGCCCGGGTGAGCGGCTCGCCGCGCGCATCGCGCTCGGCAAGAGCCGCCGGCGACGGCAGCGTCTCGACGGCACGGTCGAGCAGCCCGCGCGCCTCGAGCGCCTCCATGAAGCGGCTCTGATGGGCAATGTCGGCAAGGCCGCGCTTGCGAGCAAGGGACAGCGCCAGCGTCTGCTGGTAATTGTTGGACAGCACCAGGGCGCTGACCTCGTCGGTCATCTCGGCCAGCAATTTGTTGCGCGACGGCCGCGTCAGCGAACCCTTCCGCATGGCGGAAGCCAGCGCGATCTTGATGTTGACCTCGACGTCTGAGCAGTTCACGCCGCCCGAATTGTCGATCGCATCTGAGTTGCAGCGGCCGCCATTCAATCCGAATTCGATGCGCGCCCGCTGTGTGACGCCGAGATTGGCGCCTTCACCGATGACCTTGGCACGCAGGTCGAGCGCGGCGATGCGGATCGCGTCATTGGCACGGTCGCCGACGTCCTGGTTGGTCTCGCCCGATGCCCTGACATAGGTGCCGATGCCGCCGAACCACAAAAGATCTGCCGGCGCCTTGAGGATGGCACTCATGATCTCGACCGGCGTGGCCGTTATCTTGCCGAGGCCGATAGCTGCAGCCGCGGCGGCCGGCAAGGTGATCGACTTCTGGCTGCGCGAGACGATGATGCCGCCTTCGGACAGCTTCGTCTTGTCGTAATCCTGCCAGCTTGAGCGAGCGAGAGCGAACATACGCCGGCGCTCGGCCATCGAAGCGGCCATGTCGGGATCGGGATCGATGAAGATGTCGCGATGATCGAAGGCGGCGATCAGCCGGGTCTGCTCCGACAGCAGCATGCCGTTGCCGAACACGTCGCCCGACATGTCGCCAACGCCGACGACGGTGAACGGCGTGGTTTGGATGTCGCGGTTCATCTCGCGGAAATGCCGCTTGACCGCTTCCCAGGCGCCCTTGGCGGTGATGCCCATCTTCTTGTGGTCGTAGCCGGCCGAACCGCCGCTGGCGAAAGCGTCGTCGAGCCAGAAGCCGTGCCTTTCGCTGATGGCGTTGGCGATGTCCGAGAAGGTCGCCGTGCCCTTGTCCGCGGCGACGACGAAATACGGATCACCCTGGTCGCGCCGCACGACGCCGGCTGGCGGGATGACGCCGTCCAGCCCGATATTGTCGGTGATCGACAACAGGCTGGAAACGTAATTCTTGTAGGCGGCCGTGCCGGCCTCGAAAATTGCGTCGCGCCCGGCGCTCATCGGCAGCTTTTTCGGGTAGAAGCCGCCCTTGGCGCCAACCGGCACGATCACCGCATTCTTGACCTGCTGTGCCTTGACCAGGCCGAGCACCTCGGTGCGATAGTCCTGCGCACGGTCCGACCAGCGCAGGCCGCCGCGCGCGACCGGGCCGAAGCGCAGATGCACACCCTCGACCTCGGAGCCGTAGACGAAGATCTCCCGCCATGGCCGCGGCGCCGGCAGCCCGTCGACCGATTGCGAATCGAGCTTGATCGCCAGCGATTGGCCTTTCTGTTTCGTATCGGCAACGAAATGATTGGTGCGCAGCGAGGCTTCGATCAGGTTCAGATAACGGCGGATGATGGTGTCGTCGTCAATGTTGGGAACGTCTTCCAGCGCATCCGTGATCTTGGCTTTCAGATGTTTGGCCTGAACGACGCCTTCCGTCTCGGCCGTCGCGCCGAGGCGGGCGACAAACAGCGCATGCAGGTCGCGGGCGATCTCGGGATAACGGTTGAGCGCGGCGGCGATGAAATCCTGGCTCTGCGGGATGCCGGCCTGCTGCAGATAGCGGCCATAGGCGCGCAGGACGGTGATCTCGCCCGACCACAGGCCGGCGGTCTGGGCAAGGCCGTTATAGCCGTCATTGTCGACATCACCGCGCCAGACGGAAAGGAACGCATCCTCGAACAGCGCGCCGCCATTGCCGAGGTCGATCGGCCTGCCGTAGCTGTTCTCGAGTTCCATGTCGTGGATGAAGACCATGCCGGGCTGATCACTATTGATCATGCCGGATTGATTGTCGCCGACCTCGAAAGTGCGCTCGCTGATGACGCGGAAACCGATGTTTTCCAGCACGGGCACGCGCCGCGACAGCGCTACCGGGCTTCCATGGTGATAGATCTTCAGCGCCGCCTGATGCGGCTTCTGGTCGGCGTGACGGTAATAGTCGATGGCGATCGGATTTGACGCATCGAGCTTGGCGATGCGCCCGGCATCGGCCAGCGCCACGCCCGGCCGAAAACTGTCGCGATAGCTTTCCGAAAAACGCGAGGCGATGGCCGTGAGTCTCGCATCGGCGCCGGTCTCGGTCGCGGTCTCGCGCAGGGCATCGTCCCAGGTCCGTACGATGTCGCGGATCGCCGCCTCGATCGTTGCCTGCTCGACCTTCGGCGTCTTGCCGCCGGAGCGGCCGATGATGAAATGGACGCGCGCCAGCCCGCCTTCCGGGAAGGCCGGGTAATAGGCGGACAGCCGGCCTTCGAAGACGGTCTTCAGATAGGTGCCGATCTTCTCGCGCACGACGCTGTCGTAGCGGTCGCGCGGCACGAAGACGAGCACGGAGACGAAGCGGTCGAACTGGTCGACACGCACCAATGCCCTGACGCGCGGCCGCTCGATCAAGCCCAGTATGGCTTCGGCATGCTTGCGCAGGATCGGCACCGGAACCTGGAACAGCTCGTCGCGCGGATAGCTCTCCAGCACGTTGATCAATGCCTTGCCGGAATGGTCGCTTGGATTGAAGCCGGATTTGGCGATGACGGTTTCCGCCTTCGAGCGCAGATAGGGGATTTTCATCACCGAGCGCGTATAGGCAGTCGAGGTGAACAGGCCGACGATACGGAGCTCGCCCGAAAGCACGCCTTTGCCGGTGTAGGTCTTGACGCCGATGTAGTCGAGGTAGATGCGGCGGTGCACCGACGACTTGGCGTTGGCCTTGGTGACGATCAGCGGTTCCGGCCCATGCAGGAAGGCACGGATTTCCGGCGTCGTGCTTACCGCTTCGGTGCCGCGCCTGAGCACCAGCACGTCGGGATCGGAAAGGATGCCGAGGCCGGGCTTTTCGGCGCGCTCGAGCATGCCGCTCGTCTCGCCGCCGGTGTAGTTGAATTCGCGCATGCCGAGAAAGGTGAAATTATCGTCGCGCAGCCATTCGAGGAAGGCGATCGCCTCGGTGACATGGGCCTTGTCGAGCGGCACTGGGGAGTAGCGGAATTCCGAGATCGCCTGGTCGAGGCGGGCAAGCATCGGCTTCCAGTCGGTGACGGCGGCTCGCACCTGGCCGAGCAGCTTCGTCAGGCGTGCGGCCAGGCCTTCGGCCTGCTCGGCCGAAAGGCGGCCGATATGGACATGGATGACGCTCAGTCGGTCATGGCTGTGGTCGCCCTTGGCATAACCGCCATCGCCGAGGATTTCCTCGACGCCGTTCTTGCCGTGCCTGACGACTATGACTGGATGGGTAACCAGCAGCGGCTCGCCGGCGCTTTCTGTAATCTCGCCGAGGACGGAATCGAACAGGAACGGCATGTTGTCGTTGACGACAGTGATCACCGTCATCGGCCGGCCCTGGCGGACGACACCGGAATCGACGTCTATGGCAACGACGCAGTCGTCCTTCTTGTGCCTGGCCACTGCGCGGCCAGCGAGTTCGGCAGCGCGTTCGAGATCGATGACGTCGTAGGCGGCGACATCTTCGGCCGGAGCTCGGGCCAGCAGGTAGTCGGCAAGCCTGCCGGGCTTTTCACCACCCGCGGCTTCACCCCTCGTCAGGCCGGCTTTTTTCAACCGGCTCGCTGACTTTACGCTGGCCATGAGTCCCTCCCGTCACATGTTTTTGCGGCTATGCTAACAGATGACGGGTATTTGGCGACAAAGGTTTGGCGGCTTGCGACGAAATGTCGGAATTCACCGGCAGCCTGGCGAAAAAGAGGAGAGATCCGCCATGACGGACAAAATCACCGCGCTTGACCTGGCACCGGCGGAGCTGAGCGACGCGACCAAGGCCTATTTCACCAAGTGCCGGGAGAAGCTCGGCCTCGTTCCCAACGTGCTGCTCGCCTATGCCTTCGACGAGAAGAAGCTGCGCGCTTTCACCGACATGTACAATGATTTGATGCTGGGTGAATCCGGCCTGTCGAAACTCGAGCGCGAGATGATCGCGGTGGCCGTCTCATCGGTCAACCATTGCTACTATTGCCTGACCGCGCATGGCGCGGCGGTGCGCCAGCTTTCCGGCGACCCGGCCTTCGGCGAGATGATGGTGATGAATTTTCGCGCCGCCAAGCTGTCGGACAGGCAACGCGCCATGCTCGAATTCGCGGTGAAGCTGACCGGGCAGCCGGCAAAGATCGTCGAAGCGGACCGGGCGGCGTTGCGGCAAGTCGGCTTTTCCGACCGCGACATCTGGGACGTCGCCTCGACCGCGGCGTTCTTCAACATGTCGAACCGGCTGGCATCGGCAATCGATATGCGGCCGAACGATGAATACCATGCGATGGCGCGATAGGGCACCGCCGTTGCGAGCCAACGGCATATTATATTAGCTACTTCGCATTCTCGTTGCTTGTTTGCCGGTTTGGTCCGATGATCGGCATGCGGCATGACCGCATGCCGGTTCGATGCCGCCGATCAGAGGAGGAGAACATGGCGAAATTTCTCTACGTCTATCACGGCTCGGGCAAGATGCCGACCGAGGAGGCTGAACGGAAGGCAGCGATGGATGCCTGGAACGGCTGGTACGGCAAGCTTGGCTCAGCGGTGGTCGACGGCGGCAATCCAGTCGGCATGTCGAAGACCCTGCTGCCTGGCGGCAAGGTCGAGAACAATGGCGGCAGCAACCCGACCGCCGGTTACACCATCATCGAAGCAAAGGACATCGACGATGCCGTCGGCAAAGCCAAGGATTGTCCTATCTTGACGGACCCGGGTTTCAGCGTCGAGATCGCGCCAATAATCGAAATGGGTTGACGCGCCCGGCTCAAGACCGCGCGGCGATCGCCGCCGCAGCGCCGGCCATGGTACCGGCGCTGATGCGGTTGGCGATTTTCATCGCCCGCTTGCTCCTCAAGAGCCTGCGCGCCTGCGATGCGGCGAGCACCCATGTCAAATCGATGGCGACCAGGACCACTGCCATGGTCGCCGTCAGCTCGACCCAGCCGACCATGCTGACCGAACCGAGGTCGATGATGGTCGGCAGCAGCGCCAGATAGAACATCATGATCTTGGGGTTGCCGAGTGTCACCGCCATGCCGGCAAAGAACAGTCTGACGGGCGAATCTTCGCGCGGCAGCGAACCTTCTTTTGCCTCGACCGGCGCGGTCCACATCTTCCAGGCCAGCCAGGCGAGATAGGCGACGCCGACCCACTTCACGACGACAAAGGCAAAATGGAACGTCTGCGCCACCACGGCGAGGCCAAACACCGCCAGGGACAGCCAGATCGCTTCGCCGATCCACATGGCAAGCAGGAACGGAAACACGTCGCGAAACCCTTTCGAGATGACCCGCGCCACAAGAGCGGCGATCGATGGGCCGGGCGAGCCGGCTGCAACAAGCAGGGCGCCGGCAAAAATCAGCAGCGACGTGAAATGCATGACGCGGTCTCGTTTGAAATGTTTGGGTCGTTCAACATAACCCAACTGTTCCGGCGACGGTAGCGTCTACCGAAAGAAGGCTTGTCGGCCAGGCACCTCACGGCTAGAGATGTCGTTCCGAAATCCTTTCCGAGCTTCACTTTGCCTGCGTAACCGCCGGTCTCGTCAACTCCCCCAACACAGAGCAGGGCGTCGCAGCCGCGATGCCTGTTTTCACATCATGTGTTCCTCGGGTGGCGGTTCGAGGCCGGTTTGGCACTGCTGAACCGCTGTCGCGCATAACCACCCGCGACACCTGATTTCCAACTGCCGCAGTCTCTCGCCACGCCGTGCCCGCAAGGGTTCTCGATATCGCCGATCTGACGAACTTCCCGACGGGAAGGGCTTTTCGGCATGCCTTCGATACTGCGTATCCGCTGGGCGATCACACCCAAGACCGCACCTCGACCTCACCTCAACTGCAATCGCTGCGGCGGCCTGAAAGCCTATCGCTGCAGCGGCAAATTCCGGGTCAATGCCAACGGCAAGCGCATTGACGCCTGGTTGATCTACCGCTGCATCGACTGCGACAATTCCTGGAATTTCGGCATTCTGGAGCGCTGCAGCCGCCGCGATATCGAACCGGCAATATTGCAGGCGCTCGAAAGCAATGATCCGGTCCTGGCGCGGCGCCATGCTTTCGATGTTGCCGCATTGCGAAGCAGGATCGGGCGCGTCGAGGAGTTTCCTGAAGCCATCGTTCATAAGCAGGTGCTCGGGGACAGGCCGGGAAATACCAGCGCTCTCGAACTTCAGCTCTGGCTCGAAATGCCGACAACGCTGCGGCTCGATCGGTTGCTGGCCAGCGAACTCGGTGTCTCGCGATCGCGGCTTCAGGTTTGGGAAGAGAAACGATTGCTGGTCATTGGTCCGGACGGGGCCAAAGCCTTGCGCCGGCCGGCGCGGGCGGGAACGGCGATCCGGATCCACCTGTCTGGCGAACCAGACCGGGACGAAATCATTTCGGCTGCAGGTGGATGAGGCGACGGCAAGGGAATCCGTAATCAGAGACAGTTACGGCCAAGGATCAGTCGCCCTCTTTGGAGGCCGAGCCAATCAAACCCTTGGCCGCATCGAGATCGCTGTCGGCGACTTGCACATGGATCAAGCCAAGCCTGCCCGTGTCGAGAAGATAATTCGCGAGAGCATAAATTCCATACGCGTCGAGCATCGACACGCAAACTTCGGCCTCGGGTCGATTGTCGTATATGACAGCCGTGACGAGTTTACCGCTCATTGCGCGGTATTGCCTTTTACGCCGCGCCGACCACTTTCGCCGACTTCTCAAAACGCTTGCGCTCGTTCGGATCGAGATAGAGCTTGCGCAGGCGGATGGTCTTCGGCGTCACTTCGACCAGCTCGTCGTCCTGGATCCAGGCCAGCGCGCGTTCCAGCGTCATGCGGATCGGCGGTGTCAGCTTCACCGCCTCGTCCTTGCCGGCGGCGCGGATGTTGGTCAGCTTCTTGCCCTTGAGCACGTTGACTTCGAGGTCGTTGTCCCTGGAATGGATGCCGATGATCATGCCCTGATAGACCTTGACGCCGGGGTCGATGACCATCGGGCCGCGGTCTTCCAGGTTCCACATGGCGTACGCCACCGATTCACCCTGTTCATTGGAGATCAGCACGCCGTTGGTACGGCCCGGCAGCTCACCCTTGTAAGGTTCATAGGCATGGAACAGCCGGTTCATCACAGCGGTGCCTCGCGTTTCGGTCAACAGTTCCGACTGGTAGCCGATCAGCCCGCGCGTCGGTGCGTGGAAGACGATGCGCTGGCGATTGCCGCCCGAAGGGCGAAGCTCGACCATCTCGGCCTTGCGCTCCGACATCTTCTGCACGACGACGCCGGCATGCTCCTCGTCGACGTCGATGACGACTTCCTCGACCGGCTCCAGCAATTCGCCGCTATCGCCCTTCTGCATGACGACGCGCGGCCGCGACACGGCGATCTCAAAACCTTCGCGGCGCATCGTCTCGATCAGCACGGCCAGCTGCAATTCGCCGCGGCCGGAAACGAAGAACGAATCCTTGTCAGGTGATTCCTCGATCTTCAGCGCGACATTGCCTTCGGCCTCGCGCAGCAGGCGGTCGCGGATGACGCGGCTGGTCACCTTGTCGCCTTCGGTACCGGCCAGCGGCGAATCGTTGACGAGGAAAGACATCGTCACAGTCGGCGGATCGATCGGCTGCGCGTGCAGCGGCTCGGTCACCGACAGGTCGCAGAAGGTGTCGGCGACAGTGCCTTTCGACAGGCCGGCGATGGCGACGATGTCGCCCGCCTGCGCCTCGTCAATGGGCTGGCGCTCGAGCCCGCGGAAAGCAAGGATTTTCGAGATTCGGCCGGTTTCGACCTGGGTGCCGTCATGGTGCAGCACCTTGACCGCCTGGTTGGATTTCAGCGTGCCGGATTCGATACGGCCGGTGATGATGCGGCCGAGGAAAGGATTGGCTTCCAGGATGGTGCCGATCATGCGGAATGGGCCGGGATGAACGGTCGGCGCCGGCACGTGCTTGATGACGAGGTCGAACAGCGGCGCCAGAGCCTGGTCCTTCGGACCTTCGGGATTTTCCGAGACCCAGCCGTCGCGGCCTGAACCGTAAAGGATAGGGAAGTCGAGCTGCTCGTCGGTAGCGTCAAGTGCTGCAAAAAGATCGAACACCTCGTTCACCACTTCGACGTGGCGGGCATCTGGCCGGTCGATCTTGTTGATGACGACGATCGGCTTCAGTCCAACCTTGAGTGCCTTGCCGACCACGAATTTGGTCTGGGGCATCGGCCCCTCGGCGGCGTCGACCAGCACGATGGCCGAATCCACCATCGACAGAATGCGCTCGACCTCGCCGCCGAAGTCGGCGTGGCCGGGCGTGTCGACGATGTTGATGCGGGTGTCCTTCCAGTCGACCGAGGTCGCCTTGGCCAGGATGGTGATGCCGCGTTCCTTTTCGAGGTCGTTCGAATCCATGGCGCGCTCGGCGACGCGCTGGTTGTCGCGGAACGAGCCGGACTGTTTCAGAAGCTGGTCGACGAGGGTGGTTTTTCCATGGTCGACGTGCGCGATGATCGCGATATTGCGGATTTTCATGTTTCGGTCTCGGGAGCGTTGCAGGCAGCAGGCCAAAAGGCGCTGCCTCTTTCGGTTGGGCGGCTCATACAGGGTTTTTCGCAATTGCGAAAGAGGAGGCGAGCCACCAAATAAAGTCACCAAATCTTAAATGTCTTGGTGTGAAGTGGAATTATTAACCAAGGCGGAACCTTTCATGGTCCGGACAGTTCGAATTTCATGATCGAGATAGGCATCAAACTCCGGCCGATTTTGGCATGTACCGCGCTCGCCGTCCTCCTCGCGGCCGGCGCGGCGCAATCGGCGGCGTCGTTCAAGGAGACGCGGTCTGCTTTGCCGTCCGACAAGCCGTCGGCGGAGCAGCTTTTTGCCGATGCTCCCGATGGCGTCGATCCGGTGGTGACCGGGCCGGTCAGCGCCGCCTTCAAGCAGCGGCAGCAAAATGCCGGATGCGACAGCGCCGTCTGGCCCAACATTCCCGTCGTCTGCTATCCCGATTGATATACGTTCCTACCCTCGGGCTGGCCCGAGGGTAGTGGCGCCGTCGCTCACGCCGACCGCACCGGATCAAGCGTGACCTTGTAGAGTTCGCTGTCGTCGCGATCCATCAGCCGCACCGTCAACTGTTCGGTGGCGCCATCGATCTCGACGAGCCCGAAGAACTGCAGGCCGGCCGAAGGCGCCAGGTTTTGACCCTGTTCGGCAGTTGGTGCCTTTATGAACTTCAGCTCCGGGCCGAATGTCATATCGAAACCATTAGGCCCGAACGTCCCGGAATGGATCGGACCCGAAACGAATTCCCAAAACGGATCGAAGTCCTGGAACTGCGCCTTGTCCGGATTGTAGTAATGCGCGGCTGTGTAATGCACGTCTGCGGTGAGCCAGACAGTGTTGCTGATACCCGCATTCTTTATATAGCGAAGAAGGTCGGCAATTTCCAGCTCACGCCCTTTGGCCGGGCCATTGTCGCCATTGCTGACCGCCTCGGCCCCTACCTTCTTGGTGCCGTCGTTCCAGACGACGAGGCCGAGCGGCATGTCGGCGGCGATGATTTTCCAGGTTGCGTTGGAATTCGCCAGTTCACGCTTCAGCCACTTGATCTGCTGTTCACCGAGGATGCGCGATTGCGGCGTCATCGTCTCCTGCATATCCGGACCGTTGGGGCCGCGGTAGGAACGCATGTCGAGGAAGAACACGTCGAGCAGCGGACCATAGGCGATCTTGCGGTAGACGCGGCCGGGCTCCGACGGCTCGTAACGGATCGTCGTCATTTCGTGGAAGGCGCGCGCCGCACGTGCCGCCAGCACATGGATGGATTTTTCAGTGTAGCGATCGTCGGCGCTCAGGTCCTTCGAGTCCGACCAGTTGTTCAGCACCTCGTGGTCATCCCACTGATAGAAGGTCGGACAGATGGCGCTGAGCGCCAGCACATGCCTGTCCATCATGTTGTATTTCCACTGCGCCCGGTATTCGTCCAGCGTCTCGGCAACCTTGCGCTTCTCGTCGATCAGCACTTTGTTTTTCCACTTGCCGCCGTTGGGCAGGTCGACCTCGTCCTTCATCGCACCATCGGCATAGATCGTATCGCCCGAATGCAGGAAGAAGTCGGGCGTGTGCTTGGCAATGGTGGCGTAGGTCTTCATGCCGGTCTCGTCGATGCCCCAACCTTGGCCGGCGGTGTCGCCCGACCAGGCAAAGCGAATGTCGCGCTTCGAGGCAGGTGCCGTGCGGAAGCGGCCGACGACCGGCTCGGAAACGGCGTTGATGTCGGCAAGATCGGCCGCGACCATGCGGTAGAAGATGTCCTGGTCGGAGGCGAGATCGGTAAGCAGCCGCTTCACCGTATAATCGCTGGCCGGCGAGGTATCGAGCGGCGCGAGGCGGACGGCATTGGTGAAGCTTTCGGTCCGCGACACCTCGAACATGACGCGCGACGGCCCGTCGGTGCGTGTCCAGACCATGCCGCTGGTGGCGTCGACGTCGCCGGACTGGATGCCATGGGTGAAAGCCGGGCGCTGATTGGCGCGCGAGTAATAGGGGAGGGCGAGGCCCGAGGCGCCGACCAGGCCAACGGCGCTGGCCGACGTGACGAAAGCGCGCCGCGTCATCGAAATCTTGTTCATGGCTGTCTCCTGGATGGCGTTGAACGTAGCCGCCAAGCTCCAGCTTCAATGTTTCAGGCACATTTCGAAACGATGAAGGTTTGATAACAGTGAACAGGCTGGCGAATCTCCCCCCTCGAGGGGGAGATGTCGCCGAAGGCGACAGAGGGGGTCGTCTCGGATGGAGCACCGACCTCTTGCGCCTGCGATAAGGGGCCGAGCCCCGTTGGACCGACCCCCTCTGGCCGCTTCGCGGCCATCTCCCCCTCAAGGGGGGAGATTAGCACGGCCGATTGCGCCCTACGCCGCCTGCGGTTCCGGATCAAACGCCGGGCGGCTGGTGTTGATCAGCAGCGAGATGCAGGCGGCGGCTATTGCCGTCATACCGGCGATCAGGAAGGCAAGCTCGTAATTGCCTTGCAGCTCGCGCATGGTGCCGCCGAAGAAGGCCGCTGTCGCGGCGCCAACCTGATGGCCGGCGACGATCCAGCCGAAGACGATCGGCCCGCTGCGGTCGCCGAACGCCTCGTTGGAAAGCCTGAGCGTCGGCGGCACCGTGGCGATCCAGTCCAGTCCGTAAAACACCGCGAAGATGATCAGGCTGGTCGCCGAGAAGCCGGAATAGGGCAGATAGATCAGCGACAGGCCGCGAATGCCGTAATAGACGCCGAGCAGCTTGCGCGGGTCGAAACGGTCGGTGAGCCAGCCCGACAGCGTCGTGCCGATCAGGTCGAAGATGCCCATCATCGACAGCAGGCCTGCGGCCTGCACTTCGCCGATGCCCATATCGCCGCAAAAGGCGATCAGATGCGTGCCGACCAACCCGTTGGTGGTGAAGCCGCAAACGAAGAAGGTGGCGAACAGATACCAGAACACGCGCGTGCCGGCGGCGCGGCGCAGCGTGCTCAATGTATGCGAAAGGAAATTGCCTTGCGAGGCTGGCGGCACCGGCGGCACGTCGTCGGCATCGGCTCCATAGCGGACCATGCCGATCGACGCCGGGCGCTCCGGCACCAGCATATAGACCAGCGGCACCAGGCAGGCGGTGGCCACGGCAATGGCGATGGCGACCGGCTTCCAGCCGCCCGACTGGGCGAGCGAGGCGAGCAGCGGCAGGAAGACCAGCAGCCCGGTGGCACTGGACGCCGACATCAGCCCCATCACCAAGCCGCGATTGGTCTTGAACCAGCGGTTGACGATGGTCGCGCCGAGCACGGTGGCGACGGCGCCCGAGCTGACGCCGGAAAACACGCCCCAGGTGAGGAGCAGATGCCACGGTTTGGTCATCAACAGGCTGAGCGCGGTCGATCCCGACATCAAGAGCAGCGCGGCAAGCAAGGTGCGGCGCAGCCCGATCCGCTCCATCAGCGCCGCGGCAAACGGCCCGGTCAGGCCATAGAGGAAGATGCCGGTGGCCGCCGCCAGCGACACCACGTCGCGCCGCCAGCCGAAACTGTTCTCCAGCGGCAGCATCATGACTGCCGGCGCCGAACGCAGGCCCGCTGCGATCAGCAGGCAAAGGAAGATGACGGCGACCACGACGAAAGCGTAGCGCTGGCCAAACGGGCGGGATTGAGCTATCATGTTACTGACCGGTACGTTGCAGGAGCGCGAAACATACGTACCGACCGGTAACATTGTCAACCAGCTAATCGGCAGACCAGGCATGAAAAGCATTGAACCAACGATCAAGGCCAATGACGCACCGCCGCCTCGCGCCGCCGAACGGATTCTCCAGGTGGCGCGCGATCTGTTCTACCGGCAAGGCATCAGGGCGATCGGCGTCGACGAGATCGTGCGGCGTGCCGGCGTCACCAAGCCCAGCCTCTACCGCAGCTTTCCGTCCAAGGACGAGCTGGCCGCATCCTACCTCCGGCACTATGACCTCGAATTCTGGGAGCGTTTCGACGAGGCGGTGAATGCCCATCCCGGCGATCCGCGCGCGCAGATCGTCGCCTTCCTGACGCGTGTCGGCAAGCGTACGCAAAGGCCCGACTATCGCGGCTGCGGCATGACCAATGCCGCGGTCGAATATCCCGAACATGGCCATCCGGCCCGCGTCGTGAGCGAGGCCAACAAGCAGGAACTGCGCCGCCGCCTGCATGCCATGGCGGCAGAGATGGGCGCCGGCGACGCCGACACGCTGGGCGACGGGCTGCTGCTCCTGATCGAGGGCGCCTATATTAGCGGCCAGCTGTTCGGTGCTGGCGGGCCGGCGAAGTCGGTGGCCCGCAACGCCGATCTTCTGATAGAGGCAAGCTTGAAGAAATAGTGGTCCGTTTTACAAGACCACTGTGCGCAGCCTGACTTCCTCTAGGCTGCCGCTAAAATTGACGGTACGCTACGCCCCCCGAACTGAGTTGTTCCGCCATGCGCGCTCTCTTGATCCCGCTTGCCCTCGCTGGTTTCTGCCAGGCGGCCCGGGCCGGCGACATATCCAGCGTCTATACCGATCTCGATTGGGAGAAGGACTGCGTCACCTATGCCCAAGCGGAAGAAGGCGACGGCGACTGGGCCGATCTCGCCTGTTCGGGCTACCGCGGCTACCCGGTGCTGGTTTCCTACGACGATGCGCGGGAATCGCTGTTCTACGGCTTTCCACCCGGCGATATGACCACGGTCTGGGAAAGCTTTTCCGGCCTCAATTCGGCTGGACCCAATGTCGAGTGGCGGATCGAAACCAACGGCAAAACTGCCATTCCATTCGCCGTCATTCATCGTCGCTCGATCAGCGATAGCGAGGGCGAGAACAAGTCGACGGAAGTGCTGATTGTGGCCAAGGTTGCCCAGCCTGACGCCCACGAAGGCTGCACGATCGGCCTTGTGCTCGCCACCGGCAATCCCGCCGCCAACGATCAGGCGCGCAAGCTTGCCGACGAGAAGGCACGCACCTTCGCCTGCGGCAAGGACAAGCGTGAGGTGCTGGGCGACGCGCCCGCTTTCGGCCGCGTCGACAACTGATTATTTGCGCCCGATAATTACTTGCGCCTGGCCCGCTCGATTGCCTCGACGATCATCTTCTTGGCATAGGCCGCATCGTACCAGCCTTCGATCTTGACCCATTTGCCGGGTTCGAGATCCTTGTAGTGCTCGAAAAAGTGCTGCACTTGCTGGCGGGTGATGTCGGGCAATTGCGTGTATTCGTGGACGTCCTCGTAGCGCAAGGTCAGCTTGGGCGAAGGCACCGCGATCACCTTCTCGTCCTGGCCGGCATTGTCCTCCATCACCAGCACGCCGATCGGCCGGACATTGATGACGCAGCCTGGCACCAGCGCGCGCGTGTTGCAGACCAATACGTCGATCGGGTCACCGTCGCCCGACAGCGTGTGTGGTACGAAACCGTAATTGCCGGGATAGCGCATCGAAGTGTGCAGGAAGCGGTCGACGAACAGCGTGCCGGCCTCCTTGTCCATCTCGTACTTGATCGGCTCGCCGCCGATCGGCACCTCGATTATGACGTTGACGTCCTCGGGCGGGTTCTTTCCGCTGGCAATCGCTTCGATACGCATCGCTTTATCCCTCTCTCGATTGGAGATCGATAGCGGGCGACGGCGAATGGTGCAATGCGGCGAATGGTACGGGGAGATCGTCCGAACCGAAAACCGGCCGGATCATGCGCTGGCCGTCATTCCCAGACGAAAGCGACCTTCTTCAGCGCCTTCTGCTCGAAGATCTCGACGCCTTCGGCAACATCGCGGCCACCGGCGCCGGCATAGAAGGCAAGTGCGTTCTGGTTGTCTTCAAGCGCCCAGACCACCATGCCTTTCAGGCCATGGTCGGCCAGCCGTGCCCGCGCGGCCGAGAACAGCCGGCTGCCGAGCCCGATGCCTTGATATTCCGGCCGCAGGTAAAGTTCGTAGATCTCGCCCTGCTGCCTGAGTTCGCGGGCGCGGTTCTTGCCGATCGTCGCATAGCCGGCAATTTTGCCGCCGATTTCGACGACCAAAACGGTGGCGGCGCGGCGAATGGCATTCGCCCACCAGTCGGCGCCGCGGCGGTTGATCATCGATGTCAGCGTGCGGTGCGGGATGATGCCCGAATAGGCGCCGCGCCAAGCCTCGAGATGCACGTCGGCGATGGCGGCTGCATCGCGCGGTTCGGCTTTCCTGATGTCGATGCTCAGCGTATTCATGATTGGTTAACCATAAACCCGCCGCGCCCGATTGCAAGAGTCCGGTCAACCGCAGCGATGCTTTCACACAGCCGGACGGTGCGTCCTTGAGACGCTGCGAAACCGCTTTTGGCGAGATCAAATCTCGATCAGATGGTCGTCCAGTTCGTTGCTGTCGCCGGTCGAGACCGGAAAATGCTCGGCCAGTACCCCACCGACTGCTTGGATCGCCTTGACGAACCCGTCGGCAAGCCGATCGTCGCCGGCATGCGCCGTAAGGTCGCGGACGACACCGTCCCAGACATGCTGGCCGACACGAGAATCGATGCCGCTGTCGGCGACCACCTCGGCGTAGCGCTCGGCAATCGAGACGAACACCAGCACGCCAGTGCGCGCCGTGGTGCGGTGGACGTTGCGGGCGAGGAACTGCTTCATCGCATTGGCGTGGGCGGCCTGGTAGCGCAGCCGCCTCGGCACCAAATGGATGCGCAATGCCGGCAATGCCCACAACAGGATGAGCACACTGGCAAGCGCTAGAAGCTCGGCGATGACGAAATGCGGCAAGCGGATCGACAGCCACCAGGCTTCCAGCCCATAACCGACGGCGAGGCTGACGACGAGCATGCCGAGCATCGCCATGAAGGCGGCCGGGAAGAAATAGCCGTCGCTGGCATGCGCCACGACGCAGTAGATCTCGCCGTCGGTCTTTGATTCGGCAGCGCGGATCGCATCGGCGATGCGCTCATGATCCTCGGGGCTGATCGGTCGTGTTGCCATGATTGATGTCTCACCAGCTTCCTGAAGAACCGCCGCCGCCGGACGAGCCGCCGCCGCCTGAAAACCCGCCGCCCGAACTTCCGGACGACCAACCGCTGCCGGAACTTCCAGACGACCAGCCACTGCCTGACGAGGTCCCGGACGTCCAGCTACCGCCGCCGGAAGATGACGAAGCTGGCCCACGGCCGTAGCGAAACGTCATGCCCAGCCACTTGTACACGCCCGGCGACAGCTTCGTGCCGAAGATCGGCGGCAGGAACGCCATTGCCAAGCCGCCGAAGCACATCGTCGCCCACAGGACAATGAACAGCATGAAGATGGGATCGACAGGATTGTCATTCGCCGGATTGCGCTTGCCGCGCGCCTCCAGCTCTTCGGGATTGCCTTCCAGCACCATGATCATGTCGTCGACGGCCTTGCTGATGCCGCCTGAGAAATCGCCGGCACGGAAGGCCGGCACCATGTCGTTTTCGATGATCAGCTTGGTATGCAGGTCGGTCAGCGTGCCTTCCAGCCCATAGCCGACCTCGATGCGCATCTTGCGGTCGTTCGGCGCCACCAGCAAAAGCACGCCGTTGTTCTCCTTCGCCTGGCCCAGTTTCCAGGCGCGGAACAGCCGGTTGGCGTAAGGCTCGATCTCCTCGCCGTCGAGGCTGGGAATGGTCGCGACGACGATCTGGTCGGACCCTTTGGTCTCGAACTCGGCAAGCTTCTGCGTCAGCGCCGTCTCGGTCGCGGCATCGATGATGCCGGCGTTGTCGACGACCCGTCCGGTCAGCGCCGGCAGTGCGGCGGCGAAGGCCGCGAAGCCGACCAGCAGCACCGCCATGGGCAACAGCGCGGTGCCGATCATTTTGATGAAACGGCCGGATTCCACCGGGCTGATGGCGTGTCTTGTCATCTCGTCACCAACTTCCCGAGGAGCCGCCGCCGCCGGACGAACCGCCGCCGCCGGAAAACCCGCCACCGCTTGAACCCGACGACCATCCCCCGCCGGAACCTCCCGACCAGCCGCCGGACGACCGCCGGTTTGGCTCGAAGGTCATGCCCAGCCAGCGATAGCGGCCGGGACCGATCTTCTGGCCGAAGATCGGCGGCAGGATGGAGGCTGCGAGGCCGCCGAAAAAGATGATTGCCCAGATGGCTATGAAGATCGTGAAGAACAGATCGTCGCTGTTGAACGGCGGCTGCTGGTTGCGTTCGCCGCGCGCCTCCAGCTCTTCGGGATTGCCTTCCAGCACCATGATCATGTCGTCGACGGCCTTGCTGATGCCGCCTGAGAAATCGCCGGCACGGAAGGCCGGCACCATGTCGTTTTCGATGATCAGCTTGGTATGCAGGTCGGTCAGCGTGCCTTCCAGCCCATAGCCGACCTCGATGCGCATCTTGCGGTCGTTCGGCGCCACCAGCAAAAGCACGCCGTTGTTCTCCTTCGCCTGGCCCAGTTTCCAGGCGCGGAACAGCCGGTTGGCGTAAGGCTCGATCTCCTCGCCGTCGAGGCTGGGGATGGTCGCGACGACGATCTGGTCGGACCCTTTGGTCTCGAACTCGGCAAGCTTCTGCGTCAGCGCCGTCTCGGTCGCGGCATCGATGATGCCGGCGTTGTCGACGACCCGTCCGGTCAGCGCCGGCAGTGCGGCGGCAAGGGCGGTGAGCGGGAGGAGGAGAAGGCTTTGGAAGACGAGCAGGAAGGCCAGGCTGGCGTTCTGTCGCGCCCCCCTCTGTCCTGCCGGACATCTCCCCCTCAAGGGGGGAGATCGGCTGTCAGGGCTGTTTTCGCCAATCTCCAACGATGCAGGATGGGCGGTGAAGCCAAAGCTGCCAATCTCCCCCCTGGAGGGGGAGATGCCCGGTAGGGCAGAGGGGGGCGCTACGGAGTGCAAGGCCAATAGGGACCACGCTCACCGGCTGTTCTTCACCCGCCTTGCGTGGTATTGGTGCCGAAATCGACCTTCGGCGGCTGCATCTTATCCTCCTCGATGGTGAAATTCGCAAACGGCTGGTTGCCGCGGAACCACAAGGTCGCCCAGATCACCGACGGGAAGGTCCTCAGCGTCAGATTGTACTCTCTCACTGCCTGGATATAGTCGCGGCGGGCGACCGTGATCCGGTTCTCGGTGCCTTCGAGTTGTGCTTGCAGCGCCAGAAAGTTCTGGTTGGCCTTGAGATCGGGATAGTTCTCCACCACCGCCAGCAGGCGCGACAGCGCGCTGGTCAGGCCGGCCTGGCTGTCCTGGAATTTCTTGAAGGCTTCCGGATTATTCAGCGTTTCCGGCGTCACGGTCACCTGCGTCGCCTTGGCGCGCGCTTCGACCACGGCATCGAGCGTGTCCTTCTCGTGCGCCGCGTAGCCCTTGACCGTGTTGACCAGATTGGGGATGAGATCGGCGCGGCGCTGGTATTGATTCAACACCTCGCTCCATGCGGCCTTGGCGTTTTCCTCAGCTGTTGGAATGGTGTTGTAGCCGCAGCCGGCAAGCAGCGGCAGCATGACGGCCATAACCAGGAACGCAGCTAAATTACGGAAGATTGGCGGCGAAGAAAGGCGCTGGGCAAGCATGATAAGTCCCCTCGATAGCATTGGCAGGCGAAGCATTAGCACAATCCTTGCGTAAGAAAATGACTTCGGCCGAGAAGTGTTACTGGTTTCTGCCATTCGCCGTCGGGCCCTGTGACAGACGAGGCGAACGGGTTAAGCTCGGCATAAAACGGGACATCACCATGGCGAAACGCCACGACAGAGACGCGGAATCGCGCCGCATCATCGAACGGGTGGCGCGCGAGACCGACCCGGGGGGCACCTCGTTCCTTGCACGAACGACTAAAGGCGCGCGCGACCACGTCACTGCGGCCGATGCCGACCGGTCGGACCCGATCGAATATTGGGGCACCCGCATCGGTCGGGCAGCGGGCTTGCTTATTGCCATTGGCCTGTTGATCTGGCTCGTGCTTTTCGTCACCAGGGGCAGTTAGGAAAAATCAATGAGTGCCGAAAAAACCGACGCGCCGCGCGCGGTCATCGTCGTCTCCAGTCATGTCGCCCGTGGCTCGGTCGGCAACCGTGCCGCTGTCTTTGCGCTGGAGACGCTCGGCTTTCCGGTTTGGGCGGTACCGACCGTCATTCTGCCCTGGCATCCGGGCCATGGCCGGGCCACCCGCATCGTGCCGCCGCTGGACCAGTTCAAGGCGCTGATGGCCGACCTCGAGCGCGCGCCGTGGCTGGGCGAGGTCGGCGCCGTGCTGTCCGGCTATCTCGGCGAGGCTGGCCAGGCCGAAGCCGTCGCTTCGCTGGTCGGCGCGGTCAAGGCGAAGACGCCGGACGCCCTCTATATCTGCGATCCGGTGATGGGCGATTCGGGCGGGCTCTACGTACCTGAGCCGACCGCAATCGCCATGCGCGACCGGCTGATGCCGATCGCCGATATCGCCACGCCCAACCGCTACGAGCTGGAATGGATGGCCGGAGCGCCGCTGCCCGACTTGAAATCGGCAATGGCTGCAGCCCTGCAGGCCGGCCCACCGGCCATGCTGGTCACATCGGCGCCGGCGATGATGGCCGGCGGCACCGGCAATTTGCTGCTCGCCGGCAGAGAGGCACTGCTTGCCGAACACCGGCTTATCGACAAGCCGCCGAATGGGCTCGGCGACCTGACGGCTGCCGTCTACCTGGCGCGGATCCTGTCCGGCCAGCCGGCCGCCAAGGCGCTGCAATCGACCACGGCGGCGGTCTACGAGATCCTGGCGCGGACCGCCAAGCGCGGCGGCGACGAGTTGCAGCTCGAGACCGATGCCCAGAGCCTGTCGCACCCGATGGCGATGGTGCAGCTTCGCCATCTGCTGCATCCGGAACGGGACCGCCGGGCGTGACGCAGGCCGAAGACGCCGTGCCCCAGGATGATGCGCCCAAGGATGTTGCGCCCGACCATGTTGTGCCCGAGAACGTTGTGCTTGTCGGCGTCGACGGTTGCAAGGCCGGCTGGATAGCCGTCCGCCGCGATCCCGATGCGGCACCGTCGACAGCCGTTTTCCCGAGCTTCGCGGCGTTGCTCGACCGACTGCCCGCCGACTCGTTGGTAGCGGTCGATATGCCAATCGGCCTGCCCGATTTCTCGCAAAGAGGCGGTCGCGGCCCGGAGGCGCTGGTGCGGCCGCTGCTCGGGGCGCGGCAGTCCAGTGTCTTTGCCATCCCCTCCCGCGCCGCGCTCTACGCGGAGATCGAAGCCTTCACCACGGTCGATGCCTGGTACGCCGCACATCGCAAGGCAAGCGAGGTGGCCAGGACGACATCAGATCCGCCGCGCGGTGTCTCGATCCAGGCCTTCGGCATCTTCGCCAAGATCCGCGAGATCGATTCGCTGCTGATCGCGCGGCCCGAACTGCGCAGCCGCGTCTTCGAATCGCATCCGGAAGTTGCTTTCTGCAAACTGAACGGCGACCGCGCTATGCGCCTGCCGAAGAAGATCAGGGGCAACATCAATCCGGCCGGCATGGCCGAACGCAAGGCGCTGCTTGCCCAGCATGGTTATAGCCAAGATTTTCTCGACCAGACGCCGCCGCGCGGCGCGGCCGCCGACGATTTCCTCGACGCCGCGGCGATGATGCTGGTTGCCGGACGCATCGTCAGAGGCGAGGCAATGCCGTTTCCGGATCCGCCGCTCGCCGATCGTTTCGGTATTCCGGTCGCCATTTGGGCCTGAGGACCGGGGCGTCAGGAGCGTGATCTGAGCGCCTCGTTGAGTGCCCACATATCCTTCTCCTCGGGCGCGGTCTCCAATCCGAGCACGGGAACTTGCTTACGCAAATGGTCGTGGTGGGTGCGCACGCCATATTCGAGATCGGAGAGGTAAAAACCTCCGAAGGCTTCGGACAGCATGGATTCGTTGGACCATATCGAAAGCTGCACGTCCTCGGCCAGCGTGTCGCGGTCGATGCGGTAGGATAGGTAGCGGGCTGCCGCCTGTTCCCTGGTCTCGTCGCGATAGCGGTAGATGGCGCCGCGCAGCAGCGTCTCACCCGTCGACAGCGGAAATTCCTGATAGAACTGCACCGATTCCGGCATGATCGACAGCACGTTGTTCGGGAAGATGCCGTAGTAGATCCAGGCCTTGCGCAGGTGTTCCGGCAGGTGCTTCGCCTCGGGTGCGAGCTTGATGTACTGCGCGACGCTCCAGCGCCGTCCGGCATGCGGATTGTAGGTGGCGAACGAGCGCGACACGCCGTTGACGAACGGCTCGTCGAAATAGGTCGCACCGTAAAGGTCCTGCAGCGCCGGATGCGCCATGGCGACGTGGTAGCCTTCATTGTCGACATCGCGCACCGACTTCCAGTTGACCGGCGTCCTTTGGGTCCAGATGCCCCAGGACGGCACCATCTCGGCGACGCCGTAATGGGCAATCTCGGCTTCGATCGGCTTCAACAGCTCGGCCACCGATGGCTGCGGCCCACCCTTGCGGAAACGGATGAAGATGAAGCCCATCCAGATTTCGAGCTCGAGCGGCATCAGGCCGAAATCGGTCTTGTCGAGGTCGGGGAATGAACGGGGGCGGGCAGCACCGCGCAGCGTGCCGTCGAGATTGTAGACCCAGCCATGAAAGGGGCAGACCAGCGCATTCTTGCAAGTGCCCTGGCTGTCGGCAACGACGCGACTGCCGCGGTGGCGGCACATATTGTTGAAGGCGCGCACAACGCCATCCTTGCCGCGCACGATCAGCGCCCGCTCGCCGACCACATCCATCGTCAGATAGTCGCCGGCGTTCGGCACGTCGCAGACATGGCCGGCGATCTGCCAATGGTTGCGGAAGACGTGCTCTTTCTCGAGTTCGAGCAAGGCGTCGGAATGATAGCTCCAGCCCGGCAGCCCCCGCCGATCCCAATCGTTGGGGATTGCCACGTCACGCAGATGCGGGTTCATAAAGGCTCTTTATTTATTGAATGGTCATTCAATAAAAGCATATTTTCCATTGAAATGCAATGGCTTGGAAAAATGGGGCTAAGTCTTGACGGGAAATCGAACGGGATTCGAGAGCCCAGTCCGAACGATCGAAGCCGGGAAAATCCCGGGAATTCCAGACGTTAATCCCCTTACACTTGTTGAGCGCCCGACGCTCCGTGGGCCTGGAAAGGCGACGTGGATCTGGTGCCGTGGGTAGCGGAAAACGAGCAGAGAATGCCACCGGTGCTGCCGGCTACGCCGGATCGGTTTGCCCAGGAATGGCCGCGAGCTTGGTTTCATGCCGGTTACACAATCGTTAATTCATCATCGTTGGCCGGTTACAAGGTGCGATTAAGTTCGTTTCAACAGAGAAAAGAAGAAGACCGAAGGAAACGACGATGCGTACGAAAATCCAGATCACCGATACCGACCTTCGCCAGCAGGGTCCCCAGCGTAACGACCGGCGCCCGAAGCTGGCGCTGCGCCAGCGCGCCAGTGATCATCCAATGGCGATGTTCATGCTGCTGGCGGCTGCCGCATTTGCCGGCATGGCGTTGACACCGACCGTCGGTCCGGCCTTCGCCTCACTGAACCCGCCGGCCAACCTCATCGATGGCGCGACGACCACCACCAAGACGGCGCGCCTGCCGGCGCCGGAGATCGATTTTGCCTGCAAGGGGCAGGCCTGGGGCGCCGAGAGCCTGGAATGCCTGCGCGTCATCGCCGCCCAGTCGGGCAAGGCACGGCCGGTCCGCATGATCGCCAACGCCGCCCCGCTGACTGATACGCCGAACGTTTTTTGATTTTTTTGCGAGCGCCCTCCAGCACTCCAGTCAGGCTCCCGCCGCAATATCGGCCGGGAGCCTTTTTCTTCCGCGAGAGATCGCGGAGTTAGCCGCCCAGACCGGCCTGCTCGGCAATGGCCGAGAGCACGCCGCGCACATCCAGCGTGCTGAACGGTTTTTCGAGGATTGGCGGCCGCTGCGGCGCCGGCAGCGCCTCGATCTCGCCTTTCGCGCCGATCAGATCGCCGGTGACAAGCACGAAGCGCCGCGCCAGACCCGGCATTTCGGCGAGTAGCTCGCGATAGGCGGCTATGCCGCTGGTGCCGGGCATGCGCAAATCGGAAAACACGATGTCCGGCGGGACATGGCCGCTCAGCGTCGCGGCGGCCGAGACCCAGGCCGGCACGATCCGCGACTTGATGCCCATCAACTCCAGAATGTCGGACAGCGACGCCGCGACATCCGGCTCATCGTCTATGATCAGCGCGTGACGCAAGCCGCTCGACCGCGACGGACTGTCGCTAGCGGCGGCCGCGCCAGCAGCGATCGCCGGCAGCTGCACGACAAAACGCACACCTCTCGGCGAAACCTCCTCGAACCAGATATTGCCATTGTGCCGCTCGATGATCGATTTCGAGATCGACAGGCCGATGCCGGTACCGACACCGACCGGCTTGGTGGTGAAATAGGATTCGAATATGCGTGAGCGTATCGCTTCCGGCACGCCTGGTCCGTTGTCCTCGACCGAGAATCCGGGATTGCCGCGGTCGCTGCGAAACGTCCGGACCTTGATCCGGCGGTCGCCGGCAACGCCGGCCAAGGCGTGCTGGCTGTTGATGAGGAAGTTGGCGGCCACCTGCGTCACGTGGTCGGCATCTGCCATGGCCAGCAGCGGGCCGCTGGCGAAATCGGTGTCGATGATGATGCCGCTCGACCGTGCGCCATAGGCGGTCACTTCGAGTGCGGCGCGGATCACCTGGTTGAGGTCGGTTTCGGCCTGTGCGGCCGGGTGCAGGCGGACCATCGACAGGAAGCTCTTGACGATACGGCCGCAGCGCTCGGCAGCGGCACGCACCTTTTCGGCGCGCACCTTTGTCTGCGGATCGGCGGCGAATTCATGCAGCAGCGTCGACTGGGCGACGACCACGGCCAGCGGGTTGTTGAGCTCGTGCGAAACGCCGGCAAGCAGCGAGCCCATCGCCGCCATCTTCTCGTTCTGGTGCAGTTTTTCGCGCTGGCGGTTGATTTCCTCCTCGGCGCGCAATCTGTCGCGCAGGTCGCGGATAGAGCCGAAGATCAGCTGGCGATCGGCGACCCGCATCTCGGTTGCCGTCAGCTCGATCGGAAAAACCTCGCCGGCGGCGTTCTGGGTGACCGTTTCGAGCCGCTGGCCGACCATCGGCGCGCCGCGGCCCGACATATATTCGGCGCCGGACGCATAGCCCTTGCGGTAATATTCCGGCACGACCGTGTCGAGCAGGTCCTTGCCCAGGATATCGCTGCGCCGATAGCCGAACATCTTCTCGGCGGCCGGATTGAATTCGATGATCGAGCCGGTCTCGTCGATGACGATGATGGCGTCGAGCGAGGCCTGCAGCATGGTGCGGCGAATGACGTCGCTGGCATGCGCGTCGGAGGGCGATCGTTCGATGGCATCGCCGATGGCGAGTGCCACCATGTGCAGCGCCGCCTCTTCCTGGTCGGTCCATTCGCGTTCGTTGACGCAGTCGTTGACCGCCAGCGTGCCCCACAAATTGCCGTGCGAAAAGACCGACACCGACAGGAACGACTTGATGTTCTGCTTTTCGAAATCGGTCCGCAGAAAGCCTTCGAGATCGCGTGTGTGCCCGGCGAATATCTTGCCTTGGCGCTCGTCCTCCGCCAGCCGTTCCAGCAATGGGTCCGAATCGACGACCGACTGCACGATGACGGTAGGCGATGCCAGTTCGCCGCCAAACCGGGGGGCGATCCAATAAGCGGCGACCGACTGGGCGAAACCCTGGCCGGGCAGTTCGCGCAGGCGAAACAGGATGCCGCGGTGACAATCCATGGCTTCGCAAAGCGTCTGGAGGATACCTTCCATCTCGCGCTGCCAATCGCCGGCTTCGCGCAGCCGGCGAACCACATGCACGGCCACCATCGCCGCGCCCTGCCTGGCGCCCTGCGTGTCCGCGCGTGCTGTTTCAGCCGTCATGGTCATTTCCTGGCCTTGGCTTGCTCAAGCCGCCAGGCCTCAGTTATTTTCACCGGCCGGCAGCGAGAAGATATAGCCTTCGCCGCGCACCGTGCGCAGGAATTTCGGGTTGGCCGGGTCCGCTTCGATCTTCTTTCTCAGCCGCATGATGCGGATGTCGACCGCGCGGGACGATTCCGGGTCCTCGACGAAACCGATCGCCTCGGAGATCGCCGCCCGCGTCAACAGCCGGTTGGCGCGCGTCAGGAACACCTCCAGCACGTCGAACTCGCTCTTGGCCATGTCGATGACCGCGCCGTTGGCGCCGGTGACGAGCCTGCCGTCGAGATCGGCGTGAAAGGGTCCGAAGCTCACGGACCGGCGGCCGCCGGATGTCTCAGCCTTGGCCTTTTGTGGCTCGGTCGGCTCAGGAACGCGACGCAGCACGCTGCGCACCCTGGCCAGCACTTCGCGCAATTCGTAAGGCTTGACGATGTAATCGTCAGCGCCGAGCTCCAGTCCGACGATGCGGTCGAGCGCGGTACCGGCGGCCGTCGCATAGATGATGCCGATCGGCATTTTCGACCGCATCCAGCGGCCGAGCGACAGGCCGTCCTCGCCCGGCATGGCGATGTCGAGAATGGCCAGATGGAAGGACTGGGTTTCCAAAAGGTCGCGCGCCGCCGCCGCACTTTCGGCCGTGGCCACATCATAGCCGCTGGCGCCGAGATACTCGGCGACCGCATCCCTCAGATCGGGCTCGTCCTCGACGATGACAATTCGTGCCCGCACGATGCTTTCGCTCCCGCTTTCAGTGGAAAGTAGATTGGGTATAAACATGATGTCCAGCACTCTTCTTGGGTTGCCGTATGCGGGGTAGAAAAACATGGCTGCACGATCCGTTATCGCGCTTGTTTCCGTCGCTGAAGTAATTGCGACCGATCTCGCCGATCATCTCGAGCGGCGCGGTCATGACGTCCGCGCGGCGCGACAGCCGTGGGAGGCCGAATCGCTGCTTTCGGAAAAGGGTATCGATGTCGTGGTTGTCGGCGACAGCGTCAGCCAGGCGGAGGGGCGCGACCTGCTCAGGCGACATGGCGGCGAAGGTGGACCGGATTTCATCCTGATCTGCCGCCCGGCCGATCTGGTCGACAAGGTTCTGGCGCTCGAACTCGGCGCCGCCGACGTCGTCGAAAGCCCGCTCAATGTCAGGGAGCTTGCTGCTCGCGTCGGCGGCCTTCTGGCTCGGCGCGGCAGGAGCGCCGGGGAACTGATCGTGCTGGAGAACGCGACCGTCGATCTCCGATCGGCCATCGTCATGCACCGCTCGGGCACGGAAGAACAGCTGTCCCCCGGGCAGGTGGCGCTGCTCAGGCTGTTCCTGGCCAGCCCGCGCAAGGTGCTGACGCGGGACGACATCATCGCCGCCGCGCCCGCCGAAAATGCCGAAGCCTTCGACCGGTCGATCGATTCGCGCATCGTGCGGCTGCGCCGCAAGCTCGATACCGAAACCATCACCACCATACGGGGTGCGGGTTACCGGTTCGATCCGCCGACGCAATTCGCCGATTGAAGGCAGGACGGCCACCCTCTTGTCTTGAGCATCGGATTTTCCCAAAACCGGTTTCCACCTTGGGGTCCGATGCTCTTCAGCGCACCACGAGAAGCGACGGGCCGGACAGCATGTCACCGTTCGTGCTGACCTCGCCGGCATGGGCACGTTCCTTCAGCAGCACGGTGGCGAGGCCGGCAATGCCGAGCAGCCCCTGGACGTAAAGCAGCGCGGAAAGCACGGAAGCGGCGAATTTCGTTTTCATCCTGTTCGTTCCTCAAAATTGGAATTTACGGGCACTTCAGGGGAACCCCCGAAGCGCCCGCGCCGCCAGCGGAGCCCCCCGTTGCGGCGCGGGCCTTCGGTCCTCTCGGCTGCAAGTTGCCGGAGGCGCCGCGCATCCTCAACGGCCCTAAGCCGCCCCCGCCAGAGGGGCTTGAGCCGGTCGACGCGCAGGCTGGAAACTGTCCAGACCAATCCAGACCGTAGCGAAAACAGTGTTGGCTTCCGATCGTTCGTTGACCGCTGTTTTCGTTAGGTCAACTTTGCCTGTTCGCTGTATCCGGATCATGCCGCCGAGGCTGCGCTTTGTTGCAGCTCGGTTTCGGAGTCAGGTGAATTCCTATCAAACGAAAGGCAATCGCGTATTCGTGCCGCGGTTTGGCCGATCCGCCTAGGCAAACACGCCACCGTCATGACGACGTCGTGCAACTGCAAGCTGCTTTGCACGGACCTTTTCTGTTAACCAGGGGAAACAGAATCGAAACACAAACGAGCATCTAGCGAAATCGGCTTGAAACATGACGCTCCGATAAGCCGGTCATCGAATTGAGCCGGCCCCGGCCGGCAGAATAGGGGAGACATCATGTACACTGCTATTTCCGCCAAGCTCATCAACATTGCCGCCGCCGTCATCACCGGTACTGCCTTGCTTGTCAGTGCCGGCAACGGCGCAGCCCACGCCGCCGCCAACAAGATCGTCGCGCGTGTATCACTGTCACAGCAGACCATGGAAATCCTGGTCGACGGCCGGCCGACATTCGCCTGGAAGGTCTCGACCGGCGACAGGACGCACGTCACGCCGACCGGTTCGTTCAAGCCGACCCGCATGCATGAAATTTGGTATTCGAAGAAATACGACAACGCCCCGATGCCGCATTCGGTGTTCTTCAGCGGCGGCTACGCCGTACATGCGACAAGCGCCATCAAGCGCCTCGGCCAGCCAGCCTCGCATGGCTGCGTGCGTCTGCATCCGGACAACGCCGCCGATTTCTACCAGCTCGTCGAGGTCTTCGGCCCAGCCAACACCAGCATCGTCATCGTTAAATGAGCGATGCTGCTCTCGTCGCTCTCAAAAAAGGCCGGAAATTAGCGCAGCCTAATCCGGCATTACCGGCATCAGCTTCGGATCCGGCTTTTCGGCGTGATGCGGCAGGTCCTTGCTGGCGACAAAGGTGTAGAACATCGGCACCACGAACAGCGTGAACATGGTTCCGACCAGGATGCCGGTGAAGATCACCAGGCCCATCGAATAGCGTGCCGCGGCACCAGCGCCGCTGGAGATGATCAGCGGCACCACGCCGAGCGCCATCGCCGCCGTCGTCATCAGGATCGGCCGCAGCCGCACCCTGGCCGACGCGATGATCGCATCGCGCCGCCGCATGCCGTGCATTTCACGCTGCTGGTTGGCGAACTCGACCAGAAGGATGCCGTGCTTGGTGATCAGGCCGATCAGCGTGATCAAGCCGACCTGGGTGTAGATGTTGAGCGTGCCAAGCCCGACATTAAGCGGCACGATCGCGCCGAAGATCGACAGCGGCACCGCCATCATGATGATCAGCGGATCGCGGAAACTTTCGAATTGCGCCGCCAGCACCAGATAGATGACGAGCACCGCCGCCGCGAAGGCGATGATGATCGTGTAGCCCTGTTCCTTCTCCTGCCGCGATTGACCGGTATAGTCGATGAAGAAGGTGTCGGGCAGGCTTTGCTTGGCAATGTCCTCGATCGCCTGTAGCCCATCCCCGGTGGTGATGCCGGGCCGCGGCAAGGCAGAGATCGTCGCCGAGTTGAGCTGGTTGAACTGCTCGATGGCGGCCGGCGACGCGTTGGTCGAGATCTTCACCACCGCCGAGAGCGGCACCATCTCGCCCGATACGCTGCGCACGAAATACTCGCCCAGTTTTTCAGGGTTGTCGCGAAAGCTCTGCGGCACCTGCGGGATGATGTCGTAGCTGTTGGATTCGCGGTCGAATTGCGCCACTTCGGCGCCACCGACCAGGAGCGTCAGCGTCCGGCCGATGTCGGCTATCGGCAGGTTGAGCGCGGCGGCGCGGTCGCGGTCGATCGTCACCGTCACTTGCGGCGCGTCGAAGGTCATCGAATTCTGCACGACGATGAAGCGGCCGGAGGCCTGCGCCTTGTTCTTGATGTCTTCGGCCGCCTCGTACACCTGCGAGGCGTCGCCGGTCGAGCGCACGACCATCGTTATCGGCAGGCCGCCGCCGGAGCCGGGCAGCGTCGGCGGCGCGAAGACGAAAGCTTCGACGCCCGCCACCTTGCTCAGGCGGCCCGTAATGTCTTGCTGGATTTCCTTCGAGTTGCGCGTGCGGTCAGCCCAGTCCTTGAACGCAAAGCCGACGAAAGCGCTGTTCGTCTGGCCACCACCGAAGGCGACCGCCGAGAACTGTGCCCGCGTCTCAGGTAGATCCTTGACCAGGCCGAGTATCTGATTGACGTAGGTTTCGGTATAGTCCGACGTCGCGTACCGCGGCGCGGTCACCAGCGAAAGCAGGAAACCCTGGTCCTCTTCCGGCGCCAGTTCGCTCGCGGTCTTGGTGAACATGAAACCGGTCGTGGCGACCAGCGCGAGGACGATCATCAGCGTCACCGGGCGATAGTTCAACGAACCGGTGACCAGCCGCTCATAGATGTGTTCGACGCGCCCGAACGTATTGTCGACAATGCGCTGGAAGCGGCTGTGCGAGCCGGACCTCAGGATACGTGCCGACATCATCGGTGTGATGGTGAGGGCGACGACACCCGAAAGCACCACCGAGCCAGCAAGCGTCACCGCGAATTCGCGAAACAGTGCGCCTGTCAGGCCGCCGGTGAAGGCCAGCGGCGCGAACACCGCCGCCAGCGTTATCGTCATGGCGACGACGGCGGACGAGATCTCCCGCATGCCGTTGAAGGCCGCCTGCATCGGCGACAAGCCGTCTTCCTCCATATGGCGGTGGATGTTTTCCACCACCACAATGGCGTCGTCGACAACCAGTCCGATCGCCAGCACCATGGCCAGCAACGACAAAAGATTGATCGAATAACCCACTGAAAACAGCAGGAAACAGACGCCGATCAGCGACAGCGGAATGGTCACGATCGGCATCAGCACCGAGCGGAACGAGCCGAGGAAGAGCAGGATGACGACGATGACGATGGCGACCGCCTCGCCGATGGTCTTGAATACCTCCTCGATCGACGCGCTGATCTGCTCGGTTGAGTCGTAGACGATCTCCATCGTCATGCCGAGCGGCAGCGTCTCCTGGATGGTCGGCACGATCTTGTGGATTGCCGCCGCGGTGGTCAGCGGATTGGCGGCCGGCGTCGGAAAGATAGCGAGAAAGATGCCGGGCTTGCCGTTGAAGCTGACCCTGGTGTCGGTGTTCGCCGCGGCGAGTTCGACGCGGGCCACGTCGCGCAATCTCACCACATTGCCGTCCTTCGACCGAAGTGGAAGGGCGGCGAAAGCCTCCGGCGTCTGCAGCGTAGAGCGAACCGTGATCGAAGAAACCACATATTCGTTTTCGGTGTCGCCGGGCGCGGAAAGGAAATTCGATTCGTTGATGGCGGCCAGCACTTCCGCCGCCGTCACGCCGCGCGCCGCCAGTTTGATCGGGTCGATCCAGACCCGCATCGAATATTCGGCTGCGCCGAAGATCTGCACGTCGGCGACGCCTTCGACCGTCGAGATACGCGGCCGCACGACGCGCTCGATATATTCGGTGAGCTGTTCCGGCGTCATGTTCGGGTTCTGCATCGAGATGTACATCATCGCGAACTGCTGGCCGGTGCCCTTGACGATCACCGGGTCTTTGGTTTCGTCCGGTAGATCGCCGCGCACGCTCTGCACCTTCGACAAGACTTCGTTCAGCGCCACGTCGGGGTCGGAGCCGAGTTTCATCTGCACTGTCACGGTGCTGGATGACGGCCGGCTCGCCGACGTGACATAATCGATGTTTTCGGTCGACGCGACGGCACGCGCGATCGGCGCGGAAATGAACCCCTGGATCAGGTCGGCGCTGGCGCCGGGATAGGCAGTGGTGATGGTGATGGCCGTTTCTTCAACCTCTGGATACTGCCGGATCGAAAGGTTGAAGATGCCCTGAAAACCCAGAAGCAGGATCATGCAGGCAAGCACGGTCGAAAGGACCGGGCGGCGGATGAAGAGGTCGGAAAAGCTCATTGCTGGGCTGCCTGCTGGTTGCCCGGCTTGCTCGGATCGATCGTGTTGTCGACGGCAACGGACATGCCGTTGGAGAGCCGGTTCTGGCCGGCAGTAACGACTTGGTCGCCGGGCGCGATGCCCTCCAGGATCTCGACCAGGCCGGCGTTGCGGCGGCCTGGCTTGACGAACACCTGGGCGAGCACGAGCTGCGGCTTCTGTCCTTCCGCTGCCGGCTTGGCTTCCTCTGCCGGTTTGGCTGGGGTAGCAGCCGGCTTTTCGTCGGGTTTTGCCGCGGGTGCTTCGGCCGCGGGCTTGGCACCATCTGCAGCCGGCTTTTCTTCCGGCTTTGCCTCGGGCGCCGCGCCGTTGGCTTCGGCGGATTTGGCCGGGCGCACCACGAAGACGAAGTCGCCGTACAGGCTGGAAGTCAGCGCCGTCTGCGGCAGCGCCAGCACGTCGTTCTCCTCGGGCAGTTCGACGCGCACCTGGACGAACTGGCCGGGCGTCAGCTTGCCTTCGGGATTGCCGACCTCCGCCCTTACCGTCACCAGCCGGCTGGTCGGGTCGATCTTCGGATCGATGCCGCGGATGCTGCCGGTGAACGGCATGTCGCCGCCGCCGACGCCCAACCGCACCGTCTGTCCGATCTTCAGCTGCGGAAGCTGCTGCTCCGGCACGGTGAAATCGACACGCATCGTATCCATGTCCTGCAAGGTCACCACAGCGGTGCCGGGTGTGAGATACTGGCCAAGGTCGATTTTCGGAATACCGACAGTACCCTTGAAAGGGGCCGTCAACTGCTTTTGGTCGAGCACCGCTTGCAGCTTGTTTACCTGCGCGGCGGAGACCGATGCTGCTGCCTGCGCCGTGTCGAGCGTAGCATCGGTGCCCACCCCGCGCTTCTGCAGCTCAAGAGCGCGCATCAGCGTGGTCTGGTCGGATGTGGCTTGCGCCTTCGATGCCACGAGGTCGGCTCGCTCGACTTCATCGTCGAGTTGCAGCAGCACGGCGTTGGCGGCGACCTTCTGATTGGCATGGAACAGGATGTCCTTGACGATGCCCGCGGTTTCGACCGTGAGGTCGACACCGCGTACGGCACTGACAGTGCCGATCGCCTCGATGCCGGGCGTCCAGGACATCGGTTTGACGATGACCGTCGACACCGTCGCGGCCGGCGGCTTCATGGTGGCGAAGAACTGTTTGATCGCATTGTCGCGAAACAGGTTGAAGCCGACGATGCCGCCGCACACCAGCACGAGCAGAATGAAGGCGATGATGAAGCGCTTGATCACGAACAGTCCCTCGGCCACGGCCCAGCATAACGGTCGGATGACCGGAACACATACCTGTGCCTGGTCCCAATTTCAAATGACGGCGATCTTACTGTACCGTCTGGACGGTCTTGTCAATTCCGCCTAAGCTAATGAATGGGGAACGCTTGATGAAGGCCCGCAGAGCAAATTCGCGCGAGAAGATCCTCGCCGCCGCCGCCGCCGTGGCGCGCGAGACGGGTCCTGGCAGCCTGTCGCTGGATGCGGTCGCCAGCCGTGCCGGCGTGTCGAAGGGCGGTCTTCTCTACAATTTCCCGACCAAGGCGAAATTGATGCAGGCGCTGGTGGAGGATTACCTGCGCGCCTTCGAGCAGGCCCTGGAGTCCGCCCGCACGGCCGGCGTCAACGGCGAAAGCCCGCTTGCAACTTACATCAAGCTGTCGGCCGAGCATGCCGAGGAATCGAAACCGTCGGCATCCTGGATATTTTCGGCGATTGCCGAGGATCCCGATTTCCTGACGCCGATAAAATCGTTCAGGCGGCAGCTATTCGAGCGGCTGAAGCAGGAGACGCCGAACCTCAAGGCGCTGCTGGTCTGCTATCTCGCCATCGAAGGGCTGCGCAGCATGAACCTGTTCGATTCGGACATTCTCTCCTCCGAAGAGCGCCGGCTGCTGATATCGACCCTGCTGGACATCGCGGAATAGTCGAACCGCCAATCTGCGGTTCTGAGGCCGATTAATGGCGGCGTTCGTTCACCCGTGTCAAAACACGGGCTGGTACGTCGAAACCACGCCATTCCGCTTTCCGAAAATCGGTTCCGATTTTCGGGCCGATGCGCTAGAGCCTTTCGGGATTGAACCGAGCTGCCTTCAACCCGGAAAGGCTCCCACCGCTGCCCATGCCCCATCTTCCCGAGCATCTTCTCACCGGCTACCGCAGTTTCATGAGCGGCCGCTATCTCACCGAAAGCGGCCGTTATCGCTCGCTGGCGCGAGAGGGCCAGGCACCGGAAACGATGATCGTCGCCTGCTGCGATTCGCGGGCCGCGCCCGAAGCGATCTTCGATGCCGGGCCGGGCGAGCTGTTCGTGCTGCGCAATGTCGGCAATCTGGTGCCACCCTATGCGCCAGACGATCAGTTCCACTCGACATCGGCGGCGCTCGAATTTGCCGTGCAGAGCCTCAAGGTCAAGAACATCGTGGTGATGGGCCACGGCCGCTGCGGCGGCATCCGCGCGGCACTCGACACCACGGCCGCACCCTTGTCGCCGGGCGATTTCATCGGCAGGTGGATGAGCCTGATCGCGCCCGCGGCCGAGACCGTATCGTCCAGCACCTTCATGACCGCGACCGAGCGCCAGACGGCGCTGGAGCGCATCTCGATCCGCTATTCCATCGCCAATCTGCGTACCTTCCCTTGTGTTTCGATCCTCGAAGGCAAGGGGCGACTGTCGCTGCACGGTGCCTGGTTCGATATTTCGACCGGCGAGCTTTGGGTGATGAACAAGGAAACCGGCGATTTCGAGCGGCCGGAGACGGAGTAGGAGACGAGGCATGGTGCGAGCTCGGATCGCGTTCGCGGCGGCGGCACTGCTGTGCCCGATAACTGTCGCCCGCGCCGATGATAGCGCGATCATCGACCGCTGGTATTCGGCACTACTGATCGCCGACCGCACCGAATTGTCGGACCTGCTCGCCGACAACGTCCGCATCAAGCTCGACGACCTCGGCGTCGTGCAAAGCAAGCAGGAATTCATCGCCTCGATCGCCGAGTGGCAGGGCGCCGTCGCCGGGGCCGAAATCCGCCACCGGATCGAGAAGACGGAGGGCGGCGTCACCACTGTGATCGCCTGCTATGATTTTCCCAGCAACGACATGCTGATGCAGGAGACCTTTGCAGTCGCCAACGACCAGATCACCGCCAGTTCGCAAGCCGCGATCGCCGAAAACTGCGACGGCTACTGACGAAATTTGGTCTTGAGCTTCTCGGGGGATAGGCGCTGGAATTGCCGGCGTCAATTCGGACCTGTCCACGTCACGTGGTTACGCAGGTGGGAACGCCAATGCGACAAGCCATGCGGTCAATCCACTCACAACGACGGTCGCGCCCTGCAAAAGTGCACTATTATCGGAATTCGAAATCTTATGTGTTGGAGGGCAATGATGGGCAAGCAATTCAATCTTTTCCTGTCGCACAGAGATGAAATCGTTTTCAACCATGCCTTGTCCAAGGGTGTTGAGAATATAGTATTCGTCAAGCCGTCCATCGAAGATGGCGATACCCCCATTTTTTGGGAGCCCATCCGAGAAGAAGAACGGTCTTTTAAAAACAGAAGAGTTCTGATATCTTTAAAGGATTTTTTAAACAACATAGTCCTTGAGCGTGACGCTGAAAATAGATGTTTGCAAGTTAGTTCAAGATTATCTCCGGTACTTGAATATGATATAAATCTGTGGCGCGGCGATGTAATGTTGCCTGGCAGAATGTACTATAGTTTAGACTGGGCGAAAGGCGATATGAGGAAAGCATACGACGCATACTTTAGTCGTGTTTTCAAGTTGTCTAAATCTAACCTAAATAAAATTAGAAATAGTCACGGAAGCGTCATCTATCTCGGAAACGAAATGATGCCTGAATTTTACAACGAGACCATGGATTTTAGATTATTATAGATGGGAATTACCGTTACAGTGCACTTTTTGCTGCACTGCGCGCGAGTGGGCATCCTGGTTCGCATACGAGTCGTGGGCACGCATCGGCGTTAACCAGGCGTGCTGTTGCGCGCAACGGGCCGGCGCCTTACATCGGTGACGATCCGCTTCTCCCGCCCACCCAGCGAAAGTTTGCCCATGCCGTCAACCGTCGACCTCGCCGCCCATCCGCTGACCGCATGGCAAGGGCCGTTCGGCCTGCCCGATTTCACGCGCATCGGCGACGGCGATTTTTCTCCGGTCTTCGACGCGGCCCTGAAGGCGCATGAGGCCGAGATCGAGGCGATTGCCGGCAACACCGGGACGCCGACGATCGAAAACACGCTTGCCTCGCTCGAGCTTGCCGGCGAGGCGCTCGACCATGTCTCCTCGATCTTCTGGTGCCGCGCCGGCGCCCACACCAATGAGGCGATCCAGGCGCTGGAGCGCGACATCTCGCCAAAGATGTCGCGGCATTACTCGGCGATTTCGATGAACGAGCGACTGTTTGCCCGCATCGACGATCTCTATCAGCGCCGCGAGGCTTTGAAGCTCGATGCCGAAACGCTGCGGGTGCTGGAAAAGACCTGGAAAAACTTCGTCCGCTCCGGCGCCAGGCTCGACGCCGAAGGCAAGAAGCGGCTGGCCTCGATCAACGAGGAATTGTCGTCGCTCGGCACCAATTTCGGCCAGAACGTGCTTGCCGACGAGCGCGACTGGGCGTTGTTCCTCGACGAGGCCGACCTGGCCGGCCTGCCGGAATTCCTGAAAAGCTCGATGGCGGAAGCCGCCGAGATGCGCGGCCAGAAGGGCCGCTACGCCGTCACTTTGTCGCGTTCGATCTACGAGCCGTTCTCGACCTTCTCAGAACGCCGCGACCTGCGCGAGACGGCGTTCCGCGCCTTCATCATGCGTGGTCAGAATGGCGGCGCTACCGACAACACGGAAGTGGTGCGCGACATGCTGCGCCTGCGCGCCGAGAAGGCGAAGCTGCTCGGCTATGCTTCCTACGCCGCATTGAAGCTCGACGACACCATGGCCAAGACGCCGGAGGCGGTGCACGCGCTGCTCGATCCGGTCTGGGAAAAGGCGGTGGAAAAGGCCGCAAGCGACCAGGCCGAATTGCAGCGGCTGGCGGTCGAGGCCGGCAGCAACGAGAAATTCGCTGCCTGGGACTGGCGCTTCTATCAGGAGAAGCTGCGTGCAGAGAAATTCGCCTTCGACGAGGCCGAGCTGAAGCCGTATCTGCAGCTAGACCGCATCATCGACGCCTGTTTCGACGTGGCAACACGATTGTTCGGCATCTCTTTCGAAGAAAAGAAGGGCATTGCCACCTGGCATCCGGACGCTCGCGTTTTCGTCGTGAAGAATGCCGACGGCAGCGAGCGCGGCCTGTTCCTCGCCGACTATTTCGCGCGGCCTTCGAAGCGCTCCGGCGCCTGGATGAGCGCGCTGAAATCCGGCTACAAGCTTGGCGATGGCTCCAAGCCGGTCATCTACAACATCATGAATTTCGCCAAGCCGCCGGCCGGCGAGGCAGCCTTGCTGTCGGTCGACGAGGCCAAGACCCTGTTCCACGAATTCGGTCACGCGCTGCACGGCATGCTGACCGACGTCACCTGGCCGTCGGTCGCGGGCACCTCGGTCAGCCGCGATTTCGTCGAGCTGCCGTCGCAGCTCTACGAACATTGGCTGACGGTGCCGGCGGTGCTGGAAAAGCATGCGCTGCATGTCAAGACCGGCAAGCCGATGCCAAAGGCGCTGGTCGACAAGATGCTGGCGGCGCGCACCTTCGGCGCCGGCTTCGCCACCGTCGAGTTCACCGCCTCGGCTTTGGTCGACATGGCCTACCATGCGCGGTCAGATGCGCCGCAGGAGCCGCTTCGTTTCGAAGCCGAAACGCTCGAAAAACTCAACATGCCTGACACTATCGCCATGCGTCACCGCACCCCGCATTTCGGCCATATCTTCGCCGGCGATGGCTATTCTGCCGGCTATTACTCCTATATGTGGTCGGAAGTGCTTGACGCCGACGCGTTCGCCGCCTTCGAGGAAACAGGCGATCCCTTCAATCCGGCGCTGGCCGAGCGGCTGCGCAAGAACATCTACGCCGCCGGCGGCTCGAAGGACCCCGAAGAACTCTACACCGCCTTCCGCGGCAAGATGCCTTCCCCGGAAGCGATGATGGCCAAGCGCGGGCTGGTGTGATGCATGCCCGCTCTTGTCACCGTTCTCTTTCCATCCTGATTGATGTCGGCTGTCATGGCGTCGGGTTGCGCACCGCCTGATCCGGTTTCCGCCGATCCCGCTCGGCCCCGTTGGCCGTTCGCGTCGTTAAGGTGACTGCACTTAATGCGGTCTCCATCGTTCCGGCCGAAGGAGCCGCGTTCATGGCGGCGCTACGGGCTGTGCGGGGGTAGGCAACGACAGCTTGCCCGCTATGCTGATCGGCCGCTGCCGCATCCGGACCGCGCCTTGCGACGACTACTAGTGGCTCTGCACAGGGATTATGACTCGTTGGCGGTGGGCTTTGGATAGGATAGGCTTTGGCCAATTTGAGGCGGGCCTGTTCGGTCGAGAACATCCCGTTGATGCGGGCGCCGCTGGCGCCTCGCTGGTTTTCCCAAGCGGCGATCTCGGCAAACAGGCTGTCGCGACTTTCGATGCGGCGGTCGAGGCACTGGCTGCGCAGGATGCCGATCTCGATCTCGACCATGTTGAGCCGGCTCACGTGTTTGGACGTGTCATGGAACTCCAGCCGTCGCAGGATGCGTCGCGCCTCTGACGCCGGCAGGGCCTGATAGAGCGCGGCGTGTGGGTCGGCAGACTAACGAGCACCACCCTGACGCGGTCGGGCTGGGGGTAATGAATATCGAGGAGGTCGCGCATGCAGTGGCAAAGTCTTGTGCTGCGCGCTCGGTGACCTTGACCTTATGCAAGGTCGGTGTCACCGCGCCTTCTGTCCATAAGATGGTGCTCATCCTCGAGCGGGCCGGATTGATCCGCAGGCGACCCGGCCTCGCGCGCAGCATTGAACTGCTCGTCGAACCCAATATCCTACCCACGCTACAACCCATCGAACCCGCCGAATCCTCTGTGCAGAGCTACTAGACGGAATGCTGTGATATCAGGAGCACCCACTGCCAATGACCGAACAGGAAATGATTATCAACGCGTTGGGCGTCGCTCCCAGTGTTGACGTCGCGCTGGAAGCACGCCGGCGTATCGACTTTCTCGGCACGTATCTGCGTGCATCGGGCCTCAGCACCTATGTGCTGGGGATCAGCGGCGGGGTGGATTCACTCGTCGCGGCCCTTCTGGCTCAACGAGCCGTCGAAGAACTGCGAACGGCTGGATATGACGCCAAATTCCTGGCCGTTCGGCTCCCGTATGGCAACCAGGCCGACGAGAGCGACGCCCAGCGGGCTTTGGACACCATAGGGGCGGACGAAGTGTGCCGGGTCGACATCAAGCCGGCTGCCGACGCAATGCTGGATTCGATCAAGCGGGCTGGTGTCGAGTTCGGCGACGCCGGCCGCGAGGATTTCTTGCTTGGCAACATCAAGGCGCGTCAGCGCATGATTGCCCAGTTCGCGCTCGCCGGTGCCAGCCGAGGACTGGTCATCGGCACCGACCATGCGGCCGAGGCACTGATGGGCTTCTTCACCAAGTTCGGCGACGGCGCCGCCGATATCCTTCCTCTTTCGGGGCTAAACAAACGCAGGGTGCGAGCCTTGGCCGCGCATCTGGGCGCTCCGCCCGAACTCGTCGACAAGACCCCGACCGCCGACCTGGAGAACCTTGTCCCGCTTCGTCCTGACGAGGATGCATATGGCGTCACCTATGAACAAATCGACGATTTCCTCGAAGGCAAGGAAATCGACGAGGCCGCGCGAACGCGGATTCTTCATGTACATTCCAGCACGGCACATAAGCGCGCGCTTCCGGTGACAGCGATTGCGCTAACACTCTCGCCATGACGGCACGGGCAAACAGTTCCATGATTCCGCTTCGTGGCCAGCGCCTCGTGGAGATTGCTTCCGCCATTTGGCAACCGCGAGTCTCGCGCGACATCTGTTCGTGCTCGGTCAGCTCCAAGCGGGCCCGGATCCTGCTCGCTGCCAATGCCGGCCTGGGCGACGAGGCCATCGCCGCCACGGTGGTGGTCGGCGGCTCCACGGTCTACCGCACCAAGCGCTTCGTGGAGATAGGCCTGGAGGCGGCGCTCAGCGGATTGATCCGCAGGCAATCCGGCCTCGCGCGCAATATCGAACTGCTCGTCGAACCCGAAAGCCTACCCAGAGCCCAGCTAACCCATCAAATCCTCTGTGCAGAGGTACCAGGGCAATAAAACTCTCTGTCGCGAACTGGCAGCCCCGCCAACGGAAGGCGGGGCTGGTAAGTTGATTGTCCCGGCAAGCTTTTTTGCCAGGGCGATTGGCCTAGGCAGGCACAAAGCCAAAATAGGCTTTGTAGGAAGCCCCATCGCCGGAAATCAGGGGCGTTTCCACCTTGAATCCAATCCCGCTGAAGGTAGTATTGTTCGTGCGTGCAGCGAGCAACACCATCTGCTTTGCGGAGATGGTTACTGTCGCGCTCCCGATCCTGTCATCGCCCCAATCGAAGAGATCGCTGATGGCGCCGCCGATCGATGGCATCAAGGATCCCAGGGCCGGGCCGGCTATCGCGGCAATGATAGGTCCTGCCACCGGAATGAGGCCCAAAGCGAGCGTGCCCGCCGTATGGACGCCCATGACGATCTTCTGCACCTCGTCCTTGTATTTGTTGGGGTCGCCAAAATCGTTTTCCATCAGCACCGTGCCGATATTGATGCCGTAAGGCTTGCCTCGATAGATTTCCATAAGGTCGGGTCTTGTATCTCCGGCATCGACGTCGCATAGACCTGGCTGCGCTTGGTGTCGGCGATCTGCGGCGTTGTCACGCTGACGATGGCATAGGGTTCGTCCGCACTCGATCCCTGATCCCAGTCGGTCTCGCCGAAGCAATGGAGGCCGGTATAGTGGACGACGACATCTCGAAGGTCGATCGCGCCGGTGTCGGGCCACCAGTATATGCCGCCGTTTTCAAACAGATTGGCACGGCCACCATCGGCAAATTCGGTCTCGTCGGTCGTGGGATATCCCAGATATGACTGTTCCCAGCCCAGGCTCTCCCACTTCTTGCGGATGTCACCGTACACCACGTTGGCTCCTGTGTTCGGTGTCCAGTAGATCGAGCCGGCATTGGCAAAATGGTTGTAGCGCCCGACGCCGTCGGGAGTTCCGGTTTCGTCGGTGACCGGATAGCCGAGAACCGAGCGCTCCCAGCCCATTGCTGCCCATTTGCCGCGAATTGCCCCCCAAATCGCTTGAGCACCGGTATTCGGTGTCCAGTAGATCGAAGCGGTATTGTTGTTGAAGTGATTGTATCGGCCGACGCCGTCGGGAGTTCCGGTTTCGTCGGTGCAGGGAATGCCCCACGCGAGACCGCCAAGCGCAATCCACTTCCTGTAGATTTCGCCATGGATCTCAAAGGCGTCGTGCATGGCATCGTTGTAACAAATGCATGAGCCGTTCTTGAGATACCAGGCTTTTCCAGTGTCCTTCCTGTCGATCTCGGCGAAGCCGGCGCCTCCAAGGGAGTTGTACTTTTGCTGTATGACAGCTTCGGGCGAGAGGAGCGACCAAGGCCCGATCCTGAGCTGGTCGGAAAGTCTTGTGGCTCCAGCCCGGATGGTGCCGGCACGCACTCTCGAAGTTGCTCTGGCAGTATACGGCATGACCTTTTCCTTCCTGTGAGTGTTGGTATCGGGGGCTTCAGGCCTCCGGCGATCGGTTTTGATCGACGAGCCGAGGTTCCCAGACCGCGACTTACGGACGGCTTACAGAGTTCCGAGCTGCGCCAGAGCAATTCCAGGAAAAGTGTGGAACGGTTTTCCGTCCGGAATTGCGCAAAAATAAAGAGATAGAGCGGTTCGGCGTTTCGGTGAAAGGATGACCGGTCTAGAGAAGCGGGCGCACGAGCGAACGCAGCAAAGGCGAGGGCTCGTCATCGCCGGTCGAAGCGAGCGCGCGTTCATAGCGCCGGTAATCCTCGATGGCGCCGGCATGGTCGTTTCTGGAGAGGCTCTCCTGGATGAGCGTGCCATGGAGTTTGGCCGATTCCGGGTAGAAATCGAGCGCACGCCGGCACGCTTGGCGTGCCCGATCCGCGTTGCCTTGGCTCTGCCAGTGTTTGGCGACCCGCACGGCAAGCTCGACCAACCCGTCCCGCACCCGGTCGGCCGCGGCGTTCGACCAGGCGGGCGTCGGGCCATTCGAGAAAAGCGGGCCGACAAAGCCTTCCAGCAGTTTCTCCTGCTCCTCGATTGCGCTGTCTCTTTGGCCCGACAGAACGGGTTTCAGCCGGTCTTCCCAATCCTGCAGATCGATCCAGACCTTGTCGGCAGCGAGCCGCAAACGGCCCTCTCTCAGCGTTACGAGCTCGCCTTGCCCGAGCAATTTGCGCAGACGATGCAGCGCCTGCTCCAAGGCCGCTTTGGCCTGGTCGCCGTCGAGGTCGGGCCAGAGCCAATCCTGCAGGGTTTCCACCGAACAGACCTGATCCCTCGACAGGCAGATAATGCGCAATATGTCGAGAGCGCGGGTAGGTTTGGCACCGGGCGCGACCTCGGCACCATCGATCTCGAGGCGGAAGCCTCCCATCAAGTGGATCCTGAGCGGCCAAGGCCACTGGACGGGTCGGCCAGCGGGCGGGACCAGATATCGCGCCCGAACGACGCGGCGGCAGAGATCGATGTCGATCTTTCGCTCCAGCGCATCGGCGACCAGATCGGCCAATAGGTCCGGCAGGTTGAGCAGGATTGCGGAGGGGTTGACCTGGCGCAACGCCTCCATGAACTCAGCCAGACGACTGCCATAGGACGCGCCGCCGTTCCACTTCTGCTCCAGGGCCTGAGCGGCCAGAATGTTGAGTTCGACGCGCTGGCGAGGGCCGCCGCTCAGCCTTTCGACGATCTCCTGGAGTAGCGCAATGGCCTCCGCTGGACGCCGATCGGCCAGCAGGACCTGGTATTTGGTGACGTAATGCGGCCAGCGTTCGATCATCGGCTCATTCGCCCGCTCGATCGCATCCATGAACGCATCGCAGTCGAGATAAGCCTTGACGAAGTCGCCGTTGCGCGTGTGCATCGCCGCGTGGCAGTCGGCGACTACAGCGACCTGGGTTGTGAACCTGCTGTCCGCGATCTCGCCCAGCCGGGAGACGAGCGCATTGAATTCCGAGAACCTGTTGTGAAGCTTCATCAGCAATTGAAGCTGATAGAGGGCGCTGAACTCGACGCCCCGTAAGGCGTGCTGCTCGCCTATCGCCGTTGCGCGTCGCAACGCATCCTCGGCCGAGGTATAGACAAAACCGCGCCGCGAATAGGGGAAGTAGCGGCCGCTGGCCGAGCCAAAGGACACCAGCCACATGCCGAGCACCAGCGGCGGGATATCCGGATGTTCGAGATCGGCGGCAACGCTGTCCACGGCATTGGCAAAAATGTCGCGCTGCCCCGACGAGGTCGCGTAGTCGATGAGCGCTTCGCTTGCCAGCAGGCGCAACTCGACCGAATCCTCGATCGGCAGATGTGTCAGGCGCTGCTGGATATCATTCACGAGGCGCTTCGCGTCATGGGCGTCGAATTCGCCAGGTTCGGCGAAATCGACGGCCCGCAGGATGCCGAGCCTGACCATCATCAGTTCCTCCGGATCCAACTCCGGCAATCCCCTGGCAAGAACCTGTGAGGCTCGGCGCGTCCAATCCGCCAGCCCCTCATGCGTACGCCAGCTGGCGGTCTTGATTACGACCGCCCGCGCCACCGTCAGACATTGGCCGCGCATGTCGGTGTTCTCGAATGCTTGCCATGCCTTGGAGAAGTGCGGTTCGGCCTTCGCATCGTCCGATGCGAAGGCGACGCCCAGCCAATAATGGACCCACCCGTCCATCTGGTCGGGGGGCAGCCTGTTGCACCATTCGACGAAGCTGGCCCTGCGCCCTTGCGTGAGAACGCCGTTAGCGCACTCCAGAATGAGCTGGCGTGCCAGCGGCCAGGCGCCCGCCTGCAACGCCAGCACGATTGCCGCGTCGGTTTTGTCTGCCTCGTGCAGGACCTTTGCTGCCTGCTCGCGCAGCCTGGAACGGTCCGCTTCCGTCACGCGCCGGTCCAGTAGGCCGGCAAGGTATTCGCGCAACAAGTCATGCAGCTGGAAGGCGGCGCCGCCCGGACCGTCGCGCGTGATCAGCAGCTGGCGATGCTGCAGCCGCACCAGCAGGCGAGCAGCCTGCGGCGAGCCCAGGAACGCATCGGCAAGCTCCGTGCTGATCTCCGGCAGAACGTTGAGCCTGATAAGCAGATCCTGGTCCTCCGGCGCGATGTCGCGCAGGAAATAACGTCCGACAATCTCCCGAAGGCCGGCGCCCCCGGCAAGGCCGGTCTGCGAAAGCGGGTAGTACATTCCGGCGTTGGCCAGCAGGAGAAGGCCCACCGCCCAGCCGCGCGCCTCCGAAATGTCGCCGACCTCGGACGGCGATTGCGAGCGGGCGGTGACGAGGTTGCGAGCCTCCCCAGGCGAAAACTCCAGCAGCGTTTGGTTGAGCACCGGCAACTGTCCCGACAGCACGAGGTCGGCGACGTCGCCCTCAGGCAGCATCCGCGATGTGCAGATGCAGCGGACAGTGTTGGGGCGTTCGCGCAACAGGATCGCCAGCGTCCGGCGAAAGCCTGGCGCATCGGCACGATGCAGATCGTCGAGGACCAGGATCGTGCCCGGATCAAGCCGCGAGAAATAGGTGCGGAAGAACAGCCGCGCGAAATCGTCGGAATTGTCGGCATATTCCGGACCAAAGACCGGCATGCCGGCATGCCTGCCGTCGAGCGACAGCGTCAGATAGTGGAAAAGGCGCGCAACGTCCTGGTCCTCGGTGTCGACCCGATACCAGTTGTACGCCGACTCGCCTTGCTTCAGCCCGCCTTGTTCCCGCCCGCCGTGTTCCAGAAAGTCGATCACCGCGGTGGTCTTGCCGTATCCACCAGGCGCCGCCAGCCAGCATGCACCGCTGTCGAGGGCCTGCGAAAGCAGCGCCACTACGCGCGGACGGCTGACAATTCCCACTGGCCGGGGTGCCGAGAGCTTTGCTATCTCGCGCGGCGCGTCCCGGAAGTATTTATCCATTGTGAGGACTCTCGCAGCGCAGTCGCCTCGCCAAAACAGGTAATCGGTTCGCCCGCAACAACAAATCGCCGGCCGGCGTTGTGCTCGCCTGACGTGCCGTTCTCGCCGGCAAGGTCGCGGTTATCCCTTGTGCGACATGATATGCGAAACCCCGACACTCACGTCGGCGGTGTGTCTTGCCATCACTGCGTTCATTCGCATTGCAATCGCCGCATAGCCGTTTCGTTCGTGGTCGGTAACTTCCGAGGGCTTGAAGAGCCAAGGAAGGGGTGCAACCTGCGCGTCGGCGAAATTGGCCGGCAGGTTCGATGGCAAGACCTTTTTCCCTAAAGGCAGCTCTAGCCCAAGGTCGCTAAATTCCTCCTCGAGACTGGCGTGCAGATGAGAAAGGACCACATAGATCGCCAGCTTTGATCTAGTCCTTTCTGTGTTGTTTTGGTTGTACTCTTGAAGAACCTCATCGAACGATGGCGCTACGTCGCTTTCCGCAGCGGTAGCTCGTGTTGCAACAGCACCGGCCAGGGCAGTCGCTGCCATTCCTGTAAGACCTACAAAATCACGCCTTGTCGTGCTGGTCATGGTGAATTCCCCTCGGTTTTGAAGACGGACCAAGTCTGGCAAGGACGAGGCGCAGTGGCAATAGGCCGCATACGCTACTGGTGTAGAGGGTCTTTACGTCGCCGATGTGAATCCACCCGGCAACGATAGTGCCAAGCCGCCAGCAGGCCTGCAATGCGTTCGCGAGCTTCGTCTGAGAGACGCCGCGAATCCAAGGAGGACTTCCTTGGAATTCATCCAGGCAAAGGGTCGGAAAAAATCCGCTGGTGGAGCTGAGGAGGATCGAACTCCTGACCTCGTCATTGCGAACGACGCGCTCTCCCAGCTGAGCTACAGCCCCGTCCAGCGGATGGGGCTTTTATCGGCCGCTGCGGTTTCCTGTCAAGGCTGCGCTTGCTGCCGAAATGCCGCTCGGCCGTTCGTGCGCCCTCGCCCATGCGGCAGAAGGCGGCTCTTGCCGCTTTCAGCTACAGTGGCTACATGTCGGCAACAATCGGAGACCGGCATGATCGCCCTCATTCAGACCATTGTCATGGCGCTTGACCTTTACTGGTGGATCATCATCGCCTCGGCGATATTTTCCTGGCTCTACGCCTTCAACGTCGTCAACTCCCGCAACCAGTTCGTCGACACCATCAGCAACATGCTCTATCGGCTGACCGAGCCGGCGCTGCGGCCGATCCGCCGCTTCATGCCCGACCTCGGCGGCATCGACATCTCGCCGATCATCCTGCTGCTGATCCTGTTCTTCATCCGGCAGTTCCTGCTCACCACCGTGCTTTCGCTGGTCGTCTGAGCCCAGGGCGTCGATGAGTGCGCCGTTCCGCACGCGCGCCGACGGCATCGACCTGTTTGTCCGGCTGACGCCGAAATCAGCGATGGACAGGCTGGAAGGCATCGAAACATCGGCGGATGGACGAAGCCATCTGAAGGCTCGCGTCCGCGCCGTGCCGGAAAACGGAGCCGCCAATCGAGCGCTGGAAAGGCTGGTAGCCAAGGCGCTTGGCGTGCCGGCATCGGGCGTCTCGATCGCTGCCGGCGGCACAGCTCGGCTGAAGACGCTGCGCGTGCTTGGCGATCCCGCGGCGCTGGCGAAACGCATCGATACGCTGGGCACACCTGCGCCATGATCTCGGCTGGCTCACTTACCCGCAAAAAAAGGCCGGGCTGCAAAGCCCGGCCAGATGTGAAGGTCGAAAACCTTCAGAGGGGAACGCGCCGGACGAATGGGAGGAAACATCCGACGCGCATTGCATATGGGTTGGCGTCGGCGACGTTTCAATGAGGTCGGAGGAAAGCTCAATGACCACTACTCGAGTTCTATTCTTCGATGTTCTGGGAACCGTCGTTGACTGGCGCAGCGGTATCGCAAGAGAGGCCGGCGCCTTCCTCGCGCGAGTTGGTGCAGAGCAGGTCGATCCCGGTGAATTCGCCGATGCGTGGGCGTCGCGCTATGACGCCTCGACCGAGGCGGTGCGGACGGGGCACCGGCCTTTCGTGTCACTTGACGTGATCAACAGGGAGAATCTGGACGCCACCCTCGTCCAGTTCGGGCTGGCCCCGTCCGAGCTGCCGACCGCCGAACTTGAGGAACTCAACCTCGCCTGGCACCGGCTGGAGCCGTGGCCCGATTCGCTGAAAGGCCTTGCGAGGCTAAGGGAGCGCTTCATCATCGCGCCCTTGTCGGGAGGCAATACCCGGCTGTTGCTGGATATGGCCAAGCGCGCCGGCCTGCCTTGGGACACCGTCCTTGGCTCGGATGTGTTCGGCACCTACAAGCCTGCGCCGCAGGCTTATCTCCGCGCAGTGGAGATCCTGGGGGTGCGACCTGCGGAGGCCGTGTTAATCGCCGCGCACAATGACGACCTGGCCGCGGCACGAAAATGCGGTATCGGAACCGCCTTTGTTGCTCGGCCAAAAGAGCATGGCCCGGCGCAGACGACCGATCTCTCGCCTCTTGAGAGCTGGGACTTTGTGGCCGACGACCTTGTCCATCTCGCCCAAGTTCTCCCGTAGGCCGAGGGCAGAAAACCTAAGCGATGTCGTCGCGAATGCAGGCCTTCAGATGGCCCTCGGCTGTCGCCCTCAGCGGCGGTACAGCCCCGGCGCAAGCTTCCAGCGCGAACGGGCAACGGGTTCGGAAAACGCAGCCCGACGGCGGGTTTGCCGGGCTTGGAATATCGCCTTTGAGCACCTGCCGGCTTTGCCTGGCCAGCGGATCGAGCGACGGAATGGCTGACAGCAGCGCGCGCGTGTAGGGATGCTGCGGCCGGGCATAAAGCTCGGCCGCCGGCGCAACCTCCATGATGCGCCCGAGATAGAGCACGATGACCATGTCGCAGATGTACTCGACGACAGCCAGATCGTGCGAAATGAACAGCATGGTCAGGCCGAGCCGGAGCTGCAGGTCGCGCAACAAATTGATGATTTGCGCCTGGATCGAGACGTCGAGTGCCGAGACCGGCTCGTCGGCAACGATGAATTCCGGCTCGAGCGTCAGCGCCCGGGCGATGCCGATGCGCTGGCGCTGGCCGCCCGAAAATTCATGGGCGTAACGGTCATAGGCGTCGACCGGCAATTCGACCGCGGCAAGTGCCTTCTCGGCCTTCGCCCGCCGCTCGGACTTCTTGCCGATGCCTTGAATGTCCAGGCCCTCGGTGAGGATCTGCCCGATCGTCATGCGCGGCGACAGGCTGGCGAAGGGATCCTGGAAAATATACTGCATCTTGCGGCGCTGGCGGCGCAACTGAGCGGCACCCAGCCTGGTGATGTCGGTGCCGTCATAGTTGATTTGGCCGGATGTCGGCTCGATCAGACGCAGCACCGAGCGGCCGATCGTCGTCTTGCCGGAGCCGGATTCGCCGACCAGGCCGACCACCTGGCCACGCCCGATATCGAAAGAAATATCCTCCAACGCCCTTACGACGGGTCCGCGCGAGAACGCTGTCGGCGCAAAATGCTTGGTCAGGTTTTTGACAGCGAGGAAAGGGGCGTCGGCCATCAGAGCTCCTCCCAGCGCAGGCAGCGGCTTTGCTGGGTCGGCGTCGCCGCAAACGATGGAGGGACCGCGGCGCGGCAGGCAGGGATAGCCATCGGGCAACGCGGCGCGAAGGAACAGCCCATGGGCAGCAAGGCAAGCGACGGAACATTTCCGGCAATGGTCGGCAGCGGCGTTCCCGCCGCCTTCAGCGCCGTGGCCTGGCCGAGCCGCGGCACCGAGCGCATCAACCCTGCCGTATAGGGATGACGCGGACGGGTGAACACTTCGCTCACCGGACCTGTTTCGACGATACGCCCGGCATACATCACCGCCACCCGGTCGGCGATTTCGGCGACGACGCCGAGATTGTGGGTGACGAACAGGATGCCCATGCCGCGCTGCGCCTGCAGGTCGGCCAAAAGATCGAGGATCTGGGCCTGGATGGTGACGTCCAATGCGGTTGTCGGCTCGTCGGCGATCAGCAAACCAGGATCGCAGGACAGGGCCATGGCAATGGTGGCACGCTGGCGCATCCCGCCCGAAAGTTCGTGTGGATATTGCCGCGCCCGCCGCTTCGGATCGGGAATGCCGACCTGTTCCAGCAGCCGCACCGCGTCTGCTTCTGCCTCGCGGTGCGATTTGCCGAGATGGATGCGGATCGGTTCGGCGATCTGCTCGCCGATCGTGTAGACCGGGTTGAGGCTGGTCATCGGCTCCTGGAACACCATGCCGATCTCATTGCCGCGTATCTTGCGCAGCGACTCGGCATCGAGGCTGGTCAGCTCGGTAACCGTGCCGTTCTTGCGCCGCAGCGCGATCGACCCCTCGGCGATATGTCCGACCCTCTTTGGCAACAGGCCGATGATCGACAGGCTGGTGACAGATTTGCCGGACCCGGATTCGCCGACAAGCGCCACCGTCTCGCCGGAGCCGATCGTCAGGTCGACATCCCTTACCGCCGCGATGTCGCGCCCCGCGATGCGGAACACCGCGCGCAGGCCGGAAATCGAGAGGATCGGCATGGCGCTCAGCGGAGCAGCCCCACATCGCGAAGGATCATGTCGATCTTTGCGGTTTCCTCGTCGTTCAGGCTGCGCTGCGGCCGCGCCATGGTGTTCGACGCGATGATGCCGAGGCTCTTCATCGCCGCCTTGAAGGCGCCGACGCCGGCCGAGCCGGCGCTGGTCCTGCCGAGCGAGATCCAGACGATCTCGAACAGTTTCAGCAACCGCTCCTGCTCCACGCGGGCTTCGGCATGCTGGCCCGCCTGCGTCAGCTTCCACAGCCTGACATAACCATGCGGGTCGACATTGGCGAGCCCCGGCACGACGCCATGCGCACCCATCGCCAGCACGCTGTCGACCAGGATCTCGGAGCCGGTCATGCCGAAGAAGCCGGGGTCGTCGGCCATGTCCTTGAGCACGTAACGCAGATTGCCGTCATCGCCGCTGGAATCCTTGATGCCCGCGATGGCGCCTTCCCTGGCGAGGCCGACCGTGGTCTTTCGCTCCAGCTTGACGTGGACACAGACCGGGATGTCGTAGGCGATGACCGGAATGTCGAGCGCATCCTTGATATAGCGGAAGTGGTCGCCGATCTCCGGCTGGCTGGTGCGGGTATAAAACGGCGCGGTGACGACGATGGCGTCGGCGCCGGCCGATCTGGCGATGCGGGCGTGGTTGATGACGCGGTCGGTCGTCGGGTCGATGACCCCGGCGAAGATCGGAACCCGGCCGTTATTGACCTTGACCGCGTGCTCGAGGACGGCCCTGCGGCCCGCCTCGTCGTGGAAGACCACCTCGCTGGTCGAGCCGAGCACGAACAGCCCGTGAACGCCGCCGTCGAGCAGGTTCTCGATGGTGCGGGTGAACGACGGAAAGTCGATGCTGAAATCGGCATTGAGCGGGGTGACGACAGGTGGCACGACGCCGGTAAACAGGGGCATTTTGATAAACCTTTGAGGTCAGTTGAGATCGGAGCGGGGGTCGAATGCGTCGCGCAGGCCGTCGCCGATGAAATTGATGGCGAGCACGGTGAGCACCAGTGCGGCGCCCGGGAACATCCATTGCCAGGGGTAATTTTCAAGCACCACGGTGGAGCGGGCGAGATTGAGCATGTTGCCCCAGCTGGCTTCGGGCGGTGCGATGCCGAGGCCGAGGAATGACAGGCCGGCCTCGAGCAGGATGGCGTTGGCGATCTGCAAGGTGGCGTAGACGACCAGGATATCGATGCAATTGGGCAGGCCATGCCGGAACAGCAGATGCGGCAGCCCCGCGCCCATGCCGCGGGCGGCAACGACGAAATCGCGCTCGCGCAGTTCGAGCAGCCGGGCGCGCACCATGCGCGACAGCACCGGCCAGGAGAGCAGCGAGATCACCAGGATGGTCGGGGCGATGCCGGTGCCGGCGATCGAAGCCAGCACCAGCAGGAAGATCACCGGCGGCAGCGTCATCGCCAGGTCGACCAGGCGCATCACCGTGCCGTCGACAAGACGCCCGCCAAAGCTGGCGACGGCGCCGACCAGGAAGCCGATGACGGTCGATATGGCGACCGAGCAGACGGCGACCAGCAGTGAGATCCGTCCGCCTTGCAGCAGCCGGGCCATGACGTCGCGCCCGACGCCGTCGCTGCCCAGCCAATGAATGGCCGACGGCGCCTTGTTCATTGCTCGGAGGTCGATGGTGTTAGGACCGAACGGCCACCACAAAGGATACGTCGAAACCGCCAGCAGGATCGGGATGACGATCAAAAGCCCGGCACGCGCCGCGCGGTTTTCAAAAAAGCGGTCGAGCGCGCGGCGAAGCGGGCCTTTGGTTTGCGGCACGGCTGTCGGGTCAACTGTAGGATCTGGCGCCGTGATTGCCATCATGCCACCTGAATGCGCGGGTCGACGACGGCATAGACGACGTCGGTCAAGAGGTTGACCAGGATGACGCAAACGCCGATCACCAGGGTAGCGCCCATGATCACCGGGTAATCGCGGGTGCCGACGGCGTTGACCAGAAGCAGTCCCATGCCCGGCCAGTTGAACACGCTTTCCAGGAAGATAGCGCCGCCGATGGCGATGCCGACAGTAGAGCCGATCAAGGTAATGACCGGCAAGAGCGCATTGCGGGTCGCGTGCTTGATGATCACCCAGAACTCGCGCACGCCCTTGGCGCGCGCCGTCCGCACGTAATCCTGGTTGAGCACTTCCAGCAGCGAGGCGCGCATGTAACGCATGATCAGCGCGGCATGGCCGACGGACAGCAGGCAGGCGGGCAGGACGAGGTGCGCAAGCACATCCGTCGCCGAGAACGGCGCACCCGCGGTCTGCATGCCGCCGGACGGCGCCCAGCGCAGCAGCACCGAGAAGAAATAGAGACCGAGCAGCGCTGTCAGAAAAGCCGGGCTGGAGATACCGATAAACGACAGCACCGACAGCGCGATGTCGGATGGTTCGTTACGGCGCACCGCGCTGAAAATGCCGGCGGAAATGCCGAGCACGATGGCGATCGCCAGGCCCGTACCCATCAGCAGCGCCGTCGGGCCGATGCGTTCCATGACCAGTGGCAGCACGGCAACGCCGCTGCGCTGGATCGAATAGCCGAAGTCACCGCTCAGCGCCGCGCGCAGCCAGGCGAGATATTGCACGGGAAGCGGCCGATCGAGTCCGAGCCGTTCGCGCAGGCCCTCGAGGTCGGAAGCCGACATGGGGACCGATGGGTTGATATAGGCGTCGATCGGATCGCCCGGCGCCAGCCGCAACAGGATGAAGATGAGGACGCTGAGCGCGACCAGCATCAGCAATCCTGTGGCGCTGCGGCGGGCAATGAAGCTCAACATCGGCTATCCGTGGCGGTGGCAGGCGGCGCCAAAGTGGTCCCGCCTGCTCGCTTGCTTGCGGGTTTCTTACTGGATGTCCCAGCGCTCGGGGTGAGCTGCGTAGGGGCCGCCGCCCGGCGCCGGCGTCCAGACGAAGTCATGCAGCTTGGTCGACGCCACGCCATAGCGGTTGGCCACCCACAACGTCGCCCAGGGCAGGTCCTTGTTCATGACCTTGCAGACCTCCTGCCAGGATTGATCGAGCTTGGCCGGATCGGTCTGGCCTAGCGCGGCGTCCAATGCAGCGCTCAGATCGTCGAACCCGATGCGCATGGTGTTGAAGCCTGCCGGCGGGATCTGCGACTTGTTGAGGCCGGGATTGAGGCCGGCCGGGTTGGGGCCATTCTGCAGGCCGGCATAGACCATCGGAAAGGCGTTCCAGTCCGGCGTGCCTTGCTTGTAGACGATGCCATTGTAGGTCGGCGTATCGACGACCCGCGGCACCACATTGATGCCGACTTCGGCCAGCATCGACTGGATGGCGGCCATCACGTTGGCCGCTTGCGGCGAGCCGTAATAGGTCAGCAGGGTGATCGGTTTGTCGCCGTTGATCTTGTCCCAGCCCGCCTCGCTCAGCAGCGCCTTGGCCTTTGCCGGATCGTAGGCATAGGGTTCGAGGCCTGCGGGAACAAGGTGCGGCGCGACATAGCCGCAATTGGCTGGCTCGGCGGCACCGCCGTAGAGGCTGTCGATGATGCCGTTGCGATCGATCGCGTACATGATCGCCTGGCGGACACGGATATCCCTAAACAGGTCGACCTTCTGGTTCAGGCCGATATAGTTGACCACGTACGAGGCACCTCCGATCACCTTGAAATTGCTGTCGCTCTTGAACGATGCCGCATCGTCGGGCTCGACATAGGTGAACTGGATTTCGCCGGCACGGAGCGCGGCAACGGCCGCCGCCGGCGACTCGAAATAGCGGTTGATGAGCACGTCTACCTTCGGCTTGCCGCCGCGATAATCGTCATCGGCTGCCAGCTCGACATATTGGTCGCTCACGTAGCGCTTGAACTTGAACGGGCCGGTGCCGACCGGAGTGGTCGACCACCAGGTGCTGGTCGCCAGCGATTCCGGCGACAGTGCGGCCAGGGCATGCTCCGGCAGGATCATCAGCTGCGACAGGATCGATAGAAACGATCCGTTCGGTTTCGATAGCTTCACCACTGCGGTGTGGTCATCCGGCGCATCGATCGAGGCGATGTCGGCGAGGCGGGCGGCAAACAGGCTGCCGGAGGCCTTGTTCCTGGCAAGCTCGAGGGTGAACTTGACGTCCTTCGAGGTGAACGGCTTGCCGTCGTGCCAGGTCTCGTTGACCAGGTTGAACGTATAGCTCAGCTGGTCGTCGCTGATCTTGTAGTCCTTGGCGAGGTCGCCTTCGATCTCGGTCAGCCCGGCATTGTAGATGACCAGCGGTTCAAAATAGGTGCTGAGCCAGGTGTAGCCGCCGGTCGCGACCAGCGGGTTGAAGTTCTTGGGAAAACCGCCGGGGCCGACGTCGAAGCCGCCCGCAATGGTCTTGGCGCTTTGTGCCTGGACACTGGTCAATGGGGCAATGCTTGCGAGCAGCAGCCCGGCGACTGAGAATGCGATGGTCCTGATGCGCATGGTTTCCTCCCTTGGCATAGTCAGGTTGTTCTTCAGCTTGCTCGGTTTTTGGCGATAACCTGCTGGATCCCCCGGTAATGGTCATCGAGCCGCCGACGCGCCTGGTCGACATCCTTGGCGGCGACAGCCTCGACGATCTCGTGATGGTCGCGCCATGTCGCCAGCGGCGTCGGATTGTCGAGATTGGTGAAATTCGAGGCCTTGTTGAACGCCATCCAGAAGATGTCGATCAGCGCGCTCAGCATGCGATTGTTCTGGCAGCGGAACAGCAGCTGATGGAATTGCTGGTCCTCTTCGGCGAAGCTCTCATGGCGCTCGGCACGTTGCCGCATGCGCTCGGTCAACTGGCGCAGCGCTTCGATATCTTCGGCGCTGATCATCTCGATCGTCTTGGCGATGAGGCCGGTTTCCAGCACGCGGCGGATTTCGCGCAGCTCTTCGACATCGCGCAGCGAATCCTGCAAACCGTAGGCCAGGTTGTCCAGCAGCGGCTTGAACGAGAACTCCTTGACGAACACGCCGATGCCGCGCCGTGTCTCCAGGATGCCAATCGATTCCAGCGCCTTGATGGCCTCCCGCACGGAGTTGCGGCCGACGCCGAGCCGCTGCGCCAGGAACGTCTCCGGCGGCAAGGGATCGCCGGCCTTGAGCTGGTTGCTTTCGATATAGGCCCGGAGGCTTTCCTGCACGGTGACGTGCAGCAGCGGTGGTCTGCTCAACGGTTCGATCGACTTCAGTTCCGCCATCCCACTGCTTTCATCATCCGCTGAAGCTTGCCCGCCGCTTGTCGTATAGCCACTTGTAGGATATCCTGCAAGCCCATAGCAACGTGTTACTCCCGAATGAAGATAATCCTCGCCGGCTCGAGCCACTGGCACGCCGAAATGCACCTCGACGCCGCACGCTTTTCCGGTGCGGAGATCGCCGGTATCTGGGACGAGAATCCTGGCCAAGCCCATGCGTTCGCCGCGCACCACGACCTGCCGTTTATCGAAGATTTCAAGGAGATACTCTCCAGCCCGCCGGATGTGATCCTGTTGATGGGGCACCCTTCGATGGTGCCGGCGCGGGCACGTGCGATCATCGCGGCAAGGATACCGCTGATCCTGGAGAAGCCGGCGGCCAGCCATACGAGGGAACTGATGGCGCTGCGCGACCTTGCCAGGCAGTACCAGGCTTTTGTCGCTGTTCCCCTGCCCAACCGTTTCGGGCCGGCCGTTGCCGGCCTTGAACGGCTGCGCCGGCAAGGTCGCGCCGGCCCCGTGGCGCATTGCCAGTTCCGGCTGGTCAACGGCCCGCCGCAACGCTACATCGCCGACGGTGTCGCCTGGGTGCTCGACCCGGCGGTTGGTGGCGGGGGTGCGTTGAGGAATCTCGGCATACACGGCGTCGACGCGGCACTCAGCCTGGCAACCGGCAAGCTCGGCCTGAAAAGCGTTTCGATCGCGAACCGCATCCATCCCGGCCCGGTCGAGGATCACGCACTTCTGGTGCTGGAAGACGAGGCCGGCGCGCTGTTCATCGTCGAGGCCGGTTACACCTTTGCTTCGATGCGCCCCGGCGGTGACTTCGAGTGGCGCATCGTCAGTGCCAATGCCACCCTCATCGATCATGGCGACCATGTTATCTGCGCAACGCTCGACGACGCGGCAATCGCCGACTTGCCGGTCGAACTGCCGGCGACGCGCTATCGTCTGTTCATGCGCGATACGCTTGACCGGCTGGCCAGAAAGGCGCCTCCGCCGGTGTCCATCGAAGATTACGTTGCGGCGATGTCGCTGATCGACGCCGCCTATCAAAAGGCAGGACCATGATTGGAATAGGAATTATCGGCGCCGGCGATTTCGGCGCAGCCCATGCGCGGGCAATCCCTGAGGCTGGCGGCATTCGCCTCGTCGCCGCCTCTCGAGGAAATGCCGACGCACTGCAGCAATTCACCGCTGAACATGGCGGCCGCGGCTACGCGGACTGGCGAAGGCTGCTGGACGACAAGGAGGTCGATGCGGTCCTCATTGCCAGCCCGCACCATCTCCATGCCGAAATGGCCATCGGCGCGGCAAAGGCCGGCAAGCATATCCTGCTCGAAAAACCGATGGCGCCGACGGTGGCTGCCTGCGATGCGATCAACGCCGCCGTGGCCAAGGGTGGCGTCAAGCTGATGGTCGCCCACCTCATGCATTTCGCCCTGCCCTGCATGGCGGCCAGGCAAATTCTGGAGGAAGGCGAGCTCGGCCGGCCGCTCGCCGGATCGAGCTGGATCATCAAGCTGTGGATGGAGCACAATCGCCGCGACTGGCATCTGCGCAAGGCGACCGGCGGCGGCATGCTGTTGACGGCCGGCATCCACGCGGTCGATCGCCTGGTCTGGCTGATGGATGACGATGTCGTGTCGGTGAGCGGCATGCTCGGCGCCAAGTTCCATGACCAGGAAGCAGACGACAGCGCTCTGCTCGGATTGCGCTTCGCCGGCGGCGGCATCGGCCAGGTGCAGAGCGTCGGCTATCGCACCGGCGCCACCACCTATGCCATGGATCTGGTCTGCGAGCGGGGAACGCTGCGCATCGACATGGACCGCGGCACCATGCTTGGCCGCGAGACGGTCTGGACCGAGCTGCCCGGTTCCTTTGAGCCGAACTGGATGCATAACGCGCTGGTGCGCGAATGGAGCGCAATGCGCGATGCCATTGCCGATGACACGCCGGTGCCGGTCGACGGCATCTATGCGCGCAAGATCGTCGCCATTATCGAGGCTGCCTTCGCGTCGAACGAAACCCGCCGCGAACACGAGATCGCCGGTGGACGCTGACCTCGACGACCATCTGGCCCGCTTGCCCGCACACGCACCGCGCGGCATCTGGGGCGCGGTGATGCTGGCCATCGACGATCGCGGAGCGATCGACTGGCAGGCGACGGAAGAGACGATCGCCCGACTCTGCGCCTCAGGCGTCGACGGCGTCTATTGCAATGGCACGGCCTGCGAATTCCATTGCCAGACCGAGCCCGAATTTGACCGGCTTTGTGAGTTGGTCGCAACCATAGCCGGCCGCGCGCGCCTTCCTTTCCAGATCGGCATCAGCCAGTCCAATCCGCGCGTCGCGCTGGAGCGACTGACGCGGGTCGCCGGACTTCGCCCGGCGGCGGTGCAGTTCACGCTGCCCGACTGGTGGCCGCCCAGCGACGACGAGGTCATGCGCTTTGCCGGCGGCCTGTGCGACGCCGCGCCTGAAACGCCGCTGGTGCTCTACAATCCGCTGCACGCCAAGCGCCACCTGACGCTCGACGGCATCGCCAGTCTGCGTGCGGCCGTGCCATCGCTGGTCGGCGCCAAGCTGCCGGGCGGCGACGCCGGCTGGTATGCCGACACGCGCCGCAAACTGGACGGATTTTCCGTCTTCGTCCCCGGCCACACGCTGGCAACAGGCTATGCTGGAGGTGCCCATGGCAGCTATTCCAACGTTGCCTGCCTCAACCCGAAGGGCGCGGTGCAGTGGTGGCAGATGATCCGCACCGACATGGTCGCAGCTGCCGAGGTCGAGGCCCGCATATGGGCGTTCCTCGCCGCACATGTTCTACCGTTTCGCACCCGTTACGATGTCAGCGATGCAGCACTCGACAAGGCGATGGCGGCGGCCGGCGGCTGGGCGCCGCTCGGTCCGCGATTGCTCTGGCCCTACAACTCGGTTCCCGACGAGGAGATCCCGACGCTGGCCAAGGCCGCTTACGCGGCTTTCCCGGAATGGTGGTAGACCCGTCACCAAGGCGCGGGACGACGGTGGCTTTTCAGCAGCCGGCGCGTGCTCCCTGTGTCGCGCGTGACGCAAACGCCCCCGGCTGAGGGACATCGGCCTCGCGCCGTGCCAGTGAATTGCGCAAGAGCGCGATCGCCTCGCGGCCGGCGGTCGCAATCTCGCGTGGCCTGTCGACGCCGACGATCATGAACTCCTTGATCCCCAAAGCGGCGTAGGAAAGCAGCGACAGCGCGACCTGCGCCGGCGGCCCGGCAAGTTCGAGCGCCTTCTGGCAGGAAGCGGCCGATTTGTCTTCCGAACGGATTCGGACGGGAAGCGCGAAACGCAGCTTGCCGGCCCGGCCGTGTTCGGCAGCAGCGCCGCGTACGCGCTCCATTGACTGGCGGATTTCTGCAAGCGAGCCAGGCGCCAGTTCGAACACGTCCGCATGCCTGCCCGCGACCCTGAGCGCAGTGCCCGACTGCCCGCCCATGCGGATGGTCACATCGGCACCATGCGGCCCCTTGCGCGGCACATAGCCGCCTTTGATGCTGTAAAAGGTGCCTTCATGGTCGAACGGCCTGTCGTTCGACCACAACCGCTTCAGCAGCACCAGATATTCATCAATGCGTTGCCAGACCACTGTGTGGCCGGCCGGACGTGCCTCGGCATCGTCGTCGCTCAGCGGCTCGCTGAGCATCCTGAGCGACAGCCGGCCACCGCTTCTCGCGTCGAGGGCAGCGAGTTGTCGCGCCGCCACGGTTGGTTCGATCACGCCTGCCCAATGCGTGAGCACGACCTCCAGGGACGAGGTCCGGTCCAGCGTCTGGGCGGCAAGGTCCATATTGGTCAGCAGCCCGGCCTGGTCGTCGATGACGATCCTCTGGAATCCAGCATCCTCGATCAGTGACAGCTTCGTCGCGGTCTCGACAAAGTCATAGAAAAAGCTGGCGTCGGCAGCGTGGATCTTACCGGGAACATGCGTGAACTCGATCGGCATTGCCATCTCCTCCATCACGTTGGAATCAGGGCGCGCAAATGCACACCGGCATTCGGTTCATCAACTCCGGAATTTCTGCAAACGGCAGGCCGCTATCCCGAGGAAGCCTCGATGATCAGAGCCTTGACAATCAGGGGATCAGCCCCAGTACCACTGCCCCGGTGAATACAAACGCAAGGGCAAAGACGAGATAGGCGAAAGCACCGGCATAGGCCGGCCGCCACACCTGGTCGGAACCCAGCCTTTGGCCTTTGCGGGCAGTCTGAGCGTTCTGGCTATAGGACATATCGACCTCCGTCTCGGCGCTTAATCTATAAAATCAGTAGACTTTGTCGAGTGCTATTTTCGCGCGATCCTTAGAACAATTTTCTCCAAACGGCGGACAAGTTAGTGCTTTTACTGCTTAGCGCTGCCTTTTGCGGCATGCCGGGGTGACGGCAGGAAACGTCAGGTCCATGTGTCTGTGGCTCCTTGGCCATCCAATGGATGAGGGATAGCATCGCTTCAGCGGAAAGCCGCGACGTCACGGCAAGGCAGCAGGGAGCAAACCATGGGGACAAGACTGGCCGGCAAGGTCGCCATCATTTCGGGCGGCGCGACGGGAATGGGCGGTGCGGCCTCGGAGCTTTTCGCGGCCGAGGGCGCCAAGGTGGCGATCGTCGACCGCAACGGCGAAGCGGCGGCGGCCACCGCAGCGGCAATCAGGCAACGCGGCCATGTCGCCGAACACTGGGTCGCCGACGTATCGGATGAGGCGCAGGTCGAAGCGGCGGTGAAGGGCGCGACGGAAAAATTCGGCCCGGTCACGGTTCTGTTCAACCATGCCGGCACCCTCGTCATCAAACCCTTCCTGGAGACCACGCTGCAGGAATGGGACTGGCTGCATGCCGTCAATGTGCGTTCGATGTTCCTGATGACGCGTGCTGTGCTGCCCGGCATGATCGCCGCCGGAGGCGGTTCCATCGTCTGCACCTCGTCGATCTCGGCGGTGGCGGCGACGCCGATGGAGGTGCTTTACGACACCACCAAGGGCGCCTGCCATATGTTCGCGCGTGCCATCGCCGTCGAGTTCCGCGACCGCAATATCCGCTGCAATGCGGTCTGTCCAGGCTTCATCAGGACACCGCATGGCCTGCGCGAGGTCGCCGATCTCGACAAACTCGGCGTCGATGTCTCCGACGCGGCAATGGCGGCGCAGCAAGGGCGGATCGGCGAGCCGGAAGAGGTCGCGAAGGCAGCCCTGTTCCTGGCCAGCGACGAGGCCAGCTTCGTCAACGGCGCCCATCTGTTCGTCGATAACGGCTTCACCGCGATGTGAAGGGCGAAGCGCCGCTACCGCTCTTCGCGCCGGAACGGCTTGAGCAGCGCCGACGGGGCCACCGCATTGCGCGACATCACGGCCATAGCGACGATGGTGAAGATGAACGGCAGCATCAGGAAGGCCTCGTAGGGGATATGGCCAAGCCCGCTCGCCTGCATACGCAACTGCAAGGCGTCGACGAAGGCAAACAGCAGTGCCGCGCCTGCCGATCGCCACGGATCCCAGCGGCCGAAAACGACGAGCGCGATTGCCACCCAGCCACGCCCCGAAACCACGCCGAAGGTGAAGGCGTTGAATTGCGCCATCGACAGGAAGGCACCGGCCAGTCCCATCAAGGCACCGCCGAGGATCACCGCCTGGAAGCGTGTCGCAATGACGCTGACGCCGGCAGAATCGGCGGCACGCGGGTTTTCGCCGACCATGCGCAGCGCTAGGCCCCAAGGCGTGCGGTAGAGCACGAAGGCGGCCAGCGGTATGGCCAGCATCGCCATGTAGACCAGCGAGAACTGATTGAACACCGCCGGCCCAAGCACCGGTATGTCGGACAGGATCGGGATCGGCAGCGTCTCGAATCCCTTGATGTTCGGCGGTACCGATTGCTGGCCGAAGATCAGCCGGTAGAGGAAATAGGCGAGGCCCGACGAGAACAGCGTCACGCCGATGCCGCAGACATGCTGGCTGAGGCCGAGCGCCACGGTGAACAGCGCGTGTATGGCGCCCATCAGCGCCCCGGTCAGCACCGCCGCTAGCACGCCAAGCCAGAGGCTGCCGCTGAGGCTCGCCGCGGTGAAGCCGGTCATCGCTGACAAAAGCATGATGCCTTCGATGCCGAGATTGAGCACCCCGGCGCGCTCGGAGAACATCTCGCCCAGCGTCGCGAAGGCCAGCGGCGTGGCGATGCGGATGATCGCGGCGAGGAAGCCGACCTGGAAGATCTGTTCCAGCACCACGCTCATTTGGCTATTCCCACGCGACGGATGCGATAGGCGGTGAACAGCAGCGCCACCAGCATGGCGAGCAGCGCCGTTCCCTGGATGACATCGCTGAGGAAGGCCGGAACGCCGGTCGCCCGCGACATCGCCTCGGCGCCGGTCATCACCGCGGCAAGGAAGATCGCCGCCGGCACGACGCCGAGCGGATTGAGCCTCGCCAGCATGGCGACGACGATGCCGGAATAGCCATAGCCCGGCGAGATGTCGCTCATCACCTGGAAATGCACGCCGCCGACCTCGCCGACGCCCGCAAGGCCGGCCAATGCGCCAGACAGCAGCGCCGTCGAAATCAGCACCCGCTCGACATTGATGCCGCCATAGCGTGCGGCTTCCGGGTTTTCGCCGGTGACCCTGATGCGGAAGCCGAGCGTGGTGCGCGCGACCACGAACCAGATGACCGGTGCGGCGACCAGCGCCGCGACGACCCCGAGATGCAGCCGCGTGCCTTCGAGCAGCACCGGAAAATTGGCCGTATCCTCGATCGGCGGCGAGATCGGGTAGCCGCTGAAACTGTCCTTCCATGGCCCCTCGATCAGCGCCATCAGTGCGTAGAAAATGACCGAGTTGAGCAGCAGCGAGCTGACCACGTCATCGACCCTGAATTTTACCCGCAGCGTGGCGGGGATCAGTGCGACGGCCGCGCCGGCGGCGGCACCCGCCAGCGCCATCAGCAGCATGGCGAGCGGCCCCGGCATCGGGATTGCACCGACGGCACAGCTCGACACCGCACCAGCCAGCAATTGCCCTTCGGCGCCGATATTCCAGAATTTGGCGCGGAAGGCGACTGCCACGGCCAGTCCGGTGAAGATCATCGGCGCGGCACGGACCAGCGTTTCGGTGACGGCGTAGCTGTCGCCCAGCGACGCCGAAAACATAACGCCATAAGCCTCGACGACGCCGGCGCCAGCCAGTGCAATGAGGCCGCTGCACAGGATCAGCGTCGCGCCGATGGCGAGCAGCGGCAGCGCCAGATTGAACCAGGCGGGCGTTGAGGTGCGGGCCTCGAGACGGAACATCAGGCATGGCCCTCCGCTCCGGTCATCATCAACCCGAGTCTGGCGATGCTGGCGTCGGCGCTGTTCAGCGTGCCGACGATGCGGCCCTCATACATCACCGCGATACGATCCGAGAGCATCAGCAACTCTTCCAGATCCTCGCCGATGACGACGATGCCGCAGCCCTTGGCGCGCATGTCGAGGAATTTTTCGTGGATGAAGCGCGCGGCGCCGATGTCGAGGCCGCGAGTCGGCTGCGAAACGATCAGCACCTTCGGATCGAAGGCGAGTTCGCGCGCCAAAAGCGCCTTCTGCAGATTGCCGCCGGAAAGCGCCCCGGCGCGCGTCATCGGCCCGGGGCAACGTATATCGTAGGCTTTGATCTGCGCCTCGGCGAAGGCGCGGATCGCATCCGGCTTGAGCAGGCCGTTGCGGCTGAACGCCGCCATGCCGATGCGCGGCAGCACCATCGAATCGGCAAGCGGCAGATTGGTGACCAGCCCTGTCGTCATGCGGTCTTCCGGGATGCGGCCGAGGCCGAGCGCCTGGACTGTGCTCGGCGAGAACCGCGAAACCGTTTTGCCGGCTATGGTCATCTTCCCGGCATCGGGCGCACGCACGCCGGAGATGACCTCGGCAAGCGCGCGCTGGCCATTGCCGGAGACGCCGGCGATGCCAAGGATCTCGCCGCCACGAACCGACAGCGAAACATCGCGCAGCGCCATGCCGGAATGATGCGATGTCGAGATACCGTCGAGGGTCAGCACGGCCGCGCCGGGCATCGACGGTCCTCTGGCCGGAGGCACGATCTCGTGGCCGCACATCAGCCGCGCCATCTCCGAGGACGTGGTGCTGGCCGGCGCATCGACGCGGCCGGCAACGCGCCCATGCCGGAGCACAACGCAGCGATGCGTCAGCGCCCGCACCTCGTTGAGCTTATGCGAGATGAAGATGATGCCGAGCCCTTGTGCCGCCATCGAGCGCAGCGCCGAAAACAGCCCGTCGACCTCGGTTGGCGCCAACACCGCCGTCGGCTCGTCGAGGATCAGCAGCCTTGCGCCGCGAAACAGCGCCTTGACGATTTCGAGCCGCTGTTGCTCGCCGACCGACAGCGCCGAGACGGGGAGGTCCGGGTCGAGCGTCAGCCCGTGCTGGCGGCCGATCTCGGCGAGCCGCGCCAGCCCGCCGGCGCGGTCGATCCGGCCCGATCTGCCGGGAATGCCGATCAAGAGGTTCTCCAGCACCGAAAGCCGCGGTGCGAGATGAAAATGCTGGTGCACCATGCCGATGCCGGCGGCCAGCGCATCGGCCGAACTGTTGATCGCCACCGACCGGCCCTGCACCAGGATCTCGCCGGCATCGGGCGCATAGGCGCCGAACAGCACGTTCATCAGCGTCGTCTTGCCGGCGCCGTTTTCGCCGAGCAGCCCGAGGATTTCGCCCGGCGCCACGCTGAGATCGACGGCCTCGTTCGCCTTGACGGCGCCAAAGTTCTTGGAGATGCCGCGCATTTCGATGAGAGGGGCAGGCGTTGACAAGGGTGCTCCCGATCGGAATTGGCTTTACGGTTCAGCTTTGATCGACGGGAATGCGCTGCACCCCCCTCTGGCCTGCCGGCCATCTCCCCCTCAAGGGGGGAGATCGGATGTCACTTCGGCTTTCGCAAATCGTCAGCGCTGAAGAAGAGGTGCTGTCGGCGAAGCTGCTAATCTCCCCCCTTGAGGGGGAGATGGCCGGCAGGCCAGAGGGGGGTGCGACAAGCGCCAGACCCCCAAAAGACATCGCTCAGTCCGAGACCGGCGTATTCTCATCGACGTCGACGCGGAAATTGCCATCGAGTATCTCGGCCTTCTTCTTCTCGACCAGTTCCTTGACCTCGGCCGGCAGCGTCTTGTCGAACTTGTGGTAGGGCGCGAGGTAGGAGCCGCCCTTGGCCATGCGCGAGAAATCGCCGTAATCCTGCGCGGTGAAGACGCCGGCCTTGACCAGCTTGATCGCCTGCTCGACGGTCGGATACATGTCCCAGACCGGCCCGGTGATCACGGTGTCGGGGCCGAGGCTCGACTGGTCCGACATGTTGGAGATGGCGAGGATCTTCTTCTCCGCCGCCGCTTCGATGACGCCGAAGCGCTCGGCATAGATGACGTCGACGCCGGCGTCGATCTGGGCGACCGCCGCTTCCTTTGCTTTTGGCGGATCGAAGAACGAGCCGATGAAGGCGACCTTCTTCTTGATGTTGGGATTGACCTCCCTGGCGCCGGCAAAGAAAGCGTTGACCAGCCGGTTCACTTCCGGAATGCCCATCGCCGCGACGGCGCCGACCGTGCCTGACTTCGACATCTTTCCGGCGATCATGCCGGACAGATAGGCCGGCTCGTGGATCCAGTTGTCGAAAACGCCGAAATTCGGCTCGGCCGGCCCGGCGCCGGAGCCGAACAGGAAGGCGGTCTTCGGGAACTGCTTGGCGGTCCTGCGCGATTCGCGCTCGGCGGCGAAGGCATCGCCCAACACCAGCTCATAGCCGCCCTGCGCATATTCGCGCATGACACGGCTGAAATCGGCGGTCTGCACCTTCTCCGACCATTTGTATTCGATGCCGAGTTCCTTCTCGGCCTTCTGCAGGGCAACGTGGATCTGGTTGTCCCACGGCTCCTCGATCGGCGTGGCGAAGATCGCCGCCACTTTCAGCTTCTTGGTCTTGGCAAAGGCGCTGCCCGGCAGCATCGCTGCCGCCAGGCCGAGCGCGCCCAGCTCCAGCACGTTGCGGCGCGAAAGCCCGTCGCGTTTCGATTGGATTCTGCTCTTCCCGTTGTCCATTGTATGCCCCTCTGATTGGCGCCGTGTCGAGCCGGCTCTCTTCTCTGGAATATCAGCGAAGGAACTATGGAACGGTGCCCGGCTTTTGTCCACATGGTCAAATTTGAGTGGGCGGAACGCGCCATTAAATGGTCCGGCAAATCGACGCTTGCTCACAATCTCTCCAGCGCCACCGCGATCCCCTGGCCGACCCCGATGCACATGGTGGCAAGTGCATAGCGGGCGCTACGTTCGCGCAGCTCCAGCGCCGCCGTGCCTGATATGCGCGCGCCGGACATGCCGAGCGGATGGCCGAGCGCGATGGCACCGCCATTCGGGTTGACGTGCTCCGCATCCTCGGCAATGCCGAGCTGGCGCAGCACGGCGATGCCTTGCGAGGCGAAGGCCTCGTTGAGCTCGACGACATCGAACTGTTGTGGCTTCAGGCCGAGCCGGGCACACAGCTTCTGCGTGGCCGGCACCGGACCGATGCCCATGATGCGCGGAGCGACGCCGGCGGTGGCACCGCCGAGGATACGGGCGATCGGCGTCAGCCCATATCTTTTCGCGGCTGCTTCCGAGGCGACGATCAGCGCCGCCGCGCCGTCATTGACGCCCGAGGCATTGCCGGCCGTAACCGTGCCGCCTTGCCGGAACGGCGTCGGCAACTTGGCCAACGCGTCGATCGACGTGCCCCCGCGGGGATGCTCATCTTTGTCGACAACGACCGGATCGCCCTTGCGCTGCGCGATCGTCACCGGCGTGATTTCCTTTGCCAGCCGGCCATTGGCTTGTGCGGCTACAGCCTTGTCCTGGCTGCGCACGGCAAATGCGTCCTGGTCGGCGCGGGAGACAGCGAACTCTTCCGCCACGTTCTCGCCGGTCTCCGGCATCGAATCGACGCCGTATTGCTTCTTCATCAGCGGATTGATGAAGCGCCAGCCGATCGTGGTGTCGTAAATCTCGGCATTGCGCGAAAAGGCGGTCTCTGCCTTCGGCAGCACGAACGGAGCGCGGCTCATCGATTCGACGCCGCCTGATATCATCAGCTCCGCCTCGCCGGCCTTGATGGCGCGGGCAGCAATTATCACCGCATCCATGCCCGAACCGCAGAGACGGTTGACGGTCGAGCCCGAAACCTCCTTGGGCAGGCCGGCCAGCAGCAGCGCCATGCGCGCCACATTGCGGTTGTCCTCGCCGGCCTGGTTGGCGCAGCCATAGACGACATCGTCGATGGCGGCCCAGTCGATGCCCGAATTACGCTCGACCAGCGCCCTCAGAGGGATAGCGCCGAGATCGTCGGCACGGACCGCCGACAACGAACCGCCGAAGCGCCCGATCGGCGTGCGGATGTAGTCGCAGATATACGCCTCGGCCATTATGCCGCCTCTCTCTTGCACTGACGATTTCTGCTCCCGGCCCGCCATCTTGGCCGCATTCTCCTTGAGACGAAAGCACATCTCGCTGCCGGCCGTTAGGCCAAAGGGAATTTCAGCTGCCGCCCGCCGGGAGCGGCGGATCAGCCGATGCTTTCTCCACCGTCGATCACCAGCGCCTGGCCGGTCATGAAGGACGAGCGGTCGGAGACGAGGAACAGGATCGCTTCGGCGATTTCCTCCGCGCTGGCCCAGCGCTGCATGGGAATTTTGGTGCGGACATAGTTCTCGATCGCTGCCCGCCCGCCCATCTGCGCGATGAACGGCTCGTTGAAGGGCGTATCGACCCAGCCGGGGCACAGCGCGTTGATGCGGACATTGTGTTTGGCATAGTCGAGCGACATCTGCTGGGTCATCGCCACCACTGCATGTTTTGACGTTGCGTAGGCGATCATTTCGCGGTCGTAGAACACACCCGAATTCGAGGCGGTATTCAGGATCACCCCGCCGCCTTGCGCGATCATCGACGGCATGACCAGCCTGGCCGCCAGGAACTGCGCCCGCACATTGATCCGCCAGGAGGCATCCATGCCGTCGGCGCCGACTTCGGTCAGCGTGCCGCCGACCTGGATCCCGGCATGATTGTGCAGGATGTCGATCCGCCGATGCCGGCCCAGCGTTCTCGCGATGAGCCGCTCGACCGCCGCATCCTCGCCGACGTCGGTGGCGACGGCCTCGGCCCGACCACCGGCCGCACGAATGTCGGAAGCGGTTGCTTCCCCCGCCGCCTGGTCCCTGTCGGCGATCACCACGAGCGCACCTTCCCTGGCCATCATCATGGCGCCGGCACGCCCGATCCCCGACCCGGCACCCGTCACCACTGCGATGCGATCTCTCAGAATCATGTTTTTTATCTTTCAGTGTGATGGTTTTCGTTGCCGCAGTTGCCATTGGGCAAGCACCACGAGCAGAACGGAGGCGACGAGCACGATCGTCGCGATGGCATTGATCTCCGGCGTGACCCCGCGCCGGATCGAGGCGAAGACATAGATCGGCAACGTCGTCTGTGCGCCGGCGACGAAGAACGCGACGATGAAATCGTCGAAGGAGAATGTGAAGGCGAGCAGGAAGCCGGCGATCACCGCCGGCATGATCTGCGGCAACACGATGCTGCGGAACGTCGTCAGCGGGGTAGCGTAAAGATCGCTCGAGGCCTCGACCAGATTGCGGTCGAGGCTGCCGAGGCGCGTGCTGACAATCATCGCCACCAGCGCCATCGAAAACAGCCCGTGCGCGGCGATGATCGAGCCATAGCCGAGCGCCAGGCGCGGCGGCTGGTCGTTCGGCCACAGCGAAGCGACAAACGGGTTGACCACCCCGAATAGCTGGACCAGCGCGACCAGCGTCGAGATGCCGATGACGACACCAGGAACGACGATCGCAGCACCCAAAAGCGCATCGAACACGGCTCGCGTCCGCGCGCCGACACGCGCTAGGCCAAGCGCGGCGGCCGTGCCGCACAGCGCCGCCAGCAAGGCGCTGGTCGTGGCGATGAACAGGCTGTTCTTCAGCGCTTCGACCAGGAACGGGTTTGCCAGTGCCTTGCCGTACCATTGCACCGAGAAGCCAGTGAACTCGCTGGCGTGGTGGCCGGCGTTGAACGAAAACAGCACCACCAGCGCGATCGGCAGGTAGAGAAAGGCAAAGACCGCAACGACGAAGGCACGCATCAGATCAGGTCCACCCGGCGGGCACCCGAAAGCCGGGTCGAAATGCGGTTCGCGGCAAGCAGCACGACCACTGAAACCGCCACAAGTGTGATGGCGATTGCCGATCCGAATGGCCAATTGCGCGATTGCAGGAACAGATCGACCAGCGCGTTGCCGATGAAGAAGACCTTGCCGCCGCCGAGTAGCGTCGGGATCAGATATTCGCCGAGCAGCAGGATCATGACCAGCGAGAAGCCGGTCATCACACCTGGCAGCGACAGCCGCAGCGTCACGCCGAGGAATGTCGAGATCGGCGTCGCGCCGAGATCGGCGGAGGCCTCCAGCAGCCGGTGGTCGAGCCGCTCGAGGCTGACATAGATCGGCAGGATCATCAGCGGCAGATAACCATAGACGATGCCGAGCAGAACCGCTCCCGGCGTGTTGATCAGCCGCACGTCCTCCATCCCGACATAGGCCAGGAGAGCTGGGATGCCGCGCCCGCCAAGCACATACATCCAGGCATAGGTTCGCATCAGCAGGCTGGTCCAGAACGGGATGACGACAAGCGCCAGCAGGATCAGCCGCCACCGTTCCGGCGCGCGCAAAGCGAGGTAATAGGCGACCGGATAGGCAACGAGAAGACAGGCCAGTGCGCCCGCCGGCGCCAGCACCATGGTGTTCCACAAGGCGGTCGCCCGCGCCGGAAGATTGGCAAACTGCGCCAAGGTGAAAGCGGCCTGATAGCCGCCTTCCGGCGCCCGCTCGCCGACGCTGAAAACGGCAATCGCCACGAACGGCAAAACTAAAAACACCACCAGCCACGCAGTTGCTGGACCGAGCAGCAGGGCGGTCAGGAGATTGTGACGAAGGACATTGCTGCGCATTGAAAAAACCGCCCCGGTGCCGGCGGACATCTGTCCGCCGGGGAGTTGCCTGCATCGAGCCTGTAGCCTGCCAGGTTCAAGCCGACTTGAAGCGTGCCATCAATTCGGCCCGGCCCGGATCGGTTAGCGTTGCAGCCGCACCGAATTCGAGCGGCTTCAGCAGATCCGCCGCCGGATAGAGGATCGGATTGTCCAGCACCTCCTTGGGCAGCAGCGCATTGACCCGCGCATCGGTGGAAGGCGCACCGTTGGCCAGGTGCTCCTTGACCGCGACTTTCGGATTCATCAAATAGTTGAGCAAGGCATAGCCGGCAGGCTTGTTCGGCGCATCCTTGGGTATTGCGTAGAAGTCGGTCCAGATCTCGCCGCCTTCCTTGCCAAGCACGTAGGCGATTTCGGGGATGTCGCGGTGGAGCTGCGCCCCGTCATTGGTCCAGCACATCGTCATCCAGGCGTCGCCGGCACGCATCGACGGCTGGTAGTCGCTGGAGACCGCGAACAGATGCGGCTTGACCTTCAGCAGCAATTCCTCCGCCTTGGCGAGTTCGTCCGGCTTCAGCGAGTTGAACGAGAAGCCGAAATATTTCAGCGCGTTGCCGATCGTGGTCAGCTGGTAATCATGAACCATGGTCCGGCCGTCGCCCTCCGCCATGGCCGTGTCCCAGAATTCCTTCCAGCTCGTCATCGGCTTGGTCAGTTTCTTGGTGTTGACGGCAAAGCCGGTGGTGCCCCAATTCTTCGGCACCGCGTAGGTCACGCCATCGATCGTGCCTTCCCCAGTGAAGCGCGGGTCTTCTTGCGAGCCGTCATAATTGGCAAGCTTGGCCATATCCAGCGCCTCGATGATGCCAAGCTTCTTGTAAGTCGAGATCGTGTAGTTGGTCGGAACGAAAAGGCTCCAGCCCGAGGCGCCGGCCTGCAGCTTGGCCAGCATCTCCTCGTTTGACCCGAACACGTTCACCTCGACGGCAACGCCGGTTTCGGCCTTGAAATTCTCGAACGTCGCCGGGTCGTGATAATTGGGCCAGGTGGCAATCGACATGCGGTCGCCAAGCCCCTCCTGGGCGAAGGCTGGCGACGGCATGATGCCGAGTTCGCGGGCCATTACTGCCGTTGCGATGCCTAGGCCGGTGAGGCCAAGGAACTCGCGGCGGCCGATGGAACCGCGCTTGAGGCGCATCAACTGGTCGACGAATTTTTCAGGGCTTATCGGCAGTCCGTCACGATACGATTTCGACATTTTTGTTTTCCCTCTGGTTGGTCCCGTTATTCTCCGGAAACGCCAGCGGCGTTCCGGCTGTAAAGCCGACGGCGACGGGTTCACCCGGCTTGAAGAGATTTCCACCGCCAACCAGATGATCGGCCTTGGCGAGCAGCGTCCCGATGCCTTGGACCTCGATTGCATATTCCGCGGTGGAACCGAGAAAGATCCGGTTGCGGACAAGCCCGTTCAGCCGGCCGCTTCCGGGCGCGCCGAGACTTAAGGATTCAGGACGCAGGCTGACCGAGACGGCTTCGCCCTGGGCTAGCGAAGTGCGCTTGCGCGCGGCGATGACGGTGCCGTCGGCAAGCGCTACCTCGACGAGCTTGCCCGAGAGCCCGACGACCTTGCCGCTCAAGAGATTGGTCTTGCCGACGAAATCGGCGACGAAGAGGTCGGCGGGTTCGTCGTAGATTTCGCTCGGCTGCCCAAGCTGGACGATGCGCCCGCCATTCATGACGCAGACGAAATCGCTCATCGACAGTGCCTCTTCCTGATCGTGGGTGACCAGGACGAAGGTGATGCCGATCTCGCGCTGCAGGTTCTGCAGCTCTATCTGCATGTCGGTGCGCAGCTTCTTGTCGAGCGCCGCCAGGGGCTCGTCGAGCAGCAGCACCGCCGGCTTGTTGACTAGCGCCCGCGCCAGGGCGACACGCTGCTGCTGGCCGCCGGAAAGCTCATGGATCTTGCGGCGTCCATAGCCGGCAAGCCTAACCATGGCGAGCGCCTCGCCTGCCTTCAGGCTGATCTCCCGCGACGACAGGCGCGGCCGCGCCTGGCGCAGGCCATAGGCGACGTTGTCCGCCACATCCAGATGCGGAAACAACGCATATTGCTGGAACACCATGTTGACCGGCCGCCGATAGGGCGGCGTGCCGGCCATGTCGCGGCCACGGATGAATACCACACCTTCGCTTGGCTGTTCGAAACCGCCGATCATGCGCAAACAGGTTGTCTTGCCGCAGCCGGACGGCCCGAGCAACGCGACAAAGGCAGACGGCGGGATGGCAAGATCGATGCCGCTGACCGCGATCACGCTGCCGTAGCGTTTGGTGACCCCGCGAAACTCGATGTCGGGCACTGCGGTCAAAGCTGCGGGCTCCAGCGGCTGGTTGGTCTCGAAACGCTATCAGAGCCAATGGCGGCTAGTATATACCTCCCAGGTGGTATATTTCGTCTATTTTCTCGTATGGAGGGGTATGAATTGGGCGTTTCACGCAGCGATGAATACAGCCGGCTCGCTGCGCTCATCGCAGCGACGCGGGAGACGAGCGGCGAGCTTTTCGGCAAGGCGATGGTCGCCTGGCTCCGCCAGCATGTCAGCTTCGATCATTGCGTGATCTTCGGCTATCGCGGCGCCTCACGCCCGCCGCTGCTGTTCGAGACATTCTCGCCGGCCGAAAGCCACGTCTTCGTTGCGCTCTATCAGGAAGGGCCTTATCTGCTCGATCCGTTCCACCATGCGGCAGTCGAGCGCAAGGAAGGCTTTTGGCGCATGCGCGAATTGGCGCCGGATCGCTTCTATGCCAGCGAATATTACCGCTCCTATTACAGCCAGACCAGGCTTGCGGAGGAGGTCGGCTTTTTCGTGCCGCTGCCGGGAAAGGACGCGCTGGTGGTCTCGCTAATGCGATTGCGCGCTTCGGGGCCGTTCGGAACCGCCGATGCCAGGTTGCTGCGCGACATGGCGCCTGCGGTGATCAGCCTCGTCAGGCTACGCTGGCCTACCCTTCCGGCTGACGGACCGGTTGGGACGAAGCAAGACGAGGCGATTACTCCGGTCAGTGAGTTCGAACGTGCTCACATCTGGAAGAGCCTTTCGCTCACGCCGCGCGAACAGCATGTCGTCGATCTGGTGCTTCAGGGCCATTCCACGGAATCGATTGCCAGGGCGATGCGCATCGTGCCGGGAACCGTAAAAGTTCATCGCCGCAACATTTACCGCAAGCTCAAGATAAAGTCGCAGGCGGGTCTGTTCGCGCGTTTTGTCGAGATCATGGACGCACGGATTCGGTAGTCCCAAGTTCAGCCGGCAGCGCCGTCCCAGGAACCGGTTTCGGCCATTTGCCTGAGCCGGGGTGCCACTCGAAAGACATCCTTGCCGGTCTGCTGGTGCCAGTGATCCAGCCGCCGGATGATCTTGTCCACGCCTTCGAGGCTCGCCCAGAACATCGGCCCGCCCTTGCCGACCGGGAAGCCGTAGCCGTTGACCCAGACGACGTCGATATCGGAGGCGCGGGCGGCAATCTTTTCCTTGAGGATTTTGGCGCCCTCGTTGATCATCGGATAGAGCGTCCGCTCGATGATCTCCTCGGCGCCGATCGCGCGCGGTGCAACACCGCGCTCGGCAGCCTTGTTGCGGATCAGCGCCTCGACATCGGGATCGGGCAGCGGCGTGCGCGAACCGCCTTCATAGCGATAGAAGCCGCTGCCGGTCTTCTGGCCGAAATGTCCCTGTTCGCACAACGCATCGGCGATCACGGCCGTCTGGCCACGCGCCTTGCGGTTGCGCCAGCCTATGTCCAGGCCGGCGAGATCGCTCATCTCGAACGGCCCCATCGGCCAGCCGAAATCGGTGAACACCTGGTCGACCTGGCGCGGCATTGCGCCTTCCAGCAGAAGCGTCTCCAGTTCCGCACCGCGCGCCGCCAGCATGCGGTTGCCGACGAAGCCGTGGCAGACGCCGACGACGACCGGCACCTTGCCGATCCGCCGTGCCAGATCGACGATGGTCGCCAGCACGTCGGGCGAAGTCTTTTCGGCGCGGACGATTTCCAAAAGCTTCATGACGTTAGCCGGCGAAAAGAAATGCATGCCGAGGAGATCTTGCGGCCGCGACGTCGACGCGGCGATTTCGTTGACGTCGAGATAGGAGGTGTTGGTGGCGAGGATCGTGCCCGGCTTGGCCACGGCATCGAGCCTGCCGAAAACATCCTTCTTGACCGCCATCTCCTCGAACACGGCCTCGACGATCAGGTCGCAATCGGCAAGATCGGCATAGTCGGTGGAACCCTTGAACAACCCAAGCCGTTGGCGCTTGGCGTCTTCGCTCAGCGAGCCGCGGATGACGGAAACGGCATAATTCTTGTTGATCGTCGCCAGCCCGCGCTGCAAGGCCTCGTGTGTCGCTTCCAGCAAGGTCACGGGGACGCCGCCATTGGCGAACGCCATGGCGATGCCGCCGCCCATCGTGCCGGCGCCGATGACGCCGACCCGGGCGATCTTGCGCCTGGCGACGTCCTTGCCGGCAATCTTTGCCGCCTCACGTTCAGCGAAGAACAGATGCCGCTGCGCGCGTGATTGGTCCCCGGCGACAAGCTTGACGAACAGGTCGCGCTCCGCCGCCAGCGCTTCATCGAAGGGCAGCGTCAGCGCGTTGCGGACCGACTGCGCACAGGCGATCGGCGCCTCGAGGCCGCGTGCTTTGCCGGCAAGCACTGCCGCTTCCTTGTCGAACGCCGGCAAGTCGGCCGGGTCGAGGCGATCATTGCGGTCGCGCACCGGCGTGAACGGACCGCCTTCCGCGGCCGTTTCGTTGGCGAAACTCACCGCTTGCGCGGTCAGGTCGCCATCGAAGACGGCATCCACCAGGCCGGCGGCGAGCGCCTCGGCCGCACCGATCGGCGTTCCCGAAACGATCATGCTGAGTGCCTTCAGCGGACCAACCAGGCGCGGCAGGCGAACCGTGCCGCCGCCGCCCGGCAGCAGGCCGAGCTTGACTTCCGGCAGGCCGAGCCTTGCCGTTCGGTCGGCAACACGGAAATGGCAGCCGAGCGCCAGTTCCAGGCCGCCGCCGAGCGCAGTGCCGTGAATGGCCGCGACCGTCGGCTTGGCGATGGTTTCCAGCATGGCGACTAGGGCGCCCAGGTCCGGTTGCCGCGCCGGCTTGCCGAATTCGGTGATGTCGGCGCCGGCGACGAAGGTCCGCCCGGCGCATGCTATCACGATTGCTCCGACCGACGGCTCGTCGCGCAGGGAAACGAGCGCCTGCATCAGCGGCTCGCGTACATGGAAGCTCAGCGCGTTGACCGGCGGATTGTCGATGCTCACCACCGCGACGTTGCCGTGCCTTGTAGTGCTGACGAAATCGGACACGCTAACCTCACGCAATGATGTTGGCCAATAGCGCGACGGGATTTACAGCGCTGGCATGCGGATGGGAACCACGTGTTTTGCAGGCCGGATCGATATCCCTTCGCCGCCGGGTGGCCTTGCTTTAGCGCAGCGCCTTCTGCCCGCCCGCGGCGGTGATGACGCCGACGATGATCAGCCCTGTCAGCACCAGGCGGACGCCGACGCTGACGCCGAACGTGTTGAGCATGGTCAACAGCAGCACCAGGAACAGCGCCGCGCCCCAGACCCCCGGCACATTGGCCTTGCCGCCCGCCACCGACGTGCCGCCGATGACGACGACGGCGATCGAGGCCAGCAGATACTCATTGCCGATATCGACATTGGCGCCGCGGAAATAGCCGGCGAGCAGTGCGCCGTCGAGGCCGCCGAGCGCGCCCGACAGCGTGTAGGTGAGGAAACGGGTGCGGCCGACATTGACGCCGGCCAGCCAGGCAGCGCGGATGTTCTGGCCGATCGCCAGCACCGAGCGGCCGTAGATCATGCGCTGCAAAACGATGCCGGCGCCGATGGTGAACAGAACGGTGAGGATCGCCAGCACCGGGATGCCGAACACCTGCCAGTTGGTGAAGTCGGCAAAGCCCGGCGGCGGCTTGATCTGCAGGCCCCGCCCATAGCTGATATCGACCGACTGGATGACGAAGCTGGCCGACAGCGTCGCGATGATCGGCGGAATGCGCAGCGCCCAGATCAGCAGATAGTTGACGGCGCCGATCGCCATGCCGCAGGCAAGCGCTGCCAGCAGGCCGACCGCGATCATCGCATCATTGCCATCCATGACCTTCATGGCGACGGCGCTGGCAAGGCCGATATTGGCCGGCAGCGACAGGTCGACATTGCCCGGCCCGAGCGTGATGACGAACATCTGCCCGACGCCGACGATGACCGTGAAGACGGCGAGCGACAGCGCCGCCGTGATCATGCCGCCGCCGCCATAGCCGCCGGTGAAGGCGATGGTCGCCAGCCACACCAGCAGTGCCCCGAAGAACGACCAGATCCAAGGTCTGGTGAGCAGTGTCCGCAGCGATGCCATGCTCACCTCTCCCTGCGGCTGATCAGCACCCGCGCCGCCAGCACGATGATCAGGATGGCGCCGTTGGCGGCGACCTGCCAGTCGGGCGGAATGTGCATGAACGTCAAGAGGGGCGATGCCGCCAGCGCCAGCGTCAGCGCGCCGATGACGGCGCCGATCGGCGACACCCGGCCGCCGACGAACTCGCCGCCGCCGAGGATGACGCCGGCGATCGAAAGCAGCGTGTAGCCATTGCCGATATTGGCATCGGCCGAGGTGGTGATGCCGATCAGCGCCATGCCGGACAAAACGCCGAACAGGCCGGTCAGCGCAAACAGCGCGATCTTGGTGCGCAGCAGCGACCAGCCGGCGCGCTTGAGTGCGGCTGAATTGCCGCCCGATCCACGCAGGATGACGCCGTAGGAGGTACGCATCAGGCCAAAGTGGACGACGGCTGCGATCAGCAATGCCGCGATGATCGGGAACGGAATGAAGGGTGGCTTGAAGGCCATCAGCGCCAGCAGCCAGTCCGGCGCCTTGCCGCCGGGCTTGGGCAGGATGAGGATGGCCATGCCCTGCCAGACAAAACTCATGCCGAGCGTCACCACGATAGAGGGCAGGTTGCGCAGATGGATCAGCGCGCCGAGCAGCGCGTAGACGCCGATCGACCCGAGCAGGATCACGACGCCGAGCAGCGGCGCGTCCTTCAGCCATGTCGCCGTCACGCAGCCGACGAAGCCGACAAAGGTGCCGATCGACAGATCGAGCTCGTTGCCGGCGATGACGAACATCTGCGCGATCGTCGCCAGAGCGATCGGGATCGCCAGATTGAGCATCAGGCTGAAACCGAAATAGCTGATGGCGCGCGGGTTGAGCCAGGCGATGGCGATGAGCACCAGCGCCAGCGACAGTGCCGGCAGCAGGCTGCGCAGCATGCGCGCCCGCCTGGTGGCGCGAGCCGAAGATTTTAGCCCATTCTCGACGGATACCGCTGTCATCTCAGGCCGCATCGCCGAACGACGACTGGATGATCTTTTCCTCCGTCAGTTCGTCGCGACGAAGGTTGGCGACGATCCGGCCGTTCTTGAACACATAGATGTGGTCGCAATTGTCGAGCTCTTCGGTTTCGGTGGTGTACCAGAGGAAAGTGCGGCCATGGCGAGCCTCCTCGCGCACCAGGTCGTAGACTTCGAGCTTGGTGCCGATGTCGACGCCGCGCATCGGATCGTCCATCAGCACGATCTTGGCGTCGGAGCCGAGCGCCCGCGCGAACAGCGCCTTCTGCTGGTTGCCGCCGGACAGCGAGAAGATGTTGTTGTTCATGTCGGGCGTACGGATGCCGATTTTCCGCTGCCACAACTCGGCGAGCTCGGCTTCACGCTGCGGCGAGATCAAAAGGCCGTTGCGCAATCGCGCCAGCGAACGGATGCCGATGTTCTCGGCGATCGACCATTGCGGAAAAATCCCGTCCGACTGGCGGTCGCCGGCAACCAGCGCCACCGGCGCGGTAACCTCGATGCCGGTCTTGGCGCGGGAAGCCGCGGCAAAGATCGCCAGCAAAAGATCGGTCTGCCCATGCCCGGCAAGCCCGGCAAGCCCGATGATCTCACCGGCACGGGCGACGAGCTCGTTGCCGTCCTGCTGTCGCGCCGGGCGCGCCCGGACCCGCAGCGGGCCGGGCTCCGGCTTGCCGCTCGCAATCTCTGCGGCGGTCTTCTCGCGCGCCTCCGCTCCGCCCATCGCCGTCACCAGCCTGTCGCGGTCGAAGGCGTCGGCCTGCCCGGCGGCGACCACCTTGCCGTCGCGCATCACCACGATCCGGTCGGCATTTCCGAGCACTTCGCCCAACACATGCGAGATCAGGATGCAGCTCTTGCCGGCGGCGATGAAGCGGCGCACGAACGCCAGCAGCTGGCCGGCGGTATGCGCGTCGAGCGAGGATGTCGGCTCGTCGAGGATAACCAACTCGAGCGGCTCCTGCGTGACCGTGAAGGCGCGCGCCACCTCCACCATCTGCCGGCTGGTGATGGAAAGATCACCGACGATGTCGGATGCCGAGATGCTGTGGCCTGGGAAGATCTCGTCGAGCTTGGCAGCGATCAGATCGGCCGCCTTGCGCCGCCAGCCGAAGCCATGCAGCGACGCGTGGTTGATCCGCGTGTTCTCGGCGACGCTGAGGTTCGGGCAGAGCGACAGCTCCTGGAACACACAGCGTATGCCGAGCTGCTGCGCGCGCGGCACCGAATAACTTGCCTCGACACCGCCGCGGACCGCGATCTGCCCGCTGTCGGGGGCAAGCGTGCCCGCCACCATATGCATGAGCGTCGATTTTCCGGCGCCGTTATGGCCGACGAGACCGACGCATTCTCCGGCACGAACGCTGAAATCGACACCGGCGAGCGCCCGGACGGCGCCGAAATGTTTTTCGGCTCCGTCCAGTCTTATGATGTCCAAACTGACGGCGCCGAAAAGCTTTTCGGCGCCGTCCGGCATGATGATGTCTGCATTGGCCTCGGGCATCCCTCAACGATACCCGGTTATCCGTGGCGGCAACAATAGTGCCATGCTCACTTGATGTTGGCCTTGATCGCCGCGATGGCGTCTTCCTGCGTGTATTCGTGGCTGGCGACGCCGCCCTTCGGAATCTTCGGCAGCGCGGCCTCGAAATCGTCCTGGGTGAAGGCAAGATAGGGCACCAGCAGGTCGTGCGGCACGTCGGTGCGGCCGTCGAGCACCTGCTGCGCCACCCAGAAGGCAAGCGTCGATACGCCCGGTGCGATCGATGCCGACCAGGTCTGGTAACCGTCCTTTTCCTTCTGCTCCTTCCACCACTGCAACTCGTCCTGGCGATTGCCCATGATGATGGTCGGGCGTGGCTTGCCGGCGGCGGCGAAAGCCTGCGCCGCGCCGTAGCCGTCACCGCCCTGGTCGACGACCCCGATAACATCCGGCAGCGAAGGCAGGATCGTCGCTACGGCTTTCTGTGCCGTGGTCTGGTCCCAGTCGCCGGTCACCGAGCCGACGATCTTGAACTCGGGATGGGCAGCGACGCCTTCGAGGATGCCGGCATGGATGGCATCGTCGATCGAAGTGCCGGCGAGGCCGCGGATTTCCAGCAGGTTGCCGCCCTTGGGCTGGAACTTGGCCATCTGCTCGACTTCCTGCTTGCCCATGTCCTTGAAGTCGACGACGACGCGGTAGGCGCAGGGTTCGGTGACGATACCGTCGAAGGAAACGACGATAATGCCGGCGTCGCAGGCCTGCTTGATGGCGCCGTTGAGCGCATCCGGAGACGCCGCGTTGATGACGATCGCGTCATAGCCCTGCAGGATCAGGTTCTGCACCTGGGCTGCCTGCGTCGGCACTTCCTTGTCGGCCGTCGTGAAGACGTCCGCGGCGCCGACCACCTTGTCGGCAACCGCCTTCTTGGTAACGATGGCGTAGCTGTCCAGCATCGCCTGCCGCCAGGAATTGCCGGCGTAATTGTTGGAGAAGGCGATTTTCTTGCCGCTGGTGTCGGCAAGCGCGGTACCTGCGGCGAGCATCGCCGCAAGAGCCCCCAAAGCGAATATTTTCCTCATGTCATACTCCTCCCGTGAGTTGCTGTCTTACTGGTGGTTAATGGCTGGCTGGTGGGTATTGGCTGATACGCTCACAATCTTGTTTTTTATCTATTATCAGACAAATGCAGATAGGCGGCAAGCTGTCAACATCAAACCATGGCCGGCGATCAACTTGCGGTGCAATCATTGAAACCGGTTCGACTCCTGGTCTAGGGATGGCACTGGAGACCGATTGAATGGCGACGAACCTTGCCCCGGGTGCACCCGGCATTCCGGCACGCTGGACCTCGAGCGCCAAGAGCGGCGTCGGCACCGCGCTCTCGCCGGCCTGCCCGATCTGGTTCACCATCAGCCACGGTATCCTCAACGAGATCTACTACCCGCGCCTCGATAGCGCATGCACCCGCGATCTGGGGCTGATCGTCACCGGACCCGACGGCTATTTCTCGGAAGAAAAACGCGACGCCGAACACAGTATCGAACCCCTGGCGGACGGGGTGCCTGCCTACCGGCTGGTCAACACCGCAAGCGATGGAACCTACAGGATCGAAAAGCGCATCCTGACGGATCCGGAACGTCCCGTCTTGCTGCAGGAGATCATGTTCACGCCGCTCAAAGGCGCGGCCGCCGACTACCGCGTCTACGCGCTGCTGGCACCGCACCTCGTCAACGCCGGCATTGGCAACACCGCCTGGATCGACGACCATGAAGGACAGCCTGTCCTGTTTGCATCGGGACGCGGCACCTGCCTGGCGCTCGCCTCGTCGCTGCCGTGGAAGGCGTGCTCGGCCGGCTATGTCGGCGTCTCCGACGGCTGGCAGCAGCTTCGTCAAGGCGGCCGGCTCGATCCGGCCTGCCGCAGGGCCGAGGACGGCAATGTCGCGCTGACCGGCGAGATCGCCTTTTCGGCCGCAAACCCAAAAATATTGCTGGCGCTCGGCTTCGGCACGACGCCGCAACAGGCGGCGGAAACCGCTTTCGCCAGCCTGAGGCAAGGTTTTGAGCCCGCAGCCGGATCCTACGTCGACAAATGGCGCAAATGGCAGGCCGGATTGCTGCCGCTGGACCGGCATGCGGCGTCCGGCCTCAACAGCTACCGCCTCAGCACGGCGGTGCTGGCGACACACCGGTCGTCCGCCGGAGCAGCCGTTGCCAGCCTGTCGATCCCGTGGGGCTTCAACAAGGGCGACGACGATCTCGGCGGCTATCACCTGGTCTGGCCGCGCGATCTGGTCGAAACCGCCGGCGGCTTCCTCGCTGCCGGCGACCCGGCGGAAGCCTTGCGCATCCTTGGCTATCTGCGCTCGATCCAGCAGCCGGACGGCCATTGGCCGCAGAACGCCTGGCTCGACGGATCGGCCTATTGGCCGGGCATCCAGATGGACGAATGCGCCTTCCCGCTGCTGCTTGCCGACGCACTGCGCCGCGCCGGCCATTTGCCGCCTGCCGCACTCTCCTCCTTCATGCCGATGATCGAGCGCGCTGCCGCCTATGTCGTGCGCAACGGCCCGGTCACCGGCGAGGACCGCTGGGAAGAAGACGCCGGCTACAGCCCGTTCACACTTGCGGTCGAGATCGCCGCATTGCTTGCGGCTGCGGACATCTTCGATGCCGCCGGCAAAACAGAGCCGGCAAACTATCTGCGCGAAACCGCCGATGTCTGGAACGATCAGATCGAGCGCTGGACCTACGTGGCCGGCACCGCCGCATGCGAGCAAGCCAGCGTCGAAGGCTACTATGTCCGCATCGCGCCGCCCGACAAAGCCGGCGCGGCATCGCCGAAAGACGGCTACGTCCCGATCAAGAACCGCCCGCCGGCCGATACGGACCGGCCGGCCAAGGCGATCGTCAGCCCGGATGCGCTGGCGCTGGTCCGCTTCGGCCTCAGGGCGGCCGACGATCCGCGCATCCTCGACACGGTCAAGGTCATCGACGCGCAATTGCGCTGCGAACTGCCGCATGGCCCGCTCTGGTACCGCTACAATGGCGATGGCTATGGCGAGCATGCCGACGGCGCGCCCTTCGATGGAACCGGCCGGGGCCGGCCCTGGCCGCTGCTGGTCGGCGAGCGTGCTCATTACGAGCTGGCGGCAGGCCGCAGGGATAGTGCGGCAAGCCTGCTCAGGACGTTCGAGAACTCTGCCGGACCGGGCGGCCTGCTGCCGGAGCAGGTCTGGGACGGTCCCGACATGCCGGAGCGCGAATTGCGGCATGGCGGGCCCTCCGGCAGCGCCAAGCCGCTGGTCTGGGCGCATTCCGAGCACATCAAGCTGCTGCGGTCGCTGCGCGACGGCACGGTGTTCGACATGCCGCCGCAAGGCGTCAAGCGCTATATCGAGGGCAGGACGGTGTCGCGCTTCAGGGCATGGCGCTTCAACCACAAGATCCGTACCATCCCGGCAGGCAAGGCGCTGCGCATCGAACTTCTGGCCCGGGCGGTGGTTCATTGGAGCAGCGACAATTGGGCAACCGTCCATGACACCGAGACCACCGCGAATGCTTTCGGCATCCATCTTGCGGAATTGCAGGTTGCCGAGATTGCTCCAGGCAATAGCCCGGGCAATAGCATTGTCTTCACTTTCTTCTGGCCCGATAGCGGCCATTGGGAGAATGCTGACTTTTCTGTCGGCATCGGCGATACAGGATAGAGCATGACCCCGCAAAGTGGAGACCGGTTTTCGGACAAGATCATGCTTCAATCACGGCGCCACTAGATCATCGATCCCTCAAGTAAGGCAGGACGAGACCATGCAGATAGGAATGATGGGACTGGGCCGGATGGGCGCCAACATGGTTCGGCGCCTGCTGCGCGATGGCCACGAATGCGTCGTCTACGATATTAACCCGGCGAGCGTCGCCGCGCTTGTGAGCGCCGGCGCGGTCGGAGCCGCCTCGATGGAGGAGTTCGTCGGCAAGCTGGCGAAGCCGCGCAGCGCCTGGCTGATGCTGCCTGCGGCGATCACCGGCAAGATCGTCGACCAGGTGGCTGCCCTGATGGAGCCGGGCGACATCATCATAGACGGCGGCAATTCCTATTATCACGAGGCCGTCGACCACGCCGCGCGCCTCGCCTTGAAAGGCTTGAGCTATGTCGATGTCGGCACCAGCGGCGGCGTCTGGGGCCTCGAGCGCGGCTACTGCCTGATGATCGGCGGCCCCGACAGCGCGGTCCGGCATCTCGATCCGGTCTTCGCAACGCTGGCGCCAGGCGCCGACGCCGCTTCGCCCGCCCCTGCCAAGGATGCCGGAACCTCGCCCTTCGGCTATCTCCACTGCGGACCAAGCGGCGCCGGCCATTTCGTCAAGATGGTCCATAACGGCATCGAATATGGCGTCATGGCCGCCTATGCCGAAGGCATGAACATCCTGAAATCGGCGAATGCCGGCAAACGGCAGCGCACCGCCGATGCGGAAACCAGCCCGCTGGAAAACCCGCAATATTACCAGTTCGACATCGACATCGCTGAAGTGGCCGAGGTCTGGCGGCACGGCAGCGTCATCGGCTCGTGGCTGCTCGACCTGACGGCCGGCGTACTGAAGGCCGATTCGTCGTTGACGCAGTTCGGCGGGCGGGTCTCGGATTCCGGCGAAGGCCGCTGGACGCTGAAGGCGGCGATCGACACCGGCGTGCCGGCGCCGGTGCTGTCCTCGGCGCTGTTCGACAGGTTCTCCTCGCAAGGCGAATCCGAATTCGCCGACAAGCTTCTGTCCGCCATGCGCTATGCCTTTGGCGGCCATGTCGAAAAACCCAAGGCCGGCTCGTGACGGGCGACAGGGAGGCACGCCCATGAGCCAGGAACGATCGGACACGCTGGTGCTTTTCGGCGCCACCGGCGATCTCGCCCACAAGAAGATCTTCCCCGCCCTTTACGCCATGGTGGCCAAAGGGACGCTGAACGAGCCGGTGATCGGCGTCGCCTTCGATCCGTGGGACCTCGCCAAGCTGCAGGCGCGCGCCCGCGACGGCATCGTCAACGCCTTGGGCAGCATCGACGACAAGATCTTTGCCAGGCTTGCATCGTTGCTGCGCTATGTCAGTGGCGACTATCGGGCGCCTGCGACCTTCGAGAAGCTGAAGACCGCGCTCGGCGGCGCTGAGCGGCCGCTGCACTATCTGGCGGTGCCGCCGGCGATGTTCGAGGTGGTCGTCCAGGGGCTGGAGCAGTCGGGCGCCGCCCAGGGCGCGCGCCTGATGGTGGAAAAGCCGTTCGGCCACGATCTGCAATCGGCGCGCTGGCTTAACCGGGTGCTGCATCTGGTTTTCGACGAAAAGTCGATCTTCCGCATCGACCATTATCTCGGCAAGGAGGCGATCCAGAACCTGCTCTATTTCCGTTTCGCCAATTCCTTCCTCGAGCCGATCTGGAACCGCAATTACGTCGAGAGCGTGCAGATCACCATGGCCGAGGATTTCGGCGTCGAGGGCCGCGGCCGCTTCTATGACGAGGTCGGCTGCATTCGCGACGTCATCGAAAACCATCTGCTCAATATCCTCTTGCTGCTCGCCATGGAACCGCCGGTCGGCCGCTCGGCCGACGATCTCATCGACGAGAAGGTGCAGGTCCTGCGGGCGATCCGGACGCTGACCAGGGACGATGTGGTGCGCGGCCAGTTCGACGGCTATCTCAGCGAGCCGGGCGTGGCGCCGAACTCGCCGGTCGAGACCTTCGCGGCGGTGCGCTTTTTCGTCGATACCTGGCGCTGGCAGGATGTGCCGTTCTTCATTCGCGCCGGCAAATCCCTGCCGGTGCACGCCACCGAGGTCATCGTGCAACTGAAGCGGCCGCCGCTCGACGTCTTCGATCCGATCAAGCCCGGCGACTGCAATCACGTGCGCTTCCGCATCGATCCTCAGGTGGCGATCTCGATCGGAGCCCGGCGCAAGGCGCCCGGCGATGACATGGTCGGTGAGCAGGTCGAGCTCACCGCGCTGGACGATTCGAAGGGCGACATGCCGCCTTACGAGCGGTTGATCGGCGACGCCATGAACGGCAACGGCCAGCTGTTCACCCGCCAGGACGCCAGCGAGCTCGCCTGGCGCATCGTCGGCCCGGTGCTCGGCGACACCACGCCGCCCCCTGTCTACGCGCCAAAGACATGGGGGCCGGCCGAAGCCATGGCTGGATTCGGGCCGCCGAACGGCTGGATCAATCCGGCGAAATGATTTCTGGGAGGCGAAGGCGATGGCCAAGGCGGTGAGGCACCCGGCATCGGAGGAAGAAAAGATCGTGCTTGCGATCGATATCGGCGGCTCGCACGTCAAGATCCGCACCAGTGCCGGCGGCGACGAGCGCAAGACCGCTTCCGGACCGGAGCTTACGCCGCAGCAGATGGTCGCGGCGGTGAAGACGCTCGCCGAAGGGCTGCACTACGATGTTGTCTCGATGGGCTATCCGGGCCCGGTGCACCACAACCTGCCGCTGACCGAACCCGCCAATCTCGGCAAGGGCTGGGTCGGCTGCGATTTCGCCGCCGAGTTCGGCAAACCGGTCAAGGTCGTTAACGATGCGCTCATGCAGGCCATCGGCAGTTATGAGGGCGGCCGCATGCTGTTCCTTGGCCTCGGCACCGGCCTTGGGGCCGCGATGATCGTCGATAACGTTGCCCAGCCGATGGAGCTTGCCCATCTTCCCTACAAGAAGCGCGGCAGTTTCGAAGACTATGTCGGCGAACGCGGCCTGCAAAAGCGCGGCAAGAAGAAATGGCGCAAACACGTCTTCGACATGGTCGACCGGCTTCGCGCCGCCATGCAGCCGGACTACGTGGTCATCGGCGGCGGCAATGTCGACGAACTCACCGACTTGCCCGCCGATTGCAGACGCGGCGACAACACACGCGCCTTCGAGGGCGGATTTCGACTATGGCGCGACAAATCCCTGATTATTTGATATTGCTGATTGTCTGATATTATCGAGCACCGGCTCAGGGTTGTTAATCCCGCGCTGCCGTTAGTATTATTATTCAAAATAATGTGTGACGTGGTGCGGCGTCATTGCATTGCGCAGATTTGCCGACTAGGAATTTCTGCGACCCCCATGGACGGAGAGATAGATTGACCGACGACAACAACAACGCTCGCAAAAATATCGACCTGCTCGAGCTGACCGCCCATATCGTGTCCGCCTATGTCGAGAAGAACCGCTTGCCGGCTTCCGGCCTCGGCGATCTCATCGCCAGCGTCAGCGCTGCCATAGGCGGCCTCGGGCAACCGGCTGTGCCGGTCGCCGCGCCGCTGACGCCTGCCGTCAATCCCAAGAAATCGGTGACGCCGGACTACATCATCTGTCTCGAGGACGGCAAGAAGTTCAAATCCTTGAAGCGCCATATCGGCGTTCATTTCGGGCTGACGCCCGACGCCTATCGCGCCAAATGGGGCCTGCCGTCGGACTACCCGATGGTCGCCCCCAACTACGCGGCCTCGCGTTCGCAGCTTGCCAAGGCGATCGGCCTCGGCCGCAAAGCCCCGCCCGCGCCCACGCCCGTCAAGGGTAGGGGCAGGAAGGCCAAGGCGACGGCCTAAAGCATCGTTCGAAGCCCTGCAAACGCAAGCCTCGAAGATTGGCGGGACAGCGCCCCCCTCTGTCCTGCCGGACATCTCCCCCTCAAGGGGGGAGATCAGCTGCCTCGCCGATGGCGCTACGCTTTAAACGTACAAATCTTTGAACGTACAAATTGCCTTCGAAGCCGGAGACTGGCGAAGGACGTCGCGACGTCCAAACACCCCCTTGAGGGGGAGATGTCCGGCAGGACAGAGGGGGGCGCGAAGGAACTCGACCTGCGCGCCAAATAACCCTCTCCATCTCCGCCGAGCGTGGTTGCCGCCTGCAATTGGTATGGCAGCCTGAAAAAAGCTGGAGCCACGCCGGATTTTTGCGCGCGCCCTGCGCCGAACTGCGCTAAAGGCTTTTTTTTGGCCGGACCAGCGCCCATCGTGGAAGTGCCCCGCCGGCCGACATAGCCGCCACGGGGCCTTATTCCATGACCACAGAATCCCAAGTACCATCCGACCAGCGCTATGCCGCCTTTCGCCACCGGCCGTTCCTGAGCTACTGGGCGGCGCGCTTCCTCTCGACATTCTCCACCCAGATCGTGTCGGTCGCCGTCGGCTGGCAGATCTACGATCTGACCCGCGACCCGTTCGACCTCGGCCTTGTCGGCATCGTCCAGTTCCTGCCTTCGCTGCTGCTGGTGCTGGTCACCGGCGACGTTGCCGATCGTTTCGGGCGCCGTCTGATCATGGCGCTGGCGGTGCTGGTCGAGGCGGGCTGCGCCTTGGCCCTGCTGCTGCTGACGCTACGCGGCCTCTCCGGGCCGATGCCGGTCTTCATCGTGCTCGCCATGTTCGGCATCGCGCGCGCCTTCTTCGGGCCGGCCTCCTCATCGCTGTTCGCCAATCTGGTGCCGCCCGAGGATTTCGCCAACGCCATCGCCTGGAACTCGTCCGCCTGGCAGACGGCAACCATCGTCGGGCCGGTCGCCGGCGGCCTGCTCTACGGGCTTTCAGCCGAAGCCGCCTACACCACCGCCGCCGTGCTGATGCTGGTTGCCGCCGTGCTGATCTTAACCATCCCGAAGCCTGCCCAGCGCAGCCGGACCGACAGGCCGACGGTACAGACCCTGTTCGCCGGCTTCGGCTACATCTGGAGCGAAAAGATCGTGCTCGGCGCGATTTCGCTCGATCTGTTTGCGGTGCTCCTGTCCGGCGCCTCGGCGCTGCTGCCGGTCTACGCGCGCGATATCCTCGAACTCGGCCCATGGGGGCTCGGCCTGTTGCGCTCGGCGCCCGGCGTCGGCGCCATCTGCGTCGCCATCTGGCTGGCCGGACACCCGATCCGCAACCATGCCGGCCTTGTGATGCTCGGCTTCGTCGCGCTGTTCGGCGCGTTCACGGTTCTGTTCGGCCTCTCGACCATCACCTGGCTGTCGATTGCGGCCCTTGCGCTGCTCGGCGCCACCGACATGTTCAGCGTCTATATCCGCGAGACGCTGATCCAGCTGTGGACGCCGGACGACGTTCGCGGCCGCGTCAACGCTGTCAACCAGGTGTTTGTCGGCGCTTCCAATGAGCTCGGCGAATTCCGTGCCGGTACCATGGCGGCGTTGATCGGCACGGTTCCGGCCGTGGTGGTCGGGGGTGTCGGGGCGATCGCTGTTGCCGGCCTATGGGCGGTGCTGTTCCCGCAGCTGCGCAAGGTGCGTCATCTCAGAGGGCGAAACTGATTACGGCAGCGCCGGCTTGCCGAAAATCATCGGCAGGAACTCGCCGAGCCAGCGCTTGAGGTGCATGTCCCAGATCAGCCGGCCGCCGAGATGGTCGCGGCCGGGCTGCGCGCCGGGCAGTTCGAAGCGGTGCGCGCCGCGCACCACCCAGCGCTGCATCATCGCCCGGGTCAATTCGCCATGGAACTGGATGCCCCAGGCATTGTCGCCGTAGCGGAAGGCCTGGTTGGGATAGGTTTCGGCCGTCGCCAAAAGCGTCGCGTCCTTCGGCAGCGAAAAGCCCTCGCGATGGAATTGATAGACCATCTCCGGCCAATGCATCAGCCTGCTGCCCGCTTCGGTCGCCTTCAGCGGATACCAGCCGATTTCGACGAGGCCCTCGCCGTGGCCCTCGACCCTGCCGCCAAGATGCTTGACCAGCATTTGCGCGCCGAGGCAGATGCCAAGCAGCGGCCGGTTCTCGTTGAGCGGAATTTTGAGCCAGTCGGTCTCGCGGCGGACGAACTCGTCGCCGTCATTGGCGCTCATCGGCCCGCCGAACACCACGGCGCCGGCATGGCCATCCAGCGTCTGCGGCAAGGCCTCGCCGAGCGGCGGTCGGCGGATGTCGAGGTCGAAGCCTTCCTCGATAAGCATATGGCCGACCCGTCCGGGGCTCGAATGCTCCTGATGCAGCACGATCAGGATCTTTGGTCTCGGACTTGGCTTGGGCGGCATTGGAAGGCGGGATCCTGTCTATTCGTCGCTTGAGGTTCCGGCAGCACCAGGAGCCGCGGCGGCCGCCTTGAGGCGCGCCTCGACACGGTCGCGACGTTCGACGCCGATCAGCTCGGCGACCCGCCACACGGTATTGTCCTCGAGTTCGTGCAGCTCGCCATCGGCATAGACGATCTCCCACATCAGGCCGATGAAGGCCTTTCGCGCCTCGGCGTCGAGATGGCGCTTGAGCACGCTGGTGAAGGCGTAGAGGTCGATCGCCTCATTGTCGGCCCGCTCGCCGGCAGCCGCCAACGCGTCGAGTTCGTCACCGCTGATCGAGTAGCTTTCCGCCAGCACCTTCTTGAACCGTTCCCATTCGCTATCCTGGCGCACCCCGTCGGCGTTCATCACGTGGAAAAGCAGGGCGGACGCGGCAATGCGCGGATCGTCGGCGCTGGGGCTGGCGCCACCACCGGACGGCAGATCCCTTAGAAACGACAAAACGCGTTCGAACATCAAATCATTCCCAATAAGCCCGGGTCCACTCGACCCTGATCAGAACAAACGAAACCGGCGCGTCGATTTATCCGCCGCGTCGTCTGGATCGACGCCGGGGTCGTCGGGCAGCCGCGTCAGCTCCTGCGCCGGCTCGACGGCCTCGGCATCTTCCGGCACTTGGGCAAACGCCGCCGCGGTGATTGGTGTCACATGGTCCTCGCCGGCACGGTCGTCCGTCTTCTCCTCGGTCGCTGTGCCCGGTGTCTCCGCCGTGTGCTCGATCGTCCCGGCTCTTTCCTGTACCGGCCTGGCTGGAGCCGCCGCGATGGCCGGCACCTGCACCTCCGGCGTATCCTCATGACCGTCGATCAACTGCCCGAGCCGCTCCATCGGCGCCCGCCATTCGAATGCATCGAGCCTGCCGGTGATCGGCGATACCGGAGCCCAGCGGTCGGAGACGACACCATCGGCAACCCAGGCCGGGTCGCGCGGCGCTCTCACCGCCTTCGACAGCAACTGCCGCACCTTGCCCTGGTCGCCGGTCTCGGCCTCCTCGGTATCGGCCAGCAGCAGATAGGCGCCTTCGCGGCGATCCATGCGGATCGCGGCTTCCGCCTCGCGGCGGGCGGTTGAAAAATCCTGCGCATCCAGCGCGGCGCGCGCTACGGCAAGCGAGGACTCGGCATGGTTCTTCTTCAGCTCCTGCAGCTTCTTTGCCCGGTTCAGCCGGTCGAGCACGGCATCGCCCGGCCTGGCATGGGTGTAGAGCTCGGCGATCTCCGGATGGGGCTCGGCCTTCCACGCCGCCTCGAGGATTTTCGAGCCTTTGCGCACGTCGTTCTGCCTAAACAGCAATTTCGCCGCGACGACCGCCGCCGGTGCAAAATCCGGCCGCAGCCGGTTGGCTTCGAGCGCCGCCGCCCTTGCGGCATTGGCATCGCTGTCGATCAGCGCCTGCGCCTTGGCGGTCAGCAGCACGGCGCGGCGGCGGTTGGCGGCGTCACGCTCGATCTGCCGGGTCGACTTCTGGGCGTCGACCAGTTTCAGCGCGCCATCCCAGTCGCCGCGTCCAGTCAGGTCTTCCAGCGTCGATTCGGCCGCCCAGGCCAGTTGCGGCGCCACCGCCGCGGCACGGCCGGCATAGTGGCGGGCTGCGTTGCGGTCGCCGAGCCGCTCGGCCTCGAGATAAAGCCCGCGCAGGCCGAGCAGCCGCATTTCGGGATCATCGAGCATGGTCTCGAACTTTTCGCGGGCGCCTTCATGGTCGCCTTCGAGCAGCGAGGCCTGCGCGTCGAGCAGCTGGATCAGTGGCTCCTGATCGGAGCGGATCAGTTTTGCCGCTTCCTTGGTCTTCTTGCGGGCGAGCGCGCCGTCACCGGCCCCGGCGGCGATCATCCCGGTCGACAGCGCCTGGTAGCCGCGGTCGCGGCGACGCACGCGGAAATAGCGCGAGATCGTATAGGGGCTGTTCCACAGCGCCTTGATCACCCACCAGACGATCATCACCGCGGCAACCACGGCAACGACCGCCACCGCCGCGACCATCAGGCTGACCTGGTATTGATAGCCATTGAAGGTGACGAGCATTTCGCCCGGCCGGTCGGCCAGCCAGGCGAAGCCGAGCCCGAGCGCAAAGACGACGGCAAGGAAGGCGAGGATGCGGATCATCGGGTTCCTCACGCCTTCATCGCGCCGGCGATGAGCGAATCGATCTGCGTCTCGACCTCCATCCGCGCTTTCAACTTGCCGGCAAAGTCGGCGCCGGCGGCCTTGGCCGCCTCAGGCAGGGTTTCGTATTCGCTGAGCGCCTTGGCGTAGTCGCCCTGGTTGACTGCGACCTCCATGCGCGCGACGGTTTCCGGGACGCCGGTGCCTTCGACGGCGCCGATCGGCCTGACCTTGACCAGCGATTCGGCGCTGGACAGCAGCTTCTGCAGGATGCCGGCATTCTGGTCGATGGGCGTCGCGGCAGAGACCATCGCGTTGGCGGCGGCGTCCGCTTCGGCGGCGATCTCGGAGCGCATCGGGACGCCCTTTTCGGCATAGGTGCGCAACGTCGCGATCTCGGGTGCATCGGGTGAGATCGCGGCAAAGGTTTCGAGCTCGGCGGCGAACGGTGCACCACGGTCGAGCGCTGCCTTGAGCGCCGAAGCGGCAATGGCCAGTGCGATCTTCGGCTGCGAAGCCTGTGCATCGACCTTGCTCGAGATCTGTGAAACCGACTGTTCCAGGGCCGCAAGCCGGCTGTCCTGCGCCTTTGTCGTCTCGCCGGCCGATTTCACCAGCGCATCGAGCGCGGCCAGCCTTTCGTTGAGCGGACCGAGATCGACCGGCGCCGTACCGCCGGCTTTGCCGAGGGCCGCAACCGCCGTCTCGATCTGCCTTACCTTGTCGCCAAGTGCTGCCAGGCCGGCATTGTCGCCGGCACCGCCTTGCTCGACCGCCGACTTCAACGCCGCGACGTCCGCCCTGACCTGATCCAGCGCCGACGACAGCCCGTCCACCTTGGCCGATGCGTCATTGTTGGCGCCGGCCTGTCTGAGGTCCGCGACCTCGCGTTTCAGCGAAACGATCTCACCATTGACCGCGTCGAGCGACACGCCGCCCGACCCCGGCGCACCGAGCAGGCCGGCAAATTGCAGCCCGCCGGCCGCGGCGAGGGCGATGACGCCGCCGATAATACCGGCGGCGATGCCGTTGATGCCGCTTCGCTTCGGCTGCGCTGCCATATGGTCGTCCCTCGTCTCAGCTGTCTTCTCACCGGAACCTGGGATCCTCGGTTCGTTGGCCCCGGTTCCGCTGGATGCATCTTCGAAACTGTAATCGGAAACCGCGGAGCGCCCGGCCGGCGCATCCGAACCGGCGGGATAAGGGGTTTCCGCTTCCCTGGCAGAATCGACGCCGGCGTCCGCCGGCTCTTGCGTGCCGGCCGGCGCGGCTGCGTCGGCATGTTCCCATGGCTCGAGATCGGTCTGGTCCGCATGCACCGGCTCTTCAGGTGGCTCCGGCTGCGAGGCGTTCGCCGCTTCCTCGGCCCGCGCCTCGTCGGTCTGCGAGGTCACGGCATCCTGTTTGTCGGCGACTCGCGAGACGGCGCCAGGCTCAAGCTCGATGGTCACCGGCTCACGACGGCTCTTGGAATGCCGCATCTTCGGCGTCTTGACCATGCTCGGGCTCCGCAAAATTCGCTTCGGGATGGTTGAAAGGGTCTAGCACATCACCAAGCGGTGAAAAGGGGCGGCGTGATGACGCCACGGCTTGGAGTTCAGTTTTGGCAAAACGCCGCAGGGCCGAATCCGCGTTTCAAGCCAAGGCCCATGCTCGGCACACAAAAAACCCGCCTCGGCGGGCGGGTCGTTGGAGCCAATTGGCACCATAACCAAATTGCTAGCATAGCTGCCGGCACAAAGCAAGAACAAAATGTGCCCGAGGGCAATCGCCTGCGTTTGGCGCCGCCCTTCAAGCACGGCACAGAGCCGCCGCTAATGCCATCAGCGCGGCGCCTGCAAAAGTCCCAGCAAGGCATCTTCGTAGGGCTCAGGCGCAATCCGGATCCTTTCGCCGGCGACATCGCCGAGGGCGGCGGCAATACGTCCCGACAAGGCAAAACAGCGCGTTTCCCGGAAAAGGCTACGCAGCACCGGCCGGCTAGCCAGGGCCTGCATCGCTTTGGCCGCCTTGGCCGAATAGAGCAGCACCGCCTCGACCGGCCGGGCGGACAGGCGCGCAAGAACGGCCTCGTCGGAGTAGTCCAGGACAACGGTGTCGTAGGTCTCGACGGCGCGGACCTGAACGCCCGACGCCAACAGCCCTTCCTCGAAGCCGGGAAATCGCACCCGCCCGCAGAGATAGACGATCGTCTTCCCCGCGTAAGCGCCAGCAAGCGCATCGGCCAGCGCCTCGGCATTGCCCGGGCCTTCGCTGACCGACAGAAACCCGGCAGCGCGGGCGGCTTCCGCCGTCTTCCTGCCGACGGCGTGGCACGGCAAGCCGGCGAGCGCCGCGATGACCTCTTTCGGCGCATGGCGAACGGCATTGGCGCTGGTGACCGCGACCGCCGCGGCGTCAGCGAGCGCGCCGGCATCGACCGGCAGCGTCACGGTTCCGGTCAATGGCAGCAGGATCGGCTGAAAGCCGGCATCCGCAAGCCGGCGCCCCGTGCGCGACGCGCCCGGTTCGGGCCTCGTCACCAGGACGCGGAGCATGTCAGGTCCAGCCATCGAAGAATGTTTCGCCGGCCTTGGCCCGAACGGTCGCCGCGGCTTCCGCGCCAATGCGCGCCGCCTCCTGCGCCGGCCCTTGCAGCCTGACTTCATGCGACTGCGTGCCATCGGGCGAGATGATCAGCCCGGCAAAGGAAACCGTTCCGCCCGATATCGTCGCATGTCCGGCGATCGGCGTGCGGCAGGACCCGTCGAGCGCCGCCAGGAAGGCGCGCTCGCAGGCCAGCGCCTCGCCGGTCGGCCCGTCGTGGATCGCTGCCAGCATCTGTTCCACGTCGCGGTCTCCGATGCGGCTTTCGATGCAGATCGCGCCTTGCCCCGGCGCCGGCGGAAAGACCTCGAGCGGCATCAGGTCGGTGACGACGTCTTCGAGCCCGAGCCGCTTCAGCCCGGCATAGGCGAGGATGGTGCCGTCGGCGATGCCGTCGTCGAGCTTGCGCAGCCGCGTCTGCACATTGCCGCGAAACATCACCACCTCGATGTCCGGCCGCATCCGCCGGATCAGCGCCTGGCGCCGCAGCGACGACGAACCGACCCTGGCGCCTTGCGGCAGGCCGGCAATCGTTCGCGCCGCCTTGCCGATGAAGGCATCGCGCGCGTCCTCGCGCGGCAGGAACGCGGACAGTTCGAGCCCCTCGGGCAACAGCGTCGGCATGTCCTTCGACGAATGCACGGCGATGTCGATGCGGCGCGCCAGCAGCGCCTCCTCGATCTCCTTGGTGAACAGGCCCTTGCCGCCGGCTTCCGACAGCGGCCGGTCCTGGATGCGGTCGCCGGTGGTCGAGATGACAACCACCTCGAAAGCTTCCGCCGGCATGCCGTGCGCCGCCATCAGCCGCGCCTGCGTTTCATGCGCCTGCGCCAGCGCCAGCGGGCTGCCGCGTGTTCCAATTCTCAAGGTTGTTTGCATGACGCGTCGTCCGTGATAACCCCCGGCAGGTTTTCGGGCTTTCTCCTATCGGGGAAAGGCCGGTTGCACAATCATCGAGGACAGCGACGAATTGATCCGCGTTCTGGGCATCGAGACGAGTTGCGACGAGACCGCCGCCAGCGTGGTGGCGCTGGACGGTCGCAGCACGCCGCAAATCCTGTCGAACATCGTGCTCAGCCAGATCGAGGAGCATGCTGCTTTCGGCGGCGTCGTGCCGGAGATCGCCGCGCGCGCCCATGTCGAGGCGCTCGACGGCATCATCGAGGCAGCGCTGGCCGATTCCGGCGTCGAGCTCGCCGACATCGATGCGATTGCCGCCACCGCCGGCCCCGGTCTTGTCGGCGGGCTGATCGTCGGCCTGATGACGGCCAAAGCAATCGCCGCGGCAGCAAAAAAACCGCTGATCGCCATCAACCACCTCGAAGGCCACGCGCTGACGGCCAGATTGACCGACGGCCTCGACTTTCCCTACCTCTTGCTGCTGGTCTCCGGCGGCCATACCCAGATCGTCGCCGTGCGCGGCGTCGGCGACTACCAGCGCTGGGCGACGACCATCGACGACGCGCTTGGCGAAGCCTTCGACAAGACGGCCAAGATGCTCGGCCTGCCCTATCCGGGCGGACCGAATGTCGAGAAGACGGCGGCAACCGGTGACGCGACGCGCTTCGCCTTTCCGCGCCCGATGAAGGGCTCCGTGCAGCCCGATTTTTCCTTCTCCGGCCTCAAGACCGCGGTGCGCCAGGCGGCAACCGCGATTGCTCCGCTGAGCGACCAGGATGTCGCCGATATCTGCGCCTCGTTCCAGGCGGCGGTCGCGGATGCGCTGGGCGACCGTGTTGCGCGGGCGCTGACCCGGTTCCGTCAGCAATTCCCGGACAAGGCCGCGCCTGCATTGGTTGTCGCCGGCGGCGTCGCCGCCAATCGGACCATCAAGGCGACATTGCAGGGCCTGTGCGAGCAGCCCGGGTTCAGCTTCGTTGCGCCGCCGCTTAACCTCTGCACCGACAATGCGGCGATGATCGCCTGGGCCGGCATCGAGCGCTTGCGCGCCGGCATATCAGGTGAAAACGCCGCCGATTTCGTGCCGCGCTCGCGCTGGCCGCTGGACAGCGTCTCGGCCCCGATGGTCGGCTCGGGCCGGCGAGGGGCCAAGGCATGACCGGCAGCGAGCACAAGGCGCCAAGCGGCTGGCGCGTCGCCGTGCTCGGCGGCGGCGCCTGGGGCACGGCGCTGGCGCTGGCCACGCTGCGCGCCGGTCATTTCGTCCGCCTCTATGCGCGCGACCCGGAGACCGTCGCGGCGATCGACCGTGGCGAAAATCCGCGCTATCTGCCGGGCATTGCGCTCGATCCCGGCATCGTGGCGACGAGCGACATCGAGGCGGCGCTCGACGGTGCCGACTGCGTTCTGGCGGTAGCGCCGGCGCAATCATTACGGATTATGCTGACGGACGCGTCCAGCCATATGCCGGAAGGCGTCCCGCTGGTCCTCTGCGCCAAGGGCATCGAGCGCGACACCGGCGCGCTGCTATCGTCCATCACCGAGGAAATACTGCCGGCAAATCCGGTCGCCGCTTTGTCCGGCCCAAGCTTTGCCACCGACGTCGCCAGGGGCCTGCCGACGGCCGTCGTCGTCGCCGCCCGCGACGAGGCTCTGGCCACCGACCTTGCCGCCCGCTTTTCGGCGGAAAATCTGCGCTGTTATTCGAGCGACGATCTGATCGGCGTCGAGATCGGCGGCGCGCTGAAGAACGTCTTTGCCATTGCCGCGGGTGCCGTCACCGGCGCCGGGCTCGGTGCCAGCGCCCAGGCGGCGATGGTGACGCGCGGCTTCGTCGAATTGCGCCGCATCGGCGCCGCCTTTGGCGCCAGGCCGGAGACGCTGATGGGGCTTTCCGGCCTCGGCGACCTGCTGCTCACCTGCTCGTCCGCGCAGTCGCGCAATTTCGCCTATGGGCTGGCGCTGGGGCAAGGCAAGCCGCTTGCCGGCTTGCCTTTGGCCGAAGGCGTGCCGACGGCGGCAATCGCCGCCCGCATCGCCGGCGAGCGCCGGATCGACGCGCCGATCATCGCCGCCGTCGCCGCCATACTGGACGGCACCATAACCATAGACCAGGCTGTGTCGGCGTTGATGACAAGGCCACTCAAGACCGAAACCGACATGTAATCGCGAACGATTGCGGAGATGGAAAGATGCTGTTTGCGTTGATTTGCAAGGACAAGCCAGGAAGCCTGCAGGTGCGGCTCGACACGCGGCCCGAGCACATTGCCTTTCTGGAAGGGCTGAACGGCGACAAGAAACTGGGTTTCGCCGGCCCGTTCCTCGACGCCGACGGCAAGCCCGACGGCAGCCTTGTCGTTGTCGAGGCGCCCGATCTGGCGGCGGCAAAAGCCCTGTCGGCGGCCGATCCCTATACCAAGGCAGGGCTGTTCGAAAGCGTCGAAATCCGGCAGTGGAACTGGAGCTTCAACAAACCTGTGAGCGAATGATCGTTCGTTCGCGCTGCCCCTCATCCGCCTGCCGGCACCTTCTCCCCGTGAAGAACGGGGAGAAGGGAGAAGCTCCAGCGCTGGCGACCCCTCTCCCCGTCCTTACGGGGAGAGGGTAAGGGTGAAGGCAGCGCCAACGCTGGATAGCGACAAACCGACAACGGCAACGGGACAACTGAGATGAATTACTGGCTGTTCAAATCCGAACCTTCGGTCTTCTCCTTCGAGGACCTCAAGGCCAAGGGCAAGGCCGGCACGCAATGGGACGGCGTGCGCAATTATGCGGCGCGCAACAACATGAAGGCAATGCAGATCGGCGATCTCGGCTTCTTCTACCATTCCAATGACGGGCTGGACATCGTCGGCATCGCCGAAGTCTGCGCTCTGGCCCATCAGGACAGCACCACCGACGATCCCCGCTGGGAGTGCGTCGACATCCGCGCCTTCAAGGCCATGCCGAAGCCGGTGACGCTGGAGCAGGCCAAGGCCAATCCAAAGCTGGCCGACATGGCGCTGGTGCGGCTCGGGCGGCTGTCCGTGCAGCCGGTGACGCCGGCCGAATGGCAAGAGGTTTGCCGCATGGGCGAACTGACGCCGGCGCCATGACGGCGCTGACGCCGGACAGCGCCAGGAAATTCATCCTCGACAACACGGCGCTGATGGCGCCGCCGCATGTGCCGGAGATCCGCCTGCACCTGGCCGACGAGGCGCACGAACTGTGGCAGCGGACCGAGGACGAGCTGACCGAAATCGGCCTGCCGCCACCCTTCTGGGCTTTTGCCTGGGCCGGCGGCCAAGGCCTTGCCCGCTACATCCTCGACAATCCGGCGGCGGTGCGCGGCAAGTGCGTGCTCGACTTCGCCTCCGGCTCCGGCCTTGTCGCCATTGCCGCGGTGAAGGCCGGAGCTGCCGAGGTGATCGCCGCCGATATCGACCCATTCTGCGCGACCGCGATCCGCCTCAATGCCGAGGCAAATGGGACCGAGATAAAATTCCTCATCGGTGACTGCATCGGCAGCGATGCCGGCTGGGACGTGGTGCTGGCCGGCGACGTCTTCTACGACAAAACTTTCGCCGACAGGCTGATGCCGTGGTTCGTCGCGCTGAAGGCGCGCGGCGGCGACATCCTCGTCGGCGATCCCGGCCGTTCCTATCTGCCGAGGGCGGGACTGGAACCGCTTGCCGTCTATGAAGTGGCGGTGACCCGGGCGCTGGAGGACGCCGAGGTCAAGCGCACCACCGTCTGGCGCCTTGCTTGACGGCATCGCCGAACAGGCGTTCCATCGCGCAATCGACCGGAGGGAACCATGGATTTTTCAGCAATCAATTGGCTGGCGGTAATCGTCGCCGCCGTCGTGGCGTGGCTGTTCGGCGGGGCCTGGTACATGGGCTTGAGCAAGCCGTGGCTGAAGGCCGCCAAGCTTGATCCGGCGACGATGAGCAAATCGATGCTGCCCTTCGTCGTCTCCTTCGTCGCGGAGATCGTCATGGCGCTGGTCATGTCGCTGATCATCGGCGCCGTGACCGGCGGCGAGCCGAGCCTGCTTGCCGGGGTGATCTTCGGCTTCGTTCTCTGGCTGGGGTTCGTCGCCACCACGCTTTCGGTCAACCATCGCTACGAAGGTTTCGGCTGGGATCTGACGCTGATCGATGTTGGTCACTGGCTCGGCGTGCTGCTTCTCATCGGCGCGGTGATCGGCTGGTTCGGCGCGGCGGCGGGCTGACCGTCAGATCGGGGTCCTGGCGATTTCCTCAAGGAGCCAAGCGCGAAAGGCCACGATGCGCGCATCGTTCGCCGCAGTCTCCGGATAGACCAGGAAATAGGCGAATTCGGGCGCGACCTTGATGCCGAGTTCGAACGGCCGGATCAGCCTACCTTCCGAAAGGTCGTTTGCCACCATGGCGAAATCGGCGAGCGCGACCGCGTTGCCGTCGAGCGCGGCCTGGACGGCATCGGTCGAATTGCCGAACACGATGGTCCGGCTGTCGTCGAAATCGTCGACGCCCGCCGCCGCCATCCACATGCTCCAGTTCGGCCAGGTGACGCCCTGGCGCGACCACTCGATATGCGCCAGCGTATGATGGAACAGGTCGCGCGGCTCCTTGAGCGGCGGCCCTGACCGCAGCAAGGCCGGGCTGCAGACGGGGATGATGACGTTTTCGAACAGCCGGTGCGAGCGAAGCCCCGGATATTTGCCGGTGCCGAAACGGATGCCGAGATCGACGTCGTCGCGATCGAAGTCGCGCACCTCGTAACTGATGTCGAAACGCAGCTCGATTGCCGGATGCTGCTTGCGAAAATCGTCGACGCGCCGCATCAGCCACTTCGTCGCGAATTGCGCATCGAGGGTGACCTTCAGCAGCGCCGATCCGCGCGCCGCCTTCTGCGCCCGTGAGACGGCCCGGCCAAGCAGGTCGAGCGCATCGGTCGAAGCTTCGAACAGCACCGCGCCCGCCTCGGTCAGCCGGATCGTGCGGCTGGTGCGTATGAACAGCACGATGCCGAGCTGATCCTCGATTTCCTTGATCTGATGGCTGACCGCTGCCGGCGTCAGGCCGAGCTCGTCGGCGGCGCGGGTGAAATTGAGGTGCCGCGCCGCTGCCTCCAGCGTCCGCAGCGCACGAGTTCCAGGCAGCAGGCGCGCCATCAGTGCCAGACGAGGAGGGTTCGGTCGAGCATTCCAATCATCAAACAGAACTTGAAGATACAGAAAAAACTACTCGTTTCCCGTTTGAATTTCAATCCGCCATGCTCTGAGCATCGAAGAAACATCAAACCGGATTTGATGTCCGGAGAAGCGGATTGCACCATGTCTGACATCGCCTTGCGCTCGGTAACCCTCCGCCCGGCCTGGCTGCGCGCCGTGCTTGAATGGCTTCGGCACGCAAAAATCGCGGTCAGTCTTCCCTACGAAAATGTCGAGGATCTCTCCGATCGCCAGCTGCGCGACATCGGCGGCGAACGCAAGGACATCGCACGCGCCATGGACCGCGAACGCGGCCGGCTCGGCCTTCTCGACATCGGGTGGCAAAGGAGTAGGGGAGTAGGGGAGTAGGGGAGTAGGGGAGTAGGAAAGCTAAGCGGCGCGCCCGCGCCTGTCTTACCCTTACTGCCCTATTCCCCTACCCCCTTATTTCCCTACTCCCTTACCTTACCACCCTTACCACCGTCCGCTCCGACAGCAGCGGCAGCAGCCGTGCCATGGTGCGGGCCGTTACCGCGACGCAGCCTTGCGTCGGCGTGAAGCCGGGGCGCGCCAGGTGGAAGAAGATGGCGCTGCCGCGCCCGCGCCGGCGCGGCACAATGTTCCAGTCCAGCACCAGGCAGGCGTCATAGAGATCGTCGGTGCGCGGCATCCGCTCATGGCTGGCGCCATAGGGGATTTTGACCGGGCGGTTGTAGTTGCGGTCCCCAGGCACTTCGCACCAGCCGAGGTCGCGGCCGATCGGCGTCATCGCCAGCCGCGTCCGGCGGCCGCCGGCAAAACGGTCGCCGCGAAAATATCCCGACAATATCCGCATCGAGGCAAGCGGCGTGGCGCCATCGCCCTCGCGCTTGCCGGCCGAGATGCCGCCATGCCCCAGCGCACATGGAAACACCAGTTTGCCGGCCTGCAGAAAGCCCTGGCTGGGTTGGCCGGGGCGCGCGCGCACGGTGAGCACGGTGAGCCCTTTAGGCAAAATTGCGCCGACTGCATTGCGATCGTGTTTTTTCTTGTATGATCGTGCCACGGAACAAATCACTGTGAACGGCTGTTGTGCCGGTCAGCTTCCGCATAAACAGGCAGCGGTCAACTGAAATCTCTTTTCAAAACAACGGATTGATCCATGACTTCACGCACCATTCTGATCGTCGACGACGATGACGACCTGCGCGGCACCCTTGTCGAGCAATTGTCGCTTTATGAGGAATTCGATGTCCTGCAGGAAGCGACCGCCGCCAAAGGCGTCGCCACGGCGCGTGGCGGGCTCATCGACCTGCTCATCATGGATGTCGGCCTGCCCGACATGGATGGCCGCGAGGCGGTAAAGATATTGCGCAAGGGCGGCTACAAGGCGCCGATCATCATGCTGACCGGCCATGATACCGATTCCGACACCATCCTTGGCCTCGAGGCCGGCGCCAACGACTATGTGACGAAGCCGTTCCGTTTTGCCGTGCTGCTGGCCCGCATCCGCGCGCAGTTGCGCCAGCACGAACAGAGCGAGGACGCCACTTTCTCGGTCGGCCCCTACACGTTCAAGCCCAGCCAGAAGCTTCTGATCGACCCGCGCGGCGCCAAGGTGCGGCTGACCGAAAAGGAAGCCTCGATCATCAAATATCTCTACCGTGCCGACCAGAAGGTGGTGACCCGCGACGTGCTGCTGGAGGAAGTCTGGGGCTACAATTCCGGCGTCACCACGCATACGCTCGAAACTCACGTCTACCGGCTGCGCCAGAAGATCGAGCGCGATCCTTCCAACGCGGAAATTCTCGTGACAGAAAGCGGCGGCTACAAGCTGGTTCCTTAAACATTTCATTATTCAAATAAGCGATCCGGGCGGGGCGCTTTTCGGGTACGGTCCTGAGGCTGGAGGTGGTTTTGGATCGGCCTCGTAGGGGAGGAGTCGGACTGACGGTTCGGGGACATAGCTAGATGGCGCTGGATGACGACATCCGCATCCTGTCCACCGTGAGGCTCTTCGAGGGCTTTACGCAGGAACAGCTGCGTCTGCTCGCCTTCGGCGCCGAAACCACCATGTTGAAAGCCGACCACAAGCTTTACCGCGAGGACGACGAGGCTGATTCGGCCTACATCGTGGTCAGCGGCCGCATCGTCCTCTACCGCGAGCACGACGGCGAGCGCATCCCGATCGGCACCGTCGGCCCCGGCACCATGCTCAGCGAACTGGCGCTGATCGCCGACACCAACCGGCTGACCAGCGCCTCCGCCGAAATCGATTCGGAAGTGCTGCGGCTCAGCCGCAAGATGTTCCGCCGCATCCTCGAGGAATACCCGGAACTGGCGGTTCACCTGCACCAGCGCATTTTGGAGGATTTCCAGGCGATGATTCGCCGCATCGAGGAACTTGGGCCGCGTTTTGCCGGCTAATATAGCGCCTCTGGCCTAACCAGATCGACTTCGGAACTGCGAGGGCTCAGGGCCGGTGCGTTGCGGAAACAAGCTCGGCCTTGCGTCGTGCCGTCTCCAGTCCCAGCGCGATGAAACGGCGCGCATGTTTGGCCAGCTCCATATTGTCGGTCCACAGATTGCGCCAGATCGCGGTTTTCCGCGACAGGTTCTCGTCGACGATTTCCGAGGAGAAGGATTCGAAGCTGAGGTCGTCGCTGTAGCCGATGGCGGTCAGCGCATCGAATATCCCGGCAAAATCGATATTGCCGGTGCCGAGGAAGCCGCGATGGCTCTCGCCGATATGGACATAGCCGATCTTCCCGACCGCATTGCGAATGGCCAAGCCGACATCGGCCTCCTCGATGTTCATGTGGAAGCTGTCGAGATGCAGGAAGATATTGTCGGAGCCGCTGTCCGCGATGAAGGCCATGCCTTGCGCGGCGGTGTTGAGCAGATTGCTTTCGAAGCGGTTGACGATTTCGAGGTTGAGGGTGACGCCGGCTGATTTTGCCGTGTCCGCCACCTCGGCCAGCGTGCCGGCGCTGCGGTTCCACTGGTCACGCGTCGGCGCCTCGCTCTGCAAGCCGTGGCTGGTGCTGAGGATGCCGGCAACCTTCTGGCCGCCGAGATCGCGGGTCAGCGCGATCGTGCGTTCCAGGATTTCGACGCCGTGCGCGGCAATCGTTTTGTCGGCGCTCGAAATATCGCCGTCGGCCGGCAGTCCAATGCTGATCGCAACGCCGAGGCCGAGATCGGCGATCCGCTTGGCCAGGCCGTCAATGTCGACATTGGCGGGGTCGAGATAGGAGAATTCGATCAGGTCGAAGCCGGCTTCCCTGGTGTTGGCCAGCGTCCGCTCGAGGTCGCCCTGCGCCGAGCTCGCCGACCAGACGAATGAGTGGATTCCGATGCGCGACATGATCGTCTCCGGTTATTTCCAGCTGACCCAAGTCCAAAGCGGTTTTGGCAATCCGATGCTCGGACAAAAAGGTGGGGGCGGGGAGCACCCCCCCCCCCCGCGGGGGGGGGGGTAGGGGCGGGGGGGGCGGCCCGGGGTTAAGGGAAAATTTGTGGCGGGGGGAGGGTGGGGTGGGTGGGGGT